>WRKU01000001.1 GCA_009777935.1 Coriobacteriia bacterium
TCAGGCCACCCCATGACCCGTACACATCACCACCGTTGTTCACAGAGCCGGCCGTAGCGGCAGCGCCACCACGCGAACGCGACCACCAACTGCGGGTCGTCGTCGACCCTGCGTGATTGGCAGCAATGCCGTAAGCTCGTGGTGCAAGTACGCTCTCTTCGGTAAACGTATTTGTCCCAATATTGGTGAAGTAGCTCAGTATCTCTTTGCCTGACAGCGGGAAGGCGACAACGCCTTGACCCGTGCTTGGCGATGACGACGTGGGATTCGCTGCTGCTCTGCTCGAAGGCATCGAGATTGCATCCGGATAGTTTTCCGGATTTTGCATGAATGCAATGTTTGCGGCTACGTCAGCGTTCGTGGTGCCTGCCAGTGCTGTCACGCTGGGATGTCCGGTCAAGCCTTCGGTACCAAAGGTACGTGTGCTACCAGCACCTGCGTTGCTGCCGGTGAAATCGGCCTGTACCGCAAGAGACTTGAGATTGTCAGTACCTGAATCAAGACCTGCACCGGTAAGGCCGTTATACCAGCTGTCCATGCCCGCAATAACGGTAGACTGGCCCGTGCCTGCTTCGTTAGTCAGCCAGAAGTTACCCTGGCCCGATGCGTTAAACAATACATTAGCCCAGGCAGCCGTCGGGGTGGCGCCATATACGTAGCGTGTTACCAGCAGGTCATAGGTAACTCCACCGACCGTTGCCTCAGCTATCCTAAAGAACTGTACCGGACCAAAGTCACGCCTTGTCGGGATGACAGGGGTGGGTACCGGCGGAGTCGGCAACGCCTCGACCTCTACCGTGATAACGGCAGAGACAGTCGTGTTGCTTGCGTCGCGCTCTGCCGGGTCGCTTTCAGTTGAGACCAGTACGCGATAGTTCTCAGAGCCTACTGTAGTCGTCGGCGGGCTGTAGGTCACGTTGGTAGCACCGGAGATGTCGGTCCAAGAATTCTCTAGCTGCCACTGGTAGTAGAGCGGATCGCCCGTTGAGATGGCGTTGACCTCAAAGGTCACGGTGTCGTTTTGGATGACCTCGACGAGGCGGTCTGTGTTGCTAAAGTCTTCAGAGATGCCGTTGATGGTGATGCTAAAGCCACCGATAGGCGGGCCTTCCAGAGGCCAGATGTGGTTGATGACTTCGCGGCCGTTAGGGCCTGCAGCTTGCATCGTCCACGGGCTCTCGCCGCCCTCAAAGGGGTCGGCACCGTAGCGCATCGCATCAGCATCTTCTTGGCTGACGACTTCCATGGTCAGATCAATTGCGTAGTAAAACGCCTCGCTGCGCAGGCGTGCGTTGTTGTAGCTGACCGTATTCATAAGAAGGGCGGTGTCAGTATCTGGATCTACGGCAGACGAATAGTAGAAGAATCCGTCTTCGCACAGTACCCACGTGTCAGCAGGACGCGATGCATCCCACTGGGCGAAGGTCATGACGCTCACGCTCAAGTCGGTGCGGGTAGGACCGGCTCCACTGCTTCCCCACTCCCAGTACTTGCCAAAAGGATCGGGCGTTGCTGGTGCTGGCGGCGGATCGTCCCAGGTCGTGCCGTGATTGGTCCAAGAAGTGCTCGGGATAACAAACCAGGGGTTTGCCGTGTCGGTATCGATCAGCGAGTTTGTGCCCCAGCCGCTCTCAAGGAGGGTAGCGGCCATCGCATCCATCGCATCGGTGTTAGACGTGTTCAGAGGGGCAAACGGAATGGGAATGCGAGAGTCTTGGGCTGTCGTAAGGTACTCATTGAGCATGTTGGAGCCGTCGGTGCCTCCATCTTGGAGCCACTGCATGAATTCTTTGGCTTGAATACGTGCGATGAACGGCACGTTGCCGGTGTTTTGTACCCAGACTTCCTTGTGCCAGGTATCCTCAGCTTCGCGCGTAAAGACATCGTGCAGTCTCGCTTCGGGCAGTGCGGCGCGCGCAAACTGGTTGACGGCACGCTGTATCGTACCCCACGCAAATGCTCCAAACAGGAGCAGGAGGAGCGCGATAATGACTGCTATCGTGGTGTTTTGACGCTTGCGGCTGCGCGGTGCGTCGGTATCCGGGGTGGCACCGGACGAGGCGTCGGAGGTGACGCCAGCGCCAGCGCTTCCCGTAAGTTTCTCAGGTTTCATGCTGCCCTCATTTCCTCAAGCACCCTAGCTGCCCGTCTCCGTGCGTCGCATGCGCTCCGGCTTACGCGACATCCAGAGTACTCTCGTTCAAAGCACTCTCGTACTAACATGTTTACGTAATAACATCTATATCTAGTTTAACAGGTCCGGCAGCCGCGCGCTAGTGTTTTGGGGCGGTTTTCATGATTGGACCGTAAGGACTCGTGCGGTTTGACAGAACCTTTCCAAAGCGGTAACGTGAGGAGCAAATCAAAGGGCTGCTCACCGAACTCAATGACCACTTGCGGGCAGATGAGGTTTACTAGAATTTACTAGAAGGTGGATACATGCATATTGCAATTACCGGTAGCTTGGGAAGCGGGAAAACTACAATCTGCACGTATCTTGAGCGGAGATACGGCTTTTCGCGGTATTCGACGGGCAGCATACAGAGAAGTTTGGCTGCTGAGCGCAACATGACTACCCTCGAGATGAATGCCTATATGGGCGAGCATAGCGAGTTTGACAAAATGATCGACGAGGCCGTGGCTCAGATAAACAGAGAAAGAATCGATGAGAATATAGTCTTTGACTCGAGACTTGCCTGGCATTTTGCGAAAGACTCGTACAAGGTTTTCATCACGGTCGATATCGATGTGGCAGCTGAGAGAGTTTTCAGGGATGATCGCGGAGCCACAGAGAGTTACACGTCCAAGGAAGAGGCAAAAGAGTTGCTTGTAGCGAGAGTCGAGGAAGAGCAATCTCGCTACGAACGAATGTATGGCATAGATTATTCGGACTGGAAAAATTATGACCTCGTTCTCGATAGTACCCATTGCGACGCAGAGACTTTGGGAGACCTTATCTATCAATTGGCGTTAAGCTCGGCATCAAACTCCTCTGAGCACAAGGGTACCCTCCTCATCTCTCCTCGCCGCTTGTAGCCGGCACCCCGAAACTTGTTGCATGGTCAAGCAATGCCACCATAGCACGAGCGTTACTCACACTCATCGCTCCCAGCTCACCTTTACCGAGAAACGCAAACATGTTGCCTTGATTGAGCCCAAGTTCTTTGGCCATTTGATATTTTGACATCTGCCCGGCATGTAAACCTTTGAGTACTTTTTCTCGCATAACGCTCTTGAGATGTTTTTCTGCGCTCCTGTCTCTTACCGAAACATAGCTCGCCATAAGCTTTGCGTATCTTGGCCCAAGAAGTGCCACATCGCCGTCGTGGGCCTCGTAGCGCCTCTCAAACTGCTCATACTCGCCAGCGAATACGGAATCTGCGAGAAGGGCTCTCAAGCGGCCACCTTGCGCGGTGAGTTTGGCGTAGACGAACAACGGCTCTTTAAGCCGGCCGTTGCCGGCAAGCAAATCATCGACAAGGTTTGTCATACGCAAATCAGGCGAGTCACTCAGTTCTGTAAGATAGCGCTTGAGAAATCCGCGCAATGTTAATACTCTCATGGCCGATACTCCCGTACATAGTTTCCATAAGCGTGCAAAAAATTCTTGTGAGATGTCGAGTTTTCACTCAACGCACTCATCCTTGCTTCCTTTTTAAGTTGTTCTAAAAGCGTCCAATTAATCGATCCGAGAATCTTGTCGCTGGTAAGATCTTGCGTGTCGTTATCTCCCATGCGATGCAGTTTTGAGATAATGCTATCCTCAAGCGACATACAGTAGTAGTAAAGCCGACGACCACCCACGCCTTCGAGCAAAACAAGGCGATCCTCATAGTTGTAAGGGAAGCTGTCGCAATATGCTCTCGATTGCATATTGATGTCGTATTCTTGCATCATCGAATGTAGCTCACGCGGGGCTTCGAGTGCGTCTATATCGTGGGTAGAACGGATAGTATATTCCATCAATACCAAAGCCGCGCCGCCAACAAGAACCATGCGAAAGTGTTGACCTTTGTCAAAGACAAGCGAAGCAGCTTCGTCTAAGCGGTCGAGACGATCAAGCAAATCATCACGTAATAACATATTCTCTCATTTCATTAATAGTATTATTCAAAAAATAGTTTAGCACACGCTCTGATGACTTGCAAGGATGTGTATCGCCATACCTTGACGATATCAGACGATACTTACCGATTTGTTACCCCCCGAGACACTTCATCCTTAACGCACGATGTCCATTTTCTTACTTTTAGTATGAGCTGTGATAAAACCGGTTTTGCGATAAAGGTTCTGAATCTCTTGAGCGAGGTGTTCTCGAAACTTGTTACACGGTCATGATTGCTCATATACTTGACAGAAATAATACTAATAGATAGTATTTACGTATACCATAAAAAGGAAAGTACACGGTATTACATGAACACTATTGAGGCAGTCAAGACATTAACGACGTGGGATCAGCAAGGCCGATACGTCTATTCGACCAGCGATCTTGCAAAGATTGTCGATGACCCTACGCCTGCCGCATTTCGCAAAACTATTGAACGGCTCGTGACGCAGGATGTGCTCGTGCGCGCTGCGCGTGGGGTCTACGTATTTGCGTACAGTAGGCACCTTGGCCCTACCACCATCGAGGATGTCGCGCTCACGTTGCGGCGTGGCGAGTACGTGTTCGAGAGTCTTGAGTCTGCACTTTCCCAGTGGGGCCGCATCTCACAGATTCCTCTTGACCGTATTACGCTGATGACGACAGGGCGACGGGGCGAATATCGTACTCCCTACGGGGTCATCGAGTTTACCCACACCGGCGCAAGTCCTACCGAAATCCAGCAAAATATTATTGACCGGCGCGATATTGGCCATCCCATCCCCATCGCAAACGAGGAATACGCCTTACGTAACCTCCGTCGAGTCGGACGCAATAGGGCTTTAGTAACCGAGACGGACCGGAAGGAGTCCCGATATGTTGAGGGCTAATTTTCGTGAAGCAGCTCATGAGATTGCTCGTTCTCGAGGGCAGATCTGAGTGGTATTCAAGATGAACTCGAACGCATGCTGATGCGCCACTACGATGTGGAGGTAAAACTTCAGACGCTAAACCCCACCGATTCAGACACTGGTGCGCTGGTGTCAAGGTGGCGTTTGCAGCGTCATCCCATATTCGCCATCGTGATATATGGGATTTGCGGTGGATTACACGCAATCCGGGCATAGACTATCACAATCTTCGAGAACTCGTTGAGCAAAAGATTATTGATTACGGTGCCGAGAAGGTATTCGCTGACGGCCTCGCGCGTGTCACAGAAAAGATGCCCGCCCTTGTCGAAGATGCCGAATTCCTTAACCAGATGAAGCGCTTTCTTCCTATTGATGTGCTTGAACAGACGCTTGAACGTGACCTGTTTCGAGAACACCTCGCTCAAGAGATTCAGAACCTTTATCGCAAAACCGGTTTTATCACAGCTCATACTGTTTGACAAATGTCAATTTACACCTTACAATAGTTTCATGATACGCACCTTCGCCAATAAGCAGACTCGTGAGCTCTGGCTCGATGGGCGAGCGCGCAAGGTGCCATCAGAGGTGGTGAAACGCGCGCGTCGCAAGTTGGCACTCATCAATGAAGCGACTGCGGTTGAACAACTCGTTGAGCCACCGGGCAATCGCCTGCATGCCTTGGCCGGAAATCGCAAAGGACAGCACGCAATCGCCGTTAATAATCAGTGGCGGATTTGCTTTCGTTTTGAGGGCAAAGATGCCTACGATGTGGAGTTTTGTGATTATCACTAGAGGGGAGCTGTGATGAGCGTTGCAAACACTGGCATCATGACGTGCCGTCCTGTACATCCTGGTGAGATTTTGCGCGAAGAGTTCATGATGGACTATGGCCTTACCGTAGCGACGCTCGCCACAAAGCTGGGGCTATCACGCCAAACCGTCAATGAAATAGTGCGCGAGCGCGCGGCCGTTACTCCCGCGATGGCATTACGGCTTTCACGCCTGTTTGGTACGACCCCTGAACTGTGGGTTGGTTTGCAGCGCAAGGTCGATCTTTGGGATGCCGAGCGCGAACTGAAGCCGACACTTGAACATATCGCTCCACTCGCCTATGCGTAACGACACACAGCACAAAGAGCGACTCATCACTATGATGGAGCGTGCTCAAAAAGAGATTGCGGATGGTGCCGGTTATAGCGTCGAAGAAGTCCGGGTTGAGGCCAGAAAGATTATTGAGACTCCAATGCAACACACTCAACCACGCAAGAAATGATTGCGCATTATCGTGCGCTCATTCCACTCGTTATTTTTATAGTGTAATGAAATAGTAATCAAAAAATACCTGCGAGGGTGTTTTGAGTGTGCCTGCTTTTCCGGACTTGAAAGATGCGATGCACCTTCTCTGGTCGGTTCTGGGGCACGCCCCCACAAGCACACCTACGAGTATACCTACTTTTTTGCGTAAAAGCAATTCAATTTTCTGCTTGACCTTGAGCCTAGGGCTCGAACGTCTTCGATGATGTAACCGGTGTCATCTGCAATCGCTGGTGAATTTGTTGAGGGCTGCGAGCGATTCGGGGCTGAGGCGATCGTCGAGCGTTGAGGCTGCGTGCTGCGCTTCGTGATCGCGCTGCCACTCTGCGGCGTCTCCACGCAACTCTTCGCCGAACTCGCGCGTGCTCCTACGCATAACGCTTGAGCTCATGACGGTCCACTGGATGGTGGCGTCACTCGTCACGACCTCGACCGTCTCCCCCTTTTTCCGATAGGTGTGCGAGAGCTTTTCGATGACGCTGTCGGCCGTTTGCCCGTGGCGCGAGTAGATGACGGTGACGTCGAGATGGCTTTTTGCCGCGCCTGTCGAGGTCGGGTTGTTCGTGCCGTCAAAGACGACGGTGACCGTTGTAGTCTTCGTTGCGAGCGGTGCTACATCCCCTATGAGGGCATCACGCGCCTGGGCGTATTCGTTGCGCTCGGCGAGTTCACGATAGGGCGAGACCTGCCGAATCACGTTGTAGCCGTCTATGATGAGATGGTGCATACGATTACCGGAGCCTTCGACCTGGAGCCTGTCTACAGTCTTCGGGAGCCGGGAGATGTGAGTGGCATGGCGTCAGCGCAAAAGCGACACTCATCGGGCTCCCACGAAGCGGCCTCAAGCGTCAAGAGCGGGTAGAACGGGGCATCGAAGGCGCGCTCCCCTCCACGATCGATGAGCGCAACGACCCCACAGACCTCGCCGCCGCATGCTTCGACGACCGCGCAGACTTCGGCGACGCTCCCCCCCGTCGTCACCACGTCCTCGACGACGAGCGCACGCGTGCCGGGCGCGACCTCAAAGGCACGGCGTAGCGTCATCGCGCCGCCCTCGCGTTCGGTGAAGATAAAGCGCACATCGAGCGCCTGAGCAACGGCGAACCCAAAGACAAGCCCGCCGACGGCCGGCGCGATGACGAGGTCGGGCGCGACCTCGGCAGGCAGGCGACGTACCGCCTCCGTGGCAAGCTTGCTCACCACAGCCGGATACTCACAGACGCGCGCGCACTGCACATAGGTGTCGCTGTGACGCCCGCTCGTCAGCTGAAAGTGTCCACGTCGTATGGCGTCGGTCTCCTCTAAGATGCCACGGATATCGGTATCGGTCAGCATTGCGAACTCCCCTGTTCTTCTCGGTCGCCGGTCATCACTCACCCTCACGCACCCTTTCACCTGCGTACGAGCTCTTCGCGCAACGGAAAGAGCGCGGTGTAACTCGCCAGAATATAGAGTCGCTCGTTGTCGTACGCAAGAGTTTTTCGTAGCGCGTCGTGCAGATTAGCCTCGATCTGTACCGCGCCATCATGCACTCCGGCAGCACCCACAAATGTCGCCATCTCGCCGGCACACGATCCGCTCACTACGATATGTTGAGGCGGCCTTTGACGAAGCGTCGCGTACTCGATGTCAGCGTACCAGTCAATCGACTCACCGTCTGCAGGCGTGTTATTCGTGGCGACCAGCAGGCTGTATGAGCCCTCGCCCTCGCGCTCCTGTGCGGCGATAAACGCGAGACTCTGGTTGAATCCGGCCGGGTTCTTAGCCATGTTGAGAACGACCGTTTTGTCGGCGACCGATAGCCGCTCCATGCGGCCCGGCTGTGTCCGATAGTACGCAAGTGTCGTGCGAATCTGCTCGAACTCCACACCCTCACGACGCGCGACGGCGAGTGCGGCCATGATATTCGAGAGGTTATACGTCCCTGATAGATCGGTAGCCATCTCGACATCGTCGACCTTAAAGACACCCTCGGCGACGTGTGTGGCACGATAGTCGGCCTCGTTTTCAATGCCAAACTCGATGCCAAACGTCACCACCGCGCGTGGACCAACGGCTGCGCGCAGTGCGAGCGAGTCGGGGTTGTCGGCGTTAAGTACGACCGTCGCATTCTCAGGCGTATGAGCGATGGCGCGCTCCAACGCTTCGCGCACGGCCTCAACGGAGCCGAATCGGTCGAGCTGATCGGGGAAGAGATTCGTGACGACTACGTAGGTAGGCCGCGCCTCTGTGCCCACCTGCGCACATATCTGCGTCGCGTAGAGCTCATCGACCTCGATGACGGCGTAGTCGGCCTGCAGGCGCCCCACAAGAGGGACCTGGCGCAAAAAGGCCGCGAGCACTCCTTGCGGCATATTCGCACCGGCCGCGTTGCAGACGACTGTATATCCTGCGTCACGCAGCATCTGGGCGCAGAGATTCGTGACGGTCGTCTTGCCGTTGGTACCAGTCACGACGATAGTCCCGCGCGAGACTTCAGCAGCGAGCTTCGTCAACAGCTGAGGGTCTATCGCACGCGCCCAGAGGCCGGGAAGCGAGGTGCCGCCGGCGCCAACAAGGTGCGTGATTGCGTACGCAAGGCGCGCCGCCACTAAAGCAAAAAAGCGCCTCATACCTGCTCAATCTCGTCGACGAGCAAACGTGCGGCCGCCATCGGGTCGATGTGCTGGGTAATCGGACGCCCCACCACGAGGTGGGTTGCGCCGGCCTCAAGTGCCGCGGCCGGAGTCGTGATGCGCGCCTGATCGTCGGGCTCATCGCTGCCTGCCCAGCTCGGACGAATGCCGGGTGTGACGATAGCGTACCCCTCACCGATGACTTCACGCACCAGACGCGCTTCTTGAGGCGAACAGACGATACCATCGGCGCCGTTCTCAACGGCAAGGTACGCGAGCCGCCCGACCTCATCGTTCGTCGTGCCCCCGATGCCAACCTGATGAAGCGTCTCGTCGGCCATCGAGGTCAGTACCGTAACGGCTACCATCATGGGAGCTGGCCTGCCGACCTCGGCCGCCCCGCGCTCTGCCGCTCGTTTGGCCGCATTCATCATCTCAGGGCCACCGAGTGCATGCACGGTAAACATATCCACACCGAGCTTGCCGAGCACGTACGCCGCACCCTCAACCTGATGCGGAATGTCGTGGAGCTTGAGGTCAACGAAGATGCGATAGCCCATCGCCAAAAAATCCTCAACGGCGACAGGACCGTAGTGATAGTACAGCGTCATGCCGACCTTCATCCAGCCGGCGATACCCTCACACGCGGCGGCCCAGTTACGCGCTTCGCTTATGTCTCGCCCATCGAGTGCGACGATAAGCGTATCGGCAGCACTTTGAGTGCTCGTGTTCGTCATGGTATATCCCTTCGTTCGAGCGCTCCAATCATGTCTTCTACCGCTGAAAAACCCTGCTCAGCAGCGTATTCCTCTATGCGTTCGATGCAGCGCACCGTGAGCGTCGGGTCGATAAAGTTACCGGTGCCGACCGCCACAGCCGTCGCCCCGGCGAGCAAGAACTCAATCGCGTCGTCGGGCGTTGCGATACCGCCCATGCCCACGAGAGGTATCGAGACAGCACGGGCCACCTGCCAGACCATGCGCAGTGCAACCGGCTTGATGGCCGGGCCGGACAGACCGGCGACGGTACGCTCGAAGACCATCGTGCGCTTCTGTATGTTGATGGCGGTGCCGAGTATCGTGTTAATGAGCGCGAGTGCATCGGCACCGGCGTCCTCACAGGCACGGGCAATCTCGGCAATGTCGGTCACGTTCGGGCTGAGCTTTACGATGACAGGACGCTTCGCACGCGCCGCTGTGCTCGCGCCATCGCCACGTGCAGCAGCCTCCTTGCATGCGCGCGTGATGGCGGCCGCACTGTCGGGGTCGGTGCCAAAGGCAAGGCCTCCCCTATCGACGTTCGGACACGAGATGTTGACCTCGTAGGCCGCGATGCCATCTTCCTGCGCAAGCCGCTCGATGACCTGCACGTACTCGTCACGGGTATGCCCCGACACGTTGACGATAACCGTGGCATCGGGCGCGTGTTCGCGCAGCCATGCAAGGTCATCGGCGATAAAGGCCTCGACGCCCGGATTCTGCAGCCCAATCGAGTTGAGCATGCCGCTCGGCGTCTCGTACACGCGCACGCCACTGTTGCCGCTCCAGGGCTCAAGCGACACCCCTTTGGTGACGAGAGCACCAAGCGCGGATAGATCTATAAAGTCGGCGTATTGCTTGCCGGAGCCAAAGGTACCCGAGGCCGTCATAACCGGATTTTTGAGGGTGAGTGAGCCAAGGTGTACGCTAGTGGACACGGCTGGCGATGGCGTCATCGAAACACACCTCCTCGGCGGCAAAGACAGGGCCGTCGGCGCACGCACGCTTGAGCCCGTCAATGGTCGGTACGGTGCAGCCCAAACACGCCCCTACCCCACACGCCATACGACGCTCAAACGAGACGTACGTGCGCACGCCGGCCTGCAGCAGTACCTCGCTGACAGCCTTCTGCATCGGCTCGGGACCACAGACGTAGGCAACGTCAAACATGGTGGCCGCCTCGGCGGTGTCGCCTGTGCGTTCGGCGCCCTCCGCGCGCTCGGCGAGGGCTTCACGTACGAGGTCGGTCACAATTCCATGATAGCCGCAGGTCCCGTCATCGGTCGCAAACACGATATCGCGCTTTACCCGCTCATGCGCCTCACGCACGATAAGCCGCTCGGCGGTCTGCGCCGCTTGAATAATCTTTACGTTGATACCACGGTCACGAAACGCGTGGGCCAGCATGCCGAGTGGCGCGATACCGAGGCCCCCGCCCACGATAAGCGGCGTGCGCACATCCTCCTCTATCGGCCAGCACGAGCCGAGCGGCCCGATAATGTCCATCGAGGTATCACCGACGGCCTTGCCGGCCAAAACTTCGGTTCCGGTACCGACGACCGCGTACATAATGAGTAGCTCGTCGCCGTAGACCTGGCAGACCGAGAGCGGACGCCGCAGCAACGGGGTGTGTGCGGCGTGTCGATTGAGGCGCAGGTGTACGAACTGACCTCCGCGTACCAGCGGTGCCGTCTGCGGTGCACGCAATCGCAGCCGGTAGACGTCGGCGGCAACGGCCTCGTTACTCACGACCTCAACGGGCTCATACATTAGAAATCCTGTAGCGCGCAGACGTCGAGCCGTCCGTCACGCACGGCTTCAATCGCGGCGACGACGGCAGAGGCGGCCGGAATCGTCGTCACGTTCGTGATGCACTCGCGCACGGCAGCGCTGCGAATATGGTAGCCGTCGCTTCGTGCCTCGGAGCCAAACGGTGTATTGATGACGAGCGATATCTCACCATCGGTAATTGCATCAATAACGTTCGGACGCCCCTCGCGCTTCTTGAGCATGACCTCACACGGGATACCGGCGGCACCGAGCACCCGTGCCGTTCCTTTCGTCGCGGTAATCGCAAAGCCCATGTCGTGGAGCTGTTTGACGAGCGGTACGATAGCACGTTTTTCCTTATCGGCCACGCTGATGAACGCCGTGCCTGACGTCGGCAATGAGTAATCGATAGCGAGCTGCGACTTTGCAAACGCCGTCGGGAAGTCAGCGGCACTTCCCATGACCTCGCCGGTCGATTTCATCTCGGGACCGAGCACGGTATCGGCACCGGGGAACCGCCCAAACGGAAGCACGGCCTCCTTGACGCAGTAGCGCGTGGGCATCTGTGTATCGCTGGGTAAATCGAGGTCGGCGAGTTTGCGCCCCGCCATGACCTGCGCGGCAATCTTTGCCAGCTGCACCCCGGTCGCCTTCGAGACGAACGGCACCGTCCGGCTCGCACGTGGGTTGACCTCGATGACGTAGACGACCTCGTCTTTGACGGCGTACTGTACGTTCATGAGCCCGCGCACGCCGAGGCGCAACGCGAGCTTGCGGGTGTACTCAGCGATGGTTTCGAGCACCGTGTGTGAAAGCGAAAACGCCGGAATACAGCATGCGCTGTCGCCGCTATGGATACCGGCCTCCTCGATGTGCTCCATAATGCCACCGATGTAGACGTCCTCGCCGTCACAGACCGCATCGGCATCGACCTCGATGGCTCCTTCCAGGAACCGGTCGAGCAACACGGGATAGTCCGGCGTTATCTTAGCAGCCTCAATCATGTATTTTTCAAGGTACGTTTCATCGTAGGCAATGACCATGCCGCGTCCGCCGAGCACGTAGCTAGGACGCACGAGCAGCGGGAAGCCAATCTCGCGGGCAACGGTCTTGGCCTCCTCAACGCTAAAAGCAGTGCCCGCAGCCGGATACGGAATCTCTAGCTCGTCGAGCACGGCACTGAACCGTTTGCGGTCCTCGGCTAAATCGATGGCCTCGGGCTGCGTGCCGAGTATCGGGACCCCGGCCTCTTCGAGCGCATTGGCCAGCTTGAGCGGCGTCTGCCCCCCGAAGGTAACGACGACGCCGATGGGCTGCTCAACATCGAGTACGTCCATGACATCTTCGAAGGTCAGCGGCTCAAAGTAGAGGCGGTCTGACGTGTCGTAGTCGGTCGAGACGGTCTCTGGGTTGCAGTTGACCATGACGACCTCGTAGCCCATGTCGCGCAGCGCGTAGGCCGCATGCACACAGCAGTAATCGAACTCGATACCCTGCCCGATACGGTTCGGGCCGGCACCGAGGATGACGATGCGCTCGCGCTCAGCCGGTGTGAACTCGGTGTGCGCCTCGTACGTCTTGTAGAAGTAGCGCGCGCCGACCGGATGAGTACCGGAGCACGAGTCAACCTTGCGAAAGACCGGCACAATCTCGCGTGCCTTGCGCACTGCGCGTACCTCGGGCTCGGTCGCATCGCACAGATGCGCGATCTGTGCATCGCTCAGCCCCTGTCTCTTGGCTTCGCGCAGCTCATCAAGGCTTAAGCTTGCAAGGTCGCGTCCCTTGATGACGGTCTCGATAGCGATCGCCTCGGCGAGCCGCCCCAAAAACCACGGGTCAACGTGGGTCAGCTCGAAGAGTTGCTCGATTGAGTAGCCGCGACGCAAGGCCTCGGCGATGTAGAAGATACGCTGCTCGTTGGGTAGCGAGAGCATTTCGTCGAACTTGTGCTCGATGAAGACATCCTTGCCGTCGGCACCGAGCCCACCGCGCCCATTTTCGAGCGCACGCATAGCCTTACCGAGGCTTTCGGCAAACGTGGCACCAATCGCCATGACCTCGCCCACACTTTTCATGCGCGTCGTCAAGCCTTCGTCGGTCCCCTTAAACTTCTCAAAGGCCCAGCGCGGCACCTTCACAACGGTGTAGTCTATCGTGGGCCCCTCGGCGGCCGAGGGTAGCTTCGTCATGTCGTTGGGCAGCTCATCGAGCGTATAGCCGACAGCCAGCATCGCACTAATCTTAGCAATCGGCACGCCGGTCGCCTTCGAGGCCAACGCACTTGAGCGCGAGACGCGTGGATTCATTTCGATGACGATAAGACGCCCGTCTTTCGGGTTGATGGCGAACTGAATGTTGGCCCCGCCGCTGCGCACCCCAATCTCGCGCAGTACGGCAATCGATGCTTCGCACATCTGCTCATACTCAGGCGTGCTCAACGTCTGAGCCGGTGCAACGGTAATCGAGTCGCCGGTATGTACGCCCATCGCGTCGAAGTTCTCAATCGAGCACACGATGACGCAGTTGTCCTTCGCATCGCGCATCGCCTCAATCTCGAGTTCCTTCCAGCCGATGATGCTCTCTTCGAGTAGAACCTCGGTCGCCGGTGAGAGCGAGAGGCCCAGCCCCACGATATCGACGAGCTCTTCTTTGTTGTACGCGATACCGCCGCCGGCACCGCCCATCGTAAACGACGGCCGACACACGATGGGAAAGCCGATCTCTTCTTGAAAACTGAGCGCGTCCTCGACGCTATACGCGTAGCGCGCCTTAGGCATATCGAGCCCGATACGCTCCATCGCCTCGGCAAAGAGCTTGCGGTCCTCACCGCGACGAATCGCTGCCGTATCGACGCCGATGAGCTCGACGCCGTACTCCTTGAGGATGCCCTGATCTTCGCAGGCGATCGCGTTATTGAGCCCTGTCTGCGCGCCAAGCGTGGCGAGCAGCGCGTCGGGGCGCTCGGCCTTGATGACGCGCTCGATGAACTCAGGTGTGATGGGCTCAACATAGGTGCGCGCGGCCATCTCAGGGTCGGTCATAATGGTGGCCGGGTTGCTATTGATGAGCACCACCTCGTAGCCCTCCTCACGCAGGACTTTACACGCCTGCGCACCGGAGTAGTCGAACTCACACGCCTGCCCGACGACGATAGGGCCGGAGCCGATAACGAGGATTTTCTTGATATCGTCGCGTCTCGGCATTAGGGCACCACCATCACCGGGACGGGGGTGTTTTTCATGATTTTGAGCGTCGTTGAGCCGGCGATAATCTCGGTAAAGGCGCCGCTATCTTTGGTGCCCATCACGATGCCGGTCGCCCCGCTGGCCTGCACCTCTTTGAGTACAGCATCGCCGACACTGTCGCTCTCTACGACAAGAGACACCGTCTCAATGCCAAGCTTTTCGAGCATCGCCGCAAAGGCGCTGAGCCGGAACTTATCCTCGATGATGTACTGTTCGAGGTCATCGCCGGCCTCAACCTTCGTGATAACGTGGAGCAGACGTACCTCGCCGACGGCCTCGGAATCAAACTTCGCGCACTGCATGATGGCACGAATCGAGGGGGCGCTGTAGTCGGCCGGTACCACGAGTCGCTTCGACCAGTTGAGCGAGGCCTCACGCGGGTCATTGAACGCGTCGAGCAGATCGTCACGGATGAGTAGCGTCGGTGCCTTTTGGCCAAACGCAAGCTCCTCGGAAAGCGATCCTTCGAAGAGACGCGCGAGCGGCTGCTTAGCGCTCGACTCGCAGAGGATAACGTCAACGTTTTCGCGCTGCGCGATTGAGAGAGCCTCGTGGGTGAGGTTGCCGGTCGAGACGCGCGTCGTCACGACCATGCCAACGTCGCGTAGAATCTGGGCATAGATTTCGAGTTTAGTCCGCGCATCGGCGAGGTTTTTCTCGATAATCGGACCTTCCTGGCCCGAGGTGTCGATAACGTGTACGAGAATTGCGTGTGCGATGCCGCGCTCGCGCGTTCCGGCAGCGAATTCAATAATGTTGTGTGCGTCGGTTACGAGATCTATCGGAACCATTACCGTTCGTTTCATGCTACTCCCCTTTCGATGTTCGCCTTTTGACCAGGATTTTCACGAAGATATATCGTTACGGCGCGCGTATCGACTCCATCGAGCGCAGGCACACCGGCAGCGCCAAGATAGTCTGGAAGCGTGCCGGTCGCACGAAAGTTCGACGGCTCGTAGCACATCTCGCGCACGACAAGCGCGGCGACGGTCGGCTGGGATGAGGGTGCTTTCGCGTGGATGTCTTCTTCGTTGACCCCGTAGTTGCCAATCTGTGGCATCGCCATTACGACGATTTTGCCGGCGTTGGCAGGATCGGTAATGATTTCCTGATAACCGACAAGTGCGGTTTCGACGATGACCTCGGCCGGTGTGGTGGTGGCGCGTGGCAAGGAGGTGCCATCGCCGACGTCTGCCGTGCCAACGGTGCCGACAAAGACGCCTTCGAAACGCGTGCCGTCCTCAAAGACGAGTGCCCCTTTGAGTATCCTTTTGAGCGCCCCTTTGAGCGCCCCTTTACTAATTTCTGCCACAGATCTCTCCATTCCTCATCGTGAATCGACCGTTTTGGATGACGTCGGTTGCGCACCCCGTGAAGGTGCGGCCGAGAAACGCGCTGTTCTTCGAGATGCCTTGCAGGTATTCAGGCGTAACGGTAACCTCATGCGCGAGATCGAGAACGGTGAGATCAGCCGGTGTGCCGGGCGTGAAGGTAACCGGCTCAAGGCCGAGGATAGCGCGTGGCCGGTGTGCAAGGGCATCGACGAAGCGCGCGAGGTCGAGCATGCCGGGAGTAACGAGGTCATTGAGGAGGGCCGGTACGGTTGTTTCCAGACCGATCGTCCCGAAGGCGGCGAGGTCAAACTCGCAGTCTTTTTCGTGTGGTGCATGCGGAGCATGGTCGCTCGCAAGGGCGTCGATGGTACCGTCACGAAGCGCATCGATGAGCGCAACGCGGTCTTCCTCCGTGCGTAGTGGTGGGTTCATCTTGAGCGCCGTATTATAGGTTTCGTCGAGTGCTTCCTCGGTAAGAAGCAGATGGTGTGGTGTGACCTCGGCAGTCACCGCAACACCTGCGGCCTTTGCGCGCGCGATTGCTTCGACGCTCAAGCGGGTCGACACATGGCATATGTGTACCCGTGCGCCCACGAGTTTCGCCAGCTCAAGCGCGGTCGTCACCGCCAATGCTTCGCCGAGTGCCGGTGAACCTTTCATGCCGAGACGTGTCGAGATACGCCCCTCATTGACACACGCCGAGCCCACGAGCGACTCGTCTTCGCAGTGGAGCACGAGCGGCACATCGAGCATTTTGACGTACTCAAGTGCGGTGCGCAACATCTTAGATGACTGAACGCCCCGTCCGTCGTCGGAGAACGCAACGGCACCTGCCGTACGCATATCGCCCATCTCGGCGAGACGCTCGCCGGCAAGCCCCTTCGTCACCGCGCCGTAAGGGTAGACGGTACAGTACGCCGTCTCGGCGGCACGCGCGTGGACGAACTCGATGGCGGCTCCGTCGTCGGCAACAGGGTTTGTGTTGGCCATCGCGCAGACGCCGACGAAGCCGCCGTGCACGGCCGCGCGCGTGCCGCTCGCAATCGTCTCCTTGTACTCGTAGCCGGGCTCGCGCAGATGAACGTGTAGGTCGATGAAGCCGGGGACTATGACGCGCCCGGTCATATCGATGACCTCGACGTCAGCTGACGTCGTGATGTTGGTGTCGGTGCCGGTGCTGAGGGCGACTTCGACGATACGGCCCTCTTGGATGAGGAGATCACCTTTCGTATCGAGGCCGACGGCCGGGTCAACAAGGCGCGCGCCTTTAAGTAGCAGCGACATCGGTACCCCCTCCCACCATGAGATACATAAGCGCCATGCGCACCGCCACCCCGGCAGTAACCTGGTCGAGCACGACACAACGCGCGTCGTCGGCAACGTCGGCCGAAATCTCAACGCCACGATTCATCGGCCCGGGATGCATCACGATGGCGCCTGCGCCCAGACGTTCCATGCGCAGACGATTCATACCAAAGTGGGTAGCGTACTCGCGCAGTGACGGCACGGCGCGACCATCGGCACGCTCGCCTTGAATGCGCAGGAGGTAGACGACGTCGAGGTCGGCAAGGATGTCATCGAGGGCATATGCCACCTCTGCGCCAAGCTCCTCAGGCACGGCAGGAAGATACGTGGGCGGCGCAATAAACACCGGGGTCGCGCCGAGACGCTTGAGCGCAGGCGCAAGCGAGCCGGCAACGCGCGAATGAGCGATATCACCGACGATACCGATCGTCTTTCCTTTGACGGTGCCAATATGCTCCTGCATGGTGAACAGGTCGAGTAACGTCTGCGTCGGGTGCTGGTGCATACCGTCGCCCCCGTTAATGATGTGGCCTCGCATGCGTCCGGCAAGCAGCGCGGGAGCTCCGCTGTACCGATGGCGGACGACGACGATATCACACGCCATCGCATCGAGCGTCGCAGCCGTATCGGCAAGCGACTCCCCTTTTGCCGTTGCGCTCCCGCTCGACGAGAAGTTGATGACGTCGGCGCCGAGACGCTTCCCCGCAATCTCGAAGCTTGTGCGCGTACGTGTTGATGGCTCAAAGAACGCGTTGATGACGGTCAAGCCGCGTAGTGTCGGCAACTTTTTTATCTCGCGTTCGTTGATTTCCTTAAACGACTGTGCGGTGCTCAGTGTCTGTTCGATCTCAGCATTAGTGAGGTCATCGATAGTCAGAAGGTTATGGCGTGCGAACATTATGTGTCACCGCCTGCGTCGACAGGAGACGCGTCTGTGTCGTCCCCGTTAACGATATCGACACTGTCGCATTCATCGACCGGCATGAGCTGAACCCGAATCTTTTCGCTCACGGAACTCGGCACGTTCTTCCCGACGTAATCGGCACGAATTGGCAGCTCACGATGTCCGCGATCGATGATGACGGCAAGCCGTATAGCGGCCGGACGACCAAAGTCCATCACGGCGTCCATCGCCGCGCGAATCGTACGCCCGGTAAAGAGCACATCGTCGACAAGAACGACGGTCTTGCCTTCGAGGGGAAAGGTGATGTCGGTGCGATGCACCTGCGGAGCCGCCTGTATGCGCACATCGTCGCGGTAAAACGAGATGTCGAGCCGGCCAACAGGTAGACGTGTGCCGGTTATCGCCTCAATGGCGTCGGCGAGACGCGCAGCTACGACATCTCCGCGCGTTAAAATACCCACGAGCACGATGTCGTGGGCACCCTTGTTTGCCTCGATAATTTCGTGAGCGATACGCACGAGCGCCCGCTCTATAGCCGTGCTGTCAAGCACGTTGGATGTTACTCGCCCCATCGGTGTCGTCCTTCCCGGCCTCTCGGGACCAGATTAAAGGTACGTCTCGCGTCAGTATAACACTATTCAAGATAGTCGCGCAAGCGGCTGGATTGGCCGGGATGACGTAGCTTGTTGAGCGTCTTCGACTCGATTTGGCGAATACGCTCGCGCGTGACGCCGAACTCGCGTCCGACCTCCTCAAGCGTACGCGGATGCCCATCGGTAAGGCCAAAGCGCAGCTCAATGACTTTGCGTTCACGGTCGGAGAGCTCGGCCAGCACCGTGTTGACCTGTTCTTGCAGCAAGGTGATACCGGCGGCTTCGGCCGGGCCGAGCACCGCTTCGTCCTCAAGAAAGTCGCCGAGCTGGCTGTCTTCTTCTTCACCAATCGGTGTTTCGAGCGAGACTGGCTCTTGGCTAATCTTGAGTATCTCGCGTACGCGGTCCTCGTCGAGCTCCATGCGCTCGCCAATCTGAGCCGGCGTCGGATCCTCGCCGAGCTCTTGGACGAGCTGACGCTGAATGCGAATAAGCTTATTGATGGTCTCGACCATATGCACGGGAATACGAATCGTGCGTGCTTGGTCGGCGATTGCTCGGGTAATCGCCTGACGAATCCACCACGTCGCATACGTCGAGAACTTGAAGCCTTTCGTGTAGTCGAACTTTTCGACGGCGCGAATCAGGCCAAGGTTACCTTCTTGAATGAGGTCGAGGAAAGACATGCCGCGTCCGATGTATTTCTTGGCAATCGAGACGACAAGGCGCAAGTTCGCCTCAACGAGCTGTGACTTCGACTGCAGGCCAATCTGTTCTTGGCGCACCAGACGGCGCATCTGCACGCGAGAGAGTTCGACGCCATCGTCTTCGGCCTGTTCGATCTCGGCCGTCGCTTCAAGGCCCTTCTCAATCTTTTTTGCGAGATCGACCTCTTGTGCAGCCGTCAACAGATCGACCTTGCCGATCTCCTTGAGATACATACGCACACTGTCGGCCGTCAGCCCCGGTGCCGCCGTCGCCTCAGCACGAGTCTTAGCACGACGGCTCTTCGAAGCGGCACGCGCCTCCTCACGCAAGAGTGCATCGACCTCCTTGACGTCGATGTCGGTTACGCTCTCCTCTTCGGCTTCGACCTCGGCCAGCGCAGCGGCGTCTGGCTCGGCTATTTCGAGGTCAACGAGTCCTTCGGCCGCGATATCGGCGTCACCGGGCTCCATGTCTTCGAGCCCGAGAGGGGCCTCTTCATCGACTGCCTCGACCGTCACTGCTACAACCTTCTTAGCCGTCGCAGCTTTTGTAGTTTTCGTAGTTCTCGTAGCTTTTTTAGCTTTGGTAGCTTTCGTAGCCTTTGTAGCCTTCGTGGCTTTTGTAGCTCTTGTGGCCTTTGTAGCTTTGGTAGCCTTTGTGGCTTTGGTGGTAGCTGTCTTCTTTGTTGCCGGTTTTTTGCTCTGCGCCATGCCGCCCGCCTTCTCGTTTTTTACCAACCTATCTTAACATATGCGAGTGGGCGTTTTGTACTCGTGCCCAGAGACTGAAGCTACGCGCTCCGAACCTGCTCTACTTGCTCGACGATAAGATTTGTTACGTATTCGATCGTCATAATCGTCGAATCAACGATGAGTGCATCGTCGGCAGGACGCAGTGGCGAGAGTTCGCGCTGCGAGTCGTATTCGTCGCGTCGTACGATGTCGGCAAGCGTCGCTTCATAGTCCACCTCAAGCCCACGCTCAAGATTCTGTGCAGCTCGACGACGCGCGCGCTCTTCAGCGCTTGCGGTCAAAAAAACTTTGACGGCTGCGTCGGGAAACACAACCGTACCAATGTCTCGACCCTCGACAACGTAGCCGATGCCCTCATCGGCAGCTCCCTCAGCGAGCATACGCTGCTGTGCGACGAGCGCCTCGCGCACCTCGCGCAACGCAGAGACAGGGCTGACGGCCACATCAATCTCAGGCGTGCGAATTGCATCGGTCACCTCGGTGCCTGCAATGAACACGCGTGAGGGTAGCACGTCACCGTCGGTGTAGCCGAACTCGATAGGATCGGTCTCGGCGATAGCACGCAGAGCGGCTGCATTATCGAGCGCCACGCCCTGTGCACGTGCTTGCACCGCAATCGCGCGATACATCGCACCGGTGTCCAGATAGTGGAACCCGAGCGCCTCGGCAGCGCGTTTTGCTATCGTTGACTTGCCTGAGCCGGCCGGCCCATCGATCGCTACGACCACGTTCCCTCCTCTACCAGCGCTTCCAGCGCGGCGATGGTGCGCGTCACCTCGTCGGGTGAGCCCACACCGATACGCAGCGCAGGGGTGTCGCCGAAGTCGCGCACGATGATGCCTTTCTTGAGCAGCGCCTGAAAGGCCCCCTGTGGTCGCGGCGCATGGACCCATACGAAGTTCGCCTGCGAAGCAGCGTATGTGATGCCGAGCTGCTCGCACGCCTCTTCGATGCGGCGGCGTCCCTCGGCGTTCACCGTAGTGCGTCGAGCGAGCTCGGCGTTGTCGGCCAGCGCTGCGGTCGCCATCGCCTGCGCTGCGACATTGACGTTGAACGGCGCGCGTATCTTGCCAAGCGCTTCGGCGAGCGCGACCGGCATGACGCCGTAGCCACATCGCATCCCGGCCATCGCGTATGCCTTCGAGAAGGTCCGCAGCACGACGAGGGGGCGCTCGCCATCGAACCATTCGAGTGCGTTCGTCTCGGCGTCGGCGGCAACGAACTCGAAGTAGGCTTCATCGACGACGACAAGCACATCGCGCGGCACCGTATCCATGAACGCCGCAAACGCCTCACGCGTGTAGATGGTGCCGGTCGGGTTGTTAGGATTGCAGAGCACCACAATTTTGGTGCGCTCAGTGATGGCTTCGCGCATTGCGTCAAGATCGTACTCTTCGCGCTCGTTAAGTGCGACCGGCACCGCGGTGGCCCCAGTCAGCTCGCACATAAGCGGATAGACGATAAAGCTCGGCCAGCCATAGACGACCTCATCGCCAACGCCAAGCGTCGCATACGCGAGCAGCATCAGCAACTCGTTTGAGCCGTTGCCCACGACGATATATGCTTCATCGACATCGAGGCGCGCGCTCAGTGCCGTCTTGAGCTCATGTGCGCCACCGTCGGGATAGCGATTCGCCGTACGAAGCGCCCGCTCCCCTGCCGCAAGCGCGGTGGTAAACGGCGGGAAGGGGCTTTCGTTACTCGAAATCTTTACGAGCTCACACGCATCGGTGATGTCACGCACCTGCTCCTCACGCAAGCCCGGCTTATAGGGACGCATGGGATGTACGCGTGCGTTTATGAAGGTGGCCCAGTTTATGTTTCTCGCTGTGTTCTTCGTTTCCATGCTCTCATTATAAGCGAAAGGCGGCCTCTGAGACCGCCTTTCATCTACTCGTTTCTCGCCACGCCTACTGAACGTCGAGAAGTTCTACCTCAAAGATGAGCGTTGCGCCGGGTGGGATAACGTTGCCGCTACCACTATCACCATACGCCATATGAGCCGGAATAGTGAGCTGGCGCACGCCGCCAACCTTCATGCCGACGAGACCAACATCCCAACCTTCGATGACCCGTCCGGCACCAAGCACAAAGGTGAATGGAGCACGACCGACCGAGCTGTCGAACTCGGTACCATCGACGAGTGTGCCGGTGTAGTGCACCTCGAGTGTCTTGCCATCCACGGCCTCTTCGCCGTCACCAACTACGATGTCTTCAATCTGCAACTCGCTCACCTGTCCTTCCGGCATGTTAAAAATCTGTGTCGTGTCGTCCGGTACATCTGCATCGGCGGCACCTCCTGCACAGCCAATGAGTGCAAAAACACACATCGCCATGAGCATACCTAGTAGCAACTTTTTCATGTCCTACGCCTCCTCTAAATGTCGCACGAGATAAGCTGGGGCGAGCAACGGGATTCGAATTCAGATTATCCCGCATATTTAAGCACAAAACTCGCCGTTAATCGGACTAAATTGTACCATACCGTATCACGTGGCGTGACAAAAATGTGACAGAGCCGTGCGTTCTTCTCATGTATGTAATCCCACACGAGAAGCGCGTTCCTTGATTGCTAATGCTGCAGCCCTCTCCTCCTCGGAACCAGCAAGTCTCTTGTCCCAGTTATCGGTGGCAGCATCCATAAATCCCTCCCCAAGAAGAATATTGTCTAAATAATCAGGTGAGATTGCATCTACGACTTGAATAAAGTCAGAAAGATCTTCACATAGATATCTGTGTCGATCATCTAGCTTTAATGAGTTGCGTATATTTGATTCATTATCTTGTAGAACCCTAAGAGCTGCTTGATGGTCGATAGCTTCTATGACCCGCAATGCTTCAGCACATTCATCGAAGCAACCTGGACACCGAAGTTTGACACGCCCACTTTCAGCCAACCTTACTGCAAGTTCCGGCACTAAATCTACCGCACGAGAATCAATTGCCACCCACTCACTCTCATACTTCTCAAAAAGCATACGACCTGGCTGGCTGTCACTTGCATAACAAAAGGCAATTAGGATCTGCTGAAGACTTTCATTATCAAAGGGACCTGCAGATACTGTCTCCTCTAGGGCGGTAGCATCGACGTGTTGCATCATTTCGTCAATTGCGTTTTGAGAAACTGCCCCAATCGAATAAGTGAGCATACCAAAGCTTTCCAGCTCGACACGATTTGCCTTCCGCACATTCTTTCCTACTTTTGACCAATCAACTTCCTCAATCCATTTTCTTATGGCTGCTCCATAGGTAGCGTAATCATCGCCAAAACCTTCCTTGTACGCAAAGCTATAGCAGGTAACGAGCCAAGAGAACATGGCGCGAGCTGTACTGGCAGGATTATCTTCCATGCTCTCTTTCAAAACAGGACTGACAACCCCAAAAGCAACTGTGCCAAGAAAGGGATCTAGAAAAACTAATCTTTGGATTAGTTCGCAAATCCCATAAATTGAATCCGAGACACTAGCTTTACTAAACCAATCAAAGCATTGTTCTTTGCTCACCTTATGACAAAGTAGTTTTTCTTGATCAGGTTCAGCCTCATGGTCAATTTGGGAATATTCGCAAATAAGTCTTTCCCATGCCCCTGCGTTTTGCACTGAGCCATGCTCGAACATGCGACCAAGAGTATCTGAGAAAGATACTGTCGTCAAAACATCGGTATGTCGCTCTGTACTGCCTCTTCCCCTGAAAGAAGATATCAAGGTTCCGAGACCGAAGGCATCTTCATCAGTGCAAACCGCCAGCCATACCTTAGCCCTGTCTGCAATTAAATCAAGAAGATCGTCAGGGACAAGACTGTCTCGAATGAGTTCACTTAATAACAAACTTGCCAAATGCACATCATCCGGATTCTCTCGGGAAAGACAACTGCTTACGACTAGATTTACAGTATCCGCATCAAACACGAGTCTTCCGGAAGGATATATCTCACGAGCCCAACAGAGTTCACTGACAAGCCAATACTTACCTTTCAGGGCAATTTCGTCAGATGCTAAACGTTGACGGATATAATCGACTATTCCGCTTTCCGTACTCCTGGTGTCATCATAAATAACCCTATTGATAACTGCACCCGTAAAACGTATGTGGGGGCATCTATAATACCCACCTTGTTCAGAAATAAGTCTGGAACCTTCAATATCTGTTAGTGCGGACTCGCAATCTATGTCAACAAAATTCAACCTTAGGAGATTTTTGAGTTCCGCTCGCCTAATGCCTCCATCGAGACTTAGCAATTGTTCAGTAGCAATAACCACATACGCAACCCAAGCAGAGTCACTCAGTCCTGCCATGCGACTTTTGATTTCACGATCACCGCCACGCATGATACTCATGAATTCCCACGGAGATCTAGCAGAGGAGGCGTCGCTTATCCTCCTGTGTATGCTTTCTCGTGCCGCTCCAATTCCAACTCTATTGTCAAGTTCAGAAACAACCTCGACCAATTCATTTGCTCTTGAATCACAAAAGGTCTTAATAGTCTTTACAGATTGCGCATCATGAAGACTTGTTGATTCTTCTCTGATTGTGCCCCACTCAGTTGTACAGGCGATAATTTTGCAGTTCGCAGAGACCGATCTTTCAAGTGCTAAGCGAATGTCTGGTGCTACTGCCTGGCAGTCGTCCACTACCGCGACAACCAGCGATTCAATAGTACGAAGCTCACGGACAGCATCCATTGTTACATTTCCGGGATTTGCCGACTCAATAACATTCCAGCCATCCCTACCCATATCACGCGCAACCTGAAAAGCAGTCAGAGATTTCCCTGATCCACTACCACCGGCTACTATGGCAAATCCTCCGCCCTTTAAGTCCGCTAGGATTTTTTCCGCACCTGGTAATCTCGGAGCAGAATCAACATCTTGCGGACCAAGACGCATACCCGAAAGGACAGCGGACAATCCTCGCTGTCGATCATAATTGACCCACTGCCAATGAAGCAACTCTCCCGTAGCACTTAATTGTTCAGCCATTATTGGCAAAATAGTATCAGCTGTACCAGCAAGACCGTTGTGTCCGGTAGCACTTGGACTTACTCGATAATAACCATACTTCTCCCTAAGCGGAATTGCCAAGTGCTTCTCAACAATTTCGTCACTGCCCGAGTAGCCTATTTCAATCAGAGTAGCAGTATGTTGCTCTAATAGCGCATCAAGTCTATCGACAATCTCTTCTGGCACCACGCCACCCTCGTAAGGAAAAACCCAATGCCCTTGAATGTCTCTAGCATCTCCATGCGGCTTAATCAAAATGTCCTGCGGTATCTCGGCCCCAAAAAGCGACCTATAGGCTCTTTCTAGTAAAGTATCCCAGTTCAAAGAGACGGCGTATTTGACGTGTTCATGCTTAATCATTTTCGCTAAGGCAAGATGGGCGGCTGTCGGATTTTTTTCAAGATCAAGAACTGCGAAAAGCTCTTTGAAGGTCACTGCAAGAGTCCTTGAATTGGCAAGTGCAATCCAAGCCATCTCAATGCGCTTAGAATCGCTGTCAATTATCTGCTTAGCCGGACCATCGGAAACAGCAAGTGCTGTCGCAAGTTGCTTTCGTTCTTCAGGATTTTTATCAAAAGTTTTCCAAAGCAATGCCGTAAGTTCATTTGCCATCGGATGAGATGACGCCGACATGCCGGCCCCTACTATGACAATAGCGCCGTAGGAATTGACCATTCTTGTAGCGTTTTGCAGGTTTTCCTCTACTGGCATTGACCCTCCATACATCAAAACTAATTAGTTGTGGCACCCTCATATTATATGCGCTCGCGACAATCATGGGTCCAATCCAAAATTGGTTGGTAGAATTCAAGAGCCTTCATGGTCAACACTTGCTAAAGATGGATTTTGTTGGATTAACTGAAGGATCGGAAACTTCGTCCCAGTCGATCAAAATTTAACCGGAGTGATGCGACATAAAATCTTGACACGAAAATGGTACAGAAGTGTGTCATTATTCCGGGATTAAGTCAATGCTTGCCAGTAGCATTTTTCCAAGTCTAGTAATGCCTATGGATTTCCGTTCAGGCTTTCCTATGGAATCGACGTTTGCCACCTTTGTCCTATCATCAATCTTGAAAGTTCTAATTTTTTCCTCTAAAAGATTGAGCTGCAGAAGATGCTCTCTATAACTATCCTGAAGTGCTTTTTTGTCACGCGTCCTATCACTGGGCGGCATAGACTTATCTGCGGACACCAATACATTTTCGTGTTTGGTTTGAAACTCCTTGTCGCCTCCAATAGAAAGACCGAAATAGTATCTAAGCCAAAGTATCTCAATATCATTCAATTCATTTAGGATTCGGAGAAGATGCTTTGATTCGACATACGATATATCTTCAGAAGTAAGACTGTTTGCGACAAGTGATGCCAAATACGAACGTCGTTCCTCAGTTACTGCTCGTGCAGCAGCAATTACGGCATCTTCGAGCAAATCCGTAAAGTCTGCATCCTGCATGATGTCGTTTGCATTGCTCCATTCAAGAGCATCTATTCGCTCCTCTAACTTGACTGAAAAATCAGCAATCCGGTCTATGCGCTGATTGGGAATAATAGTAGTGATTAGCTCACCCAGAAGCCCACCAGCAATCGGAATAGCACTTAGGGCTGCGCGGGATATCGCAGCCAAATAATCCATCTTATTTTCTGCCAGTTGTTTCTCAGCGCTGCTTTTCATGGGATGGAAGATTAAAAAGGAAACCCACGCGACTTCATTTCACCACGAACGGTTTCCACTCTTTGCTCAAGAGAGCCATTCACAGTGATGAAGTCCACATCGTTTTCCATCAGCAGAGAATAGATCATGGTATCCACTCTGCTTCGGTAATCCTCATCGCCAGGACGTACGTCATCCATAGTTAAGGGAAATTCAATCGGAAAATACACGTAGAAGTCGTACTTTTCTTTTTCCATCAACCAGATATTGCGCATCATCTCAATCAACGAATCTGGCACATAGGGTCTAGGAAGTTCCTTATTAACAAGTGCATAAGCAAGTGGATCAAGTATTGTCCTGTCACTGACAAAAACATCATACGCAAACATAGCCTGTTCGGCTGTAAGTTGATCGTTCACGTAATGAATATAGGACTCCATATTCGCGTCCTGATTTAGGGGATACCCTTTTGCTATTATCTTTCGAGCTACCTCCGTAATATGCTTGAGGTCAAACTCAGGAGACAAATCGTGCTTCAATTGGTCAAACAAGGTTGTTTTGCCAGTACAATGCGAACCAGCCAAAGCGATACTTATTGAGTTGTGCTTAGTCCCCATGGAATAATCCTTTCATTGCTAGTGCTCCTTCATCCTGAGTATCACGAGCTTCACACACAACAACTGGCGATATTTTCTTTCTTTGTATTGCCTCTATGAAATTCTCTGCACGGGGATAATACTTATCGAGCAGGGATTCATCCTCAAGCAAACTTACTTGATAGTTCTCGATCCTATCATCAAATGCTTTATGTTTCTTCTCGCCATTATGGTCAACCTCGACAGGATACATATGAAAGTGTGTCTCTTCAAGCATTTCTCTACCCAACTGATTTTCAATCATATCTAGAATCTCCACGATAGATTCAGTCGATACCAGCGAACCGCCTCTGAAAGCATGAACATGCGCTACATCAACACAGGGCCTTGCGAAAGAAACTTTGGAGCATATGTAAATTATTTCCTCAATGCTACCGACCTGATTTCTCTTTCCTGCGGTTTCCGGATACAAAAAGATATCATCAGCAGGAAGAGATTGCTTGATACCATTGAGTCCTTCAATTATTTTTTCTACAGCATTTGCGCGATCATCGGCACTCTTCCCTGGATAGTGGCCCGGATGAAAAATGATACGACTTGATCCTATTTTTTTCGCCAAATCATAGCACTGTAGAATTCTCTCTTTGGATCGTTTGACAACTTCCTCATCAGCACTTGCAAGCGTCACATAATACGGTGCGTGTAGTGAAATGCCAATATTATACTCGTCAGCCAATTCCCTGTATCGGTGAGCTTGCTCGCTCTTCATTTTCACACCATATGTATTTTGTAGCTCAACCCAATCAAGCTGCAAACAATTGAGCCACTGAAATATATTATCCCGGTTTTTTCGGAACTCACTCTTGTGAAATGCTGGGGGAAAGCCAGCAACACCGAAAAGTACACTATCGCTTAAGTTTGTCATACCGCAATCCGGTATGCTACCGGAGAGCTTGTATAAACCTCTTCAGAAAGTCGATGAAGCACACCTTCGCTCGCGCAATACGCCGACCACAACGACTGCACAAAACCACGTGAGATGCCTGCTGCGTCACCAATGACAAAAAGATTGCTGACATTCGTCTCAAAATGAGAGTCAGTCATTACATATGAGTTGAGTCGATCAACTGAAGGTAGCCACATGGGATACTCATCAAGATTTCCTTCGATAGCACCTGTTGCACTTAGCGCCTTCACAAACGTAGACAATGCACCCAAAAGTTCATCATACACATGAGTATCACTTATTAGTTTGTGATGATACTTAACGAAATCTTTGAGTGTTAGGTCTGCTGAGAGATATTTCTCCAAATGACGACAGAAGTCATATGCCATTTCATTTCCAACAATTTTTGGGGAGCGGGCTAACACGCCGACATTTGCCAAATCTGATATTTCATCAACAAAGTGACCATCGTAATACCGTGTTCCATGCAGATCGACAATCGTTTTGTCGCCGCCAGAACATACACAGAAAGTTCTTATTCCAATTCCACTAATTTGCGCTTTTAGTTTAACGTCTTTTCCGATAGAACCAAAAGTGGAATCTTCTTGCAATTGCATAGAAAAACGGAAACCCAAATCTGGGCTCTGCTTGCGCAGCAAGACATCCTTTCCTAGTAGATTCTCCATGCGCCCAGCCGAAAAACGTCCCGTTGCCATTATCAGAACGTCATACACACTATATGCCACTAAGGTATTGCTTTCACTATAGTTTGCAAGAAATTTCTGGCCACTTTTTCGATAACCCAAGAAACGACAGTTTGTTTTTATCTTAACCCCATGAGCATCCAAGGTAGTCAGCAATTGCTTAACGTAAGCATTCATTTTTTCTTTCTTAACCAAAACGGAATGATAGGATTTTTCACCCACTCCATGTTGCATGTAATCTTTCCGCAATGTTGTCTCTTGAGCAGTATCGCTGCATTCAAGTCCAAAAGAATTGAGGCACTTTTGCTCAAACTGAAAAAAACGTTCATGAGAGTAGTCGGTATGCCTCCAAACTCCTCCACTTGCAGGCGGAAGACAGAGCTTGCCACCAAAGACCGTACCTGCACCGCCGACGCCAGAAACAAGGTTTGGTTTCGTACTGCGAAGTCTACTGTCATAAGTATTACCACACTCAAGCACAGTAACGTCTACATCTGCATTTCGTGCCAACAAGTAGGCCGTCATCAGACCGCTTAATCCTGCGCCAACGATTAATACTTTCTGCATAATTGACCCCCCTATTCTTTCGCTGGAAAGCTCTCATCATAAGCAGACGAGTTTCTGATTGATATAACTTCATCAGATGTATCTCCTGCATCAACGGTCTGATCTTCAGATGTTCTTTCGCGCTCGATAGATTCAACCTCAACTGCATCAATCCTTTTTTCAATATCGGCAATTCGTTCATTCACGCCCGTGAGACCCGGCAGCCAAATACTCAAGAGAACGCTCAGGGCAGCTGAGGCAAGTGCTGCGACAAGAGCGATAACAGCAGCTGTCCATCTAAGTCGCAGCTCTGCCCTTTTCTCGACCTGCAAAGCAATTTTCCTTATTGTGTCATCAGAATTGATTTCGTTGATTACCTCATGTTTCAATCCCAATAGACCACAATCACCTGGAAGTCGCCCCTCTTTCCAGAAGTATCGTACTTCCTGGATGCCCTTATCGTCACAAAAAAGTTTCTTTTCGTATTTTTCTGCATTGTCTTTGCAAATCTTTTTTATGATTTCACTTCTTTTATCAGCTTCACAAAAACAAGATACATAAGAAAATTCAGCGGTTGCGATTCGCTCACCCAGAGACAGATACACAGGTTCATTGCTGAAGTTGTGAATGAAACAAAACAACCTGCCTTTATAGCATGGACCAATTTGGGTGCCCTGTTGGCTCACTAAGCCTTGCTGAACTTTCTCCAACCTCAAATCGAATCTTCCAACAACTAGGTATCCTTTATTCGGATCGGTAGCAACAGTGTGTGTATCTACGATTTCATGTAACTGGATAAGTGCCGATCCATATGGCGGGATCTTGATCTTATTTGGATTGGCACGATTCTGATAGCGATATTGTGGAGCTGCCTCAGAGTATTTTTTATTCAAGTCTTCTAAGAGTTCTGGATCTCCAACAAATGCTGGACTCCATTTTTGGTCATCCCCTTCATCATTGCCGTTCGCAGAAGCCCGTCTCCATAACTTCCACTTCTGATTGCCGGAATTGCCATCATCGCTATTTTTCTTATTGCCATCGTATATGTAGTGACAGTTGCCAAGCGTTAAATCAACTGTTGCAGACTTATAATTGTTAGACTTGCTACCATCTTCCAAAACGATTAGCCCATGAGCCTGTATTTCTTCTCTGGTTAGTGTTCCTGCAATTTTCTTAAAGCAGCTGATGATATGATCGCATGGCTCTTCGATTGGCTGAGATTCGCTTTGTGCAACTTTGCTATCTGCTGCGTCAGAATCATCTCGTCTTGTCTCATCGTTCATGATGCTGCAATCCTCCATCCTACTAGGCCTATGTGTGATGCTGTCCCTATACCGACAGCACTTCCAAGTCCTGCACGTAAAGTTTCACGCTATCATCATACATGATGTCTTGACAAGACTCGAACCTCCAACTATTGCCTTCGTGAAATCCTAAAGAACCCATACATCTGTGATGGTCGAAAATGTCTCCTGCTGCGATAAAAGATGCTGCGGTTCGAGCGACGGATATTGCGCCACCCATGCTACACTTATAGACGCAACGAAAGGGTTTTATATAAACAGCGATATGCTGCGCTCTCAAGAGCGGGCTGTCGTTCGAATTCATGCAGAGGTGTCCGGCCTCTGAAATGAGTTTGAGCGGCATTGCTGTTTGAAACTCTTTCGTTGCAAGGGGCCGGCACCTCTACATCTTTTCAAGTGCTTTCCCCAATAATGCAAACGAGGGAAAGGGCAGACAATGTACGGTGAAGACATCAGCATCAAACAACTCTATGACGCAATTAGCGAACTACCCGCCGATCCCGTAAAACCCATAGAGGAATACGGCTGCGGCTGCCAGACAAGCTACAGGAGCCAATGGCTCGCGTGGTTAGGTTGCCCTCACTCCAAGAGAAAGCGAAAAACCGGGCGTACCGCCGAAGATGTCTACGACAGAATTGAGAATCCCGGTATGCTCCTGTGGCTCATCGAGGAAGCACACAGGCAAGAGAGCTTCATCGATCTAATAGGAGCACGTGAGGAAGCGCATCGCGAGAGCACCAATTACATGAAGTGCATGGCCATCAGAGATGCGGTGCCGTGGGAAGAGGTAGCTAACGTCCTTGGCGTTGTAGAATACCTCTCTGAGCCCGATACCCCTCCCACTGCGTGAGCTTCTATAGGGATTCCAATCGCTCCATCTCTCTTTTGTGAATTTCGTCTTGGCGATCAAAGTCTGGTTCCCAGAACGCATCTTGCACTGTACCCCAGATCAAGCCGAATAGCTCAAAGGGTACTTTGAGAAAATACCAGATTCCTTGCGCCCAAAATCCAAATGCTTTGTCTGGAGCTACGAAGCCAGCCTTATCTTTATCTTCGCCTTTTTCGGGCACGAGAACTCGTCTGCGTTTCCTGCGAAGTGTCCAAAGCAATATGCCGGCAATCAGTACCATAAGAAGCCCGGCTACCATCAAGACAAACGCCCAATACCCTATCCCGATGAAAGCGATGATTATGATAGGCCACGCCCAATAAACACCAGCACCGTATTTAAGGATTCCTCCTCGGTAACTTACCCCTACCACCGCACCAGCAAGAATCGATAGCGCTCCTAGGAAAACGTCTCCTGTCCCAGACTGTAGCCAAAAGATAGCGTCTTCGACAATCTTCGGATTATCGACAGAAAAGTATTCCAGCAATTGATAATACGCCTCAAGCGGCAGAAAGCGTAGTGAATGATAAGCGCTGTAAGCAAGCACCCAGAAAATAAGACCTCCAACGATTGTTCTAAGTAGCAGTCGCCATCCTCGATCACCCAAAACCGAACGTGCCTCATCAGAAATTGCCATCCTTTGTCCCCTCTTCTCATAGTGCTACAACTCTTTCGTTCAGTATATCCGAGGGGTGGGACACATTCCGATTCGCGCAACACCGAAAGCATGTGTGCCCGCAACGCCTCTATCTAAAATGGCTTTATTCCATCTCGCGGGTATTGTCAAAAAGTTACTATGGTGGTAACCTTTTGACATGAACGAAATCGTTGGAAATATAGACAAACTACGTGAGATCGCTCTGACCCAACACGGGTATGCCACGACTCAACAAGCATTAGATGCAGGCGTAACCAAACGAGCATTGGCAGATCTCACGAAACGCAATCGTCTTGAACGTGTAGTCTTTGGCGTATATCGTGTACCTCAGGTGCCCTACACGCAATACGATGCGTTCATGTTAGCTGTGTTGTGGACAGGAGTGCCAGAAGCTGTCATAAGCCACGAGACTGCCCTAGATATGTACGATGTGAGCGATATCAACCCAACAAAGATTTTTGTGACAGTCGCAACAAATCGCAGGATACGGCGTAAAGGTGGCGAGCACTATGTTGTGTATCATCAAGATCTGCGACCAGATCAAATAGGGTGGCAAGAAGAGATCCCTTCGGTCAAGTTACCGACAGCCATTGAGCAGTGTATTGAGAGCGGTGTGCCCACATACTTGCTCGATCAGGCAATTGAACGTGGTCGCGCAAAAGGACTTCTGACTATTGATGACGAAAAAACCTTAACGCAAAAACTTGAGGAGCGTAGTGGACGATAAAACCAAAACCGTTTCTGCTGATGACCTGGAAAGATTGTCGTCAAAAACCAAGGATCCGCATTCAGTAAGTGTGCTTGATAAGTGGATCGCACTTGCTGAAAACGAGATGGGACTTGGGCAAAGCGGAAGATTATCGTGGCTTATTGCCTCTACTGTCGTTACTGCCAAACTTCAACAGGTGGTCGATGATGCTGGAAACGGCAGATTCTTGCTTAAGGGTGGCACGTTACTCCAGCACAGGCTTAGTCCGGTATCAAGAGCTACGAGGGATCTTGATGGCATGGTACGTGGCGAAATCGAAGATTTCTTCGTGTGCCTCGATAGGCAACTAGATGAGTCCTGGGGGCCAATCGAGTTTAGGCGCAGTGAGGCAATACCTATCAATATGCCCACTAAGATCATAAAGCCGCAGCGATTTGACATGATTCTTTTGCTGCGTGGTCGAGTATGGCGAAAAATCACCGTGGAGGTATCCCCCGATGAGGGACACGCTACCACCATACATGAAGAGTTTCCCGCTCCATCACTTGCGGGGTTTGGCTTGCCAACTCCAGAGCGTCTTATCGGACTTTCAATGGGCTATCAAACGGCTCAGAAAGTGCATGCGGCGAGCGATCCACATGACCCACCTACATTCATCAATAATCGTGCGAGAGATGTGGTGGACTTGCTGCTCATCAAAGAATTAGCAGATGCTACCGGCAGTCCAAGCGAAAGTGAGATTTCCTCTGCCATCATCGACATCTTTGAGGCACGAGGGCGCGAAGCTGACGAACTCGGCAGACCAGTGCGGATATGGCCTGCCCATATTAGCATTCATCCGCATTGGGATGAGGACTATGCGGTCGCGGCAGGATCAGTTGGGATTGATACGGAGCTTGCTGATGCGGTAGAACAACTCAATGAATGGCTGGATATTCTAAGTATCAAGTCGGCCTAGGTCCTTGGCGATCTAACCATGAAACAAGTATCACCTTTCTCAGCTAAACTCATCCGCATACTAATCGTCCTGCTTCTGGTCGGGCTCATTGCGGGCGCGGCAGTCGGTTGTGCAGATACAAGCGTACCTGTGAGCAATGCGAATGAAACAACCAGCAAGCCTGTTGATGGACTTCTCAAAGTGCACTATATCGATGTCGGACAGGGCGACAGCGCATTCAGAGAGCTACCGGATGGCAAAACGATACTTATAGATGCCGGACCAAAAGGCCAAGGAGCTACTGTTGTTTTATATATCAAATCTCTCGGTCACTCCAGCATCGATTACCTTGTTGCCACACACCCTGACGCAGATCACATTGGTGGAATGTCTCTTGTTATTGAGTCATTTGCTATCGGCGAGGTTTGGGAACCGAGCAGGACGAGCAATTCAAATACATACAGGGATCTGCAAGTACTGATTACCGCAAGGAATATACCGAGGCGCATAGCACAGGCGGGAGACCTGATACATGCAGCAGATAATCTTACTGCTACTGTTTTATCGCCTGCTGCCGACAAAACCTATCGCAACGACAATAACGATTGGTCGATAATCATCGAGCTTGTCTTTGGCAGCGATATCTTCCTATTTACAGGAGACGCGAGCACTGCAGTCATTCTCGATGCAAAAAACGACAAGATCGATGTGCTCAAAGTGGGACACCATGGTAGCAACACAAGCACTGATGAGCGATTGGTATCTGCACTTTCTCCTGATTACGCGGTCTTTTCAGTTGGAAAAAATGGATTCGGTCATCCCCATCTTGAGGTACTCAATTTCCTCAGCACAGCAGATATATTTCGCACAGACAAACAAGGTACCATTATTATAGTCTCTGACGGCACCAGCATTACCGTCAACACAGCCCCTTGGGTGTTTGGACAATAGGTGCTTACTGCATGCGGTAGTACTATCCAGCCAAACCTATCGTTCTAAGTAATATCCAAAGGCGGAATTGATCTTTATCATACCATCATCAAGAGTGGTGAAATTCACTGTCGTGAGAACAAGTCTGCCACCATCAATATCAAACTCATAGGGATCCCATTCATCTCGAACCCAATCCGTGCTACGGGGTATCGGCCTAACCAAAGAGTCGATAAAACCGCATGAACACATCATGAGCAAGGCGCCAATCACAAAAGTGACTACCGCTATTGTGGCTGCCCACTTCTTCGATATTGCATTTTCGGGCATTGTCGTTGTTGGGGATTCTTCTTGTGTGTTCATAACACCTCAGCCCAGCGCCCTCATAAGACCAGAGCGGAAATTGCTTTCATAAACAGCAGGCACATTGGCACGCGCTTCGATCTCTCTTATCACTTTAATCAAAGAGACCTCATTCAAGACATCCCGACACGCATCAACATCCTCAAGGTTACGCACGATATAATGACCGACGATTTTATTTCCGATGGCGCCGGCATGGCTGGTAAGCAAATCTCCACTTTCCTTCGGCGCTACGTTGATTCGTACTATCTCGTCATGAGTGGAAATCCTTACCTGCACAATCGCAGCTCGATATCCACCACCTTGTTTGCGAGGATTATTGACTACCGCAAGCCCCAGAGATTGTATTGAGCTGTAGGAAATAATCTCATCTCGCTTGCCATACTGCAGGGTGACGGCTTCTTCTCCAAATACAGCTTCGCCATTCTGCTCACCCCATTTCGCAAAAAACTTAATCAACGACACTATTATGATGAAGATGGGAGCCATCATCATTATCAGATATAACGGTATGCCTAGTCCCATCTGAACATTGTCATCAAGACTTTGCCACCACCGAGAAGATGCAAGCAGCATAGCAACAATCCATACAGGAACCAAACCTGCCGACAACGCTGCGATGAGAATCAGAATCGCGGTAGTCTTATTGGAGATAACTGAGTATCTGAAAGGAATGGCTTTAATTTCTGTCATGGATTTATTGTAGCCCAGTTTTGCTAGAATGAAGTTGCCTGACCTGAGCCAAGGGAGTACAGTTGCCGAATCTTCGCTCATCTTTTATGCGCAATGTTTTGTGCTCATTCGCAATCTATGTGGCTGCTGTTGTGTGTTCGGTTCTTGCCTACGTGTTAACTCTTATGCTGGTAATCGTTGCTAGCATATTTTCCGAAATCATATTCCTCGTTGCAACTGTGGCACTTGTTTGCACCGGTCCAATCTTATGTGTCTTGTTAGGCTACAAATTCTTGGTTCCTCTACCCAAAAGAAACATGCTATCAGTCTTGTCTCCAGCCTTCTTTCTGCTTGTCATTACGGTGCTAATAAGTACAATGCTCTCGTCAGCAGGCAGCCTAGAAGCATACGAAGAAGTAGCGTTTCTTTTGTATCCGGGCAACTATGCTTTGCTCACTTTATTGACATGGCTAGTTGGTTGGAAATTCTGGAGCGATGGGCTTGGTTTTTTCGTGGTGCTTGCCTCATCGTTTCTGCCGTCATTTCTTATGTATCTTGGGTTGAGGCTTAAGATACGTGCGCAAAACACATCGGTATTGATCGAGGAGAATAATAATGAATAACCTTCGTCCGCTTCTGAGAAACAATCTGGTCGCACTCGGGATTTTTGGAATTATTCTCGTATATGGATTTATGGCTATGCGTTTTCATGGGCTACGCCATTCAATGATCCTGTATCGCTTAGTATACTTCCGCTAGCTCTGGGTGTCATCGCTTTGGTCGGGTACATTCTACTCGGCTACGTGTTTCTAAGGCCTTTGCCACGACGAAATCTTTTGTCAGCATCGGCTCCCACCATTCTATTGGCGCTCGTTCTCATCGCAGAGTTCGTGCATCGAATCTTCTTTCTTAGCACGCCCTCGAAATACTATGTGTTCGGGACGGTTTCCATCTTTTTAAACGTCGGTGTGACGTTTGTAACTGTGGGGATGGATGCCATACTTCAACTACTATTTCCGGGCAATGGATACTTCTTCGGATTTTATGACCTCACGCAACAAGGGCAGTGGATGACCGTCTTTGTCATGCTACTCATCATGGCACTGTTGCCTTCATTTCTAATGTATCTCGGCCTGAGGCTTAAGACGCGCAGTCAGCGCAAAGGGCGAATACTAATCAACGAGAAAATATGAAAAGAGTATTAGGAAATTCGACAAACAAAATAGACCGGAAGAACGATAGCTGTTCGATCGAGCTTCTTTCTCGTAGCAACAAAAGCGCATGCACCGAAAAGTATAGAAACAAGAAGGGCACTTGCAATGATGTAGAGCAGCTTATTGGGAATTGAGATCAAACCGAGAATTCCTCCGTATGAAGTTACAAAAAACAACGCGAGGGAAATTCCGTTCAGTACCCATAAGATAGCAGGAAACCTTGCATTCATCGATTGTTCACCTAACTCCTTCTCTGTCTGCTGCACGCCAGTCCATTCAACCTTCATGTTCATCCTCAAATCTAAGGATGGGTTCCTCGATGGGCTCACGCCTTTGTCTACTCACAGTGGGCGGCGGAGGTATGAAAAGTGACCAATCTTCTATAGCATTTGGATCTAGCCATGGTCCACCATAGGCATATCCATCAAGCAAATCTATCTTCCCATCCACAACAAAGAGAATGAATCCTGCGCCGTGCTCTAAATCTTTCACATTCGCGCTCTTCGCTCCAAGTTGAAGATTGGGCTCGCCTGGGATAGGTTTTGCATTGGGCGATACCGAAAAATGTGTAAAGAAGCCGTGTCCGGTAAACTCCCTGCCCATAACTTGAATTGATTTGTATTGTGGCGAAAGCCACTCTTTCAGCTCTTCATCTTCTGCAATGATATCTAGCATCACATCGCGCTCAAATTGGATGAATTTTTTGCTTATCTTGCGCTCATCCACATATAAGGCAACGGTCAACTCATGGTCGTATGACGCGTCATTGATATGCGCATGATTGCCAGGACTATTATCCTCCAGTAGCCCATCAACATAATCACGAAGTTGCCTTGCTTCCATGATCGTCAAGTTCAGAGAAAGGCTTTTGATATCTGCGCCTGTGAGCATATCTCGCATTCTCATAAACTATTTCCTGTTTCTTCTTAAAATACCCTTTTACCTTTCGCGTGAGCAGCCCGAGCCTCTTTCAAAGACATCTTGTTCGCGCCACCCGTATAGCCGTGATCGTGATACTGCACATAATCATATGCGCAAATCAGGTGCATCACTCAACGCAGATAAGTAGCGTTTGAGAAACCCACGCAGTGTTAATGTCGCCATGATTGATGCTCCCCAACACAGCTTTCGTCTTTCTCGAATATGGCAGAAGTTGCCTGCATGACAAGATTGAGGTCTATCGTAGTCGTACCCCGAGACTGTGCCCACATAAGAATACGATTGCAGACACTAGTGGGGCGAGCAACGGGATTCGAACCCGCGGCCTCCTGAGCCACAGTCAGGCGCTCTAACCAACTGAGCTATGCCCGCCACAAACCGCCTCGTCATTGTATCATATGTCTGTATGCAATCACGAGGTGGAGGGTACGCATGCCGAAGGACAACGCAAGAGACTACTATCAGATGTCGCCCGAAGAGGTACAGTTCGACCTTAACGGTCATACCGGCTCTCTCTCCACGAAAGAGGTTGCCGAGAAACAGGCGCTCCTTGGGCCCAACCAGCTCTCCGAGGGTCACAAGAAGACACCTCTGCGTATATTTCTGGAACAGTTTAAGGACTTTCTGGTAATCATTCTCATCGTCGCCGCAACCGTAAGCGCGATTCTCAATGACGTCAAAAGTGCCGTTGTTATCGTCATCGTTGTTATGATTAACGCAGTGTTAGGCCTCGTGCAGACGCTGAAGGCCGAGCAGTCACTCCGGGGCCTCAAGCAACTATCTGCACCGACCACCAAGGTCGTTCGCAACGGTGAGGTCGAGGTCGTTCCCACCACCGAAGTAACCGTAGGCGATACTGTCCTCCTTGAAGCGGGAGACTATATTTCCGCAGATGGTCGCCTCATAGAGTGTGCCGCGCTCAAGGTCGATGAGAGCGCTCTGACGGGCGAAAGCGTCGGCGTAGACAAAAGTCTCGCAGGTATCGACGGCGATGTGCCTTTGGGCGACCGGCTAAATATGGTGTATTCGGGCAGCTTTGTGACGTACGGCAGAGGCTCATTTGTTGTCACGGCGATTGGCATGCAGACCGAGGTCGGCAAGATTGCGACACTGCTGAATACCGCCGCCGAAAAACGTACGCCATTGCAAGTCAGCCTTGATGCCTTCGGACAGCGGCTCTCGATTGCGATTATAGGGCTGTGCGTCGTCTTATTTGGCCTCAATGTGCTACGTGGAGGCGACATCGTTGACGCCTTCCTCTTTGCCGTCGCGCTGGCAGTTGCCGCTATCCCTGAGGCCTTGAGCTCGATCGTCACTATCGTGCTCTCTATCGGGACGCAAAAGATGGCAAAAGAGCATGCTATCATCCGCAAACTTCAGGCCGTCGAGGGCCTCGGCAGCGTCTCTATTATCTGCTCAGACAAGACGGGTACGTTGACCCAGAATAAGATGACGGTCGAGGATTATTATGTCGATGGGGCATGCGTTGCCGTTGATGATTTCGACGCAGACGATGAAGCCTCGCGCATGTTGATGACGTTTAGCGTGTTATGTAATGATTCGACGAACAAAGATGGCATCGAGATAGGCGACCCAACCGAAACGGCACTCATCAATCTGGCGTCTAAGGCCAGAATGAGCGTCGAGGATATCCGTGGCGCCTCTCCCCGCCTTGCAGAGGTTCCCTTCGACAGCGAGCGCAAACTCATGTCGACGCTAAACCGTATGACAGATGGGGCAACACTCCTCATCGTCAAGGGCGCCATCGATGTTATTACGCAGCGAGTTGATAGGATATGGACGGCTGCAGGCGTTCGTGAGCTTACGGCAGATGACCGTGCGCGTATTGAGGCACAGAACCTCGTCTTTTCGCAAAACGGTCTTCGCGTGCTGGGCTTTGCCTACAAGGAAATGTCTACAGAGGGCGAGCTTACGACAGCCGACGAACACGGCCTTATATTTATGGGACTCATCGCCATGATGGATCCTCCGCGCCCTGAGTCTGCTGCCGCCGTTGCAGAATGCAAGCGCGCAGGGATTCGGCCTATCATGATTACCGGCGACCACAAGATTACTGCCGCCGCAATCGCGCGGCGTATCGGTATTCTGGAAGATGACTCCGAAGCCTGTGAGGGTGCTGAGATCGATGGCATGTCTGACTCAGAGCTGGAGGACTTCGTACCCCGCATCAGCGTCTATGCGCGCGTATCTCCCGAGCACAAGATTCGCATCGTGCGAGCCTGGCAGGACTTAGGCAACATCGTCGCCATGACCGGTGACGGCGTCAACGACGCACCGGCGCTCAAGCAGGCTGACATCGGTGTCGCCATGGGCATCACCGGCACCGAGGTCTCAAAGGATGCGTCATCGATGGTGCTCACCGACGACAACTTTGCAACTATCGTAAAGGCCGTTGAAAACGGGCGCAATCTCTACCGCAACATCAAACACGCTATCGAGTTTTTGCTCTCCGGTAACTTTGCGGCGATACTCACCGTGCTCTACGCTTCGCTTGTGAACCTACCCGTACCCTTTGCGCCGGTTCATTTGCTGTTTATCAACCTGCTCACCGACAGCCTTCCCGCGATTGCGCTCGGGGTCGAGCCTCACAGCAGCGATGTCATGGACATGCCGCCACGTGCGAAAAGCGAACCTGTGTTAACGAAAGACTCCCTGCTCCGCATCGGCTATCAGGGGCTCTCTATCGGTGCCACCACCCTTCTCGCCTTCTTCATTGGCCTTCACCAGAGCGAGCTTCTTGCCATGACTCTTGCCTTCGGAACGCTCTGCACGGCTCGCCTCATCCATGGCTTTAACAGTAAATCCGATAAGCCTATCCTCTTCACGAGGAAGATGTGGAACAACACCGCGCTTATCGGGGCGTTTTTGCTGGGGTTGGTATTGATTACGGTCGTGTTGACGGTGCCGGTGTTGGAAAGTGTGTTTAGCGTACAGGCACTGACGTTCTCGCAGCTGCTTCTCGTCTACGGTCTTGCACTGTTAAACTTGCCCATCATCCAGGGAATTAAGTGGGTGGTGTGGCGCCTGCGAAGCTGATTTGTCTCTAAAGGAGAGAGCCGATGCTGAAAAGAATGAAACGAGTAAATACCTACCTGCTCTATGAGATTGCGGGAGGTATTGTATATGGACTTGTCCTATATGTTACCTTTACCTGGTTGGCCGGGTACTCTCTTCTCGGCGCATATCTGTGGAATCTTGCATTCATCGTTTTTGGTTTAGCAATGGATTTTTATTCTCAAAAAATGCTTCAATCCACCAAACTCATCACGTGGCTAAAAGAAGCAGAAGACACGGAGGAAAGTTACCGCTTGGTTCAGCGCGCAATGAAAAACTCTCTTTCCTTTAAGACGATATTGTATGCGTTCTATATCCTCATCTTGATTGTCTCGCAGGTAATCGAATTTTACCCTGCGCTTGGAAACGAAAACTTGAGGATCTTTATTCTCGCCAACAGCTACAACGTATTGTTTTTAGTCGCGGTCGATACACTCATCGGACAGCTTATAAAGGATAGAGAAAAGATGGAGAGATTATCCAAACAGCTAGAAGAAGAGGTATTTGAGTAGCATGGTGCGTCCGGCAGTGCTGGCGCGCCCGGCAGGATTCGAACCTGCGACCTACGGATTAGAAGTCCGCCGCTCTATCCAGCTGAGCTACGGGCGCAAGAATGGAGCGGACGACGAGACTCGAACTCGCAACAACCAGCTTGGAAGGCTGGTGCTCTACCAATTGAACTACGTCCGCACCTGCTACATGCTGGCGTTCAGATGCCACCAAGGGTTCTGATGAGTGGCATCAGAAGTTTTGGTGAGTAGCTGGGTGTCGTTTTGCAAGGCGTGGCGTGGTAACCACGCGAGTCTTGCCAAACGACGACCAGATACCACCAAAATGGTCGGGGAGACAGGATTTGAACCTGCGACCCTCTGGTCCCAAACCAGATGCGCTACCAAGCTGCGCTACTCCCCGCGCCAACCAGCTAGCTATTCTATCACAGGCACCTTCTGCGCGCACAGACGTGCAATGCGGCGACGGCGCATCGCCACGATGGTGAAGAGATAGCCGTCTTTTTCGATAGACTCACCGATATGAGGAATATGTCCGAGCTGCTCGAGCATCCAGCCCGCTATCGTCTCGTATTCGTCCGACTCTTCAATGGGCAGGCCGATCTCCATGGCATCCTCGATGTCGCAGGTGCCGCTGATGAGCCATCTTCCATCTTCTAGTTTGCGAATATCATCGAGCTCTTGGTCGGTCTCATCGATGATCTCTCCGGTAATTTCTTCGAGGATGTCTTCCATGCTGACGATACCCGCCGTACCACCGTACTCATCGACAACGATAGCAAGCTGAATGCGCTCTTCCTGCATGGTGGTAAGCGTCGACAGCAAGTCCTTGGTCTCCGGTACGTAGACCGGCTCACGCAGATAGCCGGTGATGGGGCGATCGGCCTTCCCCTCCGTCAGCGGAACGATTAAGTCCTTAAGAATGAGTATGCCCAACAGGTGGTCGTGGTCTCCGCTGTAGACGGGAACGCGTGAAAAGCCGCGTGCATGCAGGCGTTTTGCCGCTTCGCCGACGGTTTCGGTGTCTTCGGCAAAGACGATATCGACACGGGGAACCATGACTTCGCGCACCACGGTGTCGCCCAGCTCGAAGATCTCGGTAATCATGCGCTTTTCGTCTTCGTTAAGGTCCTCTTGTTCGTCAACGAGCAGCTTAATCTCTTCTTCGCTCACCTGCGCGTTGGTAACGTCTTTTCCTATGCCGAAAAGGCTCCCGACGAGCTCGGTAGATACCGAGAGCAAACTGACAGCAGGCCGCGTGATTTTCGCCACAAACGTCACGGGGCGTGCCGCGGCACTGGCAACTGCATCGGCCTTTTCCAGGCCGAGTTGCTTGGGAACCAGCTCGCCCAGCACCAGAGTGATATACGAGATAATGAGAGTAACCACGATGATAGAGATTGCGCCGGCAACGTGCGTGAGATACGGCACGCCTAGAGATCGCAACCACGCGGTCAGCGGCTCTTCGAAGGTAAGGGCGGTCAGCGCTGACGCCAACATACCTGCCATCGTAATAACGACTTGAATGGTCGCCAACAGACGTGGCGGATTCTCCCTCAGCTTTAAGGCTGCGCTCGCCCCTTTTGACCCCTCGTTCGCGCGTTGTTTGAGGGCCGATTTGCGCGCAGAGATAAGAGCTATCTCCGCAGCAGCGAAGCAACCGTTTACCAGTATGAGAACCAATATAAAAAACGATCTCGTTAGCATCCTATCTTCATTATATCGTTATAGAGAGTTGCGTGCAGAGTTAATGCTACAATGCTCGTATGGACAGACGCTCTCCCGAACATACGCCGCCTCACACCAAAGCCACGCAGCCGGCGGTGGCCAACCGCGAATCTGCGCGACGCGGCGTCTTGCGTATCACCCTCTTCACGTTAATATCCAACATTTTTCTCACAGCTATCAAGGGCATCACCGGCGTGCTCGCAGGGTCGAGTGCGCTCATTTCTGATGCGGCAAACAGTGCCAGCGACGTCGTGTTTGGCATCGTGGTGATGATGGGCGTCAAGCTTGCAGGACGCGAAGCAGATGCCGATCACCCCTATGGACACGAGCGCTTCGAAAGCCTCGCCACGATGTTTTTAGGAGCAATCGTTACCTTTGCCGGTCTCTCAATCGGTTTTGCTGCTCTCCAAAAGATATATGTCGGCTGGTTGGGGCACGAGATGCTCGAAGCGCCCGACGCCGTGGCTCTGTGGGTGGCGGCCGGCGTTATCGTCTTCAAAGCGGGCATGTATACGTTTACGAGGGTCCGGGCACGACTCTATCAGAGCGACGTGCTGCGCGCGGCCGCCGCCGATCACGGCGCCGATGTTTTGGGGACCGCCGGTGTCTTTATTGGCATTGCGGCCGCACGTATGGGCATGCCGATTATGGACCCCGTGGCGTCGGTCGTTATCGCAGCGCTCATCATTAAGACGGGCATCGACATCCTGCGCGGCTCGATAGATCAGGTCACCGATCACAGCGCCGGTGTGCAGATTGAGTCAGAGATTCGTGACATCATCGAGAGCCATAATGAGGTCGTCTCTATCGATAAGGTGCGAACGCGCGTCTTCGGCGACCGCGTTTTCTGTGACGTCGAGATCAGTTTGCCGGGCGACTATACGCTCACTACGGCACATGCAATAGCCGAGAGCATCCACGACGATATCGAACACCGCCATGAACGCGTCAAACACTGTATGGTGCACGTAAATCCTGCAGAGCCAGAAGCAGACTCGGCCCCCGATTCAGATTTTTCCGCAGAGTAACACTCTATCTTAAGACAGCGGCAAGTTCCCGCAGCGCGTTACCGCGATGTGAGAGGGCGTTTTTCTCGGCCATCGAAAGCTCGGCCATCGTTTTGTCCGGCATCGCATCGGGCACAAACAAAGGGTCATAGCCGAAGCCGCCGTCGCCACGTGGTTCGTGGGTGATGTGCCCTTCGACGGCGCCGCTCACGCAGAGATATGTCGGGAGGTTCTCGACCATGCTCTCGGGATTTACGAGTACGAGCGTCGAGATAAAACGTGCGGTACGCGCAGCGGTGTCCGTAGCACCGACGCGCGCAAGCTCTTCGAGCAGTTTGGTATTGTTCGCCGCGTCACAGCGCTGCGCTTCATCACCGCCCGCGTAACAGCTACTGTACACACCGGGCGCACCGTCGAGTGCATCGACCACAAGGCCCGAGTCGTCGGCAAGTGCCGGCAGTCCCGTGGCCGTGGCAGCCGCACGTGCTTTAATCGCCGCATTCCCTTCAAAGGTATCGGCATCCTCAACCGGGCTTTCCCATCCCGCGATAATGTCACCGATGGGAACGACCTGCATACCGGGCACCGCACGTGCATCGCGCACCTCGGCGACCTTGCCAGGGTTATTGGTAGCAAGAACGAGAGTAGGCATCGCGCTAGAGTTCCAGCGTTTCTTTTTGCAACGTGACGAGCGCTTCGATTTCGACACGTGCACTGTCGAGCATCGCCTGCAGTTGCTCGGCGCTAAAGGGATGTCCTTCGGCTGTACCCTGCACCTCGATAAAGCGCCCCGCATCGTCCATCACAACGTTCATGTCGACCTCGGCACGTACGTCCTGGCTGAAATCGAGATCGGCGACAACCTCGCCATCGACGATGCCGACGCTCACCGCTGCAACCTGTCCTGAAAGTGGTAACGTGCGAATCTTGGCCGCCGTCTTCCAAAAACGAAGCGCATCGACGAGCGCCACGTACGCGCCGGTAATCGCGGCCGTGCGTGTTCCGCCGTCGGCGACGATAACGTCGCAGTCAAGCGTCACGGTGACCTCACCGCCCAGTTCACCGAGGTCAACGATACTGCGCAGACTCCGTCCGATGAGGCGTTCGATCTCGCTTGTGCGTCCCTTCGCACCGCGACGCTCGCGCGGGGTACGGCCACGGGTCGAGCCGGGAAGCATCGCGTACTCGGCCGTTACCCAACCTTTGCCGGTGCCACGCAGCCAACCGGGTACGTCCTCAGCGATCGTCGCCACACACAGCACGCGCGTGTTTCCGAACGCGACCTCGCAGCTGCCGGGTGCGTGCGAAAGCACATTGCGCATGAGGGTAACTTCTCTCATAGTGTGTCCTCTCCGTCGGCCTTTCCGTCGACCGCTTCGCCAAACTTCTTTAGTGCTGCGATATCGATCGTCTCGACTTCGCCGAGCGATGTGCCAAAGACGCGTGCGCCGAGCTCGGCAAAGCGTTCGGGGTTGCTCGTCGTCATAAAAGTATATGAGATCGGGTCTTGACCGCCCTCATTTTCCAATAACGCAGTCACTTCCCTTGCAGTTTCCTCCGCACTGGACACCAACACCACCTGCTCGCCCATTATCGTGCTAAGCGGCTGCATAAGCAGCGGGTAGTGTGTGCAGCCCAGTACGAGCGTATCGACCCCGTTGCGCTTGAGTACATCCAGATAGTTGCCGTCTCTCGAACCACGCGAGAGAATCGCGCGGCGTAAGAACTCCTCGTGATAGCCCTCCTCAAGCGTAAGCCCCTCCTCGACGTCTTCGACGTATTCGGGCGTCGCAACGCTGATGACGGTGCAGTCAGCGTCGAGGGCGCGGACAGCGTCACTATAGGAGCCGCTCTCGATAGTACCAATCGTACCGATGACCCCAATCTTTCGGTTGCGTGTCACCTGTACTGCGGCACGTGCACCCGGCTCAATAACCCCGATGACCGGCACGTCGAACTCACGCTGTGCCAGCTCAAGGCCGGCCGCCGTAGCGGTATTGCATGCAATAACGATGAGTTTTACGCCGCGCGATTGCAGGTAGCCGCCAATTTCGCGCACATAGCGCTGTACCTCATCGAACGTACGTGGCCCGTACGGACAGCGCGCGGTATCGCCCAGATAGATGAGCGATTCATGCGGAAGTGCAGCTGCGATCTCACGCGCCACGGTCAGCCCGCCAAGGCCGCTATCGAATATCCCTATCGGAGCATCGCTCATCGTCGTGCGTCCTCTAACACAGAGCAATCTGATGAAGCGCTTCGAGATAGTGTTCAAGCTGGCGTTTCGTCGTCATACCGCCGTCGTCGCACACGATAAAGTTCGGGCGGCGTGCGAGGATGGCAATCTGCCGACACGTCTCGCTGGGGAGTTTACCTGCCTCAAGCGATTCGGCCGTGACCCCACCGCACGCCGTCAACCCTGAGGCACGCGCTTTATCGGCGAGCGAACTCACCGAAGACTGCGGCACACTCGCAAAGTGAACGGCCTCAAAACCGGCCATGGCGACAGCAGGATAGAGCGTCGAGATATCGCCATCAGAATGAAAGCCCCACGCAACGTTAAACTCATCGCGCGAAAACGGCAGATCATTGTGGACAGCCGTAATCATCTTGGCGTAGACCGTCATCAAGGCATCACGTACGATATCTTCGGCAACGACCCATCCAATCGAAGTCGATACATCATCGGCAATGATAATGTGGGTCGTCTGCCCGCCTCGCTTGCCGAGCTGACCGGCAGCGATATAGGTTTCGTTCATCTCGCGCATCATCGCTTCGCCATATGGGTTGATATATTTCATGAATGCGGACGGGGTCGTAACGAGTCGCATCGCTTCGGTAAAGCCCTTTTTGGCGCACAGGCGCGACCAGAGCCCATCTATCTTGATGAGCATCGTCACCTCACCGAGCGGAACCGAGGTAACCTCAACGCCCTGTTTCTCGGCGATTTCGGCCGCAGCCCATGAAAGCGCAAACTGCATCGCCTATGCTCCCTCGGCGTCAGCAGCGATCTCCTTGCCGCACTCGCTCATCAGCAGACGGCGATAGGCAGTGAGTCGATCGATATCCTCGACATCGAGCACGGGAAATTGCGGATTAAGTTCCTCGATGCGATCACGGATAATCTGGCTTATCGCGGCACGTGCAAACCACTTGGTGTCGGCCGGGATAACGTACCAGGGCGACTCGGGCGTCGCTGTCGCGTTGAGAGCATCCTCGTACGCACACTGATAATCGTCCCATCGCTCACGCTCAGCGATATCATCGCTTTCAAACTTCCAGTTTTTGTAGGGGTCATCGATACGGCTCAGAAGACGCTTTGCCTGCTCTTTTTTGCTGATATGGAGCATGAACTTCAGGACAACGATACCGTTTTCCCACAGATAGCGCTCGTAGTCGCAAATCTGACGATAGCGGCGCTCGATAGTATCCGGCCCCTTACAGCGGTCGAGAATCGTGAGCTCCTCATAGAGCCGATGTACCCGCACAATGAGCACGTCCTCATAGTGTGAGCGGTTAAAGACCGTGATGTAACCGCGTTGCGGCATGTGACGATGAAGGCGCCAGAGATAGTCGTGCGCAAGCTCCTCATGCGTCGGACGCTTGAACGAGACAACGTTGAGACCTGATTGGCTGACCTGCGAAAACACCGTACGAATCGCACCATCTTTACCGCTCGCGTCCATACCTTGAAAGAGAACGAGCACACCGGCGCGCCCATCGGCGTTCAGGCGCGACTGATGCTCAGCGATGGCGGCGGCGTTGCTCTGCAGAAACTCGATGCCGTCCTGCCGGTCTCTGAACTGCTTATCGCGTGTCGTCGGATGCACAGCAAGGTCGAAGTGCGTTGAGCCATCGACGATAAATTTTGTCGTCTTCACGATACCTTCTCTCGTTTGATACGGAAATGGTCGAGCCAATCCTTTTGGTACTTCAGAGACAGATAACCAATCAATGAAATGGTACCGGCTCCGATCGTATCGACGATTACATCCTTCATAGTGTCAAAAAGTGCCGCCTGGCCAACGAGAGCCTCGCCGGTCTCAAGCGCGTATTTCTGCATATTGGTGCCAAAAAGATAGTCTGCCGCGAACTCGTATATCTCCCAAATTGCACCAAGCGTCACCGCGAAGCAAAACGCAAAAAGAGCAACGAACGCGGGACTCAGCGAGACGAGCGAAGACCTTGAGTCGTTAAGGAGGCTGATAATCGAAAAGCCCAATGCCCCCAAGGCTGCTCCGCTAAAGGTATGCAGGAGCGTATCCCAGTACGGCACGTGATAGTAGAAGGACCTAACCTCACCCAGAAATATGGCGCAAAAGAGAAAGACTGCGTACATGACGAGCATGACCGATGGTATGTCGAGGCGAACTTTGCGCTTCAGAAATCTCAGGAGTGCTATGGCAAAAACGCCTACGATACATTGCAGAAGCATGAGAACGTAGTCGCCTTTGACCCGCACGGTTACGTCTCCGGCTGGTGCTATTGTTGGCGCAAAGTACATCCGGATTAGGATGAAGACGATTGAGACGATAAACGTGAATAACACAAACCAGAGTACGTTCTTAGTGGTGAATATCTTTTTCGCCGTCAGTTTCATGGATTCATTGTAACAAAGCTGAACGCTCGTGGCGGCACGGTTGTCTATCGGTGGTCGCACTACATGAAAAGGCGCGCCCCTGAGAGCGCGCCTCGTTGCGTTTCTGGTGGAGGTGGCGGGAATCGCAAATCCGCCTATGGCGTCTTTGAGACCTCGCTACGCTCGGACCAAACAGCTCCCCTAGGTCGCTATTTGCCCTCCCGGGTTCGATTCCCCGAGAGGGCTTCAATGCATTTGGTGGAGGTGGCGGGAATCGAACCCGCGTCCAAAACGCATTCTTAACCGGTTTCTCCAAGCTCAGTCATTTGAAAAGTCTCGGCTATGTAGGCGTGCAAATGACAACGAGCCTACATGCCATGGCGGTTCAATCTTAACTCCTGCTATACCGCCCACGTGCAGAAGAGCATCCTCCATTGTGGCGTCGTGCCGGCGCGGGAGGCGCGCCCCGGGTTGACGTCGCGGGGTTTAAGCCGCGAGAGCAAAACTTTCTTCGCCAGTTAAGGGAAGGTTACCCCTGTTTAGCCAGGCGAGGAGACCTGGGCTTGCTTATCCGATTTCGAACATCGTCCCGTCGAAACCTGGTCACCCCCAGAAAGGGTGGTCATCCGTCCACCAACGGACAACACTTCATTATAGCATGTTTTGTGCCTAGTTATCACTCTGGTATCGGCGCGAAAGGTCAAGGAGTGTCGTAAAAAAGTCTGCGCGATAGGCGGCGAAATCGTTGGAATCGTCGTGTGCGACACCGTCAGCGGTCCCTACGCGTTCGAGTATCGCACGTTCGCGTGCCTCATCAAAGATAGGCTCCCCGGTCGCGGCCTTATATGCGGCAACCCGAGCAACGAGTGCCATACGTCGATCGAACAGCTCAGCAAGCTCGGTATCGACAGCGTCGATCTCATCACGTAGGCGCGTAAGGTTATCGCTTGTCATCGCACTCCCCCTTCGATACCACGTACGCTCTCTTCGGCATTCAGCAAATTCAGCAGGCCGACGGCAACAGCCGCTTCGGCGACCGGCACGCCACGTACTGCGATGCAAGGATCGTGGCGTCCCTTGATAGCCAGCGTCTCTGTGACGCCGGTCTCAACGTTGAGCGTCTGCTGGCCGCGTGCAATAGAGGCCGTCGGCTTAAACGCAATACGTACGACAAGCGCCTCACCGGTCGTCATGCCACCGATGACTCCCCCGGCATGGTTCGTCGCCGGCACCACACGGCCGTCTTCGTCGAGCTTCCACGGATCATTATGCTCGCTGCCGCGCATGCGTGCCGCTGCAAACCCCTCGCCGAACTCGACACCACGCACGCCCGGAATCGCAAAGAGGAGCGATGCGAGCACCGGCTCAACACCGCCATAGGGATGCTCGCCCACCCCCGGCGGGAGTCCGGTCGCCGCCACCTCGACGATGCCTCCGACGCTGTCACCCTCATCACGCGTTTGTTCAATCGCCGCGTAGGGCGCCTCAGCGTTGCCGCCTGCTTCGACAAGCCGCCCACATACCGCCACGCCGCGTGCACGCAGAATCTGCATACAGACCGCGCCGGCAAAGCAGAGCGGCAACGTCAGGCGTGCGGAAAACCGCCCGCCCCCAGCGATGTCATGCTCGTCACCGTATTTCTGACGAGCAAGATAGTCCACGTGTGACGGACGCGGCAGCACCGCAAACTGCTCGTAGTCGGTGCCACGTGTATCGGCGTTGGTGAAGGTAGCGGTCAGCGGCTCGCCGGTCGTCACACCATCGACGACGCCGGAACGAATCTGTGGCTCATCGGTCTCGATACGTGCCGTGACGAGCCGGTCAATACCGCCCGGTCTACGTCGAGTCAATAACTCATCTATGGCGTCGTAATCCAGCGTTATGCCCGACGGCAGGTTCTCAATCGTGACACCAATCTCAGGGTCATGCGACTGCCCGAATATCGTCACACGAGGAGACGTGCCAAAACTATGTGGACTGCTCGAACTCAACACACCCTCCCAACCGTATGAACTCATCGAAAAACGTCGGATACGACTTCGTAACGGCCTCGGCGTCGGTAATCGTAACCGTATCTTGCGCATAGCAGCTTGCGACGGCCGCCGCCATCACGATACGATGGTCGCCGCAGCCTTCAACGGTACCGTCATTCAACACACCACCACGGCCGACAACGATGAGCTGCTCCTCACCGTCTGCGCCCACCGACAGATGTGTCTCGACGCCGAATGTCGTAAGCATCTGCATAATACCGGCAACGCGATCACTCTCCTTGAAGCGCAGCCGCTCGATACCGGTGAAGGTGACGGCGCGCTCTCCGATGGCCGCCTGCACGGCAAGGCTCGGCGTCAGGTCGGGGGTATGGCGCACGTCGACGGTATCGGGAAGCTCGCTCTGTGCCATGTCGTCGGGCCACAGCAGCGCGTTCGACCAGTCGGCTTCGCAGGTCACCGTTCCCGGCGAGCGATAGCGCTGCCCACCGGGCACGCGGTAGACGCCCGGCGCAACTTCCGTGCTCACGACACCAAACTCCCGCAGCACCGCGCGCGTCATCTCGACATAGCCGCGCGACTCAAGCTCGCCCTCAACGATAATCGTGCTCTCACCTTCAAGAAGCGGCAGAGCATACAGGAGCCCCGACACATACTGCGAGCTCACCGTGCTCGGTACCCGAAATTCACCCGCGCGTGCCGTCACCGGCGTGAGATAGTGCTCCATCGGGCGGCGCGCGAGTTGATCGGATAACACCAGCTCTACGTCGGGATAGCAAGCCGCCAGTATCGGCTGCAAAATACGTGCGGCCGTTGCGCTATCACCCACCGTCACGGCACGTTCGCCGGCGCGAATCGACTCGATGGCTCGACGTGTCACCTCGATATCATCGCATGTGGTCGGCATTTCAATCGTGACCGGCTCATCGCACAAGAGCGAGGCGATCAACACACGCTGTGCATACGACTTCGACGTCGGCGCAACGGCGGGCGACCCGCTTAGCGTGCGCGGTTCAATGAGCACGATCATGAGCCACTCCTGCCGTTGGCGTTGTCGCTCCCACCGTCGTTACCGTCATCCTCGTCATCGTGCCTACACAGGCTGGCGCGTACGCTCGCATCTTTTGCACATACGCCCGCTTCGAGAAGTTCACGCAACACGTCAGCGTCTTCTGCCACCAGCGCCATACGATAGTCGGCAAGATGAGCAACGAGCGCATCGAGATGGCTCACCAGATTGTCTCGATTTGCCAGAAAAAGTTCGGTCCACATGTCGGCATCGAGCGTCGCCACACGTGTCATATCGTGAAAACTGCCGGCGCTAAAGCCATCGTACTGTATCGCGCGAGGATCCTTGATGTAGGCATTTGAGACAAGATGCGCAAGTTGCGAGGTAAAGGCTATGACCTCATCGTGATGCTCCGGCGTGGTGACGACAACCTGGCCAAAGCCGAGCGAACGCATCAGTTCGGCGACACATGTGCTTGCAGCCGGATCGGTATACTCGTCCTCACAGATGATCGCCGATGCCCCCTCAAAGAGCATATCTGACGAATGCGCGAACCCACCTTTATGGTATCCCGCCATGGGGTGAAAGCCGACAAACCGGCATCCCGCATCCTCGCACAACGCACCGAGTGTCGCGCATACCTCGCGCTTGACTCCGGCCACATCCAAGACGAGGCAGTTGTCTCGAATATCATCGATATGTGCGCGCATCCACGCAATCGCATCCTCAGGGCGCAGGGCAAGAATCAGGATGTCGCACGCGGCCAACCCCTCGCGTGTAAGTCGATCGTCGATGACGCCCTCAGCTTGAGCAGCAGCCTGAGTCTCGTCACAGATGTCACGCCCGAGGATGCGTGCATCGGTCCTCGCGCGAATCGTACGGGCAAACGAACCGCCAATCAACCCCAGCCCTACGATGCCAATCGTTTGCGTCATCGCGCCGTCGTAGTGCCACGGACGATAGGCAGCATCGCGTTAACGGCCTCAGAGAGCTCGGCAAACGCTTCCGGTGTAATCGATTGGGCACCATCACACTGTGCGTTCGGGGGATCGTTGTGTACCTCCACAATGAGCCCGTCGGCACCCGCTGCAAGTGCTGCGAGCGAGAGCGATCTCACGTAGCGCGCCACGCCGGTTGCGTGGCTCGGGTCAACGACTATCGGCAAATGAGTAAGCTCTTTGAGCACCGGAATCGCACTCAGATCGAGGGTGTTGCGCGTAGCGGTTTCGAAGGTACGAATACCGCGTTCACACAAGATAATCTTTTCGTTACCGGCCGCCATGATGTACTCGGCACTCATAAGCAGCTCTTCAATCGTTGCCGAAAGTCCGCGTTTGAGCAATACCGGCTTGCCGAGCGCACCGACCTCTTTGAGGAGTGCAAAGTTTTGCATATTGCGTGCACCGATTTGAACGACGTCAACTTCAGAAAATGCCGGCAAATCGCGTACATCCATCAACTCGGTCACGATGGGCAGGCCGGTCTCGGCACGTGCTTCAAGCAAAATTTCGATGCCCTCCTCGCGCATCCCTTGAAACGCATAGGGCGAGGTGCGTGGCTTATAGGCCCCACCACGCAACGCGGTGGCGCCAGCGCGCGCAACGTCAGCAGCGATCGAGAGCATCTGCTCACGTGATTCGACGCTGCACGGCCCGGCTATCAGCGCGAATTCGTCACCGCCAACGGTATGCTCCCCTATCGCAATCACGCTATCGCAGGGATGGAATTTGCGATTCGCCTTCTTGTATGGCTCTGACACACGCTTAACATCCTCGACGATATCGAGTATACGCAGCGATCCCATATCGACGCGCGACGTGTCCCCCACCAGCCCGAGAACGGTCGAGGTTTGACCTTCGCTTACGTCAACGTCGAGGCCAAGCGTAACAAGATGCTCACATAAATCGGCACGTTTTTGTGCATCGGCGTTCGGCTTAAGAATAATAATCATGGCAGCTACTTCTCGTTTCTCCGGTTATGTCTCGACATCCATGGTAACGCAGGTGCGCAGCGCCGTCACTTCGTCCTCATTAAGCATGCGCCAATGCCCCGGTGCAAGGTCACCGAGTTCAATAGGTCCGAACGCACCGCGCTCAAGCGTGCGTACGGGATGGCCTATCGCTTCACACATGCGTCGCACCTGTCGATTGCGTCCTTCGCGTAATGCTATTTCAAGCATGGTAGTGCCCGCATGAATGCCCGCATCCTCCGAGCCGTCCTCGCGCGCCATCCGTTCGATGTGCGCCGGCGCCGTCATACCGTCCTCAAGTTCGACACCGTCACGCAGCCGTTGTAAATCACAATCGTCCGGCAAGCCTTCCACACCGGCGATATAGCACTTAAAAACATGCCACTTCGGGTGGAGCAAACGATGCGCGAGTTCACCATCGGTCGTAAAGAGCAGCAGGCCCGTCGTATCGGCATCGAGCCGCCCGACCGGAAAGAGCCCTGGGTACGTATCGACAGGCACCAACTCAGCGACGATATGGCGTGCATGAGGGTCGCTCATCGTCGAATAGTATCCGGCCGGCTTGTTCAATGCGAGATAGACGGCCCCATGCTCAAGCGTTACCACTCGACCATCGACGGCAACCTCGTCAACGTCTCCGTCAACCTTCGTGCCGAGTTCGCGGACAATGACACCGTTGACGCTCACACGCCCTGCCGTCATAAGGTCTTCGCTTCCGCGCCGCGACGCAACACCGGCACGTGCCAGAAACCTATTGAGCCGCATCCAGCCGCTCCGTAATCGCTTCCTGTTCGCTCACCGAAGGCATGAATTCCTCAATCGGCGGCAGATCTTTTGTGCTCTTAAGGCCGAACTTCTCAAGGAAGCTCTTCGTGGTGGCGTAGAGAATCGCGTTGCCGCTCGCCTTATCGCGCCCGGCCTCACGCACGAGTCCCTTCTCGACAAGCGAGCTGACAACGGCCTCGCTGTTCACCCCACGCACCGCGTTAATGCCGCCGCGCGTAACCGGCTGACGATACGCGATGACGGCGAGCGTCTCGAGCGCCGCTTGGCTTAAGCGCCGCGTATCCCAACTGAGAACATAACGTTCGATAATCTCGTGATACGTCGGATTCGAGTAGAATCGCCATCCCCCGGCGACTTCACGCAGCTGAAAACCGCGCCTGTCGGTCTCGTACTCGTCGCGCAAAGCTTTGAGTGTCCGCGTGACTTCGGTCGTCTCGACACCAAGCATCTCGGCAAACGTGGCTGCGCTCGTCGGCTCATCACTGACGAACAGGAGCGCTTCGAGTGCCCCGGTGGTGTCGTTACCGCTCGTCACGTCTTCTACCGCCGTCTTGTTCTCACTGCTCATGACGTTCCTCCCCTGCTGCCGCGCGATCGATGTCGGCAGCGCGCTGCGCTGCATCTGCTTCGCTCAATCCCGTCAGTTCGATATCACGCGCACCAATCTCTTGACGCATCTCGACGAGTCCGCGCTTGTAGAGTTCAAGCACCGCAAGGAACGTCACGACGACCTCTTCACGCGAAGCTCCGTGTGCAATCAGTTCAGCGAAGGTCTTCGAGACACCGGCACGCAGACGTTCACGTACCTTTTCCGTGTAACTTTCGAGCGATATCGGCATCGATGCAACGTGGTCGGCTTCGAGCAAAAATATCTCACATCGATGCTCCAGCTCGGCGTAGATAGTGGCGAGCTCCTCAAGCGTCACATTTTCGAGAAAGTCGGGCATGAGCGCAGCAAACTGTGGCTCGAGACCGGCTTGACGTGCATATTGATGTGACTCGGCTATCATACGCCCCTCAAGATAAGCAGAAACGCTCTTGAACTGCTTGTACGCCAGCAGACGCGCCACGAGCACATCACGAATCTCACGGGGAGTCATCGCTTCGAACTCGTCGTCATCGTACGCGCTTTCCTGCGGCAGAAGCGCGGCACCCTTTATCTCAAGGAGCTGTGCCGCAAGCACCAAAAACTCACTTGCGACATCAAGATCGAGCTCACGCATCGCCTCGATATGTGCGATGTATTCATCGACAATCTGGGCCATCGAAAGCGCGTGGACGTCAAGCTTTTGACGCGAAACAAGGTGAAGCAGCAGGTCAAAAGGTCCTTGAAAGAGTTCGGTATTGACGGTATAGGTTGCCATCTTCCTGCAGACTCTCTACAGGCCCATAAGCTCACGCACGCGTCCGACCGTCTCATCGGCGATGGGCGTCACCTTTTCTTTTCCGGCTGCGAGCACGTCGCGTGCGAAATCCGGGGTCGCCGCGAGCGCGGCACGGCGCTCCTGAAACGGGGCGAGATATGCCGTGAGTTCCTCGGCGACGGCGCGCTTATGCGCCACGCAACCAACCTCGGCCGCACGGCATTCGCTCTCCCACCGCGCGATTTCGCTTTCGGGTGCAATCAGCTTGTGAATCTGGTGGAGTGGGCAGATATCCGGGTCGCCCGGATCGGTCTTGAGCTTGCGTGCCGGGTCGGTCACACATCCCATGACGGCCTTCGTAATCTCTTCGGGGGTATCGCTGATATAGATTGAGTTGCCGTAGCTCTTGCTCATCTTACGCCCGTCAAGGCCCGGCACGCGCGCGCCATCTTCGGGGATAATTGCCTTTGGTTCGATGAGGTATTCGCCGTACGTACCGTTAAGTCGACGGATAATTTCGCGCGTCAGCTCAAGATGGGGTGCCTGGTCCTCGCCGACCGGCACATAATCCGAGCGTACGATAGCAATGTCTGCTGCCTGAAGCGACGGGTAGAGGAAAAAACCGACGTTGGAGAGGTCCTTGTCGGTAATCTGGGCGCGTTGTTCTTTGTAGCTGGGCGTGCGCTCAAGCCACGTCATTGGTAGCACCATGTTAAAGAGCAGGCTTAGCTCGGCGACCTGCGGCACATCGCTTTGCCGGTAGATGGTACAGCGCTCGGGGTCGAGCCCCGCCGCGACCCAATCGAGCACCATTTCGTCGGTAAACCGCGCAATGTGCTGCGGGTTTTGCCAGTCGCTCGTCAACGCGTGGTAATCGGCGACGAAGTAATATGCGTCGTACTCGTCCTGCATGCGAAGCATATTCTGCAGATTGCCGAACCAGTGCCCCAGATGCAGCTTGCCCGTCGGGCGATATCCAGTCAAAGCACGCTTCTTCATCGCTCCCCCTGTGTGAGATTCGGTATGAGATTTCTGTTCCTGCAAGTATGATACCACCGTCAGCGAAGACGAACGTCGGTTGTGAGGCTTGTTAAAGGCCTGTTAGCAAGCTGAGAATTGGGGTAACGGTCCACGCAAAGTACGTGTTGAGCAACCACGGCGCAAGAATCATGATGCCGATAATGATGAAGAATCCGTAGCGCTCAAGCCGATGATACTGTACGCGCAGATGGGGCGGTAAAAAGCGCTGGACGACACGCGAGCCATCGAGCGGTGGAATCGGGATGAGATTGAAGAAGATGAGCACGAGGTTGATCTGACAAAAGAACACGAGAATCTGCACCGCGATGAGACCACCTGAACCAAGCGCAATAAGTGGTGCCGCGAGAAGACGCACGAGAAGTCCGGCGATGATAGCGAGTGCGAGGTTGGCGGCAGGACCGGCGATGCCGGTAATCATCATACCTTTGCGCTCATCGTGAAAGTTGTACGGGTTGATAGGTACCGGCTTTGCGTAACCAAAGGCAAATCGTCCGCCCGAACCAAGGAGCAGCAGCGCCGGCAGAAGCACCGTCCCAAAGAGATCGATGTGCACGCGTGGATTGAGTGAAAGACGCCCGGCACGCTTGGCCGTATCGTCGCCACACCAGAGCGCCGCATATCCGTGCGCCATCTCGTGCAGCACGATCGCTGGCACGATGAGTAGAAAACGCAGCGCAAACATCAGTATCATCGAAGCATCCATAGAGTATTAAGTGTAGCGCAAACACGCTGACCAGCCTAGACGCGTTCGTGGATAGTTTGTTATACTTATCCACTGCGCATTCCCCGGTAGCTCAATGGTAGAGCATTCGGCTGTTAACCGAAGGGTTGTTGGTTCGAGTCCAACCCGGGGAGCCAAGGGCCCTTAGCGCAGCGGTTAGCGCAGGAGACTCATAATCTCTTGGTCGTAGGTTCGAATCCTACAGGGCCCACCAGACCAAACAGCGCCCATCCGCATATAACGATAAGTCCGGCCCACACGAGAGCGATATACCGCCAGAATGGCTCCGGAAAGGTCTGGATGAGGAGCGTGCTTGTGGGAAATGTCCACGTGCCGGCTTCAAAAAGAACGCGATGGAACAGATCGAAGACGGCGGTAAACGCAGCAACGATTATGACACCGAGCACGAGTGGTCCTCCGACACAGATACCGCCCGTAATGAGGAGCGCTCGTCGTTGCGCACGGTGCCAGCCTTTGCGCCACTGCCATGCAAACATAACAAACGCCACGCACGCTGCAACGATCCCAGCCGTCCACGTCGCCACAAAGACCGCTCGCACATCACGTAGGTGTGCAATCTCATCGAGCCCGATCTCTCCATCGCTACGGTATGTCTCAATCATATGCTGTGCATCGATGCCCCAAATAACATAGCGCAACGTTAGAGTAGCAATCTCTTCACGCACTTCAAGCGGTGTGTTGCTCGCATGCTGCGACCCCCCGAGTGTCGAGTTAATTATAAACGGTGTACACGTCAGTGCCAGCGCAAAGATTACTATCGCTATACAGAGCGCCGTGGTCGCAACGACGACCGAGCCTATGCACAGCAGACGTTCGTAGCGCTTCATGAGATGCCTCCTGCGCACAGTGCCTGTCCGAGCGGTGTCTGCCATGTGCCATCTTCGTTCTCTGTCAGCACCTCCGTACGCACCGTACGCAGCGTCGGCGCCTGCGCGGCATAGACAGCATCGCCCAGCAGATAGCGTACGAGCGTATCGGGGCGCAGCGTCGCCTGCGAGCTCGCACGAATCGTAAATCGCACGGTCTCACCCTCCTGCACGACGCCCTCGGGCAGCACGTCGGCGGTCACAAACTCGCGCATCTTGCCTTTTTGCTCGAGGATGAGGATCGGTTCAATCGAGATGGCGGCGGTCTGCGCATCGATACGCGTGTACGCGAGTGGCATCCCGCTCACTTCATAGCGAAAGATCGTGCACGCCGCGTTAAGCGAAGGGTCCTTTGGTGGCACGTAGGCGCAGTCACGTACGGGCAGCACGTCGGTTGCGGCGTCTTGTAGGCGCGCGCGTGCTCTAGTCGGCTCGACGAACTCGGTGACGATGAGGTCAAAATATTCGCCTCGTGACGCTACGCCTAAGCCAAGCGCCGGCCCAAATGCAATACGCATATGGGGGCTAAACCCCTGCGTTATCGCGTACGGCAATGTTGCGCGTCGGACGGTGCGTTCGAGTGCGCGAATAACCTCAAGATGTGAAAGATAGGCGCCACGCCCTTCTTTGGCGTATGCGACGCGCAGGCGAAACTCGAGCGGTGCTTTCATGAGCACCCTCCGGCCTCGTCGCCGGTGCTTTCAGTACTCTCGGCACTCTCGCCGGTACGCTCGCAGCACGAAGCGCGCATCACGATGTGTTCCCAGGGCAGCCGGTCGCTGGGATTGCGCGTTGCTACGTAAGCGTCCGGATCGACGGCGCATGTGTCGAAGGCGTGCTCCCAATGAGCGATGTCAAACTGCTCGGCGTACGCCTCAAAAAGCGCGCCGCTGCGCCACGCTGCCTCAATAACCGGTGCCAGTGCACGATCACCCCGTGCGAGCACGCCTTCGATACACGAAGCGTGTGCGTTGCTCGTCGAGAGCACGATGCCCTTGCGCGGCAACGCCTCGCGCAGCAACGTCTGCTTGCGCTCTATTTCAGCGACGCTCGACTGCGCGAGGCGTTCAAACGGCGTATGTGCCTTCGGTACGAGCGCATTCACGCTCACCGCAATCTTGAGCGCTCCACGCTGATCTGGCTCGATAGTCTCGTGTGCAAGACGATAGACGCGGGCGACGAGCTCGGCGATACCGCGCACGTCCTCGTCGGTCTCGTCGGGCAGCCCTATCATAAAGTAAAGTTTGATGCGTCGGTAGCCCACGTCGAAGGCATAGCGAATCGTCTCAAGCAGCTGCTCTTCGGTGACGTCTTTATTGATGATGTCGCGCATGCGTTGCGTGCCGGCCTCGGGCGCCAACGTCAGCGCCGGTTTTTTGGCACCGGACGTCAAAACCTCAAGCAGATCGATCGACAGCGTGTCGATACGCACACTTGGAATCGAAACGCTCACGGCGCGCGGTGCAAGCTGCGTATTAAGACGACGTACGATCTCAAGAATCTGCGAATGGTCGGTCGAGGACAGTGAGGTGAGCGACACCTCTTCCATGCCGGTTGCGCGTATCGCCTTGATGGCCGCGCGTACGATGGTGTCGGCGCTTCGCTCACGCACCGGGCGATACATCGGTCCTGCCTGACAGAAGCGACAGCCACGCCCGCAGCCGCGCATGATCTCAAGTGCGACACGATCGTGCACGACGTTGGCGTACGGTACGATGTGGCAGCGAGGCGGTTCGAGCGAGGCGAAGTCGTCGACGATGCGACGCGTGATGCGTGCGTGCGCTGGGTCATGGATGGCGGGGACGTAGACCGACGCGACTTCGGCGAGTTCGATAAGCGCCGCCGCCCGCCAGCCGGTAGCGGCCATCTTCGCCTGGCGCACAACTTCGACGACCTCGTCGATGGCAGTATCGGCCTCACCGATGAAGAACGCGTCGAAGAACGGTGCCATGGGTTCGGGGTTGAATGCGCCCGGACCACCACCGATGATAATCGGCTCGTCTTCGCCGCGCTCCGATGCGTGCAGCGTGATGCCGGACAGATCGATAACCTCAAGGATTGAGGTCATCGCAAGCTCGTGAGGCATCGTGATACCAAGAATATCGAGTGTGCGCACGGGTCGATGACCCTCAAGCGTAAAGAGCGGAATCGCGCGCGCCCTCATCTCGGCGATCATGTCGACCCCCGGCAAATAGACGCGCTCGACCGAGACCTGTGCGTCGGCCTGTGTGTCATGGGCGAGGCGGTCGTAGAGAATCTGGAGTGCTTGGTTTGCCTGTCCGACCTCGTAGGTATCGGGGTAGCACAGGCCGACGCGCACGTCTGCCTCTTCGACCGGTGCGCGCGCGCCGAACTCGTGGTTGAGGTAGCGCGCAGGTCGCTCGACCGAGGCCAGCAGTGGCTCTATTGTAGAAAACGTGCTCACGCAGGCAACGCCTCGGTATCGGCGGAGGACGTGATATCTGCGTGAGGAGAGTCGGCGGCAGCCGTCGGCAACGCGAGACGCACCGGGCCATGCTCGTAGTATCGCACCGTGAGATGACCGAGCGCGTAGGTTCCCGCCGCACCGACGGCCGCTTTTATGAGCCAGCGCGTGCCGCTCGGTGCCTTGCGTGTACACGCACGCGCCACAAAACGTAGCGAGAAGCCGGCTATCAGCACGACAATCAGCTCCTTGGCGCGATCGATATCAAGCGGCTTGTCATAGATAGTAGCAAGCTGAAAGACCATTTTGCCCTGGTTGAGTAACATCGCCGGAAGATCGGCGCCCGGCACGAAGAACATGAGACCAATTGCCGCGTTTTGCACCGTCGTACGCTGGATGACATCGGTCGTGAGATAGTGGCGCATCCACGCAAAGTTCGCGCCAAGCGCATAGCGGTAGTCGGGCAACAGGGTAATCAGCTGTGTCGCAAGCTGCCGAAATAACCTTGCGGCACCATGATCCGCGTAGACTACACAGACCGGCACCCCCTTGTGATGCGCCGCTGCCATCGCATTTTTGGCGGCGATAACACTCGGGTGCGACTCGCCACTATGGGTGCACGATACGATAACGAGGACGTTGAGCGTCTTGGGCAACGTTAATGTTTTCTCGGCGTCAAGGACATCGAGCGTTACCCTCCCCCGCTCGCTGGAGGGAATAAAACGCGTAGTCACCTCTTCTACGACGGTATCGTCAAGTGCGGGGTCGAGAAGAAGACCGACGTGAATGGCGGCCTTTTTCTGCTGTTCGAGTGCTTTGCGTACGTTGAAGAGCTGGCGTGCTTGGTTCGGCAAGCTGAGATCCATCATCATCGACTCCTTTGATCGGGCTCTGATAGGTGCGCTGACGCCAAATGGAAAGCAGCACTCCCACCGCAGCGAGATTGGTTACGAGAAATGACGACCCGTAACTCATAAACGGCAACGGAATGCCGGTGATCGGCATCAATCCCATATTCATGCCGACGTTCTCAAAAATCTGAAACACCCACATACTCATGATACCGGCAGCGATAAGGCTCCCGTAAAGATCGACCGACGAGGCGCAGATACTGAGCGCAACAACAAGGAGCGCCAGATACAACCCCAGCAAGGTAACCGCACCAAGAAAGCCTGCCTCTTCGCCTAGTACGGCAAAGATGAAGTCGGTATGGCGTTCCGGCAAAAAGTTGAGGTTTGACTGCGTACCACTGCCCAACCCCTTGCCGGAGAACTCGCCGGAGCCAATCGAAATCTTGGCCTGGCTGAGGTTGTAGCCGGCGCCACGCGGATCGACCGTCGGATCGACGAAGACCATGAGGCGATTGAGCTGGTACTCTTTCAAAATATGACCGTCTCCGTCATTTTCCTTTGCGTACTGCGACTCGATGTAGACGAAGCCAAACGCAAAGGTAATCCCAATGGCGAGAAGCACGGCGACGTAACGCAGGCGTGCACCTCCCACCCAGAGAATCCCTAAGGATATCGCTACAAAGACGAGTGCCGTTCCCAAATCCGAGATGAATATCATCATCAACGCCGGAGGAATCAAGGAGAGAACGAGCACTTTGAGAAAGTCACGCAGTTCGTATATCTCGCCCTCATAGCGCGCCACAATGGCAGCAAGCAGCAAGATGGTGACGAGCTTTGCTGGCTCGGACGGCTGCATAATGTTTGTGGTGCCGATGGCGAGCCAACGCTCGCTCCCGCCACCTGTCGAGCCAATCCCCGGAATGCGCGGCGAAATAATCAGAAACACATTGAGGATCCAAAGAGGGATGATAGCATCGGTAAAGTGTCGATAATCAAATATCCAGAACCCCACCATAAGTACGAGACCAAGCACAATCCCCACAACGTGACGAAGCATAAAACCGCTCGCACCGGGCATCGCTGAAGTCGCCGAAAAAATGACCGTCGTGCCAAGTGCCAAAAGAAGAGCGACAACTGCAAGGAGGGGGAAATTGACGTTGCGCCGAATGTCGTAATTGATAATCTTCATGCTCGTCATATTTGTCGTGTGGGATTCACGTGCGCTATCTCGACCGGTCGGTTCCGAGGCGATACGAGGTGTCGGCACCGAAGATGGCACCGATGATGGCGCGTGCGGCCGGACTTGCCGTCACACCGCCGGCCCCGCCCTGTTCAACGAATACCGCTACGCAGTAGATCGGATCTTCGGCCGGTGCGTAACCCACAAACCACGCCGAGTCATCTTTTGGCGGCATCTCAGCCGTACCGGTCTTGCCAGAAACGGGAATTGGGAAGCCTCTGAAGGCCGGGCGAGCGGTGCCGTCAGTCACAACATCGCGCAGATATTCGTTCATCCATGCCAAAGACTCGGGCGAGACGCTCGGCTCAAAGGCGACCTCGGTCGGTGTTGTGAGTACTTCAACCCCGCGTGCATCGAGCACACTTCTGAGGACGTGGGGACGCATGACGTGACCATGGTTGGCGATGCCCGCATACGTTGTGGCAACCTGAAGCGGCGTCGTAAGCACATCGCCTTGCCCAATCGAAAGATTAACGGTGTCACCGAGCACCCATGTGCCACTAAAACCGGGGTTATGAAGCGACCACGCGGCCTTCCAGTCGGCCGTCGGAATGCGTCCGGCAACCTCGCCAGGAACATCGATACCGGTGAGCTGGCCGTAGCCCCACTCACGCAAATAGGCTTGGAGCGCCTCATCGGTCATGACATCGAAATCATATCCGATATTGTAGAAATACACATTGCACGAATGTGCAACGGCGTCGCGCATATCCATCATGCCATGACCGAGGCGATTCCAGCAGTTCTTAACGTCCCACTGACCCATACGGTTCCATGCACCAGCACAATGATGTACGGTCGAGGTTTCTGCAATGCTGTATTCGATACCACCAAGACCGACGAAGGCCTTGAACGTTGAAGCGGGAGGATATGCTGCCGAAATAGCACGGTTGATGAGCGGAAAGTGCGATTCCTCATCGTTAAGTGCCTCCCAGTCTGTCGACGAGATACCACCGACAAACTGCTCGGGATCAAACGTTGGGTTAGACGCAAGCGCGATAATCTCACCGGTCTGTATCTCGATGACCACGGCAGCGGCGGCAATCGTGTTTTCACCCGAATCACGCCCGGCTTCGACCGAACGCTGTAAGATATCCTCGGTTGCCCGTTGAATTCCCGTATCGAGAGTGAGCACGACGTCTTGGCCGGCTTGCGGAGGGATGTCCTCAACGACACGTTGCGGACGACCGTGTGCATCGACTTCGATGAGCTGACGTCCCCGCACCCCCTGAAGCACCGTCTCAAAAGAGTACTCGACCCCTGACTTACCAACGATGTCGCCGGAGTGATAATCGGTGAATATCTCATCTTCAAAGTCGGTCTCGGAAATAATACCGGCATACCCGAGAAGCTGCGCGGCAATCGCACCCTGTGGATAGGTACGCACCGCACGTGCCGCTACTTCAATATCGGGAAACAGTGCCTGGTTTTCAGCGATATAGCTGATCGTATCCATCGGCACGTCGATGGCGACGACGCGCATGTCGAGCGGTGCATCTTTGACCGAACCAATGCGTTCGCGCACATCGGTTTCGGCGACCATCAGATGAGTCGAAAGACGTTCGACGAGTTCATCGTCCTCGATTGCTTGAGCTGGAGCAAGAACAACCATCGTCGTACGATTACCGATGAGTTCGGCTCCGTGACGGTCAAGAATGCGTCCTCGCGGCGCAATCGTCGTTGCTTCACGAAGACGGTTTGCAGCCGCACGCTCGGAAAACTCTGCACCTTGAATAATCTGCATCGACCACAACTGCGCGGCTAGAATGCCGATTACGACGACAAAGAACGCCATAAGTGAGAGAACTCGAGCGCGTATTTCCGGCTTTCGGTAATCCAATCTGCTCACCCTTCTACAATGTGCCGAAGATGGTCTGATTAGTGTTGTCTTTAAGCAATCGTGTCATGAGCGGACAAACAATGGTGGCGATGACGGCGTTGTAAAGAGTGCTTGGCAGCACGATACGTATGAACGCGCCAAAAAATGAAGCTTCGGTTCCCAGCAGCAGCACCACAAGCATGTACAGCACCTCAGACGTGAGGGTTGCGATAGCGATAACGATGACCGGCAAAAGCCATCCTTCCGCGAAGAGGTTTTCGTGGATGAGACCGGCAACGTATCCTGTCACCGCAAGCACCAGTGCCATCGGCCCCACCGGACCAACGCCAAGCAAATCAAAGAGCAATCCGGCAATAAACCCAAGTACCGTACCGGCATTGGGCCCCTCCACCAGTGCCATAATTACCACGGCAATCATCAGGAAGTTTGGCGACACGCCCCAAATCGCTATGTAGGGTGCAACGAGTATCTGCAATAAAAGTGCGACGAGTAGCGTCAGCGCATTAACGAGAAACGTTCTCATTGCCCGTCTCCTATCTGCCTATCTCCTATCGGTGCTGTCTCTACAAACGGAGCAGTGTTAGTCAAGATAGACACGGTCGAAAGCGCATTGATATTGTGAGCGGGCACAACACGGATCGTCTGATAGAGTGAGCTGACACCGGTCAGTGCATCGAGTACCTCACCAACGACGAGACCGGCTGGATAAATGCCGCCCATCCCGGAGGTGATAACGACATCGCCGGGCACAACCTCGGCCTCGTTGGCCACAAATTCAAGCGTGAGCGTTCCAGACAAGGAGCCGGTGCCGATGCCGGGCGTACGAGTGCGCTGAAGCATGCAGGCCACACCGCTGCGACGATCGGTAATAAGAAGCACCTTCGAGAAGTTTGGACCGACTTCAACGACCTGCCCAAGCAGTCCCTTTGGGCCAACGACCGGCATACTGATAGCGATACCTTCACGTGTACCCTTATTGAGTGTGATAACCTGCTCCCATGCGTTAACCGGGATACCGATAACCTGAGCCTCGACGCCCTCAAACTCAGGATTTTGTTGCGCGGCAGTCAACTGTTCAAGCGTCTCGAACCGCAGAAGTTGCTCTTCAAGTTCGACGACCTTTGCGCGCAGTTCAACGTTCTGCCGCTGGAGCGTACGGGCATCTTCCTGCGAGATCGATACATCACTTACGTCGACAGCCCAGCTGCGAACCGGACTTGTCACAAGATTGCCAATAGAGCCAATCGGCGACGCTACCGTCTGAATGCCGGTACGCAATTGGTGGAGCGGGCCGCGCTCACCCTCACGAAACCACACGGTCATAACCAGAATGGCCAATACCACCATGACAGCAGCAATCCAGAGCTTTGCCTCGCGCGGCTCTTTCGTCGGTTGAACCTTCATACGTAATTCCTAGCTAGCGTGAGCCCTGCAGGATGGTGTTGAGAACTTCTATTTCCTCGAGTGCCTGCGCCGAGCCCTCCACTACATTGGTAAGTGCGCTATCCGATACATACACCGGCATGCCGGTTTCATGACGAAGACGTTCGTCGAGTCCGCGCAACAGTGCACCACCACCGGTCAACACAATACCGAACTCCATCAAGTCGCTGGCGAGTTCGGGAGGCGTTTGTTCGAGTGTCTCGGTCACAGCACGAATGACGGCCTGCGTCGGCTCTTCGATAGCTTCGCGCACCTCCTCGGACTCCATCGCAACAACACGCGGCAAGCCGGTCGTAAGATCGCGCCCGCGAATTTCGACGTCAACCTCTTCAACGAGCGGCCATGCTGAGCCAATTTCAAACTTAATCTCTTCAGCGGTGCGCTCACCGATAAGTATATTGAACGCACGCTTAACATAGTTGATGATGGCCTCGTCGAACTCATCGCCTGCCGTACGCGACGAGTTCGCAACAACGATTCCGCCGAGCGAAATGACCGCTACCTCGGTCGTGCCACCACCAATATCAACGACCATCGAACCGGTCGGCTCGTGAATGGGTAGACCCGAACCAATGGCAGCTGCCATTGGTTCTTCGATGAGGAATGCCTTGCGTGCACCGGCCGTCATCGTTGCCTCGAAAACGGCGCGCTTCTCGACCTCGGTCACACCCGAGGGAACGCATACAACAACGCGCGGTTTCGGCTGAAAGAGAAAACGACGCCTACGTACGCGGCTAATGAAGTAGCGCAGCATCGCCTCGGTCACGTTAAAGTTTGAGATAACGCCGTCTTTGAGTGGACGGATAGCCGTAATCGACCCAGGCGTACGTCCAATCATACGCTTAGCGTCCTTACCTACTGCGAGTACGCGACCGGTGTCCTGTTCGACTGCTACCACCGATGGCTCGATAAGGACAATGCCTTCGCCACGCACCGACACGAGCGTATTGGCGGTTCCCAGATCAACCGCGATATCGGTAGACAAGCTCCCAAAGAGCATATCGCTCAGCGACACGTTATATCTCCCCTTTGCTTTGCACACAAAAAGACAGACAGCTATATTGCAGTCTTCCCATTTTACCACGACTTAACGGCTGAACTGTCAAGATAACATATTTTATTAAGTTTTATTAAACAACGCGCGTTGAGGCGAGTGTTCTGAGTGCGCCGGTAACCGGGCTGATAACAAATCCGTGCACGCGAACGTCCTTGGGCATCAGAGGGTGCTCTTCGACCAACTTGACGGTGGCACGTACGGCATCATCAACATCTTCGAATCCACACAGCCTACCCTTGACATCGACACCGTCAGTCTCCAGCTTATCGATTTCCGTCGGCTCGATACCGTTTGCCACCATCTTCTCGATAAGGGCATCTGGCTCTAGGCCCTCCATACCACAGTCTTCATGGCCGATGATTAGAATGTCACCAATCTTAAAAAGGTGCGCGGTGACAAGCAAGCTACGCATCTCGCCGCCGTACGGATCGGTCGTAAAACCACCGGCCGTCTTGATGAGCTTTACCTCACCGTTTTTGATACCGAGCGCCTTGGGCAATAGTTCGATAAGACGTGAGTCCATGCAGGTCAGAATGGCCATACTGCGGTCAGGATATACGGTCGTTTGATAGGGTTCGTACTCTTTATTCTCAACGAATGCCTTGTTGAACTCTAGAATTTGTTCCACCTGTGACATGAGCGACCCTTCCCATAATAGGTACCTGTGCAACCGAGTGGCGTCCTCTACCTACGCCACCCGGTTGAGTAACTATTCTATACGATTACCCGTCACAGAAAACGTTCAGTTCAAGCTTTCGTTCGATAGAACCACGATAGAGCGTCGCGCCATCACACATAACCCTGATATCTTTCCTCCGCCAAAGATGGCGTATCGCAGGCTTAAGCGCATAGCGGTATTGCGGCGAAAAGAGGTCTTTGCGTGGCTTAATGTCACACCGCAGCTCACGCCCTTCACGCGCGATGCGCACCCTCATAATCGTCGTTTCCTCATCGTTATATTCTATGCGCACAATACGTGCGCGACCCAACCACCAGGCAAGCAGCAGGCCTGCCAAAAGAATACCAAGCGCGAGCAATGAAGCTCCTACCGGGCCGGTAAACCAGCTTAGCCAGCTTCGTGGCGCAGGTGTTGGAACAGAATCTGGCTCGACAATCTCTTCGGCCGGTGCCGGCGCGCCGAGCAGTGGTGGCTGCATAACACGTGGTTGCGCATCATCAAGCTGCACCGTAGGCACCTCAAAAACATGCGGAGTGGCATCGGTAATACGAGGCGTCGCAGCACCGCCTGGTGGTGGACCACTCCCACCCGCAGGAGGCGGAGTCGTTTCACCCCCAACGCGAGGGGGCTCCGCATGGGGCCTCGATTCGGGTTCGGGCTTAGGCTCTGGTTCCGGCTCGTCGATCTCGTGGGCGAGCCAGACGGCATAGAGCGGATGCTCGTATGCTCCGAACCAATCTATCGGACCCGACTCGGGAAAATCAGCGGTCTCCGCATGAGGGTCGGTCGACCAACCGACGAGATCATATCCGGGGCGTGTCATGATGTCGTCGGGAATATCGTAGGAGGTGCCGTATTCTCCGAAGTTGAGCGTTACCGATGAAGTCGCATCCAAAGAAAGATCTGCGTAAAAGGTAAACTGTGCCGGAGGGTCATAGACCCATAATGCCGGGCGAATGCCGTAGCCAAAGCCATTGTAGGAGGTTTCATTTACCGCACGGCCACCGGGAAGTGCCCATTGGCCATTGCCACGAAGATCGCCCCACGAACCACCCATGTTGCCAGCGTATAGTACAACGCCGGCAAAACCGGGCTGATTGCCACGTGAGCGAATCCACCAGCTCATTCGGTTGCTGTCCGTACCAATATGATTAGCACTAACACGATACCCTACACGACCAAGAGTGGTATCTGTGGTGTTAACTGCCCGAGAGGTCGAGGTGCGTGCATCGGGAAAATACGCATGTACCTCTAGCCCCGAGAGCGGAAACGCAGCGATGCCGGCTCCGGTTTGCGGATTGGTGTTGGCCGAGACAGTCACAAAGGTGGCGCTCGGCCGTGATTGTGCTCGCGTAAGATTCCCGAAATTGTTAGTAAAAGCTATGGCGGTGGGATAGGTGCCGCTTACGTGCTCGATACCGAACGTCGAGCTCGTCGGGGTGGTGGCGTTGAGCGTCCCCGAGAAACTTGGGTGCACGACCTGCGGCTTAAGCGTCGGTGCGTTGAGCGAGTTATACCATGCGTCCATGCCGACCATGAGCGATGAGCGCGTGGTGTTGTTGGCACCACGAAGCCAGAAATTGCCGTCGGCTTCCGCTGCGTTGAAGCGCACACCTGCATGCGCTGCCTGCGCATTTGAGCCGTACACATAGCGCGTGACCCACAACGCGTAGTCTCCGGCACGCGCAATACGAAAAAACGGAACGTCATCAACAGTTACCGGAGTTGGTACAGCAATAGACTGGGGCGTACCGACCGGTGCGGCACTATAGGCTGCACCCGCAATCTGCCATACGCCAAAACTTAGCATTGTGGTAACAGCAAGTAACACGAGAGTCTTTCTTTGTCGCATAAGCACTCCTTCTATGCTCGTAACGCGCCCTCTTTAAGCGCCTTATCTTGAGCATAACGGGAGATACTTACCGATCTGTGACCCTACGAGCCACCTCACAATTATCGCAAGCTTACCTCACGAGATATCTCATGTATAACGATGACAGGATTGTCAATTACCTACGGGTAACGGACGCTAGTGCACCGCACAGGAGAGACAGGGATCGTACGAACGAATGAGCATTTCAACGGCACGTTTGAAGTCCTCCGGTTCGTAATCCACAACGGTGGGTGCATAAGCCGTGAGTTCCTGTGCAATACTTGCGAGGTTTTGTGACGTCGGGGTAACGATGTCGGCTGCCGTCACCGTACCACGATCGTCAAGCGTCACGCTATGGTAGAGTGTGCCGCGCGGTGCCTCAGTCGCGCCATAGCCTGTGCCAGCTCGAACTTCAAACGGCTCCGGAGCAACACTATCGCCGGCGGTGGTGCCAGAAGCAGAAACTGCCAACTCCTCGGCGAGCATCGCACAACGGTCGACAGCATCGACAAGTTCGATAGCGCGACAGATATGTGCGCTGAATATGTTGCGGTGAACCGGGCGCAAACCGACCTTACTCGCCACAACACGTGCGGAAGGCAGCAGCTCATCCCATGAGATGTTGACGCGCGCGAGCGGCCCGACGAGAAACGGCTTGTCATCAACAAGTGCCTGTTTTGCATTCGAGTTCGCCACGGCTTGCTCTTCGATAACCTCAGGATAGTCGCGTATCGGTCTCGTCCACCCGGCTTGAAGCGCGCGAATCTCGCCGACCGTCACTGCGTAGGTCCCCGCCTCATAAAGCGCAAGCATATCGCTCGTGGTATCGAAACGTGGCGTCTGCAATTCACCGAAGAATTCAGCCGTTGCCGCCGCATCGGCTGCGGCGTCACGTAGGCGCTGTGCCATTACATGTAGAGCATCAGCATCAACATCTGCCGTAAAGCCGCCGACCGTCGGTGTAATGGGATGAACTGCGCGACCTCCCACCAACGTACAGAGATCGTTGCCCAGTTTTTTGAGACGTAGCGCGCGCTGTACCACCTCGGGTGTCGTCTCAGCGAGTGGAAAAAATGAGGGAAGTTGCACGAAATCAGGCGCTGCGAACACATAGAGAGCGGTGGCATGATTCTGCAAAAACGAGCCATGGACTAGTAACTGGCGCATCGTACGCGTGCGTTCACTCACCGTAATATCGAGTGCGTCCTCAACGGCAAGCAAGTTAGTTACAAAGTGGTTTGCCGAACATATCCCGCAAACGCGGCTCGTAGCGAGCGGCGCCTCATCATAGCGACGGCCGACGATCATCGACTCGAAAAGTCGCGCCGGCTCCACAACATCGAGGCGTATCTCTTTGACCTTGCTATTCTTAACCTCAATAGAGACGTTGCCGTGTCCTTCGATACGGGCCAAGTGATGGATGTTTAGCTTAGACATCGACAGCCTCCCGTTTGCCGGTGGTTCCTGCCGCACTTTCGGCCGCGTGTTCCCGTGCATATTCCTGCGCAGCATTATAGATGGCGAGCAACTCACCAAAGGCTACCGCATCACAGCCCATCGCCGCCGCATAGTCGCGTGCCGCATCGAGGTTAGCGTCGCGTGCCAGCCCGCGACACGCCGCACACGGCCGCCCCGAGCTCACGCACATTGCTTCACACCCACTGCGTGCCACCAATCCGAGACAGGGGGTGCCCATGAGCCAAAAGCAGGTGTTCTCGGATATTTTGCACTCCCCACAGAGCGATTGACGCTGCGGATTATCAACGAGGCGACGCAATGCACGCTGAAGCACCCGTGAGAATTCAAGTGGCTCAATCGGGCAGCCGGGAATCACGAAATCGACCTCGATGTACGCCGAAAGTGGCGCCGGTTCGCGGCGATCTTTCGCCACCTTATCGGCATCTGGGCCATAGACGGTCTGCGCATGCTCTTCCAGCAGCCCGCGCTCGCGCACTAACGCCGGCACCCCTCCGGTTGCAGCGCATGCACCCAGTGCAACAACACACGAGGCCGTCTCACGTATCGTTTTAAGGAGCACGACCTGCTCATCGGTCGTTACCGCCCCCTCGATGACGGCGACGTCGTAGGTGTCGGGTAGCTCGGCCGAGGTAACGAGCTGCCAATAGACCAGATCAAAGGTAGAGAGCGTGTCGAGAATCTCGGGGAAATTCGACAGCTGCACCTGACAGCCGAAATCCGACGACAGCGAAAAAATTGCGACACGAGGCTTGGTGGCGTGCATCTACATCGCCTCCTGGAGATTCATCGCTTCCCAGTAGTTAAAGACCGGGCCATCGATGCACGCGTACTGGTGTCCAACTGCACAGTGATTGCACTGGCCGATGCCGCACTTCATGCGCCTCTCAAACGACATAAAGATGCGGTCGACCGGCAGATTCTTTTCACGCATTTTCTCGATAACGAAGCGATACATAACCGGCGGGCCACAGATGACGCCGATGGTGTTGGCCGGATCGACCTCGATCTGGTCAAAGAGTCTTGTCACGAGTCCGACCTCGCCATCCCACGTTTCATCGGGCGTGTCGACCGTCATAATCAGGTTAAAGTCTTCTCGATGGCGCCACATATCGAACTGTTGACGAAAGAGTATCTCGTCAGGATTGCGTGCACCGAGCAAAATTGTGACGGTGCCAAACGCCTGGCGCTCGTCGTGGATATGGTTAATGAGCGACTTAAGCGGTGCGATACCGAGGCCGCCGGCAACGAGCAGAACGTCGTGACCCTTCATGTCTTGGAAGGGAAAACCGCGCCCAAACGGTCCGCGCAGCCCGACAACGTCACCGCAGCTCATCTCATGAAGTGCGCCGGTCACCGTTCCCGAGTTACGCACACACAGCTCGATAAAGCCCTTCTTTGAGGGGGCCGACGAAATCGATATCGGTGCCTCGCCCACTCCGAAGATGGAGAGCTCCATGAACTGGCCCGCATTGAAGTTAAAGTGTTCACGCACCTCGTGATCGATGATGCGAAACTCAAAGAGCGTTTCTTTTTCGGTCAGCGGCGTTATCGAGGTAATGCGTGCCGCCCACGGCCGGTACGGATTTTGTTCGAGCGCACGGTAGGCCTTCGAGGCATCGACACGAACGTGTTTTTTCATCGTCTACGCCTCCCCTTCCCCTACGTCGCCCTGAAGTGCAGCGACGACACGGCTCGGGTTGATGCCGACCTTGCACGCTGTATAGCAGCGCCCGCATCCCACGCACATCGTCTTGCCATATCGCGCCGGATAGGCCCAGAATTTGTGGTAGAAGCGATGGCGCACTCTGCTCGCACGTGTGGGACGGAAATCGTGCCCACCGGCGACTTCGGCAAACTGCGAATTCAGACATGAATCCCAGCAGCGCACCCGTGAGCCGGTCACCCCATTAGCGTCAAGTTCATCGACGATATCAAAGCAGTAACAGGTCGGGCACACCGCACTACATGCGCCACATGAAAGACAGCGCGAGCCAATCTCTTCCCACAGCTCCTCGTCGTAACGCGCATCAAAAAGGAGTGGAATCTGCGTCGTGTCCGGAGCCTCGCCAAGCGTTTGGCGAAAGCGTGCGACGTGTTTTTGAAGCGCTCGCGTATCCTCGGCCGTCGCCTCACGTGTCTCAACGAGCGTGTCGAGCAACTGCGCACCTTCAACGCTACTGCACTGCACGAAGTATGCATCGCCAATATCGGTGAGATAGAGATCGTAGCCCTGCAAGACTTCGTTGGCGCCAAACATGTGACACACGCAGCTCTGACGTGGCGTGCAACTCACGCCCACAATGAGCGTGCTCTCGCGTCGTGCTTTATAGTACGGATCCTCGTAGTCGCCTAAGAAGACCTTGTCGGTCATCAAGATGGCATTGAGGTCACAGGGGTGTACGCCGAAAAGAATGCGTTTACGATCATCCTTGACGGTCTCGACAACCTCACCGTCGGCCGAGTTATAGCGTAAAAGCGCCTCTTTCGGCTTCAGAAAGTAGGCCGTTGGGGGCACAATCGTCGTCGGATAATCAAGCACAACGCGCGCACCACATGTAACCGGCGCAAAGACATACGCCAAACCCTTGGCTATCGGTGCGATGACCTCATAGTCGACGGCAAGGCCCTCGATAAACGTCGGTATCTGGTCTTTTTTGAGGACACGAAAAAACATGCACCTATTATATCATGGTGAGTAAATCTGCTACGTAAGCACACGAATTTTCTAGGTGAAGAACAGGCCGACTTCGCGCTCTGCCGAGGCAACCGAGTCTGAGCCATGGATAACGTTCGCATCGACGAGCAGTCCAAAGTCACCACGAATCGTACCGGGCGCGGCCTCGGCTGGATTCGTCGGTCCCATCAGCTTGCGGCACACGGCCACGGCATTCGGACCGGCAACAAGCATCTTAACGACAGGACCCGAGGTAATGTATTCGATAAGACTCTCATAAAAAGGTTTGCCTTCGTGCTCGGCATAGTTTGCCGCTGCCTGCGCAGGCGTTAACGTCGCAAGCTCGAGACGTTCAATACACAGTCCTGTGTCTTCGATGCGCGCGATAATGCGACCTACCTTACCACCCGCAACGGCATCAGGCTTAATCATCAGATACGTCTTCTCGCAGCTCATCGTCTTCTCCCTACTCGATATTTTCCGGAGCGGTGAGCATCGGATCGATGGCCATCGGCTCATCGAGCTCTCCGGCTCCGTCACTATATGCGCCGGAGCTACTGCTGCCACTCTCCTGCACATCGGAGTCGCCGTCCTCCGTCTCAGAATTCGGCGTATCGCTTGACGTGACGCTCGTAATCTTCCAACCGATACCATCACGTACGAGCGTGAAGATCAAGATTGTTTGCCGCCCGCGTGCATCTTCAGCGATCACTCGGATAATATTGGTATTCATGCGACCTTCAACGTCATCGATAGAGTACTGTGCCTGCAGCGGAACGACCTGTGCCATGTAGGCATCAGCACGCTCGGGTGTCGTATCCCAGAACTCACCCACACTGTTCATGGCGCCGTATTCATCGAGTGCGCCGTACACAACGTCAATCGCCAACGGGTAGCCGAGACCGAAGTAATACGCCGCCCCTAAAGCAGCGAGCGCAAGTACCAATATGCCTGCAAAGAAACCGAGCAGTACCTTCCACCATAGCCCCTTCGAGGTGCCCGCAGAAAGCTCTTTGCCCTGTTGGATGAGATCGGCCTCGCTCATTGCAAAGTAGTTCGCAACATCCTGTTCGGCGCCGATAGCAACGGCAGCGTGGTGCTCATATGGTGCCGCCGTCTGCATGGCCGCGCTCGTATCGATTGAGCGAATTTCGCCGGTCAACGACGGTGCCTGTGCGACCAGTGCAGCCTCACGAGCAGCAATGCGCGCCTGCGCCTCGGCGAAGGCTTGAGTTGCAGCCGGCGACATGGGCTCGGTGCCAAGCGTGGCGATCGCCTGTCGAAAGATTTCGACAGCTTCATCATCGGAGTCAAGCATCGTGTAAGCGATACCTATCGCCGCCATAACGCGACCGCGATTCTCACAGTTTGGAAAGTCGAGTGCAACTTTAAGCGACTCAAGCGCCGAAAGCGGCTGGTTGAGCTCAAAAAGGCAGAGCGCTAAGTTGTAGAGTGCTTTTGGGCGATTGGGATTCTCAACATCGAGCGCAGCCTTTTTGTAAGCGATGGCCGCCTTATCGATGTTGCCAAGCTTCATCTGCGCCTGCGCAGCGCCGAGGTAGCACCGATAGGACTTCTCACACTCGGGATAGCTTGCAGCGAGTTCATAGCTTTCAGCTGCCGCGGAAAAATCTCCCAGTTTCGTGTAGGCAATCGCCATATTTGAGTAGATGGCGCTCATCTTGGTATAGGTATCATCGCGCAACGCATTTTGATATACCGTAATGGCATCGGCATAGCGTTGAAGCTGCAAAAACGCGTTACCCGCCTGATGAAAGGCCGCTCCGTTACCGCGTGCAATGCCCGGCTCTGCGCTCTCCAAAAACTCCTGCGCAGCTTGGGCATACTGTCCACAGCGATAGCTAATCTGGCCCTGTTCGAAGCGTTCCTGGTTCACGGCTGTTCCCCCTACAACGCGGCTTTTGCGGTATCTACCAGTTTAGCAAATGTTTTCGGTTCGTTAATGCTTAAATCGGCGAGTACCTTGCGATCGAGCTCGACTCCCGCTTTGCTGAGCCCGTGCATAAAACGACTATAGCTCATGTCGTGGTTACGCGCCGCGGCGTTAATGCGTGTTATCCAGAGGCGGCGAATATCGCGTTTCTTAGTGCGGCGATCACGGTACTGATACTGCAACGAATGCTGTACCTGCTCTTTTGCTGCACGGTAACTACGCGACTTCGCACCGTAATATCCCTTGGCGCGCGACAATACCACGCGACGTTTCTTGTGAGCGGCAACCGCCCGTTTTGCTCGTGCCATTGTTCTTCCTCCTCGCTCGGCTCGTACGCCTAGCTCAAGCCAAGCTTGCGATTGACCATCTTAGTATCGGCCTGTGAGACCGGTCCCTCTTTGCGAAAATTACGTTTACGCTTCGGCGATTTCTTCGTCAAAATATGGCTCTTAAACGCCTTGCCACGCATCAACTTGCCGCCGCCGGTCACGCGCACGCGCTTTGCGGTGCTTTTGTGCGTCTTCATCTTCGGCATCTTCTACTCCTCGCTCGCTTCCTTGCTTGCTTTTTCGCTCGCTTCTTTTGCCTTCGGTCGCTCTTTACTCGACCTCTCCTTAACCGGCGTGATAAGCATGTGCATGTTGCGTCCTTCAAGCTTCGGCTGGTTCTCGATAACTGCAATCCCTTCAAGATCATCGGCCAAACGCTCGAGTACGCGCAGTCCTAACTCTGGATAGGCCATCTCACGGCCACGGAACATTATCGTTACCTTAACCTTCGCGCCAGCATCGAGAAAGCGTAAGATGTGTCTCTTCTTGGTGTTGTAGTCGCCTACATCGACCTTGGGACGAAACTTCATCTCTTTGATTTCGACGCGCTGCTGATTCTTCTTCGCCGCCTTCGCCTTCTGGCTCAACTCGTACTTGAACTTACCGTAGTCCATAATCTTGCACACGGGCGGATCGGCATGCGGAGCAATCTCGACGAGATCGAGACCCGCATCATCGGCCATGTCGAGCGCCGCGTCGACGCTGTACACACCGAACTGCTCTCCATTCGAGCCGATGAGCCGACACTTCGAAGCGTAGATATCCTCATTTACACGATGTTCGTTAGCTATGACGCACCTCTTCCTACTTCCGTCGTTCGTACCGTCCGAACACACTCTCACAAACAAAAACCCGCCTGCACACGAGCCGACGGGAAATCCGCAAGGGGAGTTTCATGGCCGGCCTTCAGGTGCGTGCCCGCAAGGCGTAGGAGCTGTTGCCCCTAACTTCAACGTTCAGTATAACATACGTTGACACAGGTGTGGGAAAAGTTAGGCTCTCTTAATATAGCGGCCACCCTCACGCGTATCTATCTGGAGTTTCTCGCCAACATTGATAAACATCGGGACCTGAACGACCGCGCCGGTCTCAAGTGTTGCCGCCTTCGTACCACCCTGAACGGTATCGCCTTTGAAGCCCGGCTCGGTCTCGGTCACGGTCAGCTCGACGAACATCGGTGCCTCGACGCCAATCATCTCGCCATCGGCCGTGAGCACTTCAACCTCAGCATTTTCGAGCAGCCACTGCGCTGCATCGCCAATAAAATCGCTGTCGAGCTCAACCTGCTCATACGTGCTCGTGTCCATGAAGTGATACGCCGTGCCATCATGGTAGAGATACTGCATCTTCTTTTTCTCGACGCGTACGTCGTCGAACTTGTCTTGCGGACGAAAGGTGTATTCGACGAGACGACCGCTCTCAAGTTCTTTAAGCTTTGTGCGTACGAACGCCGGCCCCTTACCCGGTTTGACATGTTGGAACTCAACGATAATCTTGCGCTTGCCTTCGTGCATAATGCAGAGACCATTTTTGAATTGAGGGGTGCTGATTGCCATCGTTGCTCCTTCGTTTCCCGTTGCGCCTGTGCGCTCCGTATCTGCAGCTATACGCCTAGTTCCACAAGTTCTTTGGGCGATGTCGTGAGGTTATGATATCCCGTCTCAGTCACCAGCACAAGGTCCTCTATGCGCACGCCAACTTCACCGGGGATGTAGATACCCGGCTCGACGGTGGTGAGCATGCCGGTATCGTATGTGTCTTCGGAGTTCGGCGAACAGTTCGGTCGTTCGTGGATAGCAAGCCCAACGCCGTGACCGGTGCCGTGGCCGAAAAACTCGCCATACCCGGCTGCTTCGATGACGGCACGTGCGGCGCTATCGATATCTGCACAGGCCACACCGGCTTTTAGCCTCTTGAGGGCGGCCTCCTGCGCCGCGAGCACGGTCAGGTAAACCTCACGTTGTCGGTCGCTCGCACGTCCCACACAGACGGTGCGCGTCATGTCAGAGTGGTACCCATCGACAACTGCGCCAAAGTCCATCGTCACAAGATCGCCCTCTTGGATGGCGTAGTCACTTGGCATGGCATGCGCCATCGAGCCATTCATGCCAGCCGCCACGATAACCGGAAACGATATCGCCTCAGCGCCCCGTGCACGCAGCGCAAACTCAAGCTCAAACGCGATGGCGCGTTCGGTCACACCCGGCTTGACCATACCAAGGATATGCGCAAACGTCTCATCAGCGATACGCTGAGCGGTCGCAATACGTGCAATCTCATCGGCCTCTTTGATGGCCCGACATTCCTCCACAAGCTGACGAGTCGCAACGACTTCACCGCCTTTGATTGACTCTGCAAGCTCCTCACGCCACCGGCAAAACGCACCGTAGCTGACGGTATCCTCGATGCCGATACGGTGGACTTTTTGTGTGGTGCGTTGTTCGGCGAGCGCTTCGATCGTTTTCGCGCGCACTTCATGGCGTGCAAGTACGGCCTCCCACTGCGTGGCGACGGCCTGCCCGCTCGCAACTTCGTAATAACGCGAGTCGATATAGACGGTCGCCGTCTCAGATGTCACAAGTGCGACGTGCGGATTTCCAGCATCGGCGATTCCCTCAAAACCGGTGGCATAGACGACGTTGGCCGAGTGGTTGATGATAAGCGCATCGAGCCGCTCCTCGCGCATCGCTGCGCGGATTCGGCTTAACCGGTCAGGAACAGGGCACTTAGGAATCGATGAGCGCATCTATCCCCCTCTTGTAGCTTGCAATACCGCCGCCGGAAAATTGCGCATGGCACACCGGTGCAATGACGCTCGTGGCGCGAAACTCCTCGCGCGCGGTGATGTCGGTTAGGTGCACCTCGATGACCGGCACCTCGCAGCACGCCACCGCATCGCGCAGCGCAATACTGTAGTGGGTGTAGGCGGCCGGATTGAAGACGACACCATCATAGCGGCCAGCCGCCTGATGGAGTGCCTCGATGAGCTCTCCTTCAAAGTTCGAGGTCAGCACCTTAATTACAACATCACGTTCGTGCCCATACGCGATAAGCTCGGCCATCAACTCGTCGAGCGTCTGCGTGCCGTACATCTCCGGCTCTCGCGTGCCGAGCATGTTGAGATTTGGCCCGTTGAGCACCAGCATCTTCATGAGATGGCCTGCTCCCACGCGCGCAGATGCTCGATGAGTATCTCATCATCGACCGACACGACCTCCCACTGCCCGATATCGGCAAGAAGGACCATACGAACTTTACCGTCACGCACTTTTTTATCGGCACGCAACGCATCCATCATCTGCAAAGGCGTCCAGCGTTCAGCGAGCGGCGCAATACCAAACGCGGTGAGAAGGGCATCTTGGCGCGCAACCGTCTCCATGCTCGCACCTGACATCTGCACGCCGACGCGCGCGGCAAAACGGATACCTTCGGCAACGGCCATGCCATGGGCGATGGCACCATACCCTGCCTCACGCTCGATAGCATGTGCGAGCGTATGCCCATAGTTGAGACATTCGCGTGCGCCGCGATCAAACGGGTCGCTGGCCACGACAATCGCCTTGAACTCCATGCAGCGCAGTATTAGCTCGGTACAGAGAGCCGCGTCACGAGCACGTAACGCCGCAGCGTGCTCTTCGCAGAACGCGGTCAGTTCTTCGCCCTCGATAAAGGCGGTCTTGGCGACTTCGGCAAGCCCACTCGAAAACTCTGTCTCAGACAGATGTTCGAGGCAGCGGGTATCGGCGAGCACCGCAAGAGGATGGTGGAACGCACCGACCAGATTTTTGCCACCGGCAAGATCGATGGCGGTCTTCCCGCCAATCGCCGCATCAACCATCGAAAGTAACGTCGTCGAAATAAGGGCAAACGCCATCCCGCGCTTGTATATGTGTGCAACGAAGCCGACAAGATCGCTGACTGCCCCTCCGCCAAGCGCAACGATAAGATCATCGCGCTCGACCTGTGCCTGCGCCATCGCGTCGCACAGCTGGCCGACAACGTCCCAAGTTTTGCACGCTTCGCCGGCCGGCACCGTCAAAGCTATCACCTCGGGGGCAGCGGTGGCGGCAGAGCCGGGAACGGTCGTGGTGTTGGCCGTGGCAGCGATGAAGGCGGTTTCATACATAACACCGAACAGCTCTGCCGTATTCTCATCGGCAACGAGCACGATACGACGTGCCGAAGTGGCCGCCAGCACATAGGTCGCAAATATCGCCGTGGGATTCTCACCTACGAACACCGGATACGCAGCTTCGCCGACATCGATATCCATGCGTGTAATGCCATCAAGCTCTTTACGCGGGAAATACCCCATCGAGTTCCTCGCAGATCCTTTCGACAGATTTTTCGGTCGTATCTATCGTAACATCTGCGATGCTATCTGCGGCCATCTTGCGTTCATGATATCTCTGACGAAGTACCGTCTCATCCGCGTCAACGGCGAGCGGGCGGATATCTGCACCCTGTTTCCTCTGTGTGGTGATGCGCGCGCATGCCGTTTCAAATGGCACCGTAAGATGAACAATAACTGCCCGCTGCAGAAGTGCCTGACCGTTACGCGAGTCAAGCACGACACCAGCACCAAGTGCGATGACGGTTGGCTCGGTACGCGCGAGCGTTTCTTGCAAAATCTGAGACTCGTATGCGCGAAAGTGTTCCTCACCATCGGGAACGGCGAAGAACTCAGCGATGGATTTTTTGGTACGAGCAACGATCTCAGCATCGATGTCGGTGAGCAACATCCCCGCGTGCTCAGCGAAGGATCGTGCGATGGTCGATTTACCTGCGCCGGAGACACCGACTAATGCCAGATGGTGCTTCATGAAACATCGGCGGCAGCACGTACAACCCGCCGTAACTCTTCGCGCGACGATGTTGCTCCCCACAAAAGAGCCTGCTCAACGGCCTGTGCGTAGAGCATTTCGCGCCCATCGATGGCTTCGATGCCGCGCTCACGACACTGGCCTACCAGCTTGGTCGTACCCTCCGACGTATAGGCGACGTCAAAAACGGTGCCGGCATACTCCTCAAACCACGAGAGCGGAAAGATAACGTTGTCGTGAGGGTTGAAGCCAAGCGAGGTTGCGTCGATGGCGCAGTCGACACGCTTGCCAGGGGCCGTTGCCACGGCAAAAACCTCCGTGTCGGCATCGGCAAACATCGCACAGAACTTCTGTGTGCGCTTAATCTCACGTCCTACGACGCTTACGCGTGCCGCACCGACACGACAGAGCGCGTAGACAATCGAGTGGGCGGTACCTCCGGTGCCAAACACGAGAAAGGTGCGGTACTCAAGAGGGTCGACGAGGGCTGTAAGTGCCGTAAGAAAGCCGGGAACGTCGGTATTGTGCGCCGCCCAACCTTCATCGGTCCGCACCAACGTGTTGGCAACACCGGTTGCCTGCACCGTATCGCTCTGCGTCTCAGCACCGGTAGCTGCTTCACGTTTATACGGAGCCGTCACCGCCATGCCCGTGTATCTGCCGCTATCAGCGGCCGTTATCAGCGTACAGAACCCTTCCGTCGAACCGGGATCGATTGACCCCATAACGGCATCGCGCCCTTCGTGCACAAAGATGGCGTTATGGATACGCGGCGATAACGAGTGTCCGATTGGCGTGCCGACAACGGCGAAAAGCTCACTCATAGCTCATCGCGTGCCGAGCGTCCCCTGAGGTACCATCGCTCGACGTGGCGCAGTATCAGAGTGTGGCCGAGGTCATAGGTTACGAGCGGCTCTACCATAATGCTCGTCATACCGAGAAGCGTCGCGCCAAGCACATCGGTAAAGAGCTGGTCGCCGACGACAACGCTCTCACGCCGCGTCGAACCAACCTTTTTGAGCGCTGCAAGAAAGGCGAATGGGAGCGGCTTGATAGCTTTTGCGACGATATCGCTGCCAAGATACTGAGCAACGTCATAGCATTGATGGTGCCAGCTATTCGAAACGAGGCACAGCTTGATGCCGGCCGCCTGCATGCGATCGTACCATTCCTTGATATCCGCGCCGACTCGACGTGTGTCACGCGGCATGAGCGTATTGTCGAGGTCGATGAGGAGCGTCGTCTTACCCTGTGCGCGTAGCCACGCAGGTGTGATGGCAAGTACCGATGTCAGGTAGTGCTGTGGGATAGCCATTACTGCCCGAATATGCTCATCATTTTTTGGACAGCCACGTTATGCTCCTCATAGGTGTGTGAGAACGTATGCTCTCCGGTCTTGCTTGTCAATGCGAAGTAATAGTATTCACTCTGAGCAGGAAAGGCCGCCGCGTGCAACGATGCCCGTGAAGCAGAGCCTATCGGCCCCGGTGGCAGGCCATAGTTAACGTAGGTATTGTAGGGGCTCTCGGTCTGCGAGTCGACAATGGTCGGGATGACCTCATTCATGCGTCCCGGTGGCAGCAAAAACTGAAACGTTGAATCCATCTGTAGCATCATGCCAATGGCAAGGCGATTCTCGATAACGCTCGCCACAAGCGGGCGTTCATCGTCAAGACTTGCCTCACGCTCGATTATCGACGCGATAGTCACGAGCTCTTGGACGGAATGCTGTGCGAGGCGTTCGGCCGGCACTTCGAGCTCGTTCCATACCGTGTCGAATTTCTCGAGCATTCGCGCACAGACATCATGTGGGGTAGCGTCGCCTTCGAGCTCGTAGGTATCGGGAAAGAGAAAACCTTCGAGTGAATTATCGTAGGCACCTTCAAGATAAGGGTAGCTATCTGCAAATTCGGGCACCGCGCTATGCGCATACGCAGCAAACTCCGGTGCCGGAATACCCATCTGTTCCTCAATAGTAAGTGCTATATCGTCGATACGTAGCCCTTCGATAACGGTGACGAGAACGACATTTTCGGGCAACGGCGGCAATGCAAGTGCAATAATCGCTTCGTCGTAGTTACTGCCGGTCGCCATGCGATGTCTACCTGCGTTAAAGACCACATCATCGTGCTGACGCGCCACAAGCCTGAACATGTTCGGATTATCGACGATACCGTGCTCGACAAGGATGTCGGCAATCTGTGTCGTCGTTGCGCCTTCCGGGATTGTTACTATGACTTCTTGCCCCGGCTCGACATCCGGCCCCATGGGGCGCAAGAGCACAAACCAACCAGCAGCGAGAATACTCCCGATAAGCATCACGATGACGGTGAGCACCGCGAATGCAATAATCGGCCCCTTACTGCGCGTAGGCTTGAGAGATTCGGTCATACGATAAGGTTCGCTTCCATAACGAGCGTTTCCGTAATGAGCGCGAAACTCCGTGTCAGTTTTTCTTTCGGTCTTTCGTGGAGTCGGAGATGGCGTTTTGCGCGAGGTTTCGACCGTCTTTTGCTTGCGCTCACTGCGCCGCGACATGCCCGGTCGGTACGTTGGCTGTTCGGTCACTTTTTGCTCCCTCACCCGTATTCCACCTACCCCAACATCTCTGTGTTAAATCGTGCACTCGAAAAATCAAGATACGACTGTAGAATTATCGCTGCTGCCATCATATCAATTTTTTCTCGCGCCTGTCGTGCATCCATACCTACCTCACGAAGCGCACGTGCGGCTTCCTTCGACGAGTTACGCTCATCGTAGAAAACAACATCGATATCGAACGGTGCAAAAAGTTCGGCAGCATCGTCACGAATACGCTGCGCCTGTGGACCCTCATCGCCCGCGAGAGTCCGTGGAAGTCCCACCACAAGACATACGGGTTCATAGTCGTCAAGCAGGCGACTGAGCGGGCGCTTGTCCGAAGCAAGGGCACGTCGGTCAAGCACGACGAGTGGGGTTGCGACGACACCGCGATCATCGGAGATCGCCACGCCAATGCGCGCTTCACCGATATCGAACCCAAGGATACGACCGGCCGCCATTTAAGCTCCCAACGTTTTGCGCACGTGCGCAATCGCGGCGTCGATGTGTGCCGTATCGTCGGCACCGCCCTGCGCCATCGTCGGCTTACCCCCACCGCGACCACCGAGGGTATCGTTAATATCGCGCACGAGTGCCGCGGCATCGAAGCCAGCGGCAACGGCCTTGTCGGTGCCGGCAGCAAGATAGATGGTCTTTTCTTCATCGGGATGTTTTGTGATGAGCACGACGGCGTCGAGACCTTTCGCCCGTAGATTGTCCCAGAAGACTTTGAGCTCCTCGACCTCGCGCACGCGCTTAATGTGGGGAACGGCAACGCGGTAACCGTCTACCTCGAACATGTCCCCCTCGATAATCTTTTCGACAAAGCCACTCGGCGATGATTTCACCTGTTTGAGTCGAGATTTCATATCTTTAATCTCGGCGACAAGTTCATCGGTCCGCGCGGCAAGCTTATCTTCGCGCTCAACGCTCCATCGATACGCCTCAAGACCGGTAACCGCTTCGATGCGTCGAAGACTTGCACCCACACTCGATTCCTTCACGATCCTGAAAGAGCCGATTTCAGAGGTGTGGCCCACGTGAGTACCGCCGCAGAGTTCCTTACTAAACGCGTCATCGAGAGTTCCGACGCACACCACGCGAACGACCTCTTCGTATTTCTCCCCAAAGAGCGCCATCGCACCCTTCTCACGCGCCGCTTCGAGAGACATTGTGTCGGTCTCTACCGCAATATTTTCGGCTATCTTTTCGTTGACGAGTAGTTCGATGCGACGCAGTTGTTCAGTAGTCAGTGCCTCGAAATGCACGAAGTCGAATCTGAGCTTTTCGGGAGTCACTTCGCTTCCCGCCTGCGTCGCATGAGAGCCGAGCTCATCACGCAATACTTGATGCAACAGGTGAGTCGCCGTATGATTGCGCGCTCGGTACGGGCACGCATCGTCGACAGAGGTATCGGTCGTGCTCTCAGCCATGTCCCACGAGGCATCCTTGGTGCCGGCGCGCGCACGTTCTTTTTGCTCGACCATCGCTGCATCGAAGCCAGCAAGATCGACGGTTACGTTGTGCTCAGCTGCAATCTCGACCGTGAGATCGATGGGAAAGCCGTAGGTATCGTGCAGCTCGAAGGCGATTGTGCCGGGAAGCTCTTTGTTTTTTCCGAGCTCAGCGAGTGCGCGGTCAAGGTAACCAAGCCCCGTACGCAACGTCGCCGCAAAGCGCTCTTCCTCGGCACCGACGATACCGGCGATAAGATCGCGGTGTTGGCGCAGCTCAGGGTAGGCATCACCCATTATGTCGATGACCTTGTCGACCATCTCAATCATAAACGGTCGTTCGATATCGAGTAGGCGGCCATATCGCACGGCACGACGCAACAGACGGCGCAACACATAACCCCGTCCTTCGTTAGACGGCAGGACGCCATCGGCGATGAGAAACGCGACGGCACGTGCGTGATCGGTAATGATACGCAGCGCGATGTCATCCTGCTCATCGGCACCATACGTGCGCCCACTGATAGCTGCCGCGAGCGCCATAATGTCTTGCATGAGATCGATGTCGTAGTTTGAGCGCACATCTTGCAAAATTGCGGCCATGCGCTCAAGGCCGAGACCGGTATCGATGCTCTGCTTCTCAAGCGGCGTCATCGTGCCGTCCTCGGCGCGGTCAAACTGCATGAACACGAGGTTCCAGTATTCGACGAAACGATCACAGTCACAGCCTACCTGGCAATCTTCGCCGCAGCCCCACTCCTCGCCGCGGTCGTAGTAAAGCTCGCTACACGGTCCACACGGCCCCGTCGGGCCGGCCGCCCAGAAGTTATCCTCCTCGCCAAGGCGCACGACGCGCTCGGCCGGAATGCCCGTGCACGCGACCCACAGTTCGGCGGCCTCGTCGTCGTCGGTAAAGACGCTCGCCCACAGGCGCACGGGGTCGAGGTTGAGTACGTCGGTCGAGTACTCCCACGCCCACGTAATCGCCTCACGTTTGAAGTAGTCACCGAAGCTAAAGTTGCCGAGCATCTCGAAAAACGAGAGATGACGACCGGTCGTGCCGATAATGTCGATGTCGTTGGTACGCACGCACTTTTGTGCGCTGACCGCGCGTACATACGGCACCGATTTCACACCAAGAAAAACCGGCTTAAACGGTACCATCCCGGCGACCGTCAGCAGGAGCGAAGGGTCCTCAGGAACAAGCGAGGCGCTCGGCACACGCGTTGCGCCTTTCGCTTCAAAAAACGAGAGAAATGATTCACGAATGTCAGCGGTTTTCACAGGATAGTGCCTCACAGGGGTCTTAGACTGCGCGCGGGTGCTCGCCGCTATGCGCTCCACTGGTTGCGTGGCTTGCGTGTGCGCTTTTTCTTTGGCTTGCGTGACTTCGATTTTGGCTTGGCAGGCTTTGATGTGCCCGGCTGGAGGGTATCGGACTGCGCGTTGCCACCACGCAGACGCGCAGCAAACGCTGCGAGCGCACTGCCTCCCCCAAAAAATCCGTTAACGGTATCGCTGACCGAGCCAACGGTCACCGCGATTCCCTCGACGGTCTCAACGATCGTCGAGATGCGCGCGAGTTCGGTATTGACCTGCTCAACCGTCTCGTTTGCCTTATCGACGAGCGGCACAATCTGCCCGCGCAGTTCAACGACGGTCGTATTCGCCTCTTTGAGCGTCGTGTCGGCCGTTGCGAGAAGGTCGCGTGCCCGCCATAGCACGGCAGCAAGCACAACAAGCACCACGACACCGGCAGCGGTCAGTAGCGCCAGAAGCCAACCCGTTACCGTTGGAGCATCCATTCCCAGTATCGTCATGCCTCTCCCCTTTCACCCTCCAATACCGCACATTCGTTGAAGTTAATTGTACCACCCTTAGGTGAAGATGCCGAATGTGCGAGAGACAGATTCAGCCAAGAGAGTTGAGTGGAACAAGGAGGTCGCTGAGGTCGGTGCCCAAAACAGGCAGGTTATCGGTACAGCTACAGCCGAGTGGTGCATTGCCGTGCGCAAGATCACGTGCCATCTCGAGCACATCGCCCATCACCGCACTTGCAGCCGCACCGGCACCGGCACCGGCACCGTAGAACATGAGGTCACCGACGGCATCACCGGTGACGTAGATAGCGTTATAGGCATCGTTTACGGCGGCGAGCTGGTGTTTAGTCGGCACCATCACGGGACGTACAAAGATTTCGATACCGGCCGTGGTACGCTTCGCAACACCGAGCAGTTTGATGACCGCATCGTTCGCGCGTGCCATCTCGATGTCGTCCAGTGTAATGTGTGAGATACCCTTTACCGGCACCTGATCGAGCGTCAGATGCGAATTAAACGCAATCGAGGCGAGAATGGCAATCTTTGCGGCAGCATCGTGTCCCTCAACGTCGGCCGTTGGGTCGGCCTCGGCATATCCGAGCTCCTGTGCCTGCATTAACGCCTTGTCGTAGGCGAGCCCGTCGCGTGTCATCGCAGTCAGGATGTAGTTTGTCGTTCCATTTAAGATACCCATGACCTGCGTAATCTCGTTAGCAATAAGCGAGCGTTTAAGCGGCTCGATAATCGGAATGCCGCCGCCCACACTTGCCTCGAAACGCACATCGCAGCCGTTCTGATCGGCGAGTGCAAAGAGCTCCTTGCCATCTGTCGCCATGAGCGCCTTATTCGCCGTCACCACGTTACGCCCCGATTCGAGCGCACGCACGATAAGATCGCGTGCAATGGTCGTGCCCCCGATAAGCTCAATAACGATATCGAGCTCCTCGTTATCGACGACCTCAAACGCATCGGTCGTACAGATAGCCGCATCGAGACCCAGCTGTGCAAAGCGTGCCGACGTGCGATCGGCACACATTGCAAGCTCAACCTCGATACCGAGACGGCGCGCAAAGTCATCGCGATGACTCGCAAAGATATCGACGACCCCGCCGCCAACGGTTCCGAGCCCTATCAAGCCAACCTTAATAGTCATAGTGCTATTGTACCTTATCGAACACGTCACATCTCAGCAGGTCATCGTACGTCTCACGGCGCACAACCCATCGCCACTGCCCCTCTTTGACCCACACCACTCCCGGACGTACCTGCTTGTTGTAGTTGTTCGAGAGGCTCTGCGCATACGCGCCCGTTGCACATACGCACAGGATGTCACCAACCTCGGCCTCCTGCAGCGGCCCATCGCTGACCACGATATCACCGCTCTCGCAGTGCTTACCAGCTACCGTTGCCGTCGTCGTGCGTGGCCTGTCGGCCTTGTTCGCAATCAACGCCTCGTAGTGCGCATCGTAAAGCGACGTGCGAATGTTGTCGCTCATGCCACCATCGACGCTCACGTAGGTACGCACGCCCGGAATCTCCTTGATGACCCCCACGGTATACAGCGTCACGCCTGCGTTGGCCACAATCGAGCGGCCCGGCTCAACGGCCATGCGCGGAACGGGCAGCCCGTGCTTGGCGCACTCTTCCTTGATGTCATCGATGACGACCTTGCCGTACTCTTGAATCGTCGCCGGCTCATCGGGCACGCCATAGGCCACGCCGAGCCCCCCACCGGTATCGAGCAGCCGCGTCTCAACGCCGACTTCACGCTGAATTTCGGCGATAAACGCCACAATAGTGCGAATCGCCTCACTAAAGCTCTGGAGCGCATATATCTGTGAGCCGATGTGAATGTGCAGCCCCTCGTAGTCGAGCCCCTCAAGCGCGACGGTGCGCTTGACTGCCTCAAGTGCGAAGCCCTGATTGAGGCCAAAGCCGAACTTCGAGTCCTCGGCACCGGTGCGGATGTAGTCGTGCGTATCAGCCTCAATACCAGGAGTAACGCGCACGAGTACCGGCTGTACGATACCGCGTTCTACCGCGAGTGTCGAGAGCCGTTCAAGCTCCTCAAAGCTATCGACAACGATGCGGCCAACGCCCGCCTCAAGACACTCAATGAGCTCGGTATCGGTCTTGTTGTTGCCGTGCACGTAGATGTTGGCGGAATCAAAGCCAGCGCTGAGCGCAATGGCGAGCTCCCCGCCGCTACTCACGTCAAGACAACACCCTTCGCGCTGCACAAGTTCAGCCATCGTACGGCATAAAAACGCCTTGCCGGCGTAGACGATATCGACCTCGTCCCAGTGATAGCGCGTCCATTTTACGTAGTCACGCAGCTGAGTCACGATAGTTTGTTCATCCATCACGTAGAGTGCCGTGCCGGCCTCATGCGCGAGCGCTACCATATCAACGCCGCCGATGACGAGATGGCCGTCGATGATCTCGGTCGTCTCGGGCAGCACGTTGAGCAAATCGGCCGCGGTCTTCATGTCGGCCACCGCAGGCGGACGCTGTGATACGGGTTTGCTCATGGCTACATCCTTTCCGGTGCGGCGATGCCGATAAGATTGAAGGCAGCGTGAAGGGTGATGCGCGTTGCGTCGCAGAGTGCGAGCCGCTCCTCGTTCGCAACGCTTTCTTCATCGATAACACGGCAGTGCGCATAGAAGTGGTGAAACGCGGCGGCGAGCTCCTCGGCGAAGTGCGTGAGCTTGTGCGGTGCGAGGTCGCGTGCAGCGAGCTCGACGATGTCGGGAAATTCGCTCAGCTTACGAATGAGAGCCGTTTCTGCCGTGTGCGTATATTCTTCCCCGAAATTACGAGTGCTCGAGGCGTCGTGTAAGCAGGAGTGCAAGCCGATTTGGCGCGGAGCGACCTGTTTCTGGTCGTGAGCACGAATCGTTGCGCAGTGCGACGAACTTAGACGGCGTCTCGTGTGCTCGCACTTGCGGAGCAGACTACATATACGCGCATGGGCATATTGTACGTAATATATCGGGTTGTCGGCACTCTGCTCAGCGGCAACGGCAAGGTCGAAATCGACCTGCTGGTCGGTCGAGCGACGCAAAAACCAGTAGCGCGTCGCATCGGCACCGACTTCGTCGACGAGCTCCTCGAACGTCACCATCTCACCGGTGCGCTTACTCATACGAACCGGCACGCCATCGCGGAAGAGGTTGACGAGCTGGCCAATCACCAGCTCAAGCGCACCTTCATGGCCGAGCGCAGCGGCTGCCGCCAACATACGTGCCACGTAGCCGTGATGATCGGCACCCCAGATGTTGATAATCCGCTCGAAGCCGCGGTCGAACTTATCTTTGTGATATGCAATATCAGCGGCAAAGTACGTATACGAGCCGTCGGCCTTCACAAGTACGCGGTCCTTGTCGTCACCGAAATCGGTCGTACGAAACCACCGCGCACCTTCATGTTCATAGAGGTAGCCGCCTTCTTGCAGCACGTCGAGCGTGCGCTCGATAGCGTTCGGCTCACCTTCATAGAGCGTACGCTCAGAGAACCACACGTCAAAGTCCACGCCGAAATCATGGAGAAACTTCTGCATGTGTTCGAGCACCATCTCATAGCCGAGCTCACGAAAATGTGTTTCACGTTCGCTTTCGGGGCGTTCGACCCACGCCTCGCCCTCGCGCTCTTTAATTTGCTCGGCAAGATCACGGACGTATGCCCCCTGATAGCACTCTTCCGGCATCGCAATGATACCGCCACAGAGCTCGAGGTAGCGCAAGGAGAGCGAACGCGCAAAGATGTCCATCTGCACACCGGCATCGTTGATATAGAACTCGCGCTCAACGTTGTGTCCGGTGGCAGTAAGCAGGCGCGCCATGCTGTCACCAAGCGCAGCCCAGCGCCCATGCCCCACGTGCATAGGACCGACCGGATTGGCACTGACGAACTCAACCTGCACCTTCTGCCCGGCACCGACATGAGAGCTACCGTACGCAAGGCCGCGTGTGAGGATATCGGCGACGATTGCGCCACGCGCGGTTGCCGACAGGTACATATTAATGAAACCGGGGCCAGCGATCTCAACACGCTCGATATCGTCCGAGCGTTCAATGTGTATCGAAATAATCTCGGCAATCTCACGTGGATTGCGCCCTACCTGCTTGGCACAGCGCAACGCGATTGTCGAGGCCCAGTCGCCGTGCTCGGCGTCGCGTGGGCGCTCAATGCCCGCATCGGGCAGCTCAGTGGTATCGCCAAAGTCCAGCTCGCCGGCGGACACCGCAGCTGCAAGCGCATCGCTTACGAGGCGTTCAACGGTATCTTTCATGCGGCCTCCTCGGCAAACTGAGAATTGTAGAGATCAGCGTAAAAGCCGTCGGCAGCAAGCAATTCCTCATGCGTGCCGCTTTCAACGATGCGCCCCTCGTCCATCACGAGGATAACGTCAGCATCACGAATCGTCGAGAGACGGTGTGCGATGACGAAGCTCGTGCGTCCCTTCATCAGCCGACTCATCGCCTCTTGGATAAGCCGCTCGGTACGCGTGTCAACGCTCGACGTCGCCTCGTCGAGAATCATAATCGGCGAGTCGGCCAGAATGGCCCGCGCAATCGTGAGGAGCTGGCGCTGGCCGACGCTGATGTTGTCGGCATCTTCGGCAAGCACCGTCTCGTAGCCGTTCGGTAGCACGCGAATAAAGTGGTCGGCCAGCGCCGCCTTTGCAGCCGCCTCAATCTCACCGCGTGAAGCTCCCTCGCGCCCATATGCGATGTTCTCGGCAATCGTGCCGTTAAAGAGCCACGTATCCTGTAAGACCATACCAAACAACGTGCGCACGTCGGCACGCGTCATCGTCTGTGTATCGACCTCATCGACCGCAATACGTCCCTTATCGATTTCGTAGAAGCGCATGAGCAGGTTGACGATTGTCGTCTTGCCTGCACCGGTCGGGCCGACGATAGCGACCATCTGTCCCGGCTTCACCTCAAGCGTAAGGTTGCGAATAAGCGGCTTGTCCGGCGCATAATCGAAGTCAACCGCATCAAACGCCACGGCACCCTGCGGCGAGGTAACCGTGCTCGGATGAGGTACGTCAGGTGCCTCTTCGTCTTCTTCGAGAAGCATGAAGACGCGCTCGGCGGCGGCAATGGTTCCTTGGATGACGTTTGCCATCTGTGCAACCTGCACAATCGGCTGCCCGAACTGCTGCACATATTGGATGAACGCGAGAATGAGACCGATTGCCAGCTGCCCAGACGCGGCGAGCATCGCCGCATAGACGACGATGATGACGTATTGGATGTTATTGAGGAAGTAAACGATAGGCATCATTACGCTCGAGGCAAACTGCGCCTTCCACGCACTACCAAAGAGCGTATCATTCGTCTTCGAGAACTCCCGAACCGAAGCCTCTTCGCGGTTAAAGACCTTGATGATGTTGTGCCCGCCGTAGTTTTCCTCAATCTGCCCATTAAGCATGCCGAGGAGCTTCTGCTGTGCGCCAAAGAACTTCTGCGAACGCGGCGCAATGAGTGCGGTAGCCACGATTGTGAGTGGCACCACGATAAGCGAAACAATCGCAAGTTGCCAGCTAATAACGAACATCATAATGAGGATACCGAGCAACATAAAGAGCGACATCAGCGTCTGCGCCATAACCTGTTGCAGATTCGTACTCATGAGATCGATATCGATAGTAATCTTCGAGAGAATCTCGCCATACGTCTGTTTATCGAAAAACGACAGCGGAAGCCGGTCGAGCTTTTCCGAAACGCGGCGGCGCAACGAGCGCACGAGGTTTTGCGTAATGGTAACGGTCAGCGACTGCTGGACATACGTCAGGAGCGCACCGGTCACGTAGAGTACAATGAGCGCCAGCATGACCGCGCCGATATAGCCGAAATCGATGTCGAGCGACGTCATACCCTGCGCCTTGACGAGCACACCCTCCTGCAAGCCCTCGGCGAGGCGGTTGGTCGCAAGCGACATCACCTTAGGACCTGCGACGAGACAAGAGACACCGGCGATGCTAAAGAGCGACGCAACGGCGAGCTTAATGTTGTCGCTGCCAAGCGCACGGAAAAGCTTGGCCGTCGTCGCACGGAAGTCGGCCGCCTTCTCAGTTGACGGTGCGGCGTGCGAACCCGGACCAAAGCCCATCGAGCGACTCGCCTTCGGCCGCGTATCGTCTGACGGTAGCGTGCTAGCCATCGTCGCCCCCCTCCGCCAATTCCTCGGGGGTCAGCTGGGACGCAGCAATCTCCTGATAGACCTTACAGCAGGCCAGAAGCTCGTGATGGGTACCGTGTCCGACGATTCTTCCCCCATCGAGCACGAGGATAGCGTCGGCATCTGCTATCGTGGAAATACGCTGAGCAACGATGAGAGCAACCGAGCCGGCAAGTTCAGGTACGAGTGCCTCACGCAGCTTTGCGTCGGTCTTAAGATCAAGTGCGCTAAACGAATCGTCGAAGAGGTAGATGCCGGGACGCCGCACGATGGCGCGCGCGATGGCGATTCGCTGCTTCTGCCCCCCGCTAAAGTTCGCGCCACCCTGCGAGACGGGGCTATCGATGCCGTCGGACTGCGTGGCGACGAACGCCGTTGCCTGCGCAATATCGAGCGCTTGTTCGACCTCATCATCGGTGGCGTCTTCTTTGCCGAAGCGTACGTTTTCGGCAATCGTGCCACTGAAGAGCGTCGCCTGTTGCGGTGCATACGCAATGAGCTCATGCAGACGATGTTGACTCAGTTGTTGCACATCGATGCCGTGCACCAGCACGGTGCCGGCGGTTACGTCGTAGAGTCGCTCGATGAGGTTGAGAATCGTTGACTTTCCCGATCCGGTCGAGCCGATAATCGCCGTTACCTCACCGGCCTTTGCCGTAAACGTAATATCACGCAGCACCGGCTCGGCGCTACCGGGGAAAGCGAACGCGACATCACGAAACTCAACCTCGGGCGTCGTGCCTGCCGTATCGACAGGGCTCACAGGGTCTTCGATGACCGGCTCGACCTCAAGGACATCATTGATACGCTCGGCCGAAACGCTGGCGCGCGGATACATCACGAATATCATCGAAAGCATGACGACGCTAAAGAGAATCTGCATGGCGTACTGCAAAAAGGCCATCATATCGCCAAGCTGCATCGAAAGATCGGCGATAAGATGCGCACCGAACCAGATGATAGCGATGGTGGTGAACTGAAGAATCAGCTGCATAATCGGCGTCATCGTGACCATCATACGATTGACTTTGACGGTCGTGTCTGTGAGGTCATCGTTGACCTCCTCGAAGCGCCGCTGTTGCGTATCTTGCCGGTTAAAGGCGCGGATAACGCGCACACCGGTCAACCCTTCGCGTGCCACTAGGTTGAGACGGTCGGTCTTACCTTGGATCGAACGGAAGAGTGGCATTGCATAGTAAATGAGCACCCCAATGATGACGAAAAGTATCGGCAACACCACACCGAGAATCCACGTCAGCGATACGTTGGTGCGCAACGCCATGAATATGGCTCCAACCCCCGTGAGCGGTGCCATCGTGGCCAAGCGCAGGAGAAAGAACGTCATCTGTTGGACCTGCTGGATATCATTGGTGGAGCGTATGATGAGCGAGGCCGTCGAGAATCGATCGAACTCGATGAGCGAGAAGCTCTCGACCTTCGCAAAGATATCTCTGCGCAGATCACGCGCGATGGCAGCCGAGACGCGTGAAGCGAAAAAGCCGGCCGATATCGCTGCCGTGCCCGCGATAAGCGTAATAGCAAGCATGAGTGAACCTTTGTGCAGGAAATACGTCCTCTGTGCTGCCGTCAGCGTGGTGCCCGTCTCGCTCGCGGTCGCCTCAGTTATCGCATCGGCGACGGCTTGAGCGACGACGGGGTCTTCCTGCATATTGCCTTCAACGCCACGCTGAATGATGCCGACGTTGACGATATCGGCCATCTGGTTGGGTAGCTCAAGAGTGCAAACAACCTGCACACTCACGAAAAGGAGAACCGCGAGGCATGAAAACAGGTGCGGCCGGATATAGCGAACGAGCTTGAGCATCTGCGGTTATTCGTCGGTGGCGGGAGTCTCCTCGCCTCCGTCGTCGGCGAGCACGGGGGCGGCCTCTTCAGCAGGGGCTGCTTCGGTGGTCTCTTCGGTAGCCGCCTCTTCGGGGGCTGCCTCAGGAGCCTCGGTAGCCTCTTCGACGACGTCGGCCGGTGCTTCCTCTGTGGGCTGTTCTGCCGACGGCGCATCGGCGGCCGAGACCTCGTCGTCCTTCGGCTTAATCTCGACCTCGAAACCAAGATCTTCGGCGGCGGCGCGCATCGACAACGAGATGCGGCGCTTCTCCGCGTTGACATCCATAACTTTGACCTGCGCCTTATCCCCTACGGCAACGACTTGATCGGGTGTGGCGACGTGTCCTTTCGCCATCTCAGAGATATGTACAAGACCCTCGATACCGTCGCCGAGCTCGACAAAGACCCCAAACGGCACGAGTTTTGTCACCGAACCTTCGATGATCGTGTCGACCGGATAGCCTTCGGCCATCTTCTTCCAAGGATCTTCGCTCGTCTGCTTGAGGCCGAGCGAAATACGCTCGCGTTCAAGCTCAACTTCAAGTACCTGCACCTCAACTTCGGCACCGACTTCAAGAATCTCAGACGGATGATTGACGTGGCTCCATGAGAGCTCGCTTATGTGCGCAAGCCCATCGATACCGCCGAGGTCGATGAAGGCACCGTAATCAACAATTGAACTAACGACACCGGGCAGTATCATGCCCTTCTGCATCTTAGCGAGAAGCTCGCCACGGTCTTGACGACGATCTTCCTCAAGCAACACGCGACGCGAGAGCACGACGTTGTTGCGGTTGCGGTCCATCTCGATAATCTTTGCTTCAAGCACCTCGCCGAGGAACGTTTCAAGATCACGTGCGCGCCGCAGGTCAACGAGTGAGGCCGGCAGGAAGCCACGCAGCCCGATGTCAACGATAAGGCCACCCTTGACGACCTCGATGACCTCGCCCGATACGACTTCGCCTGACTCAAACTGCTCTTCGACGTTCTTCCACGCGCGCTCGTACTCGGCACGTTTCTTCGAAAGAATGAGGCGTCCTTCTTTGTCCTCTTTCATGAGCACGAGTGCTTCGATCTCGTCGCCAACCTGGACGAGATCGGCGGGGTTCACATCCTTGCGAATCGAAAGTTCGCGTGCCGGAATCACGCCTTCTGATTTATACCCAATGTCCACGAGCACCTCATCGTGCTCGATCTTGACGATGGTACCTGCAACGAGGTCGCCTTCGTCAAAATCGGTTAACGTTGTGTCAATGAGTTTTTCGAGCTCGTCTTGTGAAATATCAGTGTGCTCGAACGTCGTACCAAAACCTTGCTTCGTATCCTTCTCGGCCATTACGTGTCCTTACCGTTCTCCCGTTACCATTACACCAGCAACCCCCGGTGAGTACACCGTGGGCAACCGTGCCTAACAGTATAGCAGAGTTTAGCAACGAACAGTATGAAGTAGACGATGAAAGGTGCGAAGCGTCTACGCGGCAACGACGCCGGTAACCTCAGGCAGCTCCTTTTTTAGCACGCACTCGACCTGCGTGGCAAGCGTAAACTGCGACATCGGGCAGCCCTTGCAGGCGCCCTGCAGCTCGACGACGACCGTGCCGTCGTCTTTGACGTCGACGAGCGTGATGTCGCCTCCGTCGGCCTGCAAGCGTGGACGAATCGTTTCGAGCACTTCCTGAACTGAGGTTTTATCTAAGGCCATAAGGAATCTCCTCTTGAGGTAGGTGACGACTTCTGTTGTCACTTCTGTCGCCATTATAGCAAAAAAGTTGCCTAGTTGATGAGCGGCGACCTGCTCTCCCATCACCTTTCGTGACAGTACCATCGGCGCATACGAGCTTAACTTCCGAGTTCGGAATGGGATCGGGTGTACCCCCGTAGCTATAACCACTCATCATCTAGACAACTTCTTTTCAAGGTGCACTCGTACAAGCACCTTCAAAGTCAAATAGCGCTAAATCGCAAAAATCGTATTAAAGTAAGACCTCGACCAATTAGTACCGCTCGGCTACGGACATTACTGCCCTTCCACCTGCGGCCTATCAACCTCGTCATCTACAAGGGGTCTTACCCTCACAAGGAGGTGGGAAAACTCATCTCGAGACTGGCTTCCCGCTTAGATGCTTTCAGCGGTTATCCAAACCCAACGTAGCTACCCAGCAATGCTCTTGGTGAACAACTGGTACACCAGAGGTTGGTTCACTCCGGTCCTCTCGTACTAGGAGCAAACTCTCTCAATTTTCCTACGCCTACGGAAGATAGGGACCGAACTGTCTCACGACGTTCTAAACCCAGCTCGCGTACCGCTTTAAATGGCGAACAGCCATACCCTTGGGACCTGCTCCAGCCCCAGGATGCGATGAGCCGACATCGAGGTGCCAAACCCTATCGTCGATGTGGACTCTTGGATAGGATCAGCCTGTTATCCCCGGAGTACCTTTTATCCGTTGAGCGACGGCCATTCCACTCTGAGCCGCCGGATCACTAGAACCGACTTTCGTCTCTGCTCGACTTGTAGGTCTCGCAGTCAAGCTGGCTTGTACTCTTATACTCTGCAAACGATTGCCAACCGTTTTGAGCCAACCTTACGTACGCCTCCGTTACATTTTAGGAGGCGACCGCCCCAGTCAAACTACCCGTCAGGTACGGTCCGCTGCCCTGCTTCAAGGGTCAACGTTAGATTACCAGTCTGCAAAGGGTGGTATTCCACCGACGGCTCCACGGCAACTGGCGTCACCGCTTCATAGCCTCCCACCTATGCTCTACATTACAAACCGATAACCAATACCAAACTGTAGTAAAGGTTCACGGGGTCTTTCCGTCTTTCCGTAGGTAAGTCGCATCTTCACGACTAATACAATTTCACCGAGTCTATGGTTGAGACAGTGCCCAAATCGTTACGCCATTCGTGCAGGTCGGAACTTACCCGACAAGGAATTTCGCTACCTTAGGACCGTTATAGTTACGGCCGCCGTTTACTGGGGCTTCAAATCAGTGCTTCGCGTAAACGCTAACACATCCTTTTAACCTTCCAGCACCGGGCAGGCGTCAGACCCTATACGTCATCTTGCGATTTAGCAGAGTCCTGTGTTTTTAGTAAACAGTCGCTTGGGCCATTTCACTGCGGCCCTCCTAGGCGCGCTGACGCGAAGTCAGTCACCGGAGAGGGCGCTCCTTCTCCCGAAGTTACGGAGCCATTTTGCCGAGTTCCTTAACCATAGTTCTCTCGATCGCCTTAGTATGCTCTACTCGTCTACCTGTGTCGGTTTGGGGTACGTGCGGCAATAACTAGTTTAGAAGTTTTTCTTGGAAGCAGAGGATCACCGACTTCACTAAGTCGCTTCGTCGTCAGTTCTCAGGATATATGAACGGCGGATTTGCCTACCGTTCTCCCTACAACCTTTCACGCGGACATCCAGAACCGCGCTCGGCTACCTTTCTCCGTCACTCCATCACATGCGTTATTACCGGGACAGGAATATTAACCTGTTGTGCATCGACTACGCCTTGCGGCCTCGCCTTAGCTCACGCCTAAACCTGGGAGGATTAGCCTTGCCCAGGAACCCTTAGACTTACGGCGGTGGTGTTTCTCGCACCACTCTCGTTACTCATGCCAGGATTCTCACTTCTGCACAGTCCACAGACGGTTACCCGCCAGCTTCATCCCAGTGCAGAACGCTCGCCTACCACTGTTGATAACAACAGTCCGTCGCTTCGGTACAATGCTTAAGCCCCGTGTATTGTCGGCGCATATCCACTTGACCAGTGAGCTGTTACGCACTCTTTAAATGAATGGCTGCTTCTAAGCCAACATCCTGGTTGTCTGCGCAAATGCACATCCTTTTCACTTAGCATTGATTTAGGGACCTTAGCGGACGGTCTGGGCTGTTTCCCTTTCGACTACACAGCTTAGCCCACATAGTCTGACTGCCATGTTCTTGAGTTGTAGCATTCGGAGTTTGGTTTACGTCAGTAAACGGTGAAGTCCCATCAGCAATCCAGTGCTCTACCACCACAACTAAACACATGACGCTAGCCCTAAAGCTATTTCGGCGAGAACGAGATATCTCCAAGTTTGATTAGCCTTTCACTCCGATCCACAGGTCATCCCCCCCGTTTTTAGCCGAGGTGGGTTCGGCCCTCCACGAGGTTTTACTCCCGCTTCAGCCTGCCCATGGATAGATCACTTGGCTTCGCGTCTACGACGTGTAACTCGAGCGCCCTATTCAGACTCGCTTTCGCTGCGGCTCGCTATTAGCTTAACCTTGCTACACACCGTAACTCCCTGGCTCATTCTACAAAAGGCACGCGGTCACCCTGCCACCCGAAGGTGGCTTTCCAGGCTCCCACTGCTTGTAAGCATACGGTTTCAGGTACTATTTCACTCCCCTCCCGGGGTACTTTTCACCTTTCCCTCACGGTACTGGTTCACTATCGGTCGTTAGAGAGTATTTAGCCTTGGAGGGTGGTCCCCCCAGATTCCTACCGGATTTCACGTGTCCGGCAGTACTCAGGTGTCTGTTCATAGTCGCAGCACTTTCAGATACAGGACTTTAACCTTCTGTGGTCGGCCTTCCCATGCCGTTCTCCTAGTACTACGTTTTGTAACTACGTCCCAGGTCAGGTGCCCTGAGAGTACAGATCCTACAACACCACTTGCAGCAACGTCACCAGACTTACACATGCAAGGGTTTGGGCTCTTTCCCGTTCGCTCGCCACTACTAGGGAAATCTCGGTTGATTTCTCTTCCTCCGGGTACTTAGATGTTTCAGTTCTCCGGGTTGTCTCCACTCTGCCTATGTATTCAGCAGAGGGTACGTAGGAATGACCCTACGTGGGTTTCCCCATTCGGAAATCCGCGGATTGTCGGCTATGTGCGCCTACCCGCGGCTTATCGCAGCTTGTCACGTCCTTCATCGACTTCTAACGCCAAGGCATCCACCGTATGCTCTTAGTATCTTACCCATACTAATACGATTTAATTGATTCAACGCTATTCAACTTTCAAGGTGCTCGTACCTGAAATGGCGAACCCTGAAAATTGGATATTGGCAGGTCAAGTCGGGGAAACTACTCCCTAGAAAGGAGGTGATCCATCCGCACGTTCTCGTACGGATACCTTGTTACGACTTCATCCCAGTTACCGGGCACACCTTCGGCGCCTGCCTCCCAAAGGGTTAGCACAGCGACTTCAGGTGCACCAGACTTCCGTGATGTGACGGGCGGTGAGTACAAGACCCGGGAACGTATTCACCGCGGCATGCTGATCCGCGATTACTAGCGATTCCGACTTCATGGAGGCGAGTTGCAGCCTCCAATCCGAACTGGGACCGGCTTTAAGGGATTCGCTTGGCGTTGCCGCCTTGCAGCCCGTTGTACCGGCCATTGTAGCACGTTTGCAGCCCTGGACATAAAGGGCATGATACTTGACGTCGTCCACACCTTCCTCCCGATTAACTCGGGCAGTCTCGCATGAGTCCTCAACTAAATGTTAGCAACATACGACGTGGGTTGCGCTCGTTATAGAACTTAATCTAACACCTCACGGCACGAGCTGACGACAGCCATGCACCACCTGTCATAGCTCCTTTCGGCCACGGCGTTTCCGCCGCTTCACTATGATGTCAAGCCCAGGTAAGGTTCTTCGCGTTGCATCGAATTAAGCAACATGCTCCACCGCTTGTGCGGGTCCCCGTCTATTCCTTTGAGTTTTAGCCTTGCGGCCGTACTCCCCAGGCGCAGGACTTAATGCGTTAGCTGCGGCACGGAAGCTCAAAGGCCCCCACACCTAGTCCTGATCGTTTACGGCGTGGACTACCAGGGTATCTAATCCTGTTTGCTACCCACGCTTTCGCACTAAAGCGTCAGTTATGGCCCAGAGATCTGCCTTCGCCATTGGTGTTCCTCCCAATATCTGCGCATTCCACCGCTACACTGGGAATTCCAATCTCCTCTACCAAACTCAAGACTACCAGTTCGAGACGCAGGCCGCGGGTTGAGCCCCCGGTTTTCACGCCTCGCTTAATAGTCCGCCTTCGTGCTCTTTACGCCCAATAAATCCGATTAACGCTTGCCCCATACGTATCACCGCGGCTGCTGGCACGTATTTAGCCGGGGCTTCTTCTGTAGTTACTGTCAATTTCATCACTACTGAAAGCGGTTTACAACCCGAAGGCCGTCATCCCGCACGCGGCGTTGCTGCGTCAGGCTTTCGCCCATTGCGCAAAATTCCTCACTGCTGCCTCCCGTAGGAGTCTGGTCCGTGTCTCAGTACCAGTGTGGCCGATCAGCCTCTCAGCTCGGCTACCCATCGCGGGCTTGGTGAGCCGTTACCTCACCAACTACCTAATAGGGGTTGGGTTCATCCCGGACCGGCGGACCTTTCCCGAAGCGACCATGTGGTCGCAGCGGAGTATCCGGTATTAGTCCAAGTTTCCCTGGGTTATCCCAGAGTCCGGGGCAGATTACCCAACTATTACTCACCCGTTCGCCACTGTAATAACACCCGAAGGTGCGTTCTCGTTCGACTTGCATGTGTTAAGCACGCCGCCAGCGTTCAATCTGTGCCAGGATCAAACACTCCGTTAGTAGATTTCACGGCAAACTCTTGCGAGCGCCGTTGCATCTTGTGTTGTGTGTACGCAAGCGCATAATCGAGACTCACCTCGACGCTGCGTGCGAAATGTTTGATTCTGTTGTGTGTCTTCTCGGTGTGGCTCTTGCGAGCCGTTTCGATTAGACGGGTTTAAATTTGACTTGTCTGCACAATATCCAATTTTCAAGGTTCACCTTCCACGCGCCTCTTACGCACACGAATACTAAATCCCGTGAAAACGCGCGGATTATCTACAATACGGTATCAAACCGAATTGCGCAAGGGGTTTTACAAAAAACTTTGAGTTTTTTCTGATGTGGTTGAAGCCCCTAATGTTAGCACAGAGGACACATGTTGCATGGTGTCGTGCGTCGAACGCTTACAACCTTATATAGAATAGCACATCTAGGGAGTAGTTGCAAGTATCCGCGCAAACTTTCTTTTGCCGACTTGGAGGACGGCGCCTGTGAGTGTGTTGGGGTGCATGCGAAATTGCTTAGGCTCAAGCTTGGCACCACCGACCTTTACACCACCGCCATCAATGAGCTTACGTGCTTCATTTGCCGAGGGCGTAAGAGCAAGTTTTGTCATCAGAGCTGCAAGATATACGTATCCACCGTCTAATCCCGGCATATCGTAGTCCGGATTAGGATCAGGTGTTACCTTCCCCGTGACGAAATTGACCGTATATTCGGGCATATCGTCGGGTGCGGCATGCTCCTTGAACTGGCGGTCGAACGCCGCCTCGGCCTCACGCGCCGCCGCTTCGTCGTGATAGAGCGTCACAATCTCACGGCCGAGGCGGCGTTTTGCTTCGTTCGGATGAAGCGAACCGTCGGCCAACCCGCGCTCGATAGCATCGACTTCATCGACAGGAAGCAGGGTGCACAGCCGATAGTATTTCACAATGAGCGTGTCGGGAATGCTCATAACCTTGCCGAACATATCGGTCGACGTGTCGGTCAGGCCGATGTAGTTGCCGTAACTTTTGCTCATCTTCTTGACACCATCGGTGCCTTCGAGCAACGGCAACGTCAGGCAGACCTGCTCAGGCCTACCCATCTTCTTGGCGAGCTCGCGGCCGGCCAGCAGGTTAAAGAGTTGGTCGGTACCACCGATTTCGACATCGGCCTCAATCATGATACTGTCGTAAGCCTGCATCAACGGATAGAGTAGTTCGTGTTGCGAGATCTCCTCGCCCGCTTTGAGCCGTTTGCTAAAATCATCGCGCTCGATGGTACGTGCAAGAGTGAACTTGCTTGTGAGCTGTATGGTATCGGCAAAAGTAAGTTTGCCGAGCCACTCGGAGTTGCGATGCACCTCGGTCTGATCGGGATCGAGGATATGGAAGGCCTGCTCCATGTAGGTCTGTGCGTTTGCTTCGATCTCATCGATCGAGAGCGGCGGACGCGTCGTATTGCGTCCACTCGGATCACCAATAAGCGCGGTGAAGTCACCAATAATAAGCACGACCGTATGTCCGAGGTCTTGGAACTGGCGCAGCTTGCGTAGCGGTACCGCGTGTCCGAGGTGCAGATCGGGTGCGGTCGGGTCGACGCCCAGCTTGATACGTAAGGGTCGATCCTCTTCAAGCTTGGCGAGCAGCGCATCGTGCGGCACGATATCGGCCGTACCGCTCTCAATGATATGCAGCTGTTCCTGGGGGTTAATCACGCCGAGCCTCATCCTTTCGCCGAGATGCACAACGCCGTCTCCTTTGTCTAGATTGGCGTACGCCCCACTATACCATGTTATGCTGTATCATACGAAATGGTTCAGGCAAACCGTTACGCATGGAGGAGGATCGTATGGACGCAGTGCCGTGGTTTTGGATTTGGGTGGTGCTGGCTGCAGCGCTCTGTATCGTCGAGATGCTGACGCTCGGCTTCTTTTTGCTGCCCTTTGCCATCGGTGCAGCAGTGGCAGCAATCGCCAATTTTTTCGGCGCCAACCTCGCCATTCAGTGGATGCTCTTCGTTGCAGTTTCGGTACTCATGCTCGTCATTTTACGGCGATTCGCCAATCGCGTGACCAAGACCACTAACGTTGCAAGCGGCGTCGAGCGTCTCATTGGACGTACCGGTGAAGTTATCGCATCACACGCACCCGAAGGTCTCTTTCGCGTACGTGTCGAGCGCGAAGAGTGGAATGCAAGCATCGAGAGTGGCGAGCAGCCCGCAATAGGTGCAAAGGTTAAGGTTATCAGTGTCGATGGAACACGCCTCATCGTGACGGCCTACGATGAGGAATCAGAGAGGGTGTGAGGGGTCTATGACAAACGAAATGATTGGTATTCTCGCGGTATTGGGCGTCACCGTTGCGATGGTGGTTGTGGTCTTTGCCGCACGCGCCGTGCGTATCATACGCCCCCACGAACGTGGCGTTGTCGAACGTCTCGGTAAGTATCAGCAAACGTGGGAACCCGGCCTCCACCTGCTTGTACCGTTCATCGATCGCGTAACGAAGGTCGACATGCGCGAGGATGTTGTTGACGTACCACCGCAAGAAGTCATCACAAAGGATAACGTTGCCGTCACCGTCGACGCCGTTGTCTATTACGAGGCAACCGACCCGTTCAAGCTCATCTTTAACGTGACGAACTTCCATCTGGCCGCCACTAAACTCGCACAAACGAATCTGCGTAATCTCATCGGCGAGATGCAGCTCGACGAGTCGCTGACGAGTCGTGAAACGATTAACGTAGCGTTGCGCGACATTCTCGATGATGCAACCGATAAGTGGGGCGTGCGCGTGGTGCGCGTCGAGCTTCAGCGCATCGAGCCGCCACACGACGTAACGCAGGCAATGCACCGTCAGATGAAGGCCGAACGTGACCGCCGCGCCATGATTCTCGAAGCCGAAGGTGATCGTGAGGCCGCCATCGCGCGCGCAGAGGGCCAGAAGCGAGCCGATATCCTTGAGGCCGAGGGACAGGCTGCCGCCATCCGTGAGATGGCCGATGCCGAGCGCGCGCAGAAGATACTCATCGCCGAAGGTGAAGCGCAGGCCATCAAGAACGTCTTTGAGGCTATCCACGAGGGACGGCCCACCGAGGATCTGCTGACCGCACGCTATCTCGAGACGCTCAAGCACGTGGCTGACGGCAATGCCACGAAGATATTTATGCCACTTGAGATGCAGGGACTAGGTAATATGGTCGGTGCTGTCGGTGAGCTGTTCAAGAGCACGCAGGACTCCGCGTAAGTTCGTCGTCACAAGGTTCGAGTACGCTGTACGAGTCACCTTGTGACTCCTGCTTACGCGAAGCCCTGAGCACTCGCTATATGAGATGTTCTGTGGTGTCTATATAACACCACGATAGAAGTGGCCGCGCGTCGTGTTTTTGCGTGCCTCCGGCATCTCGCCGGAGGTATACGCTTCGATGAGTGCGCTACGAATACGCGTAACTTCGGTCGGCACGAACGAGTTGCGCGCCGTTTCGAGGTCAAGCCGTACCGCACTCACACCGCTCTGCACGATTTCGGGAAGTGCTTCGATGAGGTCAAGCGGCACACTGTTGTAGAGGTGACTGCGACCACGTGGGTCAGTACGCACCGGGAAACAGTAACCGAGACGATCACGCAACGCCGTGTGCTCGGTACGCCGTTTGCAGGTAGCACACCGCTGCGCGCACGATCCGCGCGCCATCAGCACGCAGTGTTCGGTGACCATTGCCTCTTGCATGCCGCTGATCGCCATGCCCAGCGGAACCGCTGTCGCGGTGCGTCGTGCAATTGCAGCAATCTGCTTGCCGGAAAGCTCAGGCGAAAGCCACACGCGTGTAGCATCAAGTCGCGCGAAAACATCGCAGGTCAGGTGGTTCGTTGCGTTGAGTGACCAGTGCGCTTGCGCCGGAATATCGCGCTCCCGACACACCCGCAACTGTCCAAGCGTTGCGCACACAGCGGCACCAAAACGATACGCCACGCCGAGCATCTCCTCAAACTCATCATCGTGACAGACGCGAGGGAGCACCGGCACGACCCCGGGATACGGCTCGGCATCGAGAAGCTCGTGCGCATCGACGTGGGCCTCAGTAGCCTGCGCGTTGAGCGCCGCTTTTGCCGCGCCGCACGTTGCACAGACTGCAACGATTTCGACCGAAGGCGCCCCGCCCTTGAGTTTGCGCTTGACGCGCGGTGGCGGTTCGTATGTGATAGGTTCACGCTTCTTAATGCCATAGGTATCAAGCGCTTGAGCACGTGCTATGCACTGCGCTGCGAACGCCTCAAGAGCCGCGGTGTCCTCGCGCCCCGCCCCTTTTGCGTAACTCATTATCTCGTTGCCGCGCTCGGCGGCGAGGTAGGCCTCCGTAAATCCGCGATTGTACGCTATGTTGAGAGCGGGTATACGGGCTCGTGTGCCTACTACTGCCTGCTTATAGTTTGCAACAACAGTTGCCACATAGCCCGGAGACTTCATACGGCCCTCAATCTTAAGCGATGCAATACCGGTCGCCGCAAGCTCTTTGAGTCGCTCGACGGTACAGAGGTCACGGGGGGAAAGCAGGTGTGCACCGCCCACGACCTCGTGTGACTCCCCCGCGCGGTCAACGAGCTCGTAAGGCAACCGGCACGGCTGCGCACACAGCCCACGATTTGCACTTCGCCGTCCCACGAGCGAAGACATGAGACATTGGCCCGAATACGAAACACACAGCGCACCGTGCGCGAAAGCCTCGACCTCGACACTGCATTCGCGTCCAACGGCTGCCAGTGTTGCGATTTCGGTAAGTGAGAGTTCGCGTGCCAGCGTCACCCGCGCGACGCCGAGCTCGGCCAATGCACGTAGCGTGTGGGAGTCATGACAGTTGGTCTGCGTCGAGACGTGGATGCGTACCGTAGGCAAACGCTCGGCGATTGCGGCGATAAGCCCGATGTCTTGCACGATGACCGCATCGGCTCCGGCATTCCACACATCGGCCACGAGCGTCAGCACTTCATCGATCTCGTGTGGCAGTATCACGGTATTGACCGTCACATAGACCCGCGCGCCGGCCGCGTGCGCTATGCGCGCACAGCTCGTAAACGACTTTAAGGTAAAATTCTTCGCCCCGCGACGTGCATTAAACGATGACAGCCCCAAATAGACGGCGTCAGCACCGGCACCTACTGCAGCCAAAAATGCCTCGCGTGTGCCGGCCGGCGCAAGAATTTCGGGTGTCGCGCCGGACGCCATATCGAACGCAACAGAATGCGCTATTTCGGGTTTTTCACAAATGTTGTGCAACCTTTTAGCCTCAGGGGTCGAATATCTCTTACAATCCTACTATAATAGAGTATATGAGTTATCTTGCAAGAAACAGACGTCAGTCTGCAAAACAAACCAAGATGAAGGTCCTGATAGTCGTCGGGGTCACGTTGGTGGTACTTCTTGTAGGTACCGGTGTTGCGGCTGCCGTAGGCGTAGGCGTTATCGGCAGCTGGCTTGAAGATTTGCCAGACTACAGTGCCGAGGGCGCCTTTGATGTCATGCAGCCGACCGAGATCTATTCGGCAGACGGCGTGTTGCTCGCCAAACTCTTCCTTCAAAATCGTCAGGTCGTCGAGCTTGACAAGATGTCGCCGTGGGTCGCCAAGGCCACCATTGCCGTCGAAGATGAACGTTTTTACGAACATAGTGGCGTCGATATTCCCAGTGTTGTTCGTGCCGCCGTTACCGGCTATGGTGGCGGATCCTCGATTACGCAGCAATATGTTAAGCAAACGGTTCTTAATGACGAAGCGTTCGATATCACGATACGACGTAAGGTACGTGAGGCATTTATTGCGATGGAGGTCGAGCGCCGCTACTCGAAGGACGAGATTCTCGAGATGTACCTCAACACTATCTATTACGGGGACGGCGCGTATGGTATCGAGGCAGCATCGCGTAACTACTTCGCCAAGCCATCGTCTGAGCTCAATATCGCCGAAGCCGCAACGCTTGCCGGTATCCCTCAGCAGCCCACAAACTTTAATCCCTATGTGGACCCCGAGGCCGTCAAGCGGCGACGCAACCACGTCCTCGACCGCATGCTCGCCAACGACTATATCACCAAGGATGAGTATAACGCCGCAACGAGCGTCGAGCTGACCTATGAGTCAATGCCGATACCGGGAGGCGGTATCTATGCGGCTGGCTACTTCGTCGATGCGGTCAAGCGCATACTGGAGACCGAGTTCGACGCGTCCATTGTCTTCGGTGGCGGACTCAAGGTCTACACGACGCTCGATTCACGCATGCAAGCACACGCCGAGGACGCGCTGCTCAACGCCCTTCCCAACGATGGTCTGGCCGGTGCGCTTGTCTCTATTGAGCCGGCGAACGGATACGTTCGTGCACTCGTCGGCGGACGTAACTATGAAGAGGAAAAGTTCAACCTTGCGATTCAAGCCTCTCGTCAACCTGGCTCATCGTTTAAGACATTTACGCTGCTCTCTGCGCTCAAAGACGGAATGTCGCCCAACATGCCTGTCGACGGACGCTCCCCCATCACCATCCCCTTGGACGGTGAAAATGACTGGGAGGTCTCAAACGCTGAGGGTGGTAGCGGCGGCATGACGACGTTGCGCAGTGCAACGGCATTCTCATACAACACGGCGTTTGCGCTCATCATCAATGCAATTGGCGCACAAAAGGTCGTTGATATGGCGCATGCGGCCGGTATCATGACCGAGCTGCGGCCATACAACTCGCTTACACTCGGCGCTCAGGGGGTCACTGTGCTTGAAATGGCGTCAGCATATGCGACGCTTGCAAACTCCGGTGTCTACAATGCACCAACGTTCATCACCAAGATCGAGGATCGTACCGGCAACCCACTCTATGAGTATGTACCTGATCCTAAGCAGACGATTGAACCGGAGGTTGCCTACGCCTGTACCCAGATTCTGCAAAATGTCGTCTCAAGCGGTACCGGCACATCGGCTCGCCTCGGAGGACGTCCTGTTGCAGGCAAGACCGGTACCAGTGAGAACCATCGTGACGTGTGGTTTGTAGGCTATACGATGGATTTGGCGACCGCAGTCTGGGTCGGTTATCCTCAAGAACGTGAGATTCGCTACTTTGGCTCGCTCGCATATGGCGGTACGGTCTGTGCGCCGATATTCCAGCGGTTTATGATGGGTGCTCTCGAAGGATTTGAATGGCGTGACTTCCCGTTCTTCCCCGCCCCTCCTTACGATGACTCCAAGTACGCAGGCAAGCTACGGTCCGCAGCAGCGATTGAGGCCGAGCGTCGGGCCAAGGAGGAGGAAGAGGAAGAAGCGGAGCGCCTCCGTCTTGAAGAGGAGGAGGCCGCACGTCGTGCAGCCGAGGAGGCAAATCGTCCCCGACCGCAGCCACAACCGCAACCGCAGCCTGAGCCGGATCCAGAGCCTGAGCCGGATCCATAGCGAAGATACTTACACACGCACGAATACGCGTGCGCGGCTTCATGCGTGTTTTGCAACTATATTTTCGATAGCGACTATCTCAACGATATCTGCATCAAACAGGTCGCATATAGCCTGATACTCCGCCGCCGACAGCTCCTGAAGCGTGCGCCCCTGTTCCTCGCATGTCCGCACAAGACGTCCCACGATCTCATGAGCATCACGAAACGGCATCCCCTTTGCCACCAGATAGTCGGCAACGGCGGTCGCACCCATAAAGCCACCTTCGGCCGCCACACGCATGGTCTCCACGTTGAATGTCAGCGCACCAGATATCTCGGTGAGTACACTCAACGATGCGAGCGTCGTATCGACGGCATCAAAGAGCGGCTCTTTGTCCTCTTGCATATCCTTATTGTAGGCCAGCGGCAAACCCTTCATCGTAGTGAGAAGCGCCATCAGGTCGCCGTAGACGCGCCCGGTCTTTCCACGGATGAGTTCGGCGAAGTCGGGATTTTTCTTCTGCGGCATAATCGAGGATCCCGTTGCATGGATATCGGCAAATGTCACGAACCCGAACTCCTCGGTCGACCACAAGATAAGTTCTTCGCACAGACGCGAAAGATGCATCTGGCAGACGGCACATGCATAGATAAGGTCGAGCACAAAATCGCGGTCGCTCACGCCATCCATCGTGTTGTGTGACGTGTGCGCAAAGTCGAGCGCGGCGGTCGTCGCAGCACGATCTATAGGATGCGGCGTACCGGCGAGCGCGGCACTACCCAACACGTTGATGTCGGCCGCCGCGCGCGCATGCTCAAAGCGCGTGATATCGCGCGTAAGCATCTCGACGTAGGCACCCAGATGTGTGGCGAGCAGCACCGGCTGAGCCTTTTGCAGATGCGTATAGCCCGGCAGTGTCGCACTGCCGTGTGCCTGAGTCTGCGCTTCAAACGCCTCGATAAGCGCGCGCGCCGCCCGTATGAGCACATCGGCGTGGCGGCGTGCCCACAGGCGTGTATCGGTCGCCACCTGGTCATTGCGTGAACGTGCGGTATGAAGTTTTTTGCCGGCATCGCCGATGCGGCGGGTCAGCTCAGCCTCAATCGCCATGTGAACGTCTTCGTCAGCGATGTTCCACGTAAAGGCATCGGCCTCAATGTCGGCAGCGATCTGCTTGAGCCCCTCAACGATGGCTGCACCGTCGTCGGCTCCGATAATGCCGCAGGAAGCGAGCATTTCGGCGTGAGCGATTGAACCGGCGATGTCATCGGACCACAGCCGTTTGTCGACCGGTAGCGACGCACCGAACTCCTGAAATGATGCAGCGGGCACGTCAGAGAAGCGCCCACTCCATGCCGTTTTAGCCATTATATCTCACCCTCTTTTCCTACTTTACGCCGTTGAGCCGCCCAGACCTGACTCGGCAATCCGTGAAGTTTGATGAATCCGTCGGCGGCGTCATGATCAAACGAGTCATCCTCGTCATAGGTGGCCAGCCCGTAGTCGTAGAGCGAATACGTACTGCGCCGTCCGACCGGCACACATGAACCCTTAAAAAAGCGCAGCCGTACCTCACCGGTGACGAGCTTTTGTGTCGTCTCGATAAAGCCGGCGAGCGCTTCGCGCAACGGGCTGTACCAGAGGCCGTTGTAGACTAAATCGGCCCATCTTTGCTCGACACCAAGCTTATAGTGGAGCACCTCGCGCTCCAAGCACAGATCCTCGAGTGCTTTGTGTGCGGTAATGAGTGCGAGCGCACCGGGCACCTCGTATATCTCGCGTGATTTCACCCCGATGAGCCGGTTTTCAATCATGTCGATACGACCAAAACCGTGCTTGCCCGCCAGCTCATTCATCGCAATGATGATATCGTGAAAGCTCATCTCCTCGCCATCGAGCGCGTTCGGCACACCCTCATGAAAGCCGATTATCACATACTGTGCTTCGTCGCTCGTCTGGGTCCGTGCGTCGCTCGTCAACGTGTAGATATCGCTCGGTGGCTCGACCCACGGATCCTCAAGCACACCACACTCGATTGCGCGCCCCCACAGATTATCATCGATTGAGTACGGTGATGCCTTCGTCGTAGGCACGGGAATACCGCGCTCGATGGCCCACTCCATCTCCTGCTCACGCGTACGCAGATCCCACTCGCGCACCGGTGCGAGAATGGTGAGTGTCGGGTCAAGTGCACGAATACCAACTTCAAAACGCACCTGATCGTTTCCTTTTCCTGTACAGCCATGCGCCACATGCGTCGCGCCGTATTGGTGCGCCAGCTCAACGAGCTTCTTCACGATAATCGGGCGTGAGAGCGCGCTAACCAGCGGATATTTGTTTTCATACATTGAGTTTGCCTTGATAGCCTCACTGAGTATATCGCCGACAAACTCCTCGCGCACGTCGAGTGCACGTGACTCGATTGCTCCGATGCCGAGCGCTTTTTCACGCACAAACTCAAGATCTTGGCGCTCTTGGCCGACATCGACGCAAACCGCGACGACATCGAGATCATAGTTTTCGTCTATCCATTTGATAGCGACCGAGGTATCGAGCCCACCCGAGTATGCCAAAATGCACTTCTCCCGTGCTTGTTGTGGTGCCTGCTGTGCCATGTCTATCCCTTCCGGTACGTCGAAAGCGTGTCATACAGAGCGCGCGCCACATTCGCGCTGCCGCACACGACGAGTATCGTATCGTCGCCCGACACGCTTCCGAGCACGCCGTCTATCTTTGCGTCATCGAGCGCAGCGGCTACGCCGGGGGCCGTGCCGGACTGTGCCTTTACGAGCACAAAATTATCGATCGAGTTGAGCTCAACGACAAGGTCGCCCACCATGCTCTCAAGACGCAAATCTTCACCGAGCACATAACCACGCCGTGTGATCTTCTCGAGACCTATGTCCTTGATATCACGCGAGACCGTTGCCTGCGTACATTCAAATCCTCGTTCCGTCAACGCCGCGACAAGTTCGTCTTGCGTCTTAATCATCGAAGTACGCACGAGCTCGCGGATAACATCGTGTCTTATCTGACGTTCTTTCATTGGCTCTTCCCCTCTTTGTCGAGCAACAAGGTGAGCAAGGCTGCCTGCGCGTGAAGACGGTTGGCCGCCTGCTCGACAACGAGCGAGTATGGCGCGTCAATGACGTCATCGGTCACCTCTTCGCCGCGGTGTGCCGGTAAGCAGTGCAGGAAGATTGCCTCAGGAGCAGCGTGTGCCATGAGCGCAGCGTTAACCTGATAGGATTCAAGAAGGGTCAGACGTGTGCGCCGCTCAGTCTCCTGACCCATCGATGCCCACGTATCGGTCGCAACGACTTGTGCATCTTTAACGGCTTCGTGAGGATTGTCGGTGACCGTAAGGGTGGCACCGGTCGTCTGCGCAAGCTTATCAGCCTGTGCACGTATTGCAGAATCGGGCATCAGCGAGGCCGGTGTGGCGATACGCAGGTGCATACCGGCGAGTGCTGCAGCGGCCAAATAGGTGTGCGCCATGTTGTTGGACCCGTCACCCACGTAGGCGAACGTGAAGCCTTCGAGCGTTACAAAAGGCGTGGCAGATGACATACCGTTGTGAGCGGCAAAGTGCTCCTGTATGGTGAGCAAATCGGCGAGCCCCTGGCACGGGTGATGGCCGTCGGTAAGCGCGTTGATGACGGGAATGTCCGCATGTCGCGCAAAGGTTGCGAGCATCTCGTCAGAAGATGTACGCACCACAACGGCGTCGAGATACCGCGAGAGCACAGCTGCGGTGTCCTTCTCGCTCTCGCCACGCGAAAACGCGTTGTCATCTCCCGACAGCACGAGCGGACGGGCACCCAGCTCAAGGCAGGCGACCTCGAAGCTCACGCGCGTACGCAACGAAGGCTTCTGCATAATGATGGCAACGTTAAGACCATCAAGGTGAGGTTTGACTTGATGTGCCTCAAATGCTGCTTTGAAACGTGCGGCATGCGTCAATATCGTGTCGAGTTCGACGGACGTAAGGTCGAACAGGGTGAGTATGTCTTTGTGGTACAGCGAGTTCATGTTTTCTCTTTCTGACGCTCTATTATCGCATAAATTTGCTCTATAAGCCGATCGATATGCATATTCTTACAGATAAGCGGAGGTAGCAGACGAAGGTGATCGTCCCCTATCGCATTGACGATGAATCCGGCCTCACACAGAGCGTCGCGTAGCTGAGGTGCGGTAAGTGGCATCTCCGCGGTAAGCGTAGCACCAACCATGAGCCCCACACCACGCACATCAGTCAAGTACGGGATGTCGGTAAGCCGTGTGCGTAGGTAGGCACCGGTCACCGCGACATGCTCCTCAAGAGTGCGTCTGTCGATGCTGAGCCGCGCAAGTTCGTTGAGCGTTGTGAGCGCGGCTGCACAGGCAACCGGCCCTCCCCCGAACGTCGTGCCGTGGTCACCGGGTACAAACGCTGCCGCAACGTCAGTGCGTGCGATAACCGCGCCGATAGGAAAACCGTTACCCAGCCCCTTCGCGCTCGTGATGATATCGGGCTCAATGCCGTAGTGCTGAAACGCAAACGGAAGACCGGTACGATAGATGCCGGTCTGTATCTCGTCGACGATAAGCAGGATGTTATGCTCTTTGCACAGCGTCGCCGCCTTATCGAGATACTCCTGCGTTGCCGGCCATACGCCACTTTCGCCTTGGATGACCTCGATCATGAACGCAACGGTGTTTTGGGTAAGATGCGTCTCGAGCTCGGTGGCATCATTGAAGGTGGTGTAGGCGAAGCCCGGTAGCGTCGGCGCAAAGGGCACGGCGCGCTCAGGCTGACCGGTCGCCGAAAGGGCACCGTAGGTACGCCCGTGAAAACTGCCGTGCGCCGTAACGATAGTCTGGGCGTGCGGCTTATGCAGGTGGCCCCATTTGCGCGCGAGTTTGAGTGCGCCTTCGACGGCTTCGGTGCCGCTGTTTGTAAAGAATGTTTGTGCATCACCGATAGATTCAGGCGAAGTATATTTCGTCTGTAAGGAGGAGTCGTGAAGCGACTCGTATGGCATACTCGAGCTTTGCGACGACAAACTTAGAGGCGAAATAGACAAGCCCGCGAGCTTTGTAGCGAGCTCAGCGCGATGTTCGACGTAAAAGAGGTTGCTCACATGAACGAGCTTGTGCATCTGTGCGCACACCGCCTCTGCGACGGCCTCATTCGCATGTCCAAGGTTAACGGTGCCGATACCGGCCAAAAAGTCAAGGTAGCTCTTGCCTGTGCTGTCGAAAAGCTCCATACCGGAGCCCCGCACGAACTCAACCGGCGTCCGCGCATAGGTCTGCATGACGTTGTGCTCGGCCTGCAGCAGCGCGGCGGCCTGTTCGTGTGTGGTGGCTGCAGAGCTATTCATCGGTAATCATCGTCCCCACACCTGAATCGGTATAAACTTCGAGCAGCAGCGCGTGCTCAATCGTACCATTGAGAATATGCGCACGCCGCACACCGCCACGCACTGCCGCGATACAGGCGTTAATCTTTGGCCCCATACCACCGGCATCGGGCGTGTCCGCAATAAACGCCGCCGCCTCGGCGGTCGTGAGCTGGCTCATGAGCGAGGTTGAATCGTCAAAATCAGCGTAGAGGCCATCAACATCGGTCAGATAGATGCACTTGTCGGCACCAAGCGCGGCAGCAAGCTCACCGGCGACGGTGTCAGCGTTGATGTTGAGCGGCCGGTTGTCGCAGCCGGCACTGACCGTTGCGATGACCGGGATGAACCCATCGGCGATAAGCGTGTCGACGAGCGTTGTATCGATAGTAGAAACCGTCCCCGTGCGGCCATGCTCGGACGAAAGTGGCGTTCCCTGTACAAGCCCACCGTCCTCACCACTAATACCAACGGCGTAGTTACCATGGTAGTTAATCGCGCTCACAAGTTCCTTGTTGACCTTGCCGCCCAGTACCATGCGCACGACATCGAGCCCTTCGTCGGTCGTCACGCGCTGACCGTCCTTGAACGACACATCGATATCGAGCGTCTCCATGAGCTCGTTAATCTCGGGCCCTCCCCCATGCACGATAACCGGATTGATGCCCATCAACTTCATGAGCACGATGTCGTCGGCAACTTTTTTGCGCAATGATGAGTCGGTCATCGCCGCACCACCGTACTTAACGACCGCCGTGGTGCCAAACGCGGCTTTAATCCACGGCAACGCCTCCATGAGCGTTGCGGCCTTTTCGGTATAGGTGTTCATCGTGAGAGCGTTCCTCCTCTAGTTCCGATATTCGCCGTTTATCTTGATGTAGTCATAGCTCAAATCGCACGTCCATATCTGCGCACTACCTTCACCTGCGCCAATATCAACGGTAAGCTCAATCTCAGGCCGTGCGAGCGCAGCAGCTGCGGCTTTTTCGTCGAACACAACCGCGCTACCGTGCGAGCAGACCTCAATTCCTGCAAAGCTGATACTGAGCTTGCACGGGTCAAACGCCACACCGGCACGCCCGGCCGCTGCGGCCACCCGCCCCCAGTTCGCGTCATTGCCGAAGAGCGCGGTCTTGACGAGCGGTGAGTCGGCGATGGTGCGTGCAACGGTGCGTGCATCGGTGTCGCTCGGTGCACCGGTGACGGTCACGGTCACAAACTTCGTTGCGCCTTCCCCATCCCGGACGATTGCGTGGGCAAGCGTGGTGCACACAGCGGTAATGGCCTTCTTGAGGGCAGCATAGGCGGCTGCATCGGTGACAGAATCAATCGGCGCATGACCGAGATTAACGCCTGAACTCATCAGCACAGCCGTGTCGTTCGTGGAGGTATCACCGTCAACGGTCACGCAGTTAAACGATTGAGCGACGGCCTCATGCCATATCTCAGCGCACGCCTCTTGCGTGAGCGGTGCGTCGGTCAAAACACAACCAATCATGGTGGCCATATTCGGCGCAATCATGCCGCTGCCCTTCGCAATTCCGGTCACCGTATAGGTAGTCTTCTCTGCGCCGTCGGTACCATCGGTACCTCCCACTTCAACGACAGCCGAGGCCGTCTTGGGAACAGTGTCGGTCGTCATAATGGCGCGCGCAACGGCTTCAAGAGCGGCCTCACCCGAATCGAGCTGCTCGAGAAGTTGAGGAATCTTGTCGGTAATCTGTGCAGCATCGAACGGCACGCCAATGACACCCGTTGAGGCAACGAGTACCTCCTCGGGCGTAACGTCGAGCGCATCGGCAAGAGCAGCACAGGTCTTCCGTGCGACGGTCATTCCGTGGCTGCCGGTACACGCATTCGCGTTGCCAGCGTTGATGATACACGCCACGGCCTCGCCCCTGGCAGCGTGTTCGCGTGATACGACGACCGGAGCTGCCACCACGTTTGACTGAGTAAACGTTGCCGCAACGCACGCCCCCGCCGGGGCATAGATGAGGGCAAGGTCGTCCTTGCTTGATTTCTTAAAGCCGGCTGCAGTCACCGCAGCAGAAAAGCCGGGGACAGCGCGTGCGAAAGCATCGAGAATAGGTGCTTCGCCGCTCATACGATGCTCCGAAACGCGCTCAGCCCCATCGCTTGATCAAGCTCATATGCAATGTTTGCAACCTGAACGGCCTGTGATGAAGCACCTTTGCCAAGGTTATCGATAGCACAGGTGATAATCGCCGTATGCGTACGTTCATCGAACGCCACGCCAATCTGTGCGTGATTCGTGCCGGTGACGCTCGCCGTCTTGGGCTGCGTACCTTGCTCAAGAACGGTGACGAACGGCTCGATGGCATAGGCGGTGTGGTAGAGTTCTTCAAGCTGCGTGAGCGTTGTGCGTTCCGCGCAGGTGATGTAGGTCGTCGCAAGCAACCCGCGCTTCATTGGCGCAAGATGCGGCGTAAAGAGAACCGTAACTTCGCGTCCTGCGGCTACACTAAGCGTCTGCTCAATCTCAGGCGTGTGCTGATGAGCAGCAACCTTGTACGCGCTTACCGACTCGTCGAGGGCGCAGAATTGAGTCATCTCACTTGCCGTGCGTCCAGCTCCCGAAATACCCGACTTCGCGTCGATAACGAGCGGTGCATCGGGTACGGCAAGCGCACTTGCCACAAGCGGGGCGGCAGCAAGTGCGGCGGCCGTCGGGTAGCAGCCCGGGCATGCAAGAAGCGGCGCTGCCGCAATATCGGCGTGCGCCACGAGTTCGGGCAGCGCGTAGAGTGCTTGCTCAATGAGTGCAGGCGCGGTGTGTTCGGCATACCAGTATTCGTACGTTGTGAGGTCTTTTAGGCGAAAATCGGCCGAAAGGTCGATGACCCGCACGCCGGCCTCGATAAGCTTCGGTGCGAGGTGCATTGCCGCGGTATGCGGTACCGCAAGAAAAGCGATGTCGATTGAGGCAGAATCAAGCTCTGCTGCCGAGCTCAACACAACGTCTGCACCGGGGGCAACACCATCACCCTGCAGTGCCGGATAGAGACTGGACAGCCGAGCACCAGCATGACACCGCGCCGTTGCTGCCATCAGCTCAAAGACAGGATGCGACTGCAAGATACTCACCAGCTCGACGCCGGTGAATCCCGTTGCTCCAATAACCGCTGCTCTCTGCGTTTTGCCCTGTGTCATGCGTGAACTCCTGCACTTTTGCCACTTTTATTCTTATACAGCCGTCTATTATATCCACTTTTTTGAATAATTACAAGTATTTATACGTAAATATTATATGTATTTTTAATAATATACGAAAAGTGACAAAATTTCTTCTCATGTCCTCACATGCGCCACATGTGGCCTAGCAGTCTGGGATGCGAACGCCGGTCTCGGTGATATAGGCCGTGATGTACTCGGCCGGAGTCACGTCGAAGGCCGGGTTATATATCATCGTCTGAGGAGGCGTTGTCCGGAACCATGCGTCGAACGCATAGCCCGCACCCTTGCGATCGACGGTCATTTCATGACCCTTGGCAAGCGTCAACTCACATACACCTTCCGTAGTCAAAGCATCGAAGGCACGAGTAATGGTGTCGGTTGTCGGTTCAATCATGCCCGATACCGTCACACCGGCGACTTCGCGCTCGTCGCGCTCCTCGATTTCGATATCTTTGCCGGTCGGGCAATCGGGGTCAAACGTACTCATCGGAGCTGCCACATAGAACGGGATCTCATGAGCGCGTGCCAGCACCGCCAGCGCATAGGTTCCTATCTTATTGGCGACATCACCGTTGACCGCGATACGGTCGGCCCCGACGATGACGGCATCGACCCATCCCTTTGCCATCACATCGGCGGCCATATTATCGCAGATGAGTGCCGAGGGAATCCCTGTCTGTAACAGCTCCCATGCGGTCAGGCGTGCACCTTGGTTGACGGGACGCGTCTCGCAGACCCAAACGTGCTCAACGTTGCCGACGGCTTCAGCTGCATAGATGACGCCAAGAGCGGTTCCGTAAAACGCGGTCGCAAGCGAGCCAGCGTTACAGTAGGTCAAAAACTTCGTCGGCGTATCGAAGAGCCCTGCACCAGCAGCCCCTAATGCGCGGTTCGCTGTCTCATCTTCGGTAGCAAGTTCGCACGCATGCGCCACGATGAGGTCGTGTAGCTCATCAGGGCTTTTATCGCGGTTAGCCTGTACGAGTTCGCCAATCTGGCGTACGCCCCAACTAAGGTTGATGGCTGTCGGACGTGCCGCAATAACCTCGTCAGCGACCGCAGCACATCGTTCGAAGTATATTGCCGGCGCGACGCCATTATCGTTGGCCGACATCTCGCGCCCCTCAACCTGCGACCACAGCGCCAGCGCAAAGGCTCCGGCTACACCGAGCGCCGGTGCACCGCGTACCGCAAGCGACTTAATCGCCGTAATAAGCCCTTCGTACGTGTGGCACACGAGCACATCGCCCTGCAGTGGCAGGCGCGTCTGATCTACAAGATGGACGACACCATCCTCCCACCATAGTGTTTTTGGCAGATTCTCAACGCCCATAGCTCGCACTCCCTATTTCTCGCAGATGCCTCATGATGCCAGAGCGCATCATGTGGTGCCGTCTTTAATGTTATCGAGAATTAATTGTAAGTCATCGGGCAACGTATCGACGAACTCCATCTCTTCGCCGCTCGTCGGATGAACAAACGTAAGTCTATAGCTATGCAAAAACTGGCGATGCAGTCCATGGTTGGCGCGATCGTTGCCTCGCCCGTAGACTGGATCACCAACGACAGGATGGTCGATATAACGCATGTGCACGCGTATCTGATGGGTACGTCCCGTGTAGAGCTTGCACTCCACAAGCGTGAATCCATTGTCATAGCGGCCGGCCTCAAGACGCTCCATCACGGTAAGCGTGGTAATCGCACCCCGTGCACCCGGCCTGTCGGAGACCGTCATGAGCATGCGATCATCACGATCACGTGCGATGGGCGCATCGATCGTTGCGGTCTCAGGTGCAATGTTGCCGTGCACAAGACAGAGGTAGCGCCGATCAATCTCACGAAGACGAATTTGATCCTGCAAGTGCGCCTGCGCTGCATCGGTCTTGGCAACGAGCATCAGCCCACTCGTGTCCTTGTCGAGACGATGGACGATGCCGGGACGATCTTCGCCCTGCAAACCACCGAGCTCACGCGAATGATACGCAAGTGCGTTGACGAGCGTACCCGACCAATTACCGTGCGCAGGATGAACAACAAGGCCTGCCTGCTTCGAGAGCACGATGAGATCGTCATCCTCATAGCGAATATCGAGCGGAATCGCTTCAGGCTCAATATGGTGAGTGAGCGGTGGCGGGGGCGTGATGATGACGCACTCCCCTGCCGAAACGGTATGTCGCTTCGGACGTATTGCACCATCAACGGTCACGTACCCACCCTCAATCATCCGCTCGGCGGCCGAGCGTGAAACGACACCGGGCTGCGCGCCAACGAAAACATCGAGACGCATGTCGGTGTCTGCATCTCCTACGATGACCTCGATAGGTGCCGTGGTGTTCATGCTGACTTCTCCGATTTTCGCGCCTCGCGGCGCGCTTCGCGTAGTAACCACACAGCTACTAACGCCGCACCGACGCACACGAAGATATCGGCTACATTGAAGACGGGAAAATCGATAAAGACGAGGTCAAAGATATCGATTACCACCCCGTAGACAATTCGATCGATAGCATTACCGACTGCCCCAGAGCATAAAAATCCCAGTGCGACGGCAAGCAGCGTCGGCATCGGCCGCAGCGTCACCCACACATACACGGTTACCGCAAAAAGCGCGGTTGTGCCGAGAAGCCCAAGCCACGCACCGGCTCCGGATACTCCGAAGAGGCCAAACCCGATACCGCTGTTCTCGATGTACGTGAAACGAAGAAGGTAAGGGATTGCGACGTGTGACTCGCCGGGAACCATCAGATTCATCTGCACGGCCTTGACGAGGCGGTCGGCGAAGACACCGAGCACAAAGATGACGCCGAACAATATCACCGAGCGCTTCACTTATACAGTCGGCTCCGGCTCGAACCCAATCTCAGCAAGCACCTCGGCACACCGCACACAGACGTCCGGGTAGGCGGTACCGGTGGCACGCTCACGATAGTTCCAGCAACGCGGGCATTTCTCACGCTTCGTGCGCGTGATGGTCACGAGGGGCTCGGCCGCCGTCTCGTCAACGGTAATCGTCACGTCGGCGACGATGAAGAACTCGCAGAGCTTCGCGCAACCTCGCGCTTCAAGGATGGCTGCTCTCTCGGGAGCCACCGTCAGCGCGACTTCGGCCTCTTGCGACTTGCCCACGATGCCGTCGTTGCGCGCCTCTTCAATCGCTTTCGTCACACTCTCGCGCACCTGGCGCACGACGTCGTAGTCCGCACGAAGCACATCAGCATCCAGCGCGCTTACATCGAGCGTGGGCCAATCAGCCAGGTGGACGGATTCGAGCTCGCCCTCCCGCAGCGCAGGCGGCGTGAAGCTCCAGATTTCCTCGCAGGTATAGGCGAGCACCGGCGCAAGAAGGCGCATGAGTGCCTGCAGCAGCACATTGACGACGGTCTGCGCGCTACGCCGTGTGGCCCACGTCGGCGCATCAGCGTACAGCCTATCCTTAAGCGCATCAAGATACGTCGTCGAAAGCTTATCCATATACGCGATGACCTCGCGCTGCGCCATATAGAAACGCCACTCGTCGTTGTAACGCATGACCTTGCCCATAATATCGGCGAGCCGCACGAGTTCGGCTCTATCCATCTCTTCGAGGTCGGTGAAGGCCACCGCATCGGCCGGCTCAAAGTCGTGCAGGTTTGAGAGCAAAAACCGCATCGTGTTGCGAATCTTGCGATACGCTTCGCTCGTGCGCTCGAGGATTTCGTCAGAGATTGCCACGCTCTGTGCATAGTCACTTGAGGCAACCCACAGGCGCACGATGTCGGCACCGAGCTTATCGATGATATCAATGGGCGATATAACGTTGCCGACCGACTTCGACATCTTCTTGCCCTCGCCGTCGACGGTGAACTCGTAGGTGAGGAGATTCTCCCACGGAGCGCATCCGTATGTGCCTATCGAGGTCAGGTACGAACTTTGGAACCAGCCGCGGTGTTGGTCGCTTCCTTCAAGGTAGAGCTGCGCGGGAAAGCTCAGCTCGGGACGGGTATGGAGCACGCTCGTGTGCGACACGCCGCTCTCCCACCACACATCGAGGATATCGCTTTCGGGTACCAAATCGGTGCAGCCACACGCACACGCCGTGTCGGTCGGCAGGTAGGTGCTCGGTGCCTCGGTAAACCATGCGTCAGCACCTTTGTTACGAAAGAGCTCGATGATGGCATCGAACGTTGCTTCATTAGCGACGACCTCGTCACACGCGGTGCACCGGTGCACGGGAATCGGTACGCCCCAGCTGCGTTGGCGCGAGATGCACCAGTCGGGCCGGTCGGCTATCATCGCGCTCATGCGCTTTGCACTGACTGCCGGAATCCACGTGAAGTCGTGCAGATGCGCCACTGCTTTGTCGCGCAAGCCCGTCTTCTCCATTGAGACGAACCACTGCTCGGTCGCACGGAAAATCACCGGCTCCTTGCACCGCCAACAGTGCGGATAGCTGTGTGTTATCTCGCTCGTGCCGACAAGGGTTCCCTGTTCGCGCAGCCATTCGACGATGAGATGGTCGTCGCGGTGTACCGCGTTGCCCGCAAAGGGGCCTCCCCCTTCGTCGAACGTGCCGTCATCTCGAACGGGCATATATATTGGCAGATCGTGCTTGGTGGCAAGTAGATTGTCCTCAGCACCATGGCCACCCGCGCCGTGCACGACACCGGTACCCGTCGTCAAATCGACGTACGAATCGGTGATGATGCGGCAGATGCGCTCGTGATGGATGGGCTGCACGTAGGTGAGCGCGGAAAGCTCCTCGCCGCTCATGCTACCGTCGAGTATCTCGTAGTCACCACTTTCCCAGCCGAGCTGGGCCGCAACGGTTTCGACGAGCTCCTCGGCGAGCACAAGCACCTGCCCGGCCGCGGCACCGGTACGCGGCCGCAGTGCCACGTAACGTGCCGTGCCGTTGAGCACGACAAACGCGTTGGCCGGCAGCGTCCACGGTGTGGTGGTCCAGATGAGTATCGATATTGGTGTGCCGTCAGCTTCGGCGGCCCACGGCGTTGCATCGATGGATTCGGCGTCCTGAGCGAGGCGATACGCTACGTACACGGAAGGTGAAGTTTCGTCGGCGTACTCGATTTCTGCCTCGGCGAGCGCGGTCTCACAGCGTGTACACCAATGAATCGCCTTGCGGCCCCGGTAGATGGCACCGTCGAGATACATCTTCTTGAAGACTTCGACGTTGCCCGCTTCGTACTCAGGGTTAAAGGTCAGGTACGGATTCTCCCAATCGCCGAGCACCCCAAGACGCTTGAACTCTTCGCGCTGCGCGTCAATCCACTTCAGCGCATAGTAGCGGCACTTGGTGCGCAGCTCAGGTACGGAGATTTCGGCCATGCGTTCGGGGCCGAGGTTCTTCTCGACCTGATGCTCGATGGGCTGGCCATGGCAGTCCCAACCCGGCACGTACGGCGCATAGTGACCGTTCATCGTCTTATACTTGATGATGATGTCCTTGAGAATCTTGTTATAGGCGGTACCCATGTGAATGTGCCCGTTCGCGTACGGCGGGCCGTCGTGGAGCACGAATGGCGGTGCCGCAGCGTCGTGGCGGCGTGTCACTATTTTGCCGTAGATGTCACGTTCATCCCAAAACGCACGCCACTCTGGCTCGCGCTGAGCAAGGTTGGCGCGCATGGGAAAATCTGTGTTTGGCAGATTTAGCGTATCTTTATAGTCATTTGCCATTCTCGTTGTTTTTTACGAGTACTCTCGACGCTGTTTACCCTATTTCTTCGATGTCATCGTCATCATCCAACTCAATCTGATCGGCAAACGACGTTGGGGTGGCCGGAGCATCGTTTGGCTCGGCAGATGCTGCATCGACAACCGTCTCAACGTCAACGGCGACAGCTTTGGCAACGACCGTGTCGGCCGTCACGACGGCTGCGGCTGCCTCAACCGTAACAACCTCATGCGGATGCGTGTTGACGCTTGGTGTAGCCGAGACGTCGCTCAAGTCAACATCCATCGGCAACTCTCGAATCGAAGTAAGTGCGTTTTCAAGCAGCGCGCGATACTTATCACGGTAACTCGTCTCCTCGTCTTTGAGCCTCTTGAGCGAGTCGAGCAGTTCACGCTTCTTGCCTTGTGCCTCTTCGACGATCTCGGCGGCACGATCCTCGGCCGTCACGATGAGGTCCTTCGCCTGACCACGCGCCTTGCCTACCAGCTCCTCGGCGGTCTTCTGTGCAACGACAAGTACATTGCCGATTTCAGCGCTATCGATTTCAGGAACCTCTGAAGCAGGGGTCGCCGGCCTACCCGAAGAAGTACTCAACTGTGCACGTAGCGACTCGACTTCTCGATTGAGACGATCGACTTCTGCAGCGCATAGATCGAGAAAGTCATCGACCTCGTTTTCCTTATATCCGCGCACTCCGTGCCCGAACTCTTTTTCGTGAATATCCATAGCACTGAGAGCCATGTCTGCCCCTTTCACCGATCATCGCATATTACAAGCTATCGCAAAGCATTATACCGCAATGAACGCACGGTGCCCAAGTTCGGCGCTGCAAAGTTACGAGGTGTCACCTCGGAGCTCTGTGGCACGCTCAACAGCGGCGCGCACAGCATCACGGAACATAGCTTCGAGACCGCGCTCCTCAAGCACAGCAACGGCACATTCGGTCGTACCTCCCGGACTCTGCACCGCATCGGCAAGCTCACGTGGTTCGTGGTCGAGGTACTCCAACATGCGGGCGGTACCGCCAATCGTGCTACATGCAATGGCATGCGCTAGTTCCTTATCGAGCCCTTCGGCAACACCAGCCTTTTCCAGTGCCTCAATAACAAGCGCACAGTATGCCGGACCGGACCCACTAATCGCGGTCGCAACATCGATATTTTTTTCGTCGATTATCAGAACCGCGCCCCCTGCCTCCATAACATGGGCGACCGCTTCAACTTCTTCGGTCGTAACCCGCGTGCCCGGAGCAATGAGCGTCGTGCCTTCCTCAAACAGCATTGCGAGATTCGGCATTAGCCGAATAACCCGCGCAAAAGGAAACCATTCTTCAAGCTGAGCCGCAGAAACTCCCACGGCAATCGACAAAATCAATGTCTGCGAGCCAATGCGGTTCACCTCGTCGACGATCTCAGGAATCACCGTCGGCTTCACCGCAAGGATAATCCAGTCCTGAGGACCAAATGAGTTATCTTCGAATTGGCTCAGGCTTGAGTTGAGCGGCAGTTGAGGATAGGTATCGTTAACCTTATCGCGCATCTCAGGGTTTGGGTCGACAACCGAGATAGTATCGCTCTCAAACGAGTCGAACAACACCGGCAGAAACGGCGCGCCCATCTGTCCTGCGCCGACGAGCAGTACACGGCTATCGTAACGTTCGGATTCTTCTCCGAACATCTCTTGTTCCCAAAAACTCATCGCTTTCCCCCTTGTCACCAAAGCCTAGCGTTGACGCTGTGCAAAACGCGCGCGATCGGCATCGGAAACGTGCGAACCCTGCGGCGCAATGAGATAAATCCCTGCCGACACCTTACTAATTTCACCGTCGAGACCATAGATAAGGCCCGAGACAAAATCGAGAAAACGGCGTTGCTCGTCAAAGGGAATCGAATTCAGATCGATAATAACCGGCTGCCCGCCCTTGTAGCGGTCGGCAATAAGGCCGCAGTCGTTGAACGAGGTCGGACGCGCGTTGTGCACGAGCGTCTGACCCGCCGCACGCGTCTCAACCCGAGGCGCACGTATATGCGGCACATCCCGCAACGGAGCGCCGGTGGCTACGCTTGCACGACGGACATCGGGCGTACGCGACCTGCGTACTACGTTGCTCGACCCGCCCTCATCATACGGAGATTCATATCGATCAACCTCAAGGTTATCGGACCTGCGCCCATAAGGGCTCTCAAGCTCGTCATCGATATCATCTGCTACCGTATCGTCTATGCCGATTTTCTCTTTAAGATCATCCAGAAACCCCATCGAATGTCCTTCTTACGCCCCCATACCCTACACAACAATCTCAATATAACACTAAGGTAACGTCTGTGCCAAAGAGAAAAGTAACAAATTATGTGACGTCTTGCGTGTTCGCAAAGCGGCGCTTGAGTTCGGCGGCAAGCTCATCGAGTTCGATATCGTAGCGAGCACACATCACGAGCAGATGATAGAGCACGTCGCACGTCTCGTAGACAAGGTGCTCGTGAGCAGTACCGTGTTCGGTGGTACCCGGCGTACCAGCAGCCCGGGCAGCATCACAGTCTTTTGCGGCAAGCGCAACCTCGGCCGCCTCTTCGGCGACCTTCTTGAGTACCTTATCGGGCGTAGCGGTCAGAAGATCGACGGTGTAGCTCTGCCGAAAGTAGGTGTCCGGTGCGTCGATACACGCGCTTGCATCGGTCTTGGTATCGGTTTTGGCATCGGCCTTGCGCGACTGAATCGTCGTCCACAGCTCGTCGATGACCGTGCCAAAGGTATCGGGGGTCATGGTGTTCTCCTGAGTTCTCGGTAAAAGCAGGTGCGCTCACCGGTATGGCACGCAACGCCATCGCCACCAAGCGTACAGGTGAGGAGCAGCGTGTCGCCATCGCAGTCGTAGCTCACCTGCTGAACCTGTAGCGTATTGCCGCTCTGTTCACCTTTACGCCACGAAGTCTTACGGCTGCGCGAGTAGAACCACGCCTGTCCTGTCTCGAGCGTACGCTCAAGCGCAGCGCGATCCATCCACGCCATCATGAGCACAGTACCGTCGCCGGCATCTTGCACAATGGCGGGAATGAGACCGTCCGCGTTGTAGGTGAGGTCGGCGGGCGTCATATCCGCACCGCGATACCGGCAGCGGCCATTGCTTCCTTGACCTCGGCGATAGTGAGGGTACCGAAGTGGAAGACCGAGGCGGCGAGCACGGCGTCGGCCTCGCCCTCGATAATTGCTTCGACGAAGTCCTCGATTTTACCGGCACCGCCGCTGGCGACAACCGGCACGTCAACGGCACGTGCGACGGCACGCGTCAGCTCGATGTCGTAACCGTCTTGAACGCCATCACAGTCCATACTCGTGAGCAAAATCTCACCGGCACCGCGACGCGTTGCTTCCCGCGCCCACTCGATGACGTCGAGGCCGGTGTTCGTGCGCCCGCCATTCGTCATGACGTCCCAGCGAGTTATAGTACCGGGTGCTTTCTTAGCATCAATAGCAACGATAAGCCGCTCCGAGCCATAGGTAGAGGCAATCTGGCCGATGAGGTCAGGGTCGTTGACGACCGCCGTGTTGAGCGAAATTTTATCTGCGCCCGCATCGAGTATCGTCTGCACATCGCCGAGCGTGTGCATGCCGCCGCCCACGATGAAGGGCACCGAGATAGCCGCGCCGGTACGTGCCGCAACCTCGTGCATCGCCGGACGCTTGTCGGTCGTCGCCGTGATGTCGAGAAAGACGATTTCGTCTGCGCCGGCCTTGTCGTACGCCGCCGCTATCTCGATGGGGTCACCAGCATCTTTGAGGTCGACGAAGTTTATGCCTTTGACGACGCGTCCACCCGTTACGTCAAGACACGGTATGACTCGCTTAGGTGTGGTCAGGTTGCGTGTTGTCATGTTGCCCTCGCTAACGTTTCGATTGCCTCGGTCAGGGTAAAGTTTTTCTCATAGAGTGCGCGGCCGACGATAACACCCTCAGCCACACGTGTGCCCAGCGTACCGGCGGCGGCGATGTCATCGAGTGTCGTCACGCCACCGCTGACGATAACCGGAAAGCCCGCCGTAGCAGCCACACTGCGATACGCCGCCGCATCGATGCCGGTCTGCGCACCATCGCGGCTGATATCGGTGAAGACGAGATGCTTAAGGCCGAGGTCACGCAACGTGTCCACAAGCTCTGTGGCCGCAACGGCACTCCCCTCACGCCAGCCTTCAACAGCTACCATCCCATCGCGTGCATCGACACCCGCGACGAGCCGCTCGTCTCCAAACGTCGTGACCATCTCGCGTACGAGTGCGGTGTCTTTGACGAGCGCGGTACCCAAGATGACGCGCGTCACACCGGCATCGAGCAGACGCTGCGCCGTCTCGCGCGTGCGTATGCCGCCGCCGACCTGTATGCGCAGGTCGGGATAGGTTGCTGCGACGGCTGCGATGGCGTCGATATTGATTGGCTCGCCAGTGCGTGCGCCGTCGAGGTCGACCATATGGATCCACTCTGCCCCTTGCTCGACCCACACGGCGGCCTGTGCAACGATGTCATCGTGGTAGACGGTGACGCGGTCATAATCGCCCTGCAAGAGGCGTACGGCCTTGCCGCAGAGAACGTCGATAGCGGGAAAAACGTACACTATAGGGAACCCTTTGTGCTCGGTACACCGGTGACGCGCGGGTCGAGGGTAAGGGCGGTGCGCAACGCACGCGCTACTGCCTTGAATGCCGCCTCGACGATATGGTGCGCGTTTGTGCCAGCGAGACTGCGCACGTGCAGCGTCAGACCTGCCTCGCGTGCGAGTGCCGCAAGAAACTCTTGGGTAAGTGTTGTGTCGAATGTACCGATAATCTCGATGGGAAGGTCGACCTCGTAGTAGCACTGGCCGCGTCCGCTGACATCGATGGCGGCAATCACGAGAGCCTCATCCATCGGCATGATGCTCTGTCCAAAACGCACGATACCGGCCTTGTCTCCGAGTGCCTGGGCGATTGCTTGACCGAGCACGATGCCGACATCCTCGACGGTATGGTGCGCGTCGACTTCAACGTCACCGCTCGCCTTTACGCTCAGGTCAAACCCCGCGTGACGCGCGAGTGCGTCAAGCATATGGTCGAAAAACGGCACACCGGTCTCTACCTCAACGGTGCCCGAACCATCGATGGCAAGCGTCAGCTCGATGCTCGTCTCCCCCGTCGTGCGCTGAACGGTTGCGTTTCTGACCTGTGCGTTTTTCATGCGGAAAACCTTTCTTTCACAGCGTGCTCGTGCGCCCAAAATCCTTCGGTGTGTGCGATTGCTTCGATTGCTTTTCGGTCACGCTCCAGCCCTTCGCGCGTGTAGCTGATGATACTCGATTTTTTGACGAAGTCATCGGTGCTCAGCGGCGAGCTAAATCGTGCCGTGCCTTCAGTCGGGAGTACGTGGTTGGGGCCGGCGACGTAATCACCGGCACTCTCGGGCGTCCACGGGCCGATAAAGATGGCACCGGCGTTGTGCAGACGCTCGGCGATTTCAGCCGCGTTTTCGGTGAGCACCTCGAGGTGTTCGGGCGCGATGATATCCGAGGCCGCGATGGCATCATCGATATTCTCGCAGATGACAACGAGGCTGTTGTCACTGAGCGAGGCGGCCGTAATCTCGGCACGCGGCGAGTGCGACAGCAGATCGGCGAACTCGGCCTCGACCTTCGTGGGAAGCGTGATATCGGTGGTAACGAGGTACGTTGCCGCACGCACGTCGTGCTCGGCCTGCGCCATGAGGTCGATTGCCACCAGACGCGGATTCGCCGTGGAGTCGGCCAGCACGAGCACCTCGGAGGGGCCGGCTATCATGTCGATGCCGACCTCGCCCATGACGTACTTTTTGGCTGCGGCAACAAACGCGTTGCCTGGGCCGACTATCTTGTCAACGGCCGGAATGGTCTCGGTGCCGTACGCAAGCGCACCGATTGCCTGTGCGCCACCCATCTTGTATATCTCAGTTATGCCAACGATACGCGCCGTAACGAGCGTATAAGGCGATATCGTACCACCCTGTGCAGGCGGAGCCGCCATCGCAATCTCCGAAACGCCGGCGACGTGCGCGGGCATCGTATTCATGAGCACGCTGGAAGGATACGGTGCCGTGCCGCCGGGTACGTAAACGCCTACGCGACGAATCGGTGTAATCTTCTGACCGAGCACGACCCCGTCGTCATCGGTCATCGTCCAGCTTTTCTGGCGGTGCTGCTCGTGGAAGAAACGGACGCGCTCGGCGGCGTAGCGCAGAGCGTCGATAATCTCATCGTCGACGAGCTCGAAGGCAGCGTCTATCTCTTTTTCGCTGACGCGGAGTGTATCGGGGGCAAGCGTCACGCCATCGAAGCGTGCGGTGTACTCGATAAGTGCCGCATCACCGCGTGTGCGTACGTCGTCGACGATAGCGGTTGCGGAGTCGATAATCTCACGTGAGATGCCGCCGCTTCGTGCAAGAAGCTCACGGGTGAGCGGCTGGCCGAGCCCAAGCGTGACGGTACGCAACGTAGGGCGCGGCGTGGTAGGCGAAGTCATGAGATGCTCCCATCCACGTTCGTGCGAAGAGTGTCGGCGAGCGCGAAGATACGTTCGTCAATGCGTGCGCTGGCAGGGTTGGCGACGAACCACGCGGTCGTGGGCATCACCTCGTCGAGGACGACCATGTTGTTCTCGCGCAGGGTCGTACCCGTCGCGGTCAAATCGACGATGACGTCGGCGATGTCGATAAGCGGCGCAATCTCGATGTTGCCGTTGAGCTTGACGAGCTCGATCTGAATGCCGCGCTCGTCGAAAAAGCGTTGCGTGATGCGCGGGTACTTCGTTGCGACGCGCACGACGCCCTGGGCGAGCGCACGCTCGTCGAGTGAACGTGTATCGGCCGCTGGTGAAGCAACAACGAATTGGCATGCGCCAAAGGCGAGGTCAACGAGTTTAAGCAGGGGGAAATCGGCCTCAACGAGCACGTCGTGTCCCCCGATGCCGCAGTCGACCGCGCCGGTCGCCACGTAGATGGCAACGTCGGTCGGCTTGGCGATGACATAGATGGTATCGTCGGTCTCAAAGTAGAGCTGGCGACCGGCGTCGATAAGTGGCGTGGTGTCGAGACCGGCCTCGGCCAGTACCCGCACGCTGTCGGCGAAAAGTGCGCCCTTCGGCACGGCGACACGCAGCTTGCGCGGTGCACGTACGTCGGTGGCAGGATCGGTAGCGTCCGAGGTAACGTCGAGTGCTTCGATGATGCGTCCCAACTCGAGGGCGAACCCAGCGGCCGGCATGTCACGCCCGAAACCAGCAAGTACGCAATCGTAGCGCCCACCGCCGCCAAGTGCCGCGCCGACGCCCGGTACATAGACGTCGAACACCATGCCGGTGTAGTAGGCGGGTGTGCGCGAAATGGTATCGTCAGCCACGATAACCTGCTGAGCCGTATCGTCGCGCTCGGCGAGTGCCGCGAGCGTCGCTTTAAGCCGCGATGGCTCGTCGTTGACGTGTATCTGAAAGCCGGTCAGCTCGATAGCGTGTAATGCCTTGGCCGCGAGCGCAAGGACTTCGGCGTCGGCCTCCGGTCCGGACTCGCCGATAAGCTCGATGCCGAGCTGCATCTGTTGCCGTGACTGTCCGCGCAGTTGTTCTTGCTCGGTAAAGATATCGGCACAGTAGCGCAACCGATACGGCGGCTCCATCTGCGTAAAGCGCGTCGCCACAATGCGTGCAACCGGCACGGTAACGTCATTGCGCAAGGCAACGAGCCGACCATCGATGTCGCAGAAACGAAAGGTTTCGTTGGCCGACGCATGTGAAACCGCCTTGACAACGTCAAGGCCCTCTAGTACGGGCGTCTCGATGAGGCCATAGCCCGCCTTATCGAAGCACTGTCCCATGCGATATGCGAGCTTTTCACGACGGGACGCCTCGCCGGGTAGGTAGTCTCTGAAGCCCCGTGGGGCACGCACCTCCATGCGGCTTCCTCCTGTCGTCTGCGCAGATGTAGGTTACCCCTATTATAATACTCTAATTCTGATGAGGCAGGTTGCTTGGGTTAGGACCAAGTGTAACGTCTAATGCCCCTCGCGGTACATGATGGGCAATAGGTCATAAGGATTAAGAAGCGTACCGTCGGCATCCCACAGCTCGAGATGCAGATGTGGAGTCGAAGCGTTGCCCGTCGAGCCAAGTGTGCCGACCGGCTGACCACCGAGCACGCGCCCGGCCGGAATTGACGTCGCCATGTGGGCGTAAAACGCCTTCCAGCCATTATCGCCAATCAAGTACCCGCCGATACCGCCCATACCGCTGTTATTAGGCACCCACTCGCCGTCAAAGATAGCAACGAGCGGCAAGCCGTGTGCGCCGAGCAAATCGGTCGCGCGATGAGCGCCGTTCGAACGTGCACTGTAGAAGTCATTCGTGTAGTTTACCTCACCGAGCACCGGGAAGTAGAAGCGTGCGCGACGCTCCTCCTCAGCCTGCGCCTCTTGCGCAACGATAATTTGTTCAATGCGCTCGATGCCGGAGAGGCCAGCATATCCGAACGTGCGCGTCGGTGTTTGCGTCGGTGTATCGGTCGACAGATGGTCGGTAGCCACTGTGTGATCGACCGTGACAAGCAGAGGCGACTCGGTTGCAAACGCATCACCCGGCGTACCCCCTATCATGAACAGCGTGGTGAACATCACGGCAAACGCTGCACTTGTGGTAGCGGACAGGACACGGGCACGCTTGACGCATGCAATACTAGGGATATACAAGGGGTTCCTTTCTGATTCGTTGTAAGAGGGGTGTGGCTAACGGAGTCTCGCGCACGCTGACGCGCGGCATATCCGCCTGCCAAGAGTATTTATCGTATGACTATTGTCCCACGAGTACGTGCAAAAAGGCAAACTGCCACGTTGCCAAACCGACATAAATGAGAAAAAGGCACTCGAGGAGCAGAAGGTCGCCCGGGGAAGAGCGGCCTTCGAGGGTGCGGACGTGTGCGTGGCGCGTGGCCGAGGCGTTAGCGCCTCACCCAAATGGCCGGACGCAAGCCGATATCGGTAGAGGTAATCGAAACGCCATAGGGATCGCCCCACGTACCAGTGTCGAGCACGCGACCCCAGGAGCCGCGCACACCACCACCGATGGCCACGCGACCCGCGTTGGTAGCACTGTCACCACGCGAGCGAGACCACCAAGCGCGGGCTGTCGTGGTGCCTGCATGATTAGCACCGGCTCCGTGGCCTACACGGCCTAGTGCGGAGTCAGTTGTGGTTGTTGCAGCGCCACTGCCTCCCGTAGCAGTGTTCGGGAAATAGCGCAAGACTTCAGTACCGGACAGCGCAAAGGTAACGATGCCTTGACCAGCTGTCGTTGAGGTAGTGTTCGCAGCAGCTGCACGCACCGGATTTGAAGGCCTTGACTGTGCCTGAGGGAAGGTCGTGAAGTTCACGTTTGCGATACTTCCAGCATTTTGCGTGGTAAGCCCGGTCTCCACACCAAAGTTGCGACTCGTGACAGCACCGGTAATGACACCGCTGGCGTCGCCAAAGTCAGCTTGCACCGCATATGCGTTAAGGTCTGGATGGGTGGCAGGGGTCAGTGCATTCCACCACGTGTCCATCGAGGCTTGCAGGTTAGATACCGCACTCGGTGCATCGCCCGAAGCACTATTTGAGAGCCAGTAGTTGCCATTACCCGATGCGTTAAACATAGGCCCGCCACTGCCGGTAAAGTCAACGGCTGGGTCGATGCCGTAGACGTATTGGGTCACAATCAGATCGTAGTCGCCACTACTCGCAATGCGCCAAAACGGGATGCCATCGATAACAATACGCTGTGGTGAGCCTATTACGATAGGATCACCACCGATGCCCGGTGAGTCCGACGTCCAGTTAATCGCATCAAGTATCGCTTTGCCTTGCATACTAGCAGCACGCAAAGGCACGCCATCGGTGCCGCTGCTGGGTACGAGGCCGTCTTTCATGGCACTGATGTCATCTTGGGTGACCACTTCCATCTGAATATCGATAGCATAGTAGAAGGCGTGTTTGAGCGGGTCGAAGCCAGTGGCGGCAGAGACTCCTGTCATGAGGGGCAGCGTATTGTTGTCTGGTCTGATGACGCTCGTATAGTAGAAAAAGCCGTCATCTGCCAGTACCCACTTGTTAGCACGTTGCGCTAGGGGAAGTGTGGTCCACTCACTGTAGATGAGGTGATCTGAGTCCCAGTCCCAGTATTGGCTGAAAGGAGTACCATCTGCGGCGTGTCCTCGGGCAGGAGAAGCTTGCGTGAGGCTTGCCGGATCAGTAAGGCCGCGAATAGACCACATATCTGCGGTAACGTTAAACCAAGCAGTCTGAGTATCGATAAGGGTGCCGTCAACTCCCCAGGTGTCTGCATCAAGGGTAGGAGTAAGCGTCGTCTCTATAGCTTCAGGTATAGGAGGAGCAAAAGGAATGCCTTCTATGATGTTGCGTCCTCTATCCCAGTTTTCACTCTCAATCCACTGCATGAATTCAGATGCTGAGATGCGTGCGATAAAAGGTGAGTTTCCTGAGTTTTGTACCCATACTCTCTTTTGCCACTCGGCTGCATCAAGGCGTCTGAATTCATCGTGCAAGACTGCACGTGGTGTGTTTAGGTTTGCAAACTGATTGATAGCACGCTGCATCGTGCCCCACGCAAAGGCACCTAAGAGTAGGAGGAGGAGTGCGACGATGATGGCTATGGTGGTGTTTTGACGCTTGCGGTTTTTTGTGTAGCAGGGCTCCGAGGTGGAGCAAATTGGCTGCACCGCCAGGAGCCCAGAATCGGCATCAGTAGAGGGCGGCTCTACCTCAGAAAGTGGAGACCCCCCCCCCCCCCCGGGCGGGGTTATCT
>WRKU01000002.1 GCA_009777935.1 Coriobacteriia bacterium
GAAGGAGGGGGGGGGGGGGGGTGGGGGTTTGATAATAAAGAAAAAATAGTTTTTGGCTTTTACCTTTACCCGTTCCCCTCCCCGGTTGGGGGGGGGGGGGGGGGGACTTTTTGACAGCCCACACAATATTGCCGCCGACAGATATTATCGTGTGCGCGTCATAGGTGATGTTGTGAGGCTTGAGGCGGTCGAATAGATTGTGACCCATGTCTCGTGCGCATCGTCATAGACTGATTTGTATAAAGCAGGGTCAACAGTATTGCTGTTCGGCTTTTTGCGAGAAATGAAGATTACTATATCAGCTTCGTTTGCCAGAGCCTCTGAAGGCTGTGCAGTCCGATAATCGGGAGACACTTTCCATACGATATGCGGATACGATCGCATAAATAGGTAGGTTGGATAGAGCCACAACGCATCACCCATGAGCACGGCGCGAGGAGTTGCACCAAGACCATCAGTGGCCTTGCCGATGAACGGCATGAATTGCTGTAAGCGAGGGGTAGAGTACGCAAAAAACAAATCATTACGCGACGCATTCCAGTAACCAAGGCTTTCTCCGGGTGCGAACGGACGGTATTTTTGAGAGACAAGAGGGGAGGTTGCATTCCAGAGAAGCGTGAAGAGCGCCAATATACCGGCGCATATGACAAGTCCGCGAAGAGCCAAGGCGAACCAACGTTTTCCATATGTTATAGCTACGCCCGCGAGTGGAAGCATCAACAGAAGCGGACCGAGAAGCGTACGCACAATCCATATCTGCCACGTGACAAGACCGGCAATCATAAAAAGTCCTGCGATGCAACTTACCGAGTACCCAAGCAGAAGCCAGTAATGCTTACGTAGTGCCAGAAAAATCGCAAAAATGCACGAGATCATTCCTAACGTCATTGGGAGAGGTGATGGCGCGGAGTCCGGGTTGGTGATGGCGTTGCCGAGCTCCCAATCTGCTCCGTCCTCCCCGTTCTCCTTATTTATCGGAGTATTCAAATCAATACCTATCGCATGAAAGAGCGACATAAAGCCCTGTGTCATGCGTTCGTTAAGCGAAGCGACAGGTGTGCCAAACTCCAGCAGAATTGCACGCGCCGCGTTGGTCGCAAGCATACGCGGGCTTTTGTCCGGCACGAGCACATGGTCATACCCCGGAGCATTGACCGCCAAAGGATTGCCACCGGTATGGGCCGCGACATGCCCGAACCAAGGCACCATGAGCAGAACCATAAGCAAGAGAGAACACGACATGAGTTTCATTGTCCGGCTCCACCTGGCGGCACGTATGCCGGCAACGAACAGGACAAGGGCGAATGGCACGAACATCATACCGAACGTGATTTTACTATTAATTCCTATGCCGCATGTCAGGCCGAGTAAGATTGCCAGATACCACACGATCACCTCACTTCCTGCATTCAGCGCGTGAACCAACCGTAGCCCGATCAAGAAGGCTGCCAGTGTAAGGCAGGCGGTAGTGAGGTCGTATTGCACATTGGTTGCCTGCAGGATCGCCATTGGGGTAAAAAGTGCGGCCAACCCTGCTGTTAATGCACCGCTTGCATTCGAGCCAAGCTCGCGGGCAATGAGCACAACGAATATGACGGAGAGTACATACGAAGGCCACTGGGCGCCGTTTGCGAAAAAATCGTTCCCAAAGAAAAGTAGTTTTTGGTGAAGAAGGACGAAGCTCGTGAAGGGGTAAACGAATAATTGTGCGGATGAAGACGCGGAAAAGAAATCAAGATTGGCTTGCTGAGTCCACATAACAAGCCGAGGCATAAGGGCGGCAAGCCCATCCGAGAGGCGCACAGGATACAAAAGAGCACTTGCAAAAGTCCCACCGAAAAACAGAGAGCACGGCGCACTGAACCATAGGTACCGCGTGGCTTGACGCCAGCCTCTTTGCAAATCGCCTTGCAGTATGCGCAATCCCTGATGGTTCTGCTTATATGAGGCGACAGCAAGAATCGAGAAGAAAACCAACCACGCAACCCATACCCCTGCAGTCGTGAGACCGTTGCACAAAGAAAGCACAGGTGTTGTACAGACTATCCAGGTTCCCACGCCGGCGAGTGCGCCCAGAAACGCATTGGAGGGAGATGGCGACACATGTCTCCATCCACGCAAAATGGCATAGATCAACACAAATGCTACAAAGAGCACGATCATGCCGACTCCCCAAATCTCACGCGTCAATACGCAGCGTACAGACGCAACAGTCCTAGCTTTTCCATATCACCAGTATAGAGCAAGCGCAGAGCGAGCACTCTTTTGTGTTTGCAGGTATCATAAGAATATGGTGAAGCCCTACGATTACATAAAGCGCCTTCTGGACGTAGCGGGCTCTGCGCTGCTGCTCGCGCTGCTGTGGCCGGCACTTATGGTGCTGGCACTTATGGTGCGCATACAGATGGGTTCACCGGTGCTGTTTCGACAGCAACGCCCTGGCAAGGATGGTCGCATCTTTGTGCTCTACAAGTTCCGCACGATGACAGTGAGAGAAGGCGATGATGCCGCACGTCTCACTCCGCTTGGCCGCACCCTTCGTGCAACTTCGCTCGATGAGCTGCCGGAGCTCTACAACATTCTGCGCGGCGACATGAGCTTCGTTGGTCCGCGCCCGCTTCTGCCCGAGTACCTTCCTCTCTATAGCGAGGAGCAGGCACGCCGCCATGAGGTGCGCCCTGGCCTCACCGGTCTTGCGCAGGTGAGTGGTCGCAACGCTCTTAGCTGGCCCGAGCGCTTCAAGTTTGACGTTGAATATGTCGACAACCGCTCACTGGCACTTGATGCACGTATCCTCGTGTGTACCGTTAGGGCAGTCATTGGGCGTGACGGTATCTCGAGCGATACGTCAGCCACCATGGAACCGTTTCGAGGTGAGGGGTGATCCCCCGAGATATGCCCGCTACGCTATACTAAACCTGTATGAAGACTAACACCAAAACACAACTCCTCCTTATAGCCTACGCCCTGAGCGGTGTCGCTGCTCTCGTCTATCAGTTGGGTTGGATACGCGAGCTTTCGACGATGCTCGGTGCCACGGCATACGCAAGCGGCATCATGCTTGGTGCGTACATGACGGGATTGGGCCTCGGTGCGGTCATCGGCACTGTTCTTGCGAGAAAAGAGCTTCGTCATCTACTGCTCGCTTCACGTGTTGAGCTGACTATCGCGGCCTTTTCCATCGTAGCCTTCCTTGGTATTCGCTATCTTCCCAGCCTCTATTTCGATTGGATGCGTACTGTCGGCGCTCAGAGCCCTACGGGATTTCTTTCGCTCCAGTTTGCGACGTGTTTTCTTGTAATGATCTTGCCGACGTGCGCAATGGGTATGACTTATCCCCTTATTGTGCGCGCAGTTGGTAGAGACGAAACGATTGGTGCGGTCTCCGCTAAGCTCTATGCAGTCAATACGGCAGGTGCGATTCTCGGCGCGCTGCTTGCGACTTTCGCCTTCTTGCCCGCAGTGGGCGTTAAGGGCGCGCTTCTTCTTGCCGCAGTGTTTTCGGTTGCGGCAGCGTGGTTGTTCCGTGCGCTCGCAAGCAAAGAGGTTAACTTACTTTCTTTCTTCAAGTCGCCCGATATGGCTGTCGCGCTTGTCATTGTAGCGATTATTGCAGTGATTCCGCCGCGCACCACCTCGCCACTTGGGCTTGGCCAGGTGTTTTACTATCGCAACGCTGCTGCATTTGAAGAGCTTGCAGGGCAGCGCGAGATTCTCTACGACCAAGAGGGCATCTACTCACGCGTACAGGTCGTGCGCAATCCTAACGGTACGCGGACGCTTATTAATGGGGCTCTTGACGAGGGTACCGATAATGATTTTGACCGTGTGACAACCGCCATGATTGCTGCAGTTCCGGCGATGAGCGTCGAGGCCTCAAGCAGTGCTCTTGTGGTAGGGCTTGGCACCGGATACACCTCACAGACCTACTATGATATGGGTTTTGATAAGACTACGACGATTGAAATTAATCCCGAAGTGCTGCCGGCATCTTACTTCTTCATCGACTGGGATTCGATTGCTCAGGAGCGTTGGCACGTTGAGGTCGACGATGCACGTGCTTATATTTTGACTTCGCCTGACATGTACGTTTGTATTTCCTCTGAGCCGAGCTGGCCGTGGTCGAGTGGTGTCGCCGCGCTCTTTACTCAAGAGTTCATGCAGGCGGCGCGGTCTCATCTCGAACTCGATGGCGTTTACTGTCAGTGGCTGCCGAACTATCTACTCAATTTTGAAGACGTCGAGATGATGTATAAAACGATGCGTCAAGTTTTTGAACGAGTCGATGTGTGGGCGATTAATTTCCCTGGCGACGACGCTGCCGAGCTTCTTATGGTTGGCTACAACGATCCGAACGGTCTTTCGCAGGATGTCGTCAAGCGTCGCCTCGACGAGCTGATAGAAGTCGGGTACTTCGATAACGAGTTCATCACACCTGAGCGTATTACGCCGTATGCCGAGGCCACACGTCTCGAACAAGCGGTGAGCGACCCGTCGGTTCCACTCAACACCGACAACCATTCGAGGCTTGAGTATCGGGTTTTCTGGAACTTTGTGGAGCGCGCATTTGCACCTCGTGCCGTGACGTGGGGTGATAATAATGAGTAAACGTACGGCGTTTCTGGTGCTCGTAGCTGCTGTTACTGCCGCAGGCACGAGCTCGCTTATCTACGAAGTGCTGTGGATACGCCAGCTGAGCTTTGCGCTTGGCTCTACCGCCGTTGCAGTTAGTATTATGCTCACGGCTTTTCTGGGTGGATTGGCACTTGGTTCTATGCTGATGGGGCGCGTGGCAGATAAACTTGCTCGGCCACTCAAAGCGTTTACGGTTGTCGAGATTGTGGCGGCTATCACCGGCCTCGCTTCGATTCCCGCTATCGCGTACGCCGGTCGCGCTTATGTGCTCATTGCGACTACGGTTGGCATGACCGGTTTCTGGTCGATGGTGCTGCGCGGAGTGTTTGCGCTGGTCATCATGGCGATTCCGGCAACGCTGTTCGGTATGACGTTTCCCCTTGCGACCGTGGCTGGTACCCGCCTCGTTGGCTCGAACACCGCAGTAGGAGTGGTGTCGGCAGCCAGTTCATTCGGTTCGGCTATCGGTGCGTTGGTATGCGGTCTTTGGCTGGAGCCGACACTCGGATTATTTGCCAGCGCACTCGTGGCGTCAGGGCTAAACGTGTTGGCCGCAGCAGCTGCGATGGTGGCAGGACTACGGTTACATGGGGCTCATGAATGAAACGATTATGCTGTGTTGGTTCTCTGGCGTTAGTCCCCTTCTCGTGCCACACGATAGCTTTCGATGAAAAATACTCCGAGGGCAAAGATAAACACAAGCAACTCACGATGTATCATTCCCGTGTGCGCAAAGGACGTTCCAGAAGAAATGACAGTACGAACAAAGGGCAATAGAGCTACCAGCAACAAAGGAGAGAAGTGTTTTACAATAGTGCGAGCCTGCGCATATCCTCTTATGCGCAACCACCACAGGACTGAGGCCATACTGATAAACCCAACAGCAAGTGCCGCGCGGATATAAATCGCACTTGATAGTTCTGCGGTTGTTAGGGTGGTATCTGAGGTCTTGGCCCCCAGTAGGGTGGCAAAGTGCGATGCGATGGTTTTCAGAGTTGCTTGTGGAACTCCACCTAATATCGTAACAACGTATGAATATCCTTGCGCGGCATCGAGAGCGTTCTCAAAGAAGTTGATGTGAGGGATTACGAACGAAGCAATAGCCAGCTGTGTGGCCCAGAAAAGCGCATATCCTATTGTCCATGCTGCGGATAGGATGATAAGAGTGATGCATGATTGTTTCGGCGTAAGTGCCGAATGTCTCATACGCCAAAGCAGAACAAGGGTGAGCGGTATGCCCAAAGTAATAACAGGGGTAGTATAGATATCAAAAAAAGCGGTAAGTGCTCCGACAGTGAAAAATAATTCGATTCCCCAAGAGCCCATTTTCCCTTTTTTGCACAAGTAACATACCAACAGAATTGCGATATACATGATGAGCCAAGGAGCAATCATGTTAAGCGTGAACGGCACTATGAAGACAGTTGTCAAAAGTAATGCGCCCAAAAAGAAAACAGCAATCCTACGTCCAAATGTTCGCAGAATTGCCCATGTAGATGCTGCCGTTAAAGCTGCGAATAATGTGCCAGCAAGAATGCGCAGACCCGTGTAATCTAAAACCTGACTGAGCAGACGCAATGGTATGCGATATCCGTTCCAATAGCGCCCAAGGGTATCGCGTGCCTGTGCACCATCGAGGCGCATTTCCAACTCTTGCGTCCAGTAGGTATTATCGAGTGGGTCAAATTCGTCCGTAGTTGATATGTCAAAGTAGAGCGAACCAAACACCACTATATGTGATGGGGGGGGGGGGCACTGTCGCTCATTGAGGTTTGGAATAAGTAGAAATCTATGGTGTGGTATATGCGACTAAATTCAAAGTTGCCGATGAGACTGGGGCTCAAGGTATCAGGTGATTGGCCGAATGCTCTCAGGGCACTGGCGGCACTTGTGCGTACTGGCTCTTCAGGTAGGGAGTAGACGGCGAAAAGACCCGCAACAGCCAATGCGACGAGCGCTATACAAATTACTGCCGTGCGCCCAATATGGAAAAACCATTTTTTCATGGTAGATGCCCCCATCTTTGTTGTCTGCTTGTTGTAATTCGAGCAACGCAGCCAACATCTACACATAACACATCGTCAGCACATCGTGCTGCCTATAACCTTGATACTCGTAGTATGATAGTACCATGACACAACCACTCGATATCTATCTTCTCTATCCGCCCGGCCCCTTGTTTCAGCGTGGCGAGGATCGCTGCCAAGGAAACATCGAAGCATCGAGTGCCACGAGCATGCGCGCATGTAATGATCTCGGTTCCGGCGCAGCGATTGCACGCGAGGTGGGATATGACGTTGGTCTGCGTGATTACCAGACCGAGCGCGCAACCTGCGAAGACGTTTGGGATGACCTTGCTCGTCTTAACCCACGTATGGTAGTCATCAGCACGACGAACGCTACCATCTATGATGACCTTGCGTTTGTGGCTAAACTTCGCGCTTACCACGACTGCTTCGTTGTGCTTAAGGGAGCTATTTTCTATGACGCACCGACGCGGGTTATCGATGAACTTGACCTCTCACATGTCGATTATCTTATCGGTGGCGAAATCGACTACTGTCTTGTATCCATCGCAAACCACGCCCTGCGTGATGAAGGTGACATAACCGCAGCAGATGGCATCTATTATAAGGCCTCTGATGGCGCCATGACTCCCACACGTTTTGGTTGTTATCATGATACGCTCGATGACCTGCCCTTTCCCGCACGTGATCTCATGAATAACGACCTCTACGTACGTCCTGATACCGGTGAGCCGATGGCGACCATCCAAACATCGCGGGGGTGCAGTAGCGGATGCGTGTTCTGCCCCTCTCCGCTCCTTTCAGGCACACGCATTCGCTATCGCAGCTCTGAAAACGTACTTGCCGAATTAACTGAATGCTATGAAGACTACGACATCCGCAACTTCTTTTTCAAGGCCGACACCTTTACGATGAACGGGGAGTGGGCGCGTGAGCTATGCGCACTCATTCAAACAAGCCCTCTGGCGGGAAAGATTGCTTTTACGGCAAACTCGCGTTCGAAGCCGCTTGACTGCGCGACGCTGCAAGCGATGAAAGATGCCGGTTGCTGGATGATAGCATTCGGCTTTGAGAGCGGTAGTGACGAAACGCTTCGACGTATGTGCAAGGGCGCGACCGTTGCCGACAATCGCCAAGCGATGGAGTGGGCGCGCGAAGTAGGGCTTTCGGTGTTTGGCTTCTCTCTTGTGGGGCTTCCTTGGGAGACAGTAGATGATCTTGCAAAAACGCGCGCTCATATCTTTGAGCTTGATGCTGACTTTATCGAGATACACATCGCGTTGCCGTACTTTGGCACGCCACTTTACAATCTGTGCCGTGAGGCCGGCGTGCTCGAAAATCAGCCTCTTGGGGCTGATTATTTTAACTCGGCGATTACCGGAACAGAAACGCTTACGCTCGCTTACATCGAAGAGTGGCGCGCACAGGTGTTACGCTCATACTATCTGCGTCCACGCTACATCATCCGGCGCGCCATCGAGATGCTTTGCGACCCACGCAAGATTGCCGGGTACGTGCGGTATGGGTTGCGACTGCTATGAAAAAACTACATAAAAGGTCTCAGTTTTACTTATGTTGAGGAGGCTTCCGTAATGCGTGGATTAGAACAGGGATCACGGCTCACCATCGCGCTTCGTCGTGCTCGTGTGCGCAAGGGGATGTGTGCGTTTGTGACGTTTCATCGGGTGTGGGAGAATGATATGTCTGCAACCGATATGGGTATGCCTCCTGCCGAGTTTGAGACATTTCTCGATGCCTTCTCTGAACGCTACACGTTGCTGCAAGTGGGTGAGGCATTCAAAGCACATGCTCAGAACACCTTACCGCGCAACGGTCTCGCTTTGACGTTTGACGACGGGTACGCGGATATGTCCACCGTTATTGCGCCCATATTAACGCGCCGTGAGCTACCGGCTACATTTTTTGTTGCCACGAGCTTTATCGGTGCAGATGAAGGGCTCACTGTCAATCAACTTACAAATCTTGCCAACAATCCGCTCATCGAAATCGGAGGACACACACGCACACATCCGCACCTTAGCCAACTCACTTCACGACAGCAATATGAAGAGATAGCAGGCAATAAATCAGATCTTGAGGCTCTAATCGGTGGGCCACTCGTCTCGTTTGCCTATCCTTATGGAGGACGCGCAGATGTTAATCGTAGTGCGATACGAACGGCACGCAAGGCAGGTTATCTTGGCGCTTGTACGACCGAGTCTTTGCAGATACCTGAAATCAATGTGCTATGCAAGGGTGTTAATCCCTATCGTACCAATCGATTTGCTACGAATCGCATCAATCCCGAAGAACTTTGCCGGGCAATCGATTATCTGGGAGGTTTATCGTGAGCCGTGTGGTATACATCCATGATGAAAGAGATCATCCTCTGAAGGACTCAGAGGAGATGTTGCCGCTCTTATTTAGTAGACTCAAGCCGAAGACGGTTATCGACGTGGGATGTGGTATCGGAACCTTTCTCAACACTGCCCAAAAGCTGGGAGCAGAACAGATTGTAGGCGTTGATGGTGATTGGGTGGATCGAGAGAAACTTAGACGCAATATCGCTCTCGATTACTTTGTTCCGATAACCCTTACTGAGTCTTTGTCCGGTTCTTTCGGAAGATTTGACCTCGCCATTTGTCTTGAGGTAGCGGAGCATTTGCCCGAATCTTCTGCCGAGACGCTCGTGGAATCTCTCGTTTCTCTCTCCGATATCATCTTGTTTTCTGCCGCTATCCCCGGACAGGGGGGACAGAATCATATCAATGAGCAGTGGCCAGGCTATTGGGCTGCACTCTTTAAGGAACAGGACTATCTTTTTGCCGATGTGATACGTCCTCTCATCTGGGATAACGACGATATTTCATATTGGTATCGGCAAAATACGTTCCTTGTAGTTAAGCAAGACAGGAAAGAGCTTCTTGCAGCTTTTTCTGAAAACTGGTCTGAAGGAAGAAGCGAACCGTTGCGCCTAGTGCACCCGGCTCTTTTCGAACACATTCCAGAACCGGAGGAAAGACTTCAAAGAATCTATGCAGGAAAACTAAAACGACGCGCCTACCTGTACCTATTCGGAAAATCTCTCTTTCGAAAGAAAGATTAAAGATTGCTCACCTGCGAAGTGCGGCTTCTCAGAGGGGCGAACAATCGAGAATAATGTACATATATGCTGAACCATAATCGGCTTGTCAGCACGCGACGATATTTATTGTTCGGACAGAGAGATTGTAATTCCTTGCTCGAACGCCATCCGGGGAATTGGGTGTCTAGAAGCGTGCTCATGCGATGATAGTAGGCAAAGACAGCATGTCTTTGTCCGGTACGGAAGAAGTCCCACAGGCGTCCAACCATGCCATAGGTCAACATGATGGTAAGCAACTCATCATATTTTTTGTCAAACAATTCATGTGTGCGAGTATAGTTGAGGAGAACCTCTAAAGCATCGATGAGCTGGAGATAGCGTTCATCACGTTGCCCTGTAATGGTGTATGGGTTGCTCTTGTCGTAGTAATACAAGCAGTCTTCGATATATGCTATGCGATTAACAACTAAGCCGAGCCGGTACGTAGTAGCTACTTCCTCGTAGTTAATATGCTCGGGGCACCAAATGTCATGTTCCGCAAAGAGTGTGGTGCGAAAAAGCTTTGTGCACATGCTTGCGCCCAGTCCTTGTTCGTGACGCGCTACTTTTACAAGATTCGATTCACTAGGATTTTCGTGGATCGTATAGTAGTCTGTCTGGACAATGTCTGCGTTTACTTTATGCTGTGCGCACACGAGCTTTTCAATAAATGTGGGACGTACCCAATCGTCGCCATCAACAAATCCTACAAAGTCTCCACGGGCCTCCCGAATACCAATATTCCGACTGTGCCCAAGCCCATGATTCTCTTTCTTGGTAGTAATGCGTATCGCCATCAACGGGTGTTGCTCAGCCCATTCACGAACCACTATCGGTGTTGTATCGGTTGACCCATCATCGACGATAAGCACTTCATAAGTATCGTACGTTTGCTGTGCCAGTGAATCGAGGCATCGCCTGAGTGTGGCAGCTGCGTTGTACACGCAAACAACAATCGTTACGAGCGGTAGGGTAGTTGCAGCCATTTTCTTATGATACCATGAGGCGCAGATACCAATGCTGTTTCAGCATAAGGAGGCATCTTAATGAGAGGACCAAAGCACTTGGCACGCGCGGTCATACGTCGCCTGCGTCGCCATGTCATGTGGTTTGGTTTTTTGGGGGATGTCGTGCCGGTTGAAGCAGACTGGGGTGTTGCGAAAGGAACGCCCATTGCTCGGTATTATATCGATCAATACTTCACTCAGAATGCGCATGTTATTACGGGTGCCGTGCTTGAGATAGGATGTCGCACCTACACTGAGCGTTATGGCAACCACGTAACGCAAAGTGATATTCTTTCGCACGAAGCTTGCGCAGAGGATGTTCCGACCATTGTGGGAGATCTCGCCGACTGCCCTGCTATCCCTAACGAGACGTATGATTGTGTTGTTCTTACGCAAGTACTCTGTTGTTTGCCGGATGTCATGGGAGCATTGCGTGAGGTGTATCGCATCCTCAAACCCGGTGGGTTTGTCCTCTGCACCATGCCAACCATCAGTCAGATTAGTCCTTACGATATGGAACGTTGGGGGGAGTATTGGCGCTTCACTTCGTTGGGTGCACGTGAACTTTTCGCGCGCGTGTTTGAGCCGAAAACCATAGATGTTTGTGCATATGGAAACATTTTTGCGGCAACTTGTTCTCTGCAGGGAATAGTCGCCGAACGAGTACCGCAGTATAAATTAGATATACATGATCCTGAATACGAACTCAATGTCTGTTTGCGTGCGCAAAAACTGAAGTAACATGCGTCCCGAAACTCGACTTCTGATAAAAAATACGGGATTTAATGCCGTTGCCAAAGTAATCGCGGTCGTGGTTTCTTTTGCGCTTACTCCCTGGTTACTTCGAGGTTTTGGAGAGGAGCTTTATGGCGCATGGGCTCTTTCGTTGGCAATCGTTGCGTTTGCAATCGCTTTTGACTTAGGTATCAATACAATACTTACCGCTCATCTTGCTCAGGCAATCGAACGCAAAGATAGACAGAAAGTGCTCGATGAAGTACGTGCCGCCGCGGTCATCTATGGCGTACTTGGCATTGTGTGCGCAGGAACGCTCGCGGTACTTGCTTTTCAAGCAGAGCATATCTTCGCCCTTTCCGGTGCAGTTGCCTATTCTTTTAAGTGGATTATGCTCATCAATGCGGCAGCTCAGGCCATATACTGGCCTTGTTCGGTGGCTTCGATAGTGTTGGTGGCGTTCCGGCGCAACGATATTACCGCTGCCATCATGAGCCTTCAGACCTTGGTGGGTGCGGCAGCACTTATTTTTGTTGTGTTTATGAATAAGGGCCCGGTTGTATTGGCGGGGTTGACTAGCCTCTTAATCGTATGTTCCGGTGCAGGTTCGGTTGTTCTTGCGTGGCATGTGTTTCGGCGTAATTTGCCGACTGTCGTGACAACGCAACAACCGCTGGTACTTGGTACTGCCGTGCGATTTCTGCTGGTTGCTTCTTTGCCCATGTTTGTTATTCAGCTCACCACGCTTGCAACTCTCGATCAAGTGGACAAGATTGCCCTTGGTGTAATGGTAGGTGGTGTCGCTGTTGCAGTATATGAAATAGGAGCCAGGTTTTCAGGAGTCATTTCCCAAGGAATTTCGTTAGCACTTTCTGCGACACTTCCTCATGTGGTAACTATTCATGAAGAGTCGTCACCTCAGCGCTCACAATCCTTTTTTCTTAACGGTACACGTTTGCTCACGACTATGTTGTTACCCGTTATCGTCATGTTGATATGTGTTGCAGGTGCTTTGATACCGGCGTGGGTTGGTGAGGGCTATCAAAGCTCTGTTGAGGTTATGCGTATACTTTTGTTTTCGCAAATGTTACTGCCGTTTTATGCGGTAGGAAACTGGTTTCTCGTCGCCTATAAACGCTTTCGATATTGGATTTTCGTGAGCATAGTGATAGCAGTAAGCAACATTATCCTTACTATTGTGCTTATTTCCTCGATAGGCATTGTAGGGGCTGCTCTTGCAACTCTTGTGATTAGCGTTATGGACGCGCTTCTCATCGGTCTATACATCATGAAAGTACTGGACATCCGCTACCGTCCTTTTTTGCGACAGGTGTTTTGGCCAACGGTTCCGGCTCTGCTCGTTATACCGTTTCTGTGGCTGTTGTTACGCACCTATGCGTACAGTGATGGCCTCGTTTCTGTCGGCGTAGCAGGTGCGGTACTGCTCGTTGGTTTTGGCGGCATCTACTATGGGCTTATGAAGGCAGGGGCTGTTTGCGCTAGGATGAACTTATGGCACAAGTAGTTGAAAATCGTCCCTTGATATCGGTTATTACGGTGTGCAAGAATGCCGAACGTACCATCGAAAGAGCATTTTATTCACTACAACGGCAAACCGATGACGGAACCGATAGTGGTCTACTGTTTGCAGACTTTGAGCATATAATTGTTGATGGGGCCTCTACCGATAGCACGAAGAGACTTATTGAACAATATAGCGAAACAGCCCAGTTTCCCGTCACCATAATCTCCGAACCCGATCAGGGGATTTACGATGCGATGAACAAGGGATTAGCGTGTGCAAAAGGGCTGTATACCGTATTTTTGAATGCTGATGATGTCTTTACCCAAAATGCATTCGTAACGGTGGCTGATTATGCAAAAGAATTGCCCGATTGCATCGGCGGAGACTGCGATATCGTGGACAGGAACGGCAATGCATATCTGAGAAAGTGTTTGCCGTCCATGATATCCGAGCGATATCCGCAGATCATGCCTGCCCAACACCAAGCATGGTATGTGAAGACTGATACCTTACAGATGGCGGGAGGATTTGACCAGACGTTCCCTATTGCGGCAGACTATGAATTAGCTCTGCGATTAATTGAGGATAAGGTCTCTTGGATGTTTGTGCCCCATACTGTCGCACGGTTTTATCTGGGAGGCGTAAGTTTTCAGCTTGCGCGTACGGCATGGGATTGTTTTCGGGTTCGCCGAGCGCGCAGATGGCCAATCGTTTTTGCTTCACGTCTGCTAATTTGTAACATAGTGGCATCGTATGTCAGTCGTGTGTGCGGCTATTTTGGATGGGCTCGATGACGGTCCGTGTCACATATGACTATCAGGCGTTTTCGATGCAGAAGGTTGGCGGCATCTCGCGCTATGTTGCTGAAGTTACGCATGCGCTTAAGGGGCGTTCGGGTATCGAACCTGGAGTTCCGGTTCGGTACGCCGACAATCGATATCTCGTTGAAGTCTTAAATATCCGACCGCACACCTTGTTTCATCGATATCGCGGTCGCGGATGTCGTTACGTTATGTCCTTTGGCGATTATTTCAATAAAAAGTTGGCCCTACGTGCGCTCGAAACGATTAGCGAACCAGTGTACCATCCCACCTATTACGACCCTTACTTGTTGCCACATCTCAATCAGACACCTTTTGTTATTACAGTGCATGATATGATTCATGAGCTTTTCCCAGATGAAGTAGCAGATCCGTGGGTTGCTCTTCATAAGGCGGTTATGATTGAACAAGCAGACCACATAATCGCGGTGAGCGAATCAACCAAGCGCGATCTCCTACAGTTTTATCCTGAGTCTGCAGGGAAGGTGACCGTCATACATCATGGAGCGAGCTTTATGCGTCGCGAGAACAATATCGAGCCTCTTGTATCAGGGCCATATTTACTGTTTGTGGGGAGTAGAGGAGCATACAAAAACTTCAAGATGACCGTTGAAGCATATGTGCAACTAGGGGGTGAGCACCCGGATCTTTCGCTGGTATGCGCCGGTGGGGGGATATTCACCCAAGACGAACAGTATATGCTTGATGCGCGAGGCATCAGCAGTCGTGTTTATCAAATCTCTGCGACCGATACGCAGCTCGAAAGTCTTTATGCTCATGCGGCAGCATTCGTTTTTCCTTCTCACTATGAAGGTTTTGGCCTGCCCATACTCGAAGCTATGGCGTGTGGCGCTCCCTGTGCATTGAGCAACACGAGTTCACTGCCGGAAGTCGGCGGTGATGCAGCATGTTACTTTGATCCCTGTGACGCGGATGCGCAGGCGAGAATACTTGCAGATATTTTGAGTGATAATACGCTCGCATCTGATATGCGCCATGCAGGATTTAAGCGGGCAGCAAGTTTTACCTGGGAAAAGTCAGCACGTCAGCACGAAGAGGTGTACCTCGCATTATGAGAGAGCGACTCCCACAACAACCGACACTATTTTTGGTAACAGCATGTCTGAACGCAGAGGCAACTATTAGTGATACGTTTGCCGTTCTCGAAGAACAGGCTGTCGAATGGGCGCACTATTTTGTGATAGACGGTGCTTCGACTGACGGAACCGTTGAGCTGGCACATCGGTTTGCTGAGGAACAAGGCGGTCGCGTCACCGTTATCTCCGAACCCGATACCGGCATCTATAGCGCCATGAACAAAGGTGTACGACTGGCGTTAAGGCGAGCGGCTGATGACGACCTGATAGCGATTATCAACGCTGACGACTACTACGTATCGGGTGCGTTGCACACGGTGCGCGCGGCTGCAGCGCGTCATCCTGAGGTTGACATATTCTATGGCGACTGCGAACTGCTCGATGAGTGTGGAGTTTCTCGGAGACAGCGGCGCACATCAGAGCCACGCTTACCCGTGACCCCGACGTGCTTCACGATGCCTCTCGAGCATCCCACCATGTTCATGCGTGCACATGTGTATAACACGTTCGGTCTTTACGACGAATCGTATCGCATAGCGGCAGACTACGAGTTTGTATTGCGCCTTATCGTTGCGCAGACATCGACACTTTACCTCGCCGAGCCGATAACGTATTTTCGTGAAGGTGGCATCTCGACGACGAAGATTAACGAGAGCCTCAGGGAGGCCATACGTGCCCGGATTGCGCATGGTGCGAATCCGGTGTATGAGTGGGCACGGTATGCAAAACAAAAATTTAACGAGCAACTGTTTGCTGTTTTACGCGTCGTTCCGGGCGTGGAATGTATCTACACTGAACGATACAGGTAACCCATCTTGTGACATGCCGTGATGGGCACTATGTGCCTTAAAACCGTGTTATAATCGAGCATATCTGAGACGAAAGGGATATTCATGACGAAAAAACTCGTCACACGAGTCGCTATGCTTGTCGGCGCAGGTATTATGGCGTTCGGGCTGGCAGGGATTGCCGTTGCCACGACGCCAGCTGAACTCTCCGAGATGCAGTACGTCGTTGCTGAGAACACGGAAGTAGGAACCAGTCTCATGACTGTGTATGGCTTTCTGCCAGACGATACCTCACTTCCGGCAACTGCACATTTCTACGCACCTTCTGACTTCTTGCTTGTCAATGTTTTTGGGTTAACGCTTGAGGAAGATTCACGGGAAGTTGTGGTGTCGCATACGGCGACCGAGGAGGACAACGGCTTCACGCGCTATGACGTTGTTTTTACTGAGAGCACCATGTTTATAGCGAGTTTTGTGCTTGACGCAAAGATATATGACACGACAGTGATGGGCGGTCCAAGTGCTGCTCCCATCGCTGAACTTGAGGTCCTTCCTCCAAATGACCTTGAGCTTCTTACGATTGGGTTTGTCGCTCCTGAGGGCTATGCAGGCGTGGGTCAAGGGGTGACTCAGCTGGGAACCGATTATGATGGCAACGAAATCTACGGAATTGATTACACCAATGTTCCGGGTGATGAGGTCATTGTGGCGGTCGTCGCCTTTGGTCAACAGTTCGAACAAGTGGAGTTTAATGCAGAGAACGTAGCGTTGGCGACAGTGTGGTACGAAGAGCCGTTCACGTGGATTATGGGCGCGCTCATATTTGCTGCGGCAGGTCTTGCCGTTGTCCTCTACCTGATACTTACCTGCAAAGGCCCGTTTGCCTCACGTAGTGACGTAGGAACCCACGATGTGCAAGATTCCGATACACCAGCTAACACCGACACAACAACTTCCGATGAAGAAGCTTCAGCGCGTTAAGGATAGTATTCGACGTCGGTTAGCTGAGGATGACGCTCGGCCCCCGATGACCACAGAGGACGCTAAGCGCCTTACTAAACGCTTGGCACCGTGGGTATTTCTGGCGGTGGTATTTCTGCTCTTGCTGCCCGGCGCCGTTGCGACGGTCTGGGTTCCCGCGTGTAGCTCGTGCCATGTTACCGTTGCTGAAGCAACGGCCGAGAGAGCACACGTCGATATGGCCTGCACCGACTGTCATAATACCGGAGGACGTCTCGCATACCGACAAATCGTTATGTATAGCATGGTAACAAGGCTTGCCAATCCTTCAAATCTCGGTGCGGCAAACGTGTCTGATGAAACATGTCTCACCTGTCATGAAACGGACGTCACGCGCGGCACTACGCTGTCAAATGGCATCAATATCAGACATTCGGCATGCGCAGCAACCCTCGCATGCACAGTATGCCACTCGACGGCCGGTCACTCGACGCCCGGCCTCCAGTATCAATACTCGATGGATCAGTGTCTCTGGTGTCATACCGACCAAATGGTCGATGCCGCCAACGAGGAAAGCTGCTACCTCTGTCATGATGGACGGTATCGATCGGTCATACCGAATAACACCTCGGCTTTTCGTATCACCCATAATGAGAACTGGCTTCGAACACACGGGCTTGGCGATATGAACTCTTGCCGGAGTTGCCACACAACGGAAACCTTCTGTGGCAGATGCCACGGACCACTAGTACCCCATCCTCCGACCATCCTTATGCGACATTCAGAGCCGGCGCGTGATCCGAACAATAAGTGCGACAGTTGCCATCCACAGTCGTTCTGTGACGATTGTCATGGCATGGAAATACCACATCCTGAGCGGTTCCTCCAAGAACACGCTGCCATCACCAACGAGCTTGGCGAGGACGCCTGTTATGGCTGTCATCTCACGAGCGATTGTCTGCGGTGCCATATGGCGCACATTCATCCGGGTTGGGGGGTGTTCACGCGCTGATGCAAGACTTTATCGATACCCTTTGGCAGATTGTCAACGTTCCCGTGCACGAAGACTCCTTTGCACAGCGGCTTGACTATCTGGCCGGTGTCATACGAAATCCGCAATCCGATGTTCCAGTTGCCATTCTGCTTTTTGCGATAGCATCACTTATTATTCTGGTAATCTTTTCTATTGTTTTGTTAATAGTCTTAAGACTTGCGCACTCAGAGCCGACGTACGCGCTCGTTGACGCCGAGGGTAATCCTATTCGCGAGATATCGGCCGAAGAAGCTGAGAAGCGTCTCAAAGGGTCACCACTTGAAAAGGTGCAACGAACAACACGTGAGATACTCGATAAGACGGCGGCAAAGATTGCTATCAACATTATCATATGGGTTGGTATCGCACTCATTGTGGCGGCAATTACGGGGACGGCGACACGCTCGAATACGTTTTGTAACTCGTGCCATGAGGAAAACAATCATTCGCAAATGCTTGCAGGCACTGCTCATGCAAATGTACTCTGCGTCGACTGCCACGAGACTGGAGGGATGGTGCAGTCTTTCACGGTGAACGTGCCAGGACGACTCGTTCATACTGCAGCGGGCTTTTTCTGGCAGTCGGGTGTGAACTACGCGTTCTTCCCGCGCGAATCGTGCTTCCGGTGTCATCCGCGTGAGAGTCTTGCTGAGACGATAATAGTCGACAACATTGCGATGCAACATGAGCCGCCCCTAGAGGCAGGGCTTACCTGTATTCAGTGCCACACTTTTAGTCCCTCACAGGAGTTTTCGTTTTCAACGCGAGGCATGCAAACGTGCTTGCGCTGTCATGATGGCGAGAACGTTAATCTGGACTGTGAAATATGTCACCGTCCTTCGTTAAGCGTTGTGCCGCGTACCGAACTCGATCCGGATACAACGGCTCAGGCACTACTCCAAGGTGTCGACTTCCAGCAAGGTTGTTATCGCTGTCACGACCCACGCCCGTGCGACGCATGCCATGGCTATCGTATACCACACGCCGAGGGCTACACGTTTCAGCCGCATGTCGATGATGCGCGGCGATATGGGTATCGAACGTGCTTAATATGCCATTGGAAGGGGTCACCGACGGGTATTCCCACCTGCGATGATCCGGGATGTCATGGCAATATTTGGCAACTGATGGAGGTTCCCAACCCTTCCGGACAAGTGCCCAGCCCCTCTTGGCGACGGCTCAGATAGCGTGCTCGATTCTATGCGTAAATACGCTCTGGCGCTCTTCATGCTCGCGTGTTTTCTCGCGCCGGGCGCATTCCTCATCTTCACTGTTCCTCAACTTTACTACGCACAGATATGGTTCGTAATAACACCGCTTATCGGTTATGCGATATTCGCCGTATGTGCGCGTGGAGATACGGTCTTTTCAGAACGAGCACTTTTTATTACAACACTCATCGTTGGCGCAGCGCTCGTGCCGCTACTTGTGAACCCGCATATCTGGCAACAAATTACGTTTGACATCTATGGCGAGATGCCGCTTATTTTGTGGCTGATGTATCCGCTTGTCTTTTTTATGGCATCGACGGTAAAGTTTGATTCGTCGGTTCGTCCGGGAATCTATGCGCTTGCGTACGTCGGCTTCTTGTTGATTGTGGTGGCCGGTGTTCAGCGTCTCATGATGGGCGATTGGTCGACGGTCTTTGGAAGTCGTGCATATTCGACGGTGGCGTTTGCCCCCATTCCCCTTTTGCTTCTTTACACGGCGAACCTCGACAAAGAGCACAAACCGGTGCATCTTGCGGCCGCTATACTGGCTGTCGTCGGTGTTGCTTACTCTGGCGGCGCACTGGGTCTGTACACCGTCGCAGCTCTGCTGCTTCTTGCCGTGAGTTTTGCACCCGAGCTACTGCAGATGCCGACGAAAGCTACCACATGGGCAAAACGAGGTGGGCGAGTCTTGCTGACGCTGTTTGTTACTGCTTCAGCCGTGGTTACCTTTGCGCCTGACCTCGCACATACGATGCCCGATATTGCCGTGTTTTCCTCGAATGCGGTGGCGACGCGCATTCATCTCTGGGAGGCAGCGCAGAGGATGTTTCTCGCCGAACCGTTATTCGGTTTTGGACCGGCTGGCTATCGATTCTCAGCGATACAGTTTTACGACCCTCAAATCTTTGAGTACACCATGACACTTGGCACCGACCCTATTGCCTATAGCTCGCCGTCGCCGCACTCGCTTGCGTGGGAGGTGCTCACGAGGCTTGGCCTGTGGGGTGCTGTGCTTTTGACGGCTGCAGCGGTCGTGTGGGCTATTGATTTACGTGAAGCAATCCAAGAGAAAACGCGTAATAACCCGCGCATGTTGTTCGCTCTGTGTACGCTGGCCGCGCTTATGGCGCTCTTTGCGACACCGTTTCATTTTGCGAGCGGCCTGCTCGTCGCGCTCTGTGCGGGATTGGCGATTGCGCCAACGGCGAGGGTGACAAAAGCGCGGGCTCCCCATTCTGCGCCGCAATCGTTGCGCTTCACGAATTTCTTGCCTGTCGCGCTTCTTGCGACAAACCTTATTCTGGTGCTTATCGGGGGATATGCGCTTTACGCACACATCAATCTCCACACTCCTGACCCAACACCACAACACTATTTGGTACGGCTTGAGAATCTTCGTGCACGGGTGCCGGGCTATCCGTTTGCCGAGCGCGATTATTATGAGATGCTCATCGTGACCGCTGGCGCACCACAGCAACAAGATGCTATCGCCGAAGAGATACTTACGCAAGCACCTTCGTATGTTTCGGGTTTTGGGCCAAATCTTGCATGGTATGCAGGGCTTATGCTCGATAACCTTGAGCGATGGGAAACAGACTCCGTGCGCTCTACGGATTCCGTCGTTATGGTACGCGCACTTCTCGATTGTGCAGCCGAAATAATGCCGTCGACCCCGGCGTATCTTGAGGCGCGCGAACGTTTGGCGGTTATGGTAGACTAAGGGGTGTTTAGGACAGGTCTGAAGGTGAAAGGCGGCGCAATGAGTGACGCAGATAAGCCGGTAGAAAAAGAAGTTGTAGTCGTGCGCAAGAAGCAGAAGATGTTTGATGATCCGGTGAACCGGGTGCTTGGCGTTATTATCGCAGCACTTATCATCTGGTCGTTGGGGACGATATTAATGCTCATCTTGACCGGTGTCATTAACCTTTCCGGCGCACCACAGAACGCCGATGATGCCGCCGTTCTCAAGTATGGGAGCGCACTCGATGCCGAAGCTGATTCGTGGCAGTGGCAGTTCTATGTGGTGACGCTTATTGAATCGGGCAGATTGGCCGAGGCCGAAGCAGTCATCAATAGCGAAGACTTTCAGAATATCGATGTCTATCAGCATCAAGAGATTCTCTACTGTACGGCACTGCTCGAGTTCCGCCGAGGCAACTACGAAGAGGCCATCGCTCTTTATCGGCAGGTTATCGAGAAGACAAGAGAGTCGTACGAGCACATGCTCGAGACCGGTGGCGAGCACATGAACTGGGCTCTTGCTGAAGGCATATCTCCGAACTACTCCTTTGCGCTTCGCGATTTGACCGGTGCCTATATGGCGCTAGAAGAGTGGGAGTCTGCCTTGGAGACAGTGAGCCATTATCTTGAGATAAATCCTCAAGAGGCCGGTATGCTCATTGACCGCGCTCATATCAAGGAGCAACTAGGCGACTACGCCGGCGCTATAGCCGATCTTGAAATGGCGCAGGTATTCTTGCCAGAGGATGAAGAGGTTATCGAAAGTATCCAGCGTGTTGAAGGGAAACTGCAATGAGCGAGGAACTAAAAGAGACACAACCGCAGAGTGTACCCCCAGCGGATTCGGATGCACAGTCACGGGTTGTTGAGATAGACGAGGCGCATGGTTCGGGCAAAAATTCGGGTCGGGTCGCCCTTATTGTTGCTTTGATAACCTTGCTGTTCCTCATGGCGCTAGCAGCAGCCCTCCTTTTTTTCCTGACCGGTGGTCTGGGGGGTGGTGGTAGAACGGTCGCCGGTGTCACGTGGATACGGTCTATCTATGGCACCGGCCCCGAGCAGCACCAGCAGCACTCTCCCGGCGACGCACATCCGGCCCCCAGTGGCTCGCGCATGTTTGTGACCGATCAGTTCGGTATGCGTATCATCGAGTACGATCACAACGGTATGTATCACGGGTCGTTCGGTGGTCCGGACACACTGCCGTATCCTTCGAACCTTGCCATCGCTGCCGACGGAACTAAATATATTGCGATGCAGACCCACGACAGAATCGTCATCTACGATTCGAATAACAATCAAATTGGCGCCATCGAACTTCCCGAGTCACCGTTCTCTGTTGCCGTTAATCAAGACATGTTGCTGGTAGGTATGCGCGGAGCCTTTGGTGCTTTTGAGCTGGACGGTACTGAGATTGGATACGTCGGATCGTTTGGTAACGGCGAGTTCCAGTTCGATAATATCAGCGGCGTGGCTCTTGATAACAATAACAACGCATACATTGTGGATACGTTCAATAACCGTATTAGCAAGTATGATCCAGCCGGTGAACGGATATGGATTCATCGCACAGGTGTTCCGCGCAACGCAGGAATGAACATTGCGCTTGAGGAGGATCTGGAAGTATCGCGCGAACTTTTTCCCTCTAATATGCAAATGCCCATGGGCGCTACCATCGATGCAGCCAACCGCCTCGTCATCGTCGATATGATGGACTTCTCCATTGCGGCCTTCGATATGGAAACCGGTGAGTTCATTGATAAGTGGGGTACGTTCGGCGAGGCCGATGGCGCTCTCCATTATCCAAACCAGATTGAGTACCATCGTGGCGAGGATGTGTTCTACATCGTTGAAACAGCGTTGGGTCGTGTACAGATTGTTTCATTGCCGGGTTCTGGCGGTGGCCTACTTACACAGTTAAATCGCAACTTGGCCGGTCCACTGGGTGCCTGCCTGTTACCGGTTCTCCTGATTATCGTCATCGCCACTGCCTATTATGTAGCGCGTAAGATAATGAGAAAACGTGCCGAAGAAGCCGAGATTAAAGCTCAAGAGGCTCCAGAAGATACTGAGATGGGAACCAAAACGGGGGAATAACGCCATATGTTAATCTTTCTTAATAAAATTATGCCAATCCGCGGTCGATTTGGTCGCGGATTGGTGCGTCAAATATCACCTGAAATTACTTAAAAATCTTTCTGAAAAATATTTATTTTTTCCCGAAAATTTGATATACTATATATGGCTGACAAGTGTCAGATATTCTATGCTCGGATGGGGGGTGATAACAATGAAAGAGATGAAAAATGTTCCTTCTATTAAAGGAGATAGTATGAAAAAAGTATTACTTACGCTTGCTTTGGCAGCAATGCTCGTCTTTGCATTTGCATCCGTTGCCGGAGCTAAGTATGCAGGTTATGCAATCGACGGTAACCGCGACCGCAACGAGATTAATTCCGAGACCGGAACCGTTAACTCACCACAGCCCGGCTTCCTCTCATGGGGCGGTGCTATCCGTATGCAGGATGCGAGTGGCTTTACCGCAGCTGCAACGGCACCCGGTGCACCCGGTGTTGGTAACGTGCACGGTGGCTATGCTATCGCGTCGTCTAAGTGTTTCGTCTGCCACTCTGCTCACCGCGCAGGTGTAGCAACGACACGTGCCTCACTGACCATGGGTGGCGCAGCGTGCGGTATCTGTCACACCGTATGGGGTGGCGGCGGTGCCAACAAGAAAGTTGAGTACAACCGTGACGAGATGCGTCCGCACTCGAGCGCAGACACGACCTGTCACCAGTGTCACGGTGGCGGTATCCACGGTGGTGGGGGATCTGAGTTCGCGGGTATGAACATGTTCCTCATTGGTGGCAGGGCTGACAGTCTCATCAGAGCAGAGATTGGCGCGGACGCTGCCGATAACTCGAAGCCTAATCAGATTCCAAGTGGTCTGACAGCCGCTCGTACATGGTTTTTCGATAACGCTCCAGCATCGTCTGATGCGTGGACCATTCCTACAGGTCTGAATCGTCAGACATGGAGTGTTGCAAAGGGTACCGTTACCGGTATGACCTGTAACCGGTCCGGATGTCACACCAACTCAGTCTTTGCTATCAATGAGTGGGGTGTTGGTGCGACGCGTAACGTTTCGAGCTCTAACCTTGGTGCAGCAATGGGCGGCACAGATACCAATACCGATCCGATTGCACACACCGGTCACATCAACCCTGGGCGCTATCGCAACACAGGTGGCGACGATTGTGCGCCGTGTCACGCCGGGAATGTATCCGCTGGCTTCCGTATGCGCACGGTAGCGGGCTATGAAGATGCAGAACCTGTTGGTGTCGACGGTGACCGCTCGACTGCTTATGGCTGTGACCAGTGTCATGATATGGTCGGTGTTCAGACCGGTACGACCGCCTTCCCGCACGGTAACCGCGTAGCGGTATACGAGTGGGATGATAATGGTGCTGCAGTGACGACGACCTCGACGGCCGGTAATCTCTGGATGTATGCAGGTAACATTGCTCAGATTTCTACCGTTAACTCGACCTGGTCCACCTGGCGTCAGGCCGACGGTATCACCGCACCAGCGGGCTCTCGAGTTCCCTCTCCGGTCGATCCTAGTTTCCGCGTCATTAACGGTGCGGTTGGTAGCAACAACGACGGTACTGCCAAGGACGGTGCGTGTCTGAAGTGCCACATCACGACCGACGATGCGTCGTTCTACCATCTGGTGGGAAGCTATCCGGCAACGGTCGGTCCTGATGGATTCCGTCAGGCACTTACTCCGGCTGCTGTGGGTACCCGTCACCAGAATCGCGCTATCGGTACTTACTTTAACGCGACCACAACGACAGGCACCGCGTGGCAGAACAAGACCGTCTTTGACGGTACAAACCTTGCCTCTGTCCGCGACAACGGTTCAGATGTTATCTGGATCTTCCGCTAGGATGTGTTTAAGTGGTTTAGTGTTACAATGTGTTTAGCGTAACAAGAAGGGGTCCTCCGGGACCCCTTCTTTATTGCCCTGCCGCGCTTCATGTACCATCCGGCGCATCTCTTTCTGTTCCGGTCTCACCGCCATGCTACCTCTTTTCCGGTAAAGGTATATAATAGATGCGTAACGCGTGTCCGGTAAGTATATCTGAGGGCGAAAGGTACGAACATGATGAGACGACGTGGCATTCTTTCCGCATTCTTAGGCACAATCGTGCTTTTGGGTGTGTTAGGTATTGGCATCTCTGTGGCTGGTGCCGCGGTCTTTAATCGAATAAGCGTAATCGCTCGTCCCTACGATGCTTTTACGACCGAATACACGGTAATTGCGAGGCCGTCTGTGCACGACGCTCCGGTTGGCACCGCACAGCTTGTCTTGCCGCGCGACATCACGGTGGTTTCTGCACGCCATATCGCGGATGCCAGTAGCGTGGATGATGAGGGCGAAGCAGAATACACCGTCGAGCCACATTCGAATGGTATTGATGACGTCTACACCTTTGTTTTGGCCGATGAAGAAGGCACAAGCGGGCTTTTCGATTGGCAAGGAGTTCAGATAGTGCTCCACGCCGATGAACCGCTGTATTCTGAGACCGATGACGGTCAAATTGTGTCTTCGTTTCGATTCGTTGCACCAAACCCTCTATCAGGTCTCGAAATTGGCTTCGAGGCTCCAGCGAGGATGACAGGCAGCGGTGCTGGTGTCGTTTTGCTTGAGGAGGACGCATACGATAGGGCAGTATATGGTATTACTCGCGCAGAGAACGTGCGTGCGGATGAAGAGATTGTTGCACAGGTCGTCTTCAATCTTATTGAAGATCCTGGTCCGGCCGAAGCCGTGGCGCTTAGTGTCACTGAGTCAGTCGAAGAACATAACCGGGGCCTCATCATAGGTGCGCTCATTGGTGCAATCATCCTTGTCGTCGTAGTCGTCGTGCTCGTTGCACGCAAGGTCAGTAAGGATAGGAAGCAGGCACAGTAGGCTGCAAACTAAGCCGCAGGCAGGCTGTTTGTAAAACCTGAACAGGAAGGTAGAGGCACGATGAAGCGACTTGCCATCTTTATGACACTCGTAGGGGCTGTTCTACTCTTTGGCATGACGGGTTTGGGCGCAACCGAGGCTGGTGCTGCCTTCCAGCGCGTGGTCATCACCGGTTCCCCTCATGGCGATACAGCGGCCGAATACGAGGTTATTGCCCGAGTCTCGGCCCATCATCTTCCGAAGGATGCACCGAGACTTATACTTCCCGTTGATTTTGACGTAGTCGAGGTGGAGTATCTCTGGAGTGCTATGAGCCAGGGTGTGGAGCCTGAAAAGTATGCTGTTGGGCCTCATCCCGATGGGTGGGGTAACGTCTATTCGTTTAGCGTGACAGACTGGACAGGAATCCGGCTTGTGTTCCGTGTCGACGAACCACTGTATCGAGAAAACGACGACGGTGACCTTGTCTCGAGCTATTCTTTTAAAGTTGATTACGCTTTGTCCGAGCTCGTCATTGGCTTCGAGGCACCTGAGGGCATGGTTGGCACGGGCAAAGACGTTATCTTTTTGGGAGAAAGCGCGGATGATGTGCCTCTTTACGGCATCAACGTTGCGCCGGCGCGCGCAGGACAGGAAATCGTCGCCGAAGTTACCTTCACTGAACCTGAACCCGAAGTCGAACCGGGGTTCTTTGCGACTCTTAGTGCCAAGATAACCGATCTTGCGCGCGAACATACGGTTGGATTAATCGTCGCCGTGTTGGTGGGCGGGATAGTACTTGTCGCTGCGGTTGCACTGTTCGTTGTCTGGCGAAGCCATCACGAGAGGTGAAGCTTTCGGAAGATAACACCAAAATGGGCGACGTGTTAGCACAACTCGGCAGATTGCTCAGAGCAGAAGTCACATGACAGTAACATAAATCAGGTTAATGCAAACATACATGTCGTATTGCAGTAGGATGAAGTGAGCGGCATGGGGTCTGTGTGTGCAATCTGCCGCAAATGGTTTCTAATTTGAGGTACACCAGCAAGGAGGGCACTGGTGGAATTCATGTTACTAATATTTTCGAGCATCATCGCAATTGGGACACTGGCTGTGCTTATTTGGCAAGTTTCATTGCTTACCCGTCAAGTGGTTTTGGCGAGGAAGAGCATGGAAAATCAGTACGAACAAACAAGGCGCGTGCAGACAGTAGCGGTAAGTGCTAACTGGACCTCGGCCATGAGCCCTGCGTTGTATTTTGCGTTTCGGATAGTTTCACAACTTGATGACAAGCAGTGTGACAACTTGTATCGGCTTGTTAGTTTTGATGTGCAAAATCTTGATCCGGGTCTCAAACCTTATTTATGTGAGTTATGTATGGCAGAAAAACATCAGAACGAATGCTCAGAAGAGTGTTCGGCTAGTGAAACGTATGCTCACATATCAGGGAAAGCGCTTTCCGAACTTAGGACAGTTGCAATACGATTCCTAAATGAAGCCGAGACGGTTATGACTGCACGCGCGCTGGGCATAGTTGATAAAGACACTATTGATCGTCAATTTATGTTCTTAGTCGATCCACGCAAGGGACAGCCGGCATTAGAGAAATTTAGAAAAGTTTCAGGTGGCTATCCTAATTTAGATGCATTTATCGAAGAGCTTAAAGAGGCAAATAATGCTTCTTATAAGTCTCCTTTAACAGTCGAGTAAAAAATTCTATGGTTTTGTCGCCAGAAGAGTTATAATGAGACGTAGGAGAAATCCTCGGCGAAGGGAGCAGAAATGAAATATGATGCGTGACATAGAGCCAAACCAATAAAGTGAGCCCCTTTCTTTCGAGAAGGGGCTCCTTCTTTTGTCGATTATTCACTGTTGGTACAGTTCGAGATATTGTGGGATAACGACGCTCGTGTCGTAGTGGGCGAGCGCGTGGCTGTGTTGTGTTGCGGCTAGGGTGGTGCGCTCTTGTGGCGTTGCGGTTGCCCAATGTTCGATAAGGTCGGCGAGTGCCTCGGGCGTGGGCTCACAGAGGGCGTTAGCATTGCGCACCTCGTCCGTGATGCCGCGGGTACGGGTGCCGACGATTGGCACACTGGCGGCCACAAACTCCATCAGCGAGCGTGGTAGCCCTTCGCGTTTGCTGACCAGTAGCCCCAAGTCACAGGCGACACAGAGCGCGGGGATGTCGGCAAACGGTACCGCCCCCGTGAAGTGCACGCTGTCGGCGAGGTTATGTTGCCGCACATATGCGCGAAGCCTACGCTCAAGCGGACCGCTGCCTATGAAGACGAAGCGAACAGGAGCGGTGCGTTGCGCGTGCTTCCGATGTTCGCGCTCTGAGCGCTCCTTCAGCAGACGCACTGCATCGAGCACGAGGCGGTGGCGTTTGTTCGCAGAGAGCTCGGCAATCACCCCGACGACGAACGCATCGGCATCGATTCCCCGCTCAGCGCGGATAGCCGCACCGTCGGCAGCCGCAGCTGCTGTGCCAAACGCGGCGAAGTCGAAGCCCATACCATCGATACGCCGCAGCTCGCAGACGCGCTCGCTTCCCACGGTCAGCGCACACAGATTCGCACCGGCGACTTCATCCTCATCGTTCATGACGACGAGCGTATCGGTCCCGTGTATGACAAGCCGTTCAGCGGCGCGATATGCGAACGCACTAATGCCAGCACCTTTGTAAAAATGCAGGCCATGGGCGGTATATATAATGCGTGGTTTGTTCGCCCAACACGGCCTATACACGCCACCTTGCCCGTCGCGTTCGCGCATCTCGGCCAACGCTAAGCGTGTCACAAACGCGGCAATCGGCGTGTGCACGTGTACAACATCGTATTCCTCATGCTCAACGAGCTCGCGAATCTCACGCGCGAAACGTTGCACCCTCAAGAGCGACAGCGGCGAACGTGTCCACCCAATCTCATGCACTGCATCGAAGTCGCCGTCCAAACTCGTGCCGTCATCGTGCGTCAAAGCATCGACAGTCCACCCCGTATCGCGGAGCGCACGGGTAAGCGGCAACAAAAATGCCCGCAGAGTAACACCGATTGTCGTTACCATTAAAGCCTTCATAGTGCCATTATAATAGACCTATGGAAACCGCGCCGTACTCAACTGCGCAATTGTTCAATTATATGTCTGACGTACGCAAATCCCCACGAAACCTCCGCCACTCGCGCTATAATAGAGAGACCGGAAAGGAGCACGTGCCATGTCCAAGCGCAATGTAGCACTCATCACCGGCATCACTGGCCAGGATGGTGCATACCTCGCCGAGTTTCTGCTTGATAAAGGCTATGAGGTCCACGGCATCAAGCGTCGTTCTTCGAGCTTCAACACACAACGTATCGACCATCTTTACCAAGACCCGCACGAATCCGACGTACACTTTCATCTCCACTACGGAGATTTGACCGATTCGGCCAACCTTATCCGCCTCATCAGCGAAATCAAGCCTAACGAAATCTATAACCTTGGTGCACAGTCGCACGTGCAGGTTAGTTTTGAGACGCCCGAATACACCGCCGATGTCGACGCACTCGGTGCTCTGCGCATCCTCGAGGCCATCCGTATCCTTGGCCTTGAGCAGACGACGCGGTTTTACCAGGCCTCAAGCAGTGAGCTATTCGGCAAGGTCATTGAGATGCCGCAGCGCGAGACGACGCCGTTTTATCCACGCAGCCCGTACGCTGTCGCCAAGCTCTTTGCGTACTGGACTGCCGTTAACTATCGCGAAGCATACGGCATCTACGCCTGTAACGGTATTCTTTTCAATCACGAGTCGCCCCTGCGCGGTGAGACGTTTGTGACGCGCAAAATTACGCGCTCGGCCGCTCGCATCGCGCTCGGCATGCAAGACATGCTCTATCTGGGCAACCTCAATGCACAGCGCGATTGGGGCTACGCTGGCGATTACGTCGAACTCATGTGGCTGATGTTGCAACAAGACGAACCCGACGATTACGTAATGGCGACCGGCGTGACGACCTCGGTACGCGACTTCTGCACGGCTGCGTTTCAGCGGGCCGGTATCGAGCTTCGCTGGGAGGGCGAGGGCATCGCTGAGCGTGGTATCGACAGCGCGACTAACCGTACCGTCGTTACCGTTGACGAGCACTACTTCCGCCCGGCAGAGGTCGACATGCTGTGTGGTGACGCGACCAAGGCACGAGAGAAGCTTGGCTGGGAGCCGAAGACCACGCTAGAAGAGCTGACCGCGTGTATGGTCGATGCCGACCTCGAAGAGGCACGGCGTGAACGCCACCTGCGCGATGGCGGTTTCGAGACATACGAGCCGTGCGAGTAGCGGACAAGATATTCGTCGCCGGGCACAACGGGCTCGTTGGCTCGGCAATTGTGCGCGAGCTTACGCGGTGTGGCTACACGAACCTCGTAACCGCAACGCATGCCGAGCTCGATTTAACCAATCAAGTCGAAACCTGTGCTTTTTTCGAGCATGAACGCCCCGCTTACGTCTTTCTTGCCGCGGCGAAGGTCGGCGGTATCGGCGCGAATGCGGCCGAGCCGGCTCCATTCATCCACGATAACCTCGCCATTGCGCTCAACGTCATCGATGCAGCGTATCGCACTGGCGTCACCAAGCTCTGTAACCTCGGCTCTTCGTGTATCTATCCGCGTGACGCTGCACAGCCTATGGCCGAGGCAGCGTTGCTTACCGGACCGCTCGAGCCGACGAACGAGCCATACGCTATCGCCAAAATCGCCGCCATCAAGCTGTGCGAGGCGTACAACCGCCAATACGGCACCGACTTTATCTCGCTCATGCCGACGAATCTCTACGGTCCGGGCGACAACTACGACCTCACGACGAGCCACGTGCTACCCGCGATGATTGCACGTTTCGATGACGCCAAGCGCACGGGAGCCAAAACTGTGACGCTATGGGGCGATGGTACGCCACAGCGTGAGTTTCTCTACGTCGACGATTTGGCCAACGCAGCCGTCTTCTTGATGGAACGCCATACCGCTGCTGAGCTCGGCGCATGGATTAACGTTGGCTCGGGCGAGGAGGTCACCATCGCCGAGCTTGCGAATCTTATATGCGCGACAATATTTACTGATGGCATGAGCTCGGGCGGCCCCGCCGCACCTCCCACCATCGAGTGGGATGCTACCAAGCCAAACGGCACGCCGCGCAAGCTTCTCGATTCCACGCGGCTTACCGGCCTTGGCTGGCAACCCAAGACGACGCTCGCCGACGGTCTTGCCGCAACGTACGCTGCTTATCTCAAGGATCGTCCATGAGCCTTATCGAGCGCATTATCAACGTTCGTGCGACGCGCCGCCGCTGGCAGATAGCACTCGCGGTGACTGATGCAGCCGCCATTACGCTCGCCACATTGTTGACCTATCTCGCACGGTTTGAGGGCGCCGTTCCGCCTGAATTCGCACGCTTCCTCTTGCCAATGATTTTCGCATCGGTCATCGTCTATGGGACGCTTGCCGTTGTGTTTGGGCTCTATCGCGTGGTGCTGCGCTACGTGGGCATCGACACACTTTTGCGCATCGTCGGTGCCGTCATCATGGGTGCCGCGCTTCTTGCTATCGGCGATATATGCGTGAGTGCGTTTCGGGCATGGCAACGTCCGGTACCGCTTGGCGTTATCGGTATCCAGGCGGCGCTCGTTCTTCTGGCACTCGCATCTATCCGTATCGCTGTGCGTACGGCTCAGCATGTGCGTTCGGTGGCGCGTCACGAAGGGGAGCGTGCGCTAATCGTTGGCGCGGGCAGTGCCGGCTCGCTTTTGTTGCGCGAGCTACAGATGCGTCGAGATATCGGCGTTGACGTCGTCGGTTTTCTCGATGATGATTCGGGGCTTGCGGCGAGTATTGTGGGCGGGGTGCGGGTTGTCGGCACAACCGCCGAGCTTGAGGATATCGTCGCAGCTGAAGATATTAGCGAACTGTTTGTTGCGCTTCCGAGCGCCAACGACACAGCCGTGCGCACTCTGCTCAATCGTGCGGCTGACCTTGGTCTTACCACCCACATCATGCCGAAAATCGTCGTCGAGCGCGGCAGCGTGCGCCTATCCGATATGCGCAAAGTCAACGTCGAAGACCTCCTTGGCCGCACACTGACTCCTATCGATACGCAGGCGGTGCGCACCACCCTTGAGGGTAAAATCGTTGCGGTGACCGGCGCAGCAGGGTCAATCGGCGCCGAGCTGTGCCGCCAGATTATCCGTATGTCTCCGGCCGAGCTTCACCTTTTTGAGATCGATGAATCGCGACTCTACGAGCTGCACTTTGAACTCGATGCAATCAAGGCCGGTATAGCACAGATGCACATTCTTGATATTCGTGACGAAGCTAAGGTTGAGCGGGTATTTGCCGACATCAAGCCGCAGGTTGTGCTCCACGCGGCTGCCTACAAGCACGTGCCGCTTATGGAAACCGAGCCGGCCGAGGCGTTGCGTACCAATGTGCTTGGCACGGCACACATCATCGATGCCGCTGCTCGTCATGGTGCCGAGCATTTTGTTCTCATTTCGACCGACAAGGCTGTTATGCCTGTCAACGTTATGGGCAAGACCAAAGAACTCTCCGAACGCCTTATGCTCGAGCGTGCCGCACGTTATCCGCAGATGACCTGTGTGGCGGTGCGCTTCGGTAATGTGCTTGGCAGCCGTGGCTCGGTCGTGCCTATCTTTGAGGAGAAGCTATTGCGTGGTGAAAACCTCACCGTGACCGATGAGCGTGCTACCCGCTACTTTATGGTAATCCCCGAAGCGGCGCGGCTCGTTTTGCAGGCGCAGGCGATTGGTGCTACCGGCGATATATTTGTACTTGAGATGGGTGAGCCGGTGCGTATCGTCGACCTTGCCCGCAAGATGATTGCGCTTTCCGGTATTCCCGTTGAAATCGAGTTCATAGGTTTGCGTCCGGGCGAGAAGTTGCACGAAACGCTTACCAATGAGATGGAGGTGCTTGAGCCGACGTCGGCCGAAAAGATTCAGCGTGTTGCACGTCTAGCACTGGCACCACTCGATGAAGCGACCTATGCGCGTATCACAGCGCTTGCCGAGAACGGCCCCACGACCACACCGACTGAGGTGCTCGCGCTATGAGTCGAGCGACAGCAGACAAAAAACTAGCGATAGACGGCGGAACCCCCGTGCGTACAACGCCCTTTCCGGCGTGGCCACCGGTGGCTGGTGAGACGGCTGGTGTCGGCATCGGTGCAGGTCAAGGGAGTGATCGCTACTTTAAGCGTGCGTTGGAACGAATTGCTGCTGTTCTTTCAAGCGGTCGCATTAACTATCACACCGGTGGACAGGGAAAGACCTTTGAGGCCGCCTTCGCAACGTGGCTTGGTGAAGATGCGCCTTATGACATGGCCCCGCTCTATGCGCTCGCCGTTGTTAACGGTACCGTTGCGCTTGAGATTGCGTTGCGTGCCCATGGGATTGGCTCTGGTGACGAGGTCATCATCCCGAGCCGCACCTTTATCGCAACAGCCGGTGCCGTCGTTGCCGTGGGCGCTACGCCGGTTATCGCCGATATCGATTTGAGCACTAACTGCGTGACGGCGAAGACCTGTGCTCAGGTGCTTACGGCGCGTACGCGTGCGATTATTCCGGTACATCTCGGCGGTTTTCCTGCACCGGTTGCCAAAATCCAAGCACTCGCCGCGCAAAATGGGGCAATCGTTATCGAAGACTGTGCCCAAGCACTCGGTGCTCGTTCGGGTGGGGCGCATGTCGGTACTACGAGTGCTGCGGGCTGCTTTTCATTTTGCCAAGATAAGATTCTTCCGCTTGGTGAGGGTGGCATGATTGTCTTTACCGATGAAGCGGCCTACCACCGCGCATGGGCGTATCGTGACCACGGACGTAGCTATGAGAAAGCACACGACGCGACCGTCGGTGCAGCGTCATCTGAGTTCACGTGGCTTAACGATTCCTTTGGTACTAACGCACGTATGACCGAGTTTCAGTCTGCGTTGGGTTTGGCAGCATTCGATGAACTTGAGGGTTGGCTTGCGCAACGTGCCGCCAACGCGGCCGTGCTGGTAGACGCGATGGCTGAGCTGCCCGGTATTGAGCCGGTTGTTGTGAACGCTAAGGAGGACACCTACGCGTACTATCGCCTTTACGCACGCCTCAACCTTGAGCTTCTTGCCGACGGCTGGACGCGCAATCGCGTTATCGATGCACTTAACGCTGAGGGTGTACCGGTACAGTATGGGAGCTGTGCGCTTATCGGGCGTGAGGAGGCCTTCGCTAATGCGGGAATTGCTGTGACGGCTGAGCTTCCCGGTGCACAGGCAGTTCATGAGGCCACACTAGCATTTTTTGTGCACCCTACCGCCACCGAGGCTGATATGGCTGATGTGGCTACGGCCCTGTACAAGGTCCTAACTGCGAGTACACTGGTATAATAAATCCACTATGGCAAACTTACATGCTGTGATACTTGCCGGTGGTAGCGGCTCGCGCTTCTGGCCGCTTTCGCGCGAGATGAACCCCAAGCAGATGCTCGATGTCTTTGGCACCGAGTCGCTGCTCGTCGGTGCCGTCAAACGTGCCGCAAGCGTTTGCACCGGACACGCAGAGCGTGCTGCCGGAGCACAGTCTCACGGTGCCATCTGGATCGTTGTGGGCGAGGCGCTTCACGATGAACTGCGCAATCACCTTAAGGCTCATAGTGAACTCAGTCGTCTCGATATTCGCTACGTTATCGAGCCGTGTGCGCGCAATACGGCACCGGCGCTTGCACTTGCCGCAGCTACTATTAAGCTCAAAGATCCGACGGCCCAGATTGTCATGCTTCCGTCGGACCATATCTGTAACGACGATGACGAGTGGCAGAGCGTCATTGCCGCAGCACGCACGCGTGCAGCGGCGGGCGATCTCGTTGTCATTGGGCTCAAACCCACCGCACCCATAACTGGCTATGGCTACATTAAACGCGGCGCTGAATATCCGCCCGACGACCGCACGCTGCCCGACGATAGCACACCAAATGCGCCATCTGTCTATGCCGTCGAGTGCTTTGCCGAGAAGCCTGATGAGGCCACGGCGCGTGAATACGTACAATCCGGTGAGTACTTCTGGAACTCTGGCATGCTCGTGGCAGGTGCGAAGACGATTATCGCTCAGTTGCGTATCGCTGGCGCGCGCTATTCGGGCTATGGTGACGATGCCGGAGCACATCCGGCCGCCGAGTACAGCGGCAAGATTGCCTCGGTCGCCGAGACGCTCGCCGACGCCGGGCCTGACGCGTGGAAAAACGATGCCTGTCGCTTTCTCTATGCCGATTGTCCAAAGGTGCCGTTCGACACCGCATGTCTTGAGGTCGCCGAAGATGTGAGCGTCGTCGCCGCCGACCTCGGCTGGAGTGACGTCGGCTCGCTCGAGGCGTTGACCAATCTGCAGGAGCCCGATGAGCACGGCAACACCCTTATCGGCCGTGCCGTCGATGTCGAGAGTCACAATACGCTTTCCTACGCTGAGAGCGGACGGGTGGTTGCCACGCTCGGCCTCAAGGACGTTCTCGTCGTTGACAGCGCTGATGCCACTCTGGTAGCGGCACGCGAGCGTGCACAAGAGGTGCGTCGGGTCGTCGATGCGCTCAAAGCGTGCAATATGCCTGAGGTCGCACAGTCCAAGACATCGCTACGCCCCTGGGGGAGCTGGACGATGCTCGTGCGCATGCCGGGCTATCACGTCAAAGAGATTACCGTGTTGCCGGGTATGCGCCTCTCAAGCCAAAGCCACGAGCATCGTGCTGAACACTGGATCGTTGCCGAGGGCACGGCGCTCGTGACCTGCAATGGAGGTACCATCACGCTCCATGAGAATGAGAGTGCGTTTTTGCCGATTGGCACCGTACATCGCCTTGAAAACGTGGGCGAGGGACTCTTGCGTGTCGTCGAGGTTGCAACCGGCACCTATCTTGGCGAGGACGATATCGTTCGCTATGAAGATGACTATGGACGTGACTCCGGTAGTGAGGGAGAGCATAACGACGACCGCAATGATGGTCGTGAGGGGAGTGCAACATGAAGGCGATAATACCGGCCGCAGGACTCGGAACGCGCTTTTTGCCGGTTACCAAAGCCCAGCCCAAAGAGATGTTACCGGTTGTTGACACGCCGATCATGCAGTACGTTGTCGAAGAAGCGGCTGCTGCTAAAGCGAGCGAGATACTGCTCGTGACCGGCAAGTCAAAGCGCGCCATCGAAGACCACTTTGATCGCAACCTTGAGCTTGAGACGCAGCTCGAAGAGACCGAAAAGCTATCTATGCTCCGCAAAGTGCGCGCCGTATCGGACATTGCAAAACTTTTTTCGGTACGTCAAAAGCGGCCGCGTGGACTTGGTCATGCCGTGCATTGCGGCGCGCCCTTTACCGCTGACGAGCCGTTTTACGTGTTGCTCGGCGATATTGTGGTACCGGAGAAAAACATTCTGTCGCGCTTGCGTGAAGTGCATGAACAGACCGGCGCAAGCGTCATTGCTGTCGAGCCGGTACCTGAACGCGATGTGTCAAAGTACGGTGTTATCGGTGGTTCTGAGCTTGCCGACGGCACGTGGAATGTGCGTGAACTCGTGGAAAAACCCCCGGTCAACGATGCACCGTCCAATCTTGCCATTATGGGACGCTATTTGCTGACGCCGCGTGTGATGCAGCTTCTTGCGACGACTGAGCCGGGTCGCGGCAATGAGATTCAACTTACCGATGCGCTCGTCGAACTTCTTGAGCACGAGTCGGTCTACGCCGTTGTCGTCGATCCGGCCGAGAGCTTCGATACCGGTAGCGTTCCCGGCTGGCTTGAAGCAAATCTGCGCCTTGCGCTGGCCGATGAGCGGTATGCAGACTCGACTCAGGCACTTATCGACACATTAGCCACCAACGCATGTTAGCAGGATGTTAGAGAAACTCTGCGCTTTGCGTGCTCGTTTACGTTACAATAAGTACCATGGATAATAGCACGTCCGATAGCCTCTACACTCCGGAATCCGAGGCCGACTTTGCGGTGTCTGGGCCTGAAACAGAGCCGGAACCGATGCCTGAGGAGACTTCGCGTGAACGTGCGCTTCGCAGGTTGCGTATTGTGCTTGCGGTGCTCGGTGCAGGCATTGTGCTGTATGCTGTTGTCATCGCGGCACTCGTGATGTTGGGCTGGACACCCAAACCGCTCCCGAGTCTCCTTATGCGAGCTGGGGACGAAATCGTGCATATCGAAGAAGAGCTTGTTGGCGCAGTCGGTGTGGCCGAAAAGGCTGTTGTTGAAACACATATCGAAGAGTGGTCTGATGCTGAGCTCGCCGCGCAGGTTTGCATGGTGATGGTGCCCGCGCGTGATGCGGCGAGCCATATCGAAACGTGGACAAAACGCAACGTTGGCGCAATTGTACTCGATGGTGTGGAGGTGCCGCGTGATCTCGCCGCTTTTGTCGGAAAGGCGCGACGCGACGCACCACGAGGGGTTGCTCCGCTCATTGCAAGCAATGTCGAGGGTGGGAGCCGTAACGATATGGCCACCATTGCTGGGCCGCTTGATTCAGCGCAGACATTTGGTACGAAGACTCCAGCTCAGATTGAGCGCGAAGTCGCTCTCTATGCTGCCGAGCTTGCCAAAAATGATCTCTCGCTTGTGCTGGGTCCGTCAGCCGATCTTGCGATGCCCGGCTGTGCGATTGCACGGGAGCAACGTGGCTTTAGCTCCAATCCAAATGAAACCGCCGCTGCCGCCGCCGCATGGGTGCGCGGCATGGAATCTGCTGGCATCGGCACCGTGCTCAAGCACTGGCCCGGCATCGGAGGATATGCCGATGTGAGCGGCCCTCTCGTCGCATTTATGCCGTGGAATGAGCTCGAGAAAACTCACGCGCGCGCCTTTGCTGATGCACATAAAGCCGGACACCCTGCTGCTGTCATGGTAGGTCATGTCGTTGTTCCCGGCTTCACTGAAGATGGTACGCCGGCCAGCACCTCAAAACGAGCCTACGACTATGTGCGCGAAATGACCGGCAACGACACGTTGCTTATAACCGATAATCTTGGCATTGCGGTGCGCACGCAAAACGCGTCTGCCAACACAAACGCGGCCGTGGCACAGACGGCCGTCGGTGCGCTGCAGGCCGGTGCAGACCTCATATTGTTTGCGCCCAGCCCGGATGCCGAGACCGTCGTCATCGATGCGATTGTTCGTGCGCTCGATAGTGGCACGCTTTCGCGCAGTGCGCTTCGCGCGTCGGCACGTCGTGTTGTGCAGGTGAAAGTGTCGCGCAATCTTGCACCAGAGTTTATGCCGCTCGGCACAAACATCAAATCTGTCTCACCCGACACCACGCAAGATACACCCAATCCATAAGGAACCACCCGGTGGCGAAACCAAAACCTCAAACCTATATGCGCATAGTAAGGTGGTTTCTCATCGTCGTGGCGATACTTTTGCTTGTCTATGGCACTATCTTCGGTATGCTCTTGTTGCTTGGTTACCAGCCCGATACTTTCGAGCGGTTTGCGCAAATCTTTGCATCTCAGCCTGAAGAAGAAGGTCCACCTCCACGCGACCTTTCCGAATGGACAGACGAAGAACTTGCTGCTCAGATGCTGATTGTGATGAGTCCGTCATACGATCCGGTTGGCCTCTATATGCTGGCGCGTATAGGGGTGGGAGGTATCCTGCTTTCAAGCGATGAGCCTTACGACAACATTGCGGCGGTTATCAAAGAGGTGCAGGGGCAAACACCACGTAATATTCGGATGTTCATCGCAAGTGACGAAGAGGGTGGCGAGCTCGAGCGTATGCAGCGCAAGATTGGCGAGCTCCCCAGTGCAAAAACGATGGGCACCTGGAAGCCTGAGCGCATTCGCGACGCGACGTTCGAGTACGGACGAGAGCTACACGACCTTGGCATAAACCTTGTGGCTGCGCCCGTTGCTGATCTTGCCGTGCCCGGAACCTACATGACTGAACATGGGCGCACGTTTAGCGATGATCCGCAGACGGTCGCCGACTGTGTTGTTGCATGGAGCGACGGCATGCGCGCGGCTGGCATTGCCGTTATGCCCAAGCACTGGCCGGGAATCGGTAGCGCACGTGACACACATCTCGTCGTCACGACGGTGCCCTCACGCGAGGCGCTTGAAAAGGCGGAGATGGTTCCGTTTATTGCCGCGCTGGAGAGTGGTGCTGAGATGATTATGGTCGGTCATGTGGTGGCCTCCGACCTGACTGAGCCCAATACACCGGCAAGTATCTCGCCGAGTGCGATGGCATACCTGCGCGAAAAGGCTGGAGAAGACGTAATTATCGTCGTTGATGAGGTTGGTATGGAGGGCGCAAACACGACAGGAATGCCGCGGCCGATCGATGAAGCAGTCATTCAGTCTGCGATAGCCGGTGCCGATCTCGTCATGATTGGCGCGCTTGTTACCGAAGACTCTATTGCCTCGCTTACCAAGGCGATTGCTGACGGACGCTTTGACCGTATGCAGGCCGAAGACTCGGTACGTCGTATTCTGCGTCTTAAAGAGCAGATGGGACTGATGCGGTAGTGCTTGCTCTCATGACTCTTGTGCAACGCACGATTGAGCAGCCCCAGCTTTTTCTTATTGTGTTGCTATTTGCCGGCGGCATTGCCGCAACGGCTCTTCTGGTGCGCATAAGATTTGAGCTGGCGGCACCCCTCTTTTTTGCCGGAGCCACCGTAGGTCTGTACGGCGTCTCGTTATTCGGACTATTGCAGATTGGGTTTTATCTCGTCGCGGCGTACTGCATTGCTGGCATCATCGCTACGGTTGCGACATGCGCGTTACCTTCTCGACGCGACCGAGCAAAAGAACTTCTTCTTACTCCGGGCGCGCTTGCTTTCGTGCTGACCGGAACAATACTTGTCTTCTATAATTCTGTCTCGCAGGTCAGCGCGTGGGATGACTATGCGCACTGGGGGACCGCCGTTAAGGAGATGGTACGCCTCAATGACCTGTACGTACGTCCCGATGCAGGGTTACCGTTTGCACGTACCTATCCTCCCGGGCTTAAGCTTATCGAATACGTGGGCTCAAAGATGACGGGTGGGTTTTCCGAACCGGCACTATTCTTGTCATTGCAGCTCTTCAGCCTCTCATTCATTTTGCCTTTATTCGCAACGACGCAACTTAAAAAGTATACACAGTGGGTATGCCTTCTGTTGGTGTTTCCTCTTTTGATACTGATATCACACGATGGTTCTCAGCATCTCTTCATATCGCTGTACGCAGACATCCCGATGGGATTGGTATTCGGGTTTGGGCTCTATCTTTTGCTTACCAAACAATACGACGCTCCGCTCAAGACCGTACTTCTGTGTCTTGTTGCGGTACTCTTGGTTCTCGTTAAAGAGATAGGGCTTGTGCTTGCCGGTGTTCTTGTCATTATGCTTGGTTTGCAGGCGCTGTATGAGTGGCGTGTTTCGCGCACCTCTTTGAGTTCGGCAACGCATCAACTCGTCTCTGTGGCTGCGGTGCTGGGCTCGATTGTTGCCACAAAGATGACATGGTCGTGGTATCTGTTGAACTTCCCCAATCGACACGATGGGGATGTATTTCGTTCGACGTCAACGATTCAATCGGTCGTCGACTTCGTGCTTGGTAATGGGCAGGAATATCAGTACGAGACACTGTGGAGATTCATAGGATCTTTTGTACAAACCATGGTATTACGGATGACCGGCACGACGATGCTGATGCTGATTATTGTCATTATGTTCGCAGCCCTCTGGTATCAACAGAGACACAAATCTCAGGAAAAGCGTATTCTTGTCGGGTGGCTATTCGTGGGGTCAATGGTGGCGATTCTGTTCTACTCGCTTGCGCTTCTTGCGGCGTATTTGTTTACCTTTGCCCCTTACGAGGCGGTTGAGGTGGTGGTGTATTCGCGCTATATGGTGACCCTTTACGTTGCCATTGGTGTTTTCTGGGGGTTGACTCTTTTTGAACATCGCACGTCAAAACACTCTCGGTTTTCCCCTAAGCAAAGCATGGTTCTTGTGCTAGTGGTCCTATTAGCGGGTATGCAGTTTTTTGTTCTGGAGTTTTCTCGCCTTAAGGTATTTGGACGCGAGGCAAGTTTCGAAGAGGCGTTCTGGGCAGAGCGTCCTGTGCTTAAGGCTCTATGGGATACACCCGAATCATCTGAAGCCAAGGTTTACATGATTGCGACCGGTACACTCGGGCATGATTTTTATACCACGCGATACTATGCGTCCGGCATCCCGATGAATGAATTCGGTCTGTATTGGATAACTCCGCGCCCATACGGGGGAGGCGACACCGGTATGCTCGATCGTTTTGCGACCGTGATGTCTCGAGATGAATGGGCTCAACTGCTTATTGATGAGGGATATCGTTACGTGTGGTTCGGTGCAGGACCCGATGACGAGGCCTACTATTCGGTAAGCCCGGAAGAACACGAGCGATGGCGTCATGTGCAAAAAGAGTTTATTGAGGAGTATGGCTCTCTGTTTGAGAACCCTGATGATATTAGACCTTTCACGCTCTTCGAGATTCGTCCTCGTAAAGGTGGCGGAATCGTGCTAGTAAGAGTCGGATAACACCGATAATGCTACAATAATGGGCTGAGCATACGAACACGTAACGCATCGAACTCAAAGGAGAGCCGACCCACATGAAAGGCATTATTTTGGCGGGAGGATCGGGCACACGCCTCTATCCGCTGACCAAAGCAATCTCAAAGCAGCTTCTGCCGGTCTACGGAAAGCCGATGATCTACTATCCGCTCTCCACGCTTATGCTGGCTGGCATACGTGACATTCTCATCATCTCGACGCCTGACGACATCGGGCACTTTGAAAAACTGCTGGGGGATGGATCGAGTTTCGGGGTCTCGCTTTCATATGCGGTGCAACCAAAGCCCGAAGGCCTTGCGCAGGCGTTTATTATCGGCGAAGACTTTGTTGCCGGGAGTGCGTGTGCGCTCATCTTAGGGGACAATATCTTTTACGGCAACGGGCTTGGCAATCAGCTTAGGAACGCGGTGGCGAATGTCCAAGAGGGATATGCCACCATCTTTGGCTATCACGTGACCGACCCCGAACGCTTCGGCATTATGGAAGTCGATAACGAAACCGGTGCTATCCTCTCTGTTGAGGAAAAGCCAACACACCCCAAGAGCAACTACTGTATCACCGGCCTGTACTTTTACGACGAGCGCGTCACGGAATTTGCCAAGCAAGTTGAGCCTTCGGATCGCGGTGAACTTGAGATTACCTCACTCAATGACCTCTACCTGCAGGCAGGAGCCCTTAAAGGCGAGCTTCTGGGGCGTGGCTACGCGTGGCTTGACACAGGCACATTCGATAGCTTGCTCGACGCCGGTGATTTTGTGCGCCTTGTCGAGAAACGTCAGAGTATCGTCATCTCATCTCCGGAAGAGATCGCGTATCGCAACGGCTGGATAGACACCGAGAAGCTGGCGGAGGCCGCCACCGCATATGCAAAATCACCGTATGGGGAGTATCTACGCACTATTGTTGATGCGGCACAGGGAAGCACGACGTAATGAAGCGCATCGACACCGCGCTGCCCGGGGTTATTATCCTCGAGCCGAAGGTCTTTAGCGATGACCGTGGCTTCTTCTTTGAGTCGTACTCGCAACGCTCTTTTGCAGAGTGCGGCATCGAAGCAACGTTTGTGCAGGCCAACGAGAGTTTTTCAGCACAAAAAGGAACACTGCGTGGACTGCATTTTCAGAACGCACCTGCTGCACAGGCCAAGCTCGTACGTGTTGCGCGCGGCGCAGCACTTGACGTTGTCGTCGATATTCGCCGTGGCTCTCCGACCTATGGACAAAGCGTTCAGGTTGAACTCACCGAGGACAACAAGCGCATGCTTTTTGTGCCGCGTGGCTTTGCGCATGGATTCCTTACACTGACCGATAACGTACTTTTTACCTATCTTGTAGACGCATTGTACGATGCCGCACACGACCGCAGCATCCGTTTCGATGACCCTACGCTTGCCCTCGAATGGCCGGTAGCTGAGCCTCTGCTTTCAGCAAAGGATAGTGCCGCGCCGCTGCTCAAAGACAGCGACTGCAATTTTGTGTTTGGAGAGATATGATGAAGATGCTTGTGACCGGAGGTGCCGGCTTTATCGGCGCGAACTTCGTGTTTTACCAGCGCGAACACTATCCTGACGATCAGATTGTCTGTGTCGACAGCCTGACCTATGCGGGTAACATCGAGACGCTACGCCCTCTCCTAGACGCCGAAAACTTTACGTTCTATCAGGACGATATTGCGGACCGTGCTGCCATGAACAGGATTTTTGCCGCCGAGAAACCCGATGTTGTCGTCAACTTTGCCGCCGAGTCCCACGTTGATCGTTCGCTGGAAGACCCAGAGGTATTCCTGCGCACTAATATCATCGGTACGCATGTATTGATGGATGCCGCACGCGACTATAACGTCACACGTTTTCATCAGGTGTCGACCGATGAGGTTTACGGTGATTTGCCCATCGATAGGCCTGACCTGCTTTTTACCGAGCAAACGCCGCTGTGCCCCTCAAGCCCGTACTCGTCGTCGAAGGCTTCGGCCGATTTACTCGTGATGGCGTACTATCGCACCTTTGGGCTACCGGTGACGATTTCGCGTTGCTCGAACAACTACGGGCCCTATCAGTTCCCCGAAAAGCTGATACCGTTGATGATTGCGCGTGCGCTCGCCGACGAAACGTGTCCGGTCTACGGGGCCGGCATCAACATCCGCGATTGGCTCTACGTTGAGGACCACTGCTCGGCCGTTGACGCTATCGTGCGCCATGCGGAAACGGGTGCCCTCTATAACATTGGGGGCAACAATGAGTATCGCAACATCGATATCGTCAAGATGATTCTCACGCAACTCGGTAAGCCTGAGGCCTACATCGAGTTTGTTACCGATCGTCTCGGGCACGACCAGCGCTATGCTATCGACTCCTCCAAGATTAAAGATGAACTCGGTTGGGAGCCAGCTACCGATTTTGAGACGGGACTCGCCAAGACCATTACGTGGTACCTCGAAAATAAGGAGTGGTGGGAGCCACTTCTCGAGCGTTGCTAGGAGACGGTCGAGAAGGTGAGCGCAGCATCAATCACAGAAACACCAGCTGTTGACAGGCCTCTTCTGGGCGTACACGTCCTCTTTGTGGCAGCGTCGCTCGACACCAAAACGCGCGAAGGGCGAGAAGCACGTGCGCTTGCTGAGGCGGGTGCTACCGTTGAGTTTCTTGGTATCGGTGAAACGGTGCCGGCGCATCTTCAGGATACTTCGTTTCCGGTAACGCTGGTTCCAGATATAGGGATACCTCCGCGTTGGTCACAGCTGCGGTGGAAGTGGGCGTGCCACATCGTCAATAGGCTTTTCTGGATTCCTCGTATGAAGTTTCTGCATGCCAAGGGTGCGCGAAATCCTCTGCTTATCGAGAAGGGCAAGACACTTCGAGCCGACGTCGTACATGCAGCTGATCTCATGATACTGAGGGAGGCAGCATGTATTGCACGTTCTCTTAAGGCGAAATTAGTCTATGACATGCATGAATACTGGCGTGGACACGTCAAAAGCCCGCTACTCGATACCTTGCCCGAATATGCGACACGTTTGATTGCCACGGAAAATAAATATATCTCGCGGGCAAACCTTGTTCTTGTGACGAGCGAGACGATGAAAGATCGCATTATCGAAGACCATGGGCCGCTACCGTGTCACGTTCTCTACAATGCGCCGTGGACCTACGTGACAGCGAACACACCCGTGAACACACCACTTCGCTTTGTGCATCTTGGTGTTATTGTTCTTGATCGAAATATTCACGAACTGCTGAACGCATTTTCGCGGGTATACGGCGCATGCGAACTCCATCTTCATGGAGGGCTATGGGGCAATGTTTCGCCCGAACAGATGGATGAGCTTTTGGCAAAGTATCAAGGGACGTGTCCGGTATTTTATCATGGCGAGTATGCGCATAGCGATATCTCAACAATACTCGCCAACTACGACGTTGGCGTCTACACCGCTACGGCAATCGATGGCAACTTCGATGTTACGTTGCCGAACAAGCTTTTTGATTATCTATGCAATGGACTGGCCGTCGTGATGCCGCCCTTTGAGTCGATTGAGCGCATCCTTGCTGACGCGCCCTGCGGTGTGACGGTCGATACATCGTCAACCGAGGCCATTGCTACCTGTTTGCAAGGGTTCGTTGATAGCCCTGAACTGGTCGAAGCATATAAAAAGGAAGCTGTCGCACATGCATCACAGTATGCCTATCCAGAGCAGGCGAAAAAGCTCGTTGCGGCCTATGCAGACATGATGGACAGAAATACGCATCGCATCGCACGGAAGGCGCGCGCATGAACATTCTCATAACGGGCGCGGCAGGTCAGCTCGGCACCGAAATTCGCACACAGCTCCGCGAGGGCAAATCGGTTCTCGGGGCCTTGCCGGCTGCGTATACCGACGCGCAGGTATTCGAGGCCGATGTGCCGGAGGTCGATATCACCAATCCTGCCAGCCTACGTACCTGTTTTGAGCGTGCGCGCCCGGACATCGTCATCAACTGCGCCGCCTATACGAACGTCGATGGCTGTGAGACAGACAAAGATGCTGCGTGGGCGGTAAACGCTGACGGCCCGGAACTCCTCGCGCAACTCGTGCAGGAATATGGCGCGAAGCTCGTGCACGTGTCAACCGATTACGTCTTTGAAGGAGTCGGCTCTACTCCCTACAAGGAGACCGACGCACCCAATCCGCAGAGCGTGTACGGCTCCTCCAAGCTTGCGGGCGAGCAACGAGTAGCCGAACAGTGTGCTCACCATTTTATTGTGCGAACCGCGTGGCTCTATGGTACTGCGGGGAAGAACTTCGTGAAAACTATCACGAATGCGGCGCAGGCAGGAAAAGAGCTGCGAGTCGTCGACGATCAGGTAGGCTGTCCGACCAACGCGACCGATCTCGCACACCAACTTCTGCTACTGGCCGTAACCGACTCATACGGCACCTATCACTGTGTTAACGCCGGACAGTGCAGCTGGTTCGAGTTTGCCACACAGATCGTTGCTAATGCCGGCATCGATGCATTGGTAAATCCCTGCTCAAGTGCTGAATATCCTACGCCTGCGCGACGTCCTGTGTACTCGGTGCTTGACTGCACCAAGATTGAAGCGGTGACCAATGAATCGATGCGTACCTGGTTTGATGCGCTCGACGACTACTGCCATTCGACGCGTTAGTTCCAGTTTTTGATGAGCTGGTAGAACGGGTTAGGGGTACCATCTGCATCGACAAGATTGAGATTGAAGTACGGATCCTCACGTACATAGATCTCCGCCCACTGTACGTGCAGGGTTGCCCACTCTCTGAAAGATCGAGTGCGCTTCTCGAGAGTGGCTCCGTCGAATCCACGAGATACCGATTCAAAGTGGTAGAGCTCAACGCGTGGCTCATATACGACCAAGTAATTTTTGGCACGCACCTTAAGACAATAATCGACATCATTGAATGCGACCGTAAATACCTCGTTAAAGCCACCTACCTCGTCAAAGACGCTGCGTTTGGTCATCAAGCAGGCGGCGGTGACGGCGCTGAGGTTTTGTGGGCGTGACGCAAGCTGGATATAGCCACTATTTGAGGGGGGAAGCCCACGGTTCAGATGGATAGCTCCTCCCTTGCGGGAAAGGGCAACTCCGGCGTGCTGTAGCGTGTGGTCGGCGTAGTAGAGCTTTGCCCCAACGATTCCCACCTCATCACGCGCACATATGCCTAGCATGAGCTCAATCCATTCGGGAGTGATAACTTCGGTATCGTTATTGAGTAGCAGCAGATAATCGCCGCGCGCGTGCTTAACTCCAAAGTTGACGATCTTCGAGAAGTTAAACTCGTGTTCCCACGTTACCATACGTATCAGATGGGGATGTGCGTGGGTAAGGGCCTCGTATGTGGCAAACGTTTCAGTTTCGGTACTGTTGTTCTCGACGATAATGATCTCGTAGTTTTGATACGTGGATTTCTCGATAATTGAGCGTACGCATACATCGAGCAACTCATATTGGTCCTTGTTGGGGATGATAATCGACACAAGGGGAGGACTGTCAGGTAGCGCGTATGTCACCGTGCACGATTCAGGGACGTTTCCTACGTCAACTCGTGCGGCAATGCCAAGACGGCTAAGGTGGTTTTTTACCGCGTCGATATCGGCCGAGACCATATGAGATGATACGTTTTCGTTAGGGCGTTCGTGGTAGAGCACCAGAGGTATGTGATGCACATAACGCGCCTGTTCAACTGCTCGTAGGATAAGATCGTGCCTTCGAGTGCTCAGGGTATCGAAGGATATCCCAAGTGTCTTGAGGAGGGATGTCCGTATACAAAGCAGGTGGCGGATATAGTCGCAGTTTCGCAGCAGGTCGATTGAGAAGTCCGGCTTGAAGAGAGGTGAAACATATTGGCCATCAACGATTCTATCGTGATCAGAATACAAGACATCGATGTTGGGGTGTAGGTCGTAGGCTTTGGCGCACTCAAAGAGGGCATTCGGCTCTAAGGTGTCACCACTATCGAGAAGACACACGAACTCGCTTTTTGCGGCCTCGATATCCGTGACGAGCTCCCATTGCCCATAGGTTTGCCGCATAACTGAGGCAAGTGTCTCATCGAAACGCTCCTGTGAGACGTGAGGCGAAGATATGATGATGCTAAAGAGGGGCATATTCGAGAACCGATAGGTTCTCTGGTCTCTTAGTTCGATTGGCTTTGCACGATTGTGTGTAAGCCACTCGCCATAGCGAGAATCGTCGGCTACCGAGCGCACATCCAGATCGTAGCCGTGCAGCATTCTCTGGTACCCACCCTTATCGAGCATGATGAAAGTGCGGTACTGCGGATTATTTCGGTCGGTCAAGGTGAAGAGGTAATTCGTACACTCAAGAGGTATACGCATCGAAAAGGCGTAGTCTCTTCGTTTTGATAAGGTTGCCGTAAGAGGCATAGCTTCGCCCTGATGAACAACAATCGGTTCCAGGGGGATTCTCGTCAGGTGTTCGCCATAGCACCTGATCTCTATGTCGTTGGTGTCCTCATAGGAAACGTCGACGAACAGGTGAAGGATGTTGGCGTCTGTGTCACGCTTGAGGGCAACAAATGCGACACCAATCTCTTCTTCGCAGGGCGCTTGTTCGGCGGCGCGCATATCGATGCAAAATGCAGGACGAAGGTAGTGGTTGAGGCGTCCTTCCCACTTTGCTCGTGCTGCGTCAACCTTTATCTGCTTTGTAGCAATCGGTTGTCCGTGCTCGTCCGTGGCGACAAGCTGGTACGAGAGTACACGGATGCCGATGTCGGGCGTGACCATTACGAAGCAACGTTTTGCGTTGCCAGATGCTACTTCGCATTCGTAGAGGCGTCCCGGCACGACCACATCGCCCACCATAGGACCTTCAAGTGAGACTTTCACATCGGCGCCTAAGCCGCTGACAAGGAGTTTTGTGTAGATGTTACCGTCTCCTCGACAGCTTCCGACCTTCTTTACAAGCATGAAACACCTCTCTGTGTATTTGCTTGACAACCTTTTAGTATTATAGAATAGAAGACTGGGATATGTGCGGAATACCAAACATATCGATAAGATGACCAAGGAGAAACATGGCTTATTCGCGGAAACTTCTGTCGTCCGTGTTAACCTGCGTCCTTTTGCTCAACGTCTTTGCTCCCACTCTTGCGTTTGCGGAAAATGGGAGTGTTCAGGCGGAATCTGACGTAAATACCGCCCATGAGGATATTACGACAGGTACCGGCATCGGCCTTGATGACGGCACTGGCGGTACTGGCTCAAGTGAGCAGAAAAACATCACGTTCGATTTTGCGTCGACCGTCTACGAAGAGACCGTCGATGCCATTGTTGATGTCGTCGAATACGTGTATATCGATGCACTTGAACTTGTGTTGGGTACGCCACAGAACGTCGTCGTTGGTTTTATCGACGAGGAACTTGAACCAATTTCAGCGACGCTCTATTTTGAGCATCTTGAGAGCGGGGCGCAACTGTCGGCAAAGGCAGATAATGCTATACCGGGTGCCGTGCTCTTTGAGCTCGATCCCGCCGATCTTTCGACACTCGGTTCTTATCAGCTTACAAGTGTTGAGTATATGTTGGCGCTCGATGGTCACGTGTATGTCGTCGACTTCTCGACCGACCCCGAGAATGCTTACTTTTTTACTGTGGTAGAAGAAGGCACCAAAGGCGATGAAGGTGGGGATACGGTAGAGATTACCGCCTTTGCCGTCGATGAAGGCGGCGCTCTCGTCGAGCAAGAGGAACTTACCGTCGCGCTTGAAGAGGCAGAAAGTGCCATCACCGGGGTAGCCATTTCGGCATCTTCTGCGATAGCGCCAACGTCGAGTGCGGCGCAAATTGTTGTTGTGCTTGATCCCGGTCATGGGGGCACTGAGCCCGGTGCGGTGTACGGTGGTATGCGGGAGGCCGATATCAACCTTGCCATCGCACAGGCCTGTGCTGATGAGTTGAGGCAGTATGATGGCGTTAGGGTCGTCATGACGCGCACGACTAACGTAAACATGTCTATCGTTGATCGTGCCATCTTTGCTGCCAACCAAGGCGCACACGTGCTCATTAGCATTCACTGTAATGCGAGCACTAACACAGCCGTCAACGGAGCCGAGATTTGGATTCCCAACAATGCAAGTTTCCACTTGGACCACCATTACGCGGCTTCCCAGCTGTCTATTCGCATCCTTGCGGAGCTCCAACAGCTTGGTCTTGCCAATCGTGGTTTTTTTACGCGCAATGGTGATACGAACTACCCCAGTCCCGGTGGCCTGACCGACTGGTATGGACTTATTAGAGAGGCGCGCCTGCGTAACGTTCCCGCTATTATTGTCGAAAATGCTTTTATGAGCAACCCTACGGAGATGGCACGTCTGAGCAATCCCAGCTTCCTTAGGCAGCTTGGCGCTGCTAACGCCACAGGAATTGCGCTTCATTTTGGTTTAACGAAGTGGACATGGAATGCGCAGGTCAGCTCGACGCTTGCTTCGAATCAGCGCACCGCCACCATTACTATTGCACCTGCTGGCGCACCGGCGGGGCTCACCTCGATACGCGTACCGGTGTGGGGTGCCGCAAATGGTCAGAACGATATCCGCTGGTACAACGCCGTGCGCCAGCCTAATGGTTCATGGACGGTTACCGTTCCCCTCTCCAATCATCGTGAAACCGGGCGATACCATGCCCACGCCTACGCGCGTACAGACGGTGCCGAAAAACTCATTGGCTCAACGACCTTTACGGTTACGGCACCGACAGGCAGAATTGCTACCAGCCATTACAACGCTGCAGCAGGCACTTTTCGTGTCACGGTAAGCAACATCAACGCACCTGCCGGCATTTCACAGGTACGCGTTCCGGTATGGCATAACAACAATGGACGTCAAGAACACCTTGTATGGTACACAGCAACACGCCAGTCTAACGGGGATTACACCGTCAACGTCGCTGCCAGCAATCACGGGTGGCGCACGGGTACCTATGAGGCTCACGCATATGTGCGCGATGGCAATGGTGCTGAAACACTAGTCGCAGGTACACGCCAAACGGTACAACGCCCTCCCGTTGAAGTACGCACGGCAGTCTCAAGCAATCAACGACAGGTGAGCTTTTATGTCGCCGGTGGACAGACCGTTAACGCCACGGCTGTTTGGTTCCCGACTTGGTCTAATCGTAACGGCCAAGATGATCTCGTGTGGCATCGTGCCACACGTATGGCCGATGGTTCCTGGCAGGCTACCGTACCGCTCTCACTTCACCGTGATACCGGGGCATATACCATGCATGTGCATGCCGATATACCCGGCTCTGGACGTGTAGTGGTAGGTTCGAAGGCCTTTACGGTAACTCCACCGACCGGTCGTGTTTCTACCAGCCACTATAACGCCTCGACTGGTATGTTTCGTGTTACTGCCGGCAATCTGAGAGTGCCTCAAGGTATATCCGAGGTGCAGATTGCGGTATGGCGCGACAACAATGGACGCCAAGATCAGCTCAGGTGGTTTCGTGCCACACGTCAGGCCAATGGTGACTACACCCTTAACGTAGCGGCCAGCAATCACGGATGGCTGACCGGCACCTACGTTGCTCACGCGTATGTGCGTGATGCTAACGGTCACTTCACGATAGTTGGCAGTGCGCGACAGAACGTACAGCGTCCTCCCGTTGAGGTACGCACTGCTGTGTCAAGCAATCAGCGACAGGTGAGCTTTTATGTCGCCGGTGGACAAACTGTCAATGCCACGGCTGTTTGGTTCCCGACTTGGTCTAACCGTAACGGTCAAGATGATCTCGTGTGGCACCGCGCGACGCGTATGGCTGACGGCTCCTGGCAGGCTACCGTACCACTTTCACTTCACCGTGACGCTGGAGCATATACCATGCACGTTCATGCCGATATACCGGGTGGCGGTCGTGTCATAGCTGGCTCCAAAAACTTTACCGTTGCACCACCGACGGGCACTCCGGTAGTAAGAAGCGTGAACACCAACGCAGGTACGATGGTTGTCGAGATGACGGTGGGATCTCCTGCCGGTGTCCAAGCCGTCCAGTTCCCCTTCTGGAGTAATGCGAATCAGAGCGATATCCAATGGGTGAACGCGACGCATGTGGGTAACAACGTCTATCGTGCCACCTTGACGACGCCTCACCGCTTTGACCGACAAGAACGCACCTATCAGATTCACGGATATGTGAGGACAGGCAACGGGCATTTTGTGCTTACCGGCTCTACCAGCAGAACCTTCTCCTACACCGGTACGCTGAACGGGGCCCCGATTATGGGGGCATCGCAGACGAACGTTGCGCAGATGGTGCGTTACTTTAATAGTTCCGGTGCGACCTATCCCGGCCACATATACGGCCAGTATGGGGCACCGACGATCACCGATTGGTGTCGTATTTTGCTCGAAGAAGCGAATCGAGAAGGTGTGCGTGCTGAAGTCGTGATGACCCAGGCGATGAAAGAGACCGGATGGTTACGGTTTGGCGGACAGGTGCAGGTTGCACAGTGTAACTTTGGTGGTATTGGAGCTACCAACGGTGGTGCTGCCGGTGCGGATTTCCGTCAATCTATGCAGGGTTCTCCTCTACAAGGCAGTGCTAATGGAGTGCGCCGAGGGTTGCGTGCACAGGTACAACACCTAAAAGGATATGCGACCACTACACCGGCTGCGCAGTTTGCGACCTTTATCGAAAGTCCCCGCTTTCATTTCTTGGCAGATAGAAGGGGCGTAGCTCCAACGGTTATCGGTCTGAACGGTCGATGGGCGGTGCCCGGTACGACCTATGGGCAGGATATTACCGCTATGATACAAGTGCTTCTGTCGAGATAGGTGGCGGTTTTGTTAAAGAAACTCGCCCGCTATGTGCGGGATAAAGTAAGGCCGCTTTTCTGTTATCTGCAGGATAAGCTCAAGATAACGGCGGTCCGAAACCTCTTCCGCTTCGTTGAGATCAAGAAGTCGGAAGTCTTTGGCCTCGTAATGTTTGCTGTGATTTTTACCGTCTTTGAAGGCATGGGGGTTACCTTCCTCCTCCCCATTCTTCAATACGCGGAGTCGGGCGGCTCAGCCGTTGAAAACTCAAGCGGTTTTATCTGGGAGACTATCGCAGACATACTCGCGCTCGTAAACCTTGAGCCGACGCTCATCGTGCTGCTCATTATGGCTTTTATACCCATCTTGCTGCGCAACGTACTCTTCTACATGAGAGCGTGGTACAGCTCGGTTGTGTCGAGTCGTATCATGTTGCGATTGCGCATGAAGGTCGCCGATGTTATCTATGCCTCTGACCCCGAATTCTTTACGCGACATCCCGTCGGTGAGCTCTATGGGGTAGTGATGTCAAAGACCTCAACGGCAGGCGGTGCGGTACTAGCCATTATCAACCTCCTTGGTATTGGCCTGCTGCTCGTTATGTACACGGCTATTTTGTTGTTGCTCTCCGTTCCCTTGACACTCGTTGCGCTAGGCTTTGCTCTCGTGGTGTCGCTCGTGAACAAGCGGGTGCTCAAATGGATTGCGGCCAACTCACTTAAGACGGCACGCCTGAGCCAAAAACTCACCGCGAAGATTGTCGAGCGTATGGGACAGATGCAGCTCGTCAAGCTACGCCACACCGAAAAAGAAGAGGTCGAGAACATCAGGTATACGTCAGAGACGATGCGTATGCTTGGCATCAAAGCAGCTAAGGTGGGGGCCGGTGTTGAAATTATCGTCGACCCTATCATGATGCTCTCTGTTTTTGTAACACTCTACATCGCTATCGCCGTTCTTGGCTCAACGCTTGCGCAGCTGACGCTCGTCATCTTTATCTTGACGCGGCTCAATGGGCGCGTGAGGGAGTTCAACGGTGCGCTGCAGGGGATCACGAGCGCGACGGCTGGTGTCAAACTTGTCAACGAGATGTTTGAGGCTTCGCAAGAGGCAAACGTTATTGTATCGGGGCCGCGGGAGTTCACCGGTGCGCAAGAGTCAATCGAGTTTCGTAACGTGGCGTTTGACTATCCCGATGTGTACTCGGCGAAAGGCGCGCTCGTATCGGTCGGCAGACCGGTTATCGCTGACTTTAATGCAACCATCAAGGCGGGTTCGTTTACGGCATTGGTGGGCCGTAGTGGTGCCGGTAAATCGACGCTCGTCGAGCTTATTCCGCGTATGCGTGAGGCGACGGCCGGCGAAATTCTGTATGACGGTGTGAGCATTAAAGAGTTTCAGGTTGGGTCTTTGCGTCGCGGCATAGGATACGTTACTCAGACGCCGATGCTCTTCAACAATACCGTCTATGAGAACCTCACCTACGGTCTCGATCGTGAGCCGGCCGGTCATGAGGTATACGATGCGCTTGAGAAAGCGCACGCGACCTTTGTCTACGACCTGCCAAAGGGACTTGAGACGAAGATTGGCGATCGAGGTGTTCGTTTTTCGGGGGGTGAACGCCAACGTATTGCTATGGCACGCGTGCTACTTGCCGATCCTGATGTATTCGTTTTCGACGAGCCGACCTCTGCCCTCGATAGTGAGAGCGAAGGCTATATTCAGCAGACTCTTAATGCACTCCATGGCCAGAAGACACTCATCGTTATCGCTCATCGTCTTGCGACTGTGGTGGCCGCCGATCAGCTTCTCGTCGTCGATAAAGGAAAGGTCGTCGAACGAGGCACTCACACAGATCTTATTGCACAAGATGGGGTATATGCGGATCTCTTCCAGAGCCAGCTTCTCGGTTTTGACGGCGATGAGAGTGGGCAGAAAGAAAGCAGCGCATAACTATGGGTAAGAAGCCGGCCTCGGTTGGCATTGTGCTTGCGGCATATAACTCCGCGGAGTTTCTTGAGCGCGCAGTACATTCGGTACAGGCGCAAACCTGCAAGGACTGGCAGCTTGTTATCGTTGACGATGCCTCGACCGATGATACCTATGCGATTGCGTGTCGGCTTGCTGCCGATGACGCGCGCATTGTGGCGCTTACCTATGAGGAGAACAGGGGGCGTGAGTACGCACGCCAGCATGGGCTCGAACACCTCGATACGCAATGGGTGACCTATCTTGACCATGACGATGCCTTCGATCCGCGCTGGTGTCGCACGATGCTGAAAACGGCGCGTCGTCACCCCGGCTATGTGATGTATGGCTGTAACTGGGAGTTTTATCGCTACCGTCCGAATGCCGGGCAGACAGGTGAGTTCGAGCCTACGGGTCGCACCATGTTTCATGAGACAGAGCTAGTCGAAGTCGATTTCCTCACGCACATTCGCGGATGGGCACAAGGGTGGAGAATTTGGATGAATGGCACGATTATCGATCGTGCGTGGTTCATGGGCATCGGCGGATACAGCTTTTACGGGGAGAATATCGGCGATGATATTCTGCCGGCGCTTTCGATTCTGCATCGGGGAACCGGGCTTCGTATTCCGCAGGTTTTGTACCATCATACACGCGGCGTTGAAGGACAGGGATCATCACTTTCGCTCGACCGCCTCTGGGAGAAAAATATTACGTATTACACGCTTTTCCTTGAAAAAGAACAGCTTAACGCCGATGAAAAAGAGGCGATGCAGGCTGAAATACGTAAGATGCAACGTTTTATCGAAAGTCGCCGAGGGGAAGTATACAATCCGCTCGATGAGCGGGCGAAGATTGCGCCGGCGGTTTTTACCGATGAAGCGATAGGGAAGAACTCGCTCGCAGGGTGCACGGTATGCCTCGTGCATCCTTTTGGAACAGGTGCCTACGATATGCGGGTACACAAGACGGCCTACGCGCTGTATCGACTGGGAGCTACGGTTACGCTGATTGCTGACGCAGCAACGGAAGGCACGTGTCACGATGCGGCCTGGACACCATTTGACTACCCGCTGCATATCCAGCAGTTGAAGACGCCGTTGCTGCGTCGACACCGCCCGTATCGTAACGTAACAGGCTGGCTCGTGCGTGAAGCGCGTGAAGCGAAGCGGTTCGATGTCATCGGGTTTTTTGGGCCGGATGCGCAGAAGGAAGCTGAACTTCTACACGAACAATATGGCATGCGTACCGCACACGATGCTTATCTCGAGACCGATATCTCCTTTGAGGTTCTGCCTGAGGTAGGAGATTACGATGGTTCGAGCTACTGTGAGGCGCACCAAGCAGCGGCTTTGTATGCTACGTATGGCGTGGCCAGTGCTTAGGCATCTGCTACCATAGTCTTATGAGCAAAACTCACGATAAAGCTGACAAAATCGCCGTCGGTATCATCTGTGACGAAGCAGGCTCCTTATTCGAGGGCGGCACATCGCTTCCGCGTTTTGGCGGTGCCGGTTTGCATATGTATCTGCTTGGCAAGGGGCTGAGCGCGAATCCGCGCTACGACGTGCGTTTTATCTTTACCTATACGCCTCCGGTCAACCTGCACGAAGACAATATTTCGTTTATCTGGCTCAAGACCGTTTCGCATGCTCTTGAGCGTAGGCTTGCTCGCTGGATACCTCCGTTGCGTAACGCACTCGGCGCACGCCCCTATCGCAATCTACCCGAAAAACGTGTGTTTATTACCACGATGGCCGATTTTGCTCCGCATCTTATTGAGCAGGCGAACTACGCCGAGGCCAAGACCATCTTTCAGACTGCGTGTGAGCTCGATGTGACGCAGCCATATGAGCGCACGCCCGAAGACGGCGCGGTGTTGCTCGACACCATCGCTGCGTGTGACCAGGTTTTCGTACAAACTGAAGCTCAGCGTGATAATCTGCGTGCTAATCGCGGCAAGGACTCAATCGCTGTCCATAAAGGGTGGCCGGCACCTCTGCGACGTCCCTCGATTAGCGGTCGAGACTATGTCTTGTGGGTGGGCAGCGCCCAGATGGTGAAGCAGCCGTGGCTATTTTTTGACACTGCGCGCTTATTGCCAGATATCCCCTTCGTTGGTGTCATGCCTCCCGCCGTCAAGAGTGTGGCCGACTACGCGCGCCGACAAGCAAGTGAGCTGCCTAACGTTACGCTGATCGATAAGCAGTTGGGATATCGTGAGGTGCAGGAGTACTTTGGCAAGGCCGCCGTCTATCTCTATACGACCGAGTTCGGCACGCACCCGGAGTTGACGGTCATTCAGGCTGCCGTCGGCGGTGCAGCAATCGTTTCTGAACGTCTTGATCCCGATGACGGCATGTTTGTTCGTAAGGAGTGCGGTCTCGTTACCGGTGTGGGTGCAAATCGACTTGCTGCCGGTATCACCACCGTCTTAGACGATGTGGCACTCAGAGAAACGCATACGCAAAATGCCTTCGATTACGTTGCGCATCACTACAGTTACGAGGGCATGATAGAGGCATACGAAGAGGTTATCGATGGCTTTTTCGCATAAGCGCTTCGTGCCGAAGAGCCTTGCTTCTCTCTTAGCAACGGTTGCTGTTTTTGCAGCGATTACCTTTGGGGGAGCAGCTCTTGTGACGGGCCCGGCCTTTGTTTTTAGCGATTCTATGAGCTATAGCATCGCTGCGCAACGTCTGATACATACAGGAACCTTTGAGATGAACGGTATTCCCGAGCTAGAGGTTCAGAGTGGCCCCTCGGCGTGGACGATGCCGGGGTACACGCTGTTTCTTGCTCCGGTATATGCTGCGATAGGTCTTACGGACGATGTGCTTACAAACGTTGAACGTGCCCGGCCGATTATCTGTACGTTACAGTATTTGCTGGCGGTAAGTTCTGCGGTCGCGCTCGCGGGGTGCGGGTTCTTGATAGCTGGCACAAAGGGAGCGGGGATTGCGGGTGTTTTGACCGCGCTGTATCTGCCTCTTGGCATCAACGCCATGTATATCGGTACAGAAACGGTGGCGTTTTTTGGTACGGCCCTTTGTCTTCTCTGTGCGTTGTTGATGTTATACGCATCGTCACGAAAACAGGCACTCATCTGGAGTGTCTGTTACGGTATTGCGGGCGGCATTCTTGTTATGGTTCGCCCCACTATCCTCCCTTGGCTCGTTGTGCCGTTTCTATTTTTTGTATGGTCACGACGCAAAGATTTACCAACGGCGGCCATGACGGTCGGTGTTTGGTGTATGGCAGTGGCTGTGATAATGAGCCCGTGGATTATCCGTAATGCTGTTGTCTTCAATCAGTTCATTCCCCTTATGACCGCCTCAAGCAGTCCGCTTCTTGAGTCTACCGGGGCTACAACCTTTTCTTCGGAAGAGGAAGAGATTGCACGGCAAGCAGAGCAAGATGGGGAAGATGCTAACAGAGCGGTCGCACACCATCGTTTGATGCAGCGATGGCAGGCAAGCCGCAGAAACTTTGTTTTGTGGAAGATAGAAGCACTCTATGCATCCTCCATCCAGTATCCCCATATGCCTCGTGCAAACCAACACATGTATACAGCGATTTTTGACTTGCCGGAAAAAGAACGGGAGGGCTACAACCTTGCGGTAGTCGAAAGCTCGCGCCACCAAAACCCTGAGCGCGTGGGGGAAAAAGTGCTCGATTGGTACACTACTTGGTATCATCGCGTGCTGTTGGTAGGTGCTTTTTTGGGGTTGGTGTTCTCATATAAGAAACGCGATGCATGGCTTTTGGCTTCGCTGCCCCTTTTCTTTTTTGCCGCGCACTCGTACTTCCTCGTTGAACCCCGTTATCTTTACTATAACGTGACGGCATACGTGCTTCTTACCACGTTAGGCATAGTTAGTGTGATGGGGTGGGCACATGCTCGCAGGTAAGCGCATCTGCCTGTCGCACCCTTACAATATCGCCTACGATGTGCGACTTCTCAAGTCTGTGCGTGCGCTACAAGAAGCAGGTGCTGAGGTCAGTATCATGGTGCGAAAATGGGAGACGACGGGTGAGACCCCCTATCATGATCTGTGCGAAATTATCGAAGTTGACACAACTGCGTATCTGGTACCGGTTACGCATTCCGAACACCGCATAGGGCCGCTTAAGGTGCTCTGGAATCTCGCGGTGTACGAGCCGATGCGCCACTGGTGTACTACGAAGAAAAAGGTGAATCTACTGACCGGCTTTGCCGAAGAGATGATAGCGCGTGACTTTGACATCGTGCACTTTACCGACTACGTATCGGCGGCCGAGGCACTACGTATGACCGAACGTTCCGATATTCCGGTCGTTTACGAGACCTACGAATATTCTCCGACGATTATTGCTGCTGTACCGGCACATCAAGACGTAGCGCGCTTCTATGCCGATCAGGAAATCGCTGCAATGGATAGTGCGGACGCCGTTATTGTAGTGAGTGAAGATATCAAAGAGAGGTACGGACGCGAGACGACAAACGATAACGTCCACGTCGTTCTCAATGTCCCGCCCAATACGCCGTTGCCGCCTCGATCTGTCCGCGATCCGATGCGTTTTTACTTTCAGAGCATCATTCGTCCTGACTACGGCCTTGAGATGCTTATCGATGCTTTTTCCCAGGTCAAAGGGGGTTGGGAGCTCGCTATCCAGGGGCCAAATGCTTACCCTGAGTATCGCAAGGAGCTGGAACGTCGTGTGGAAGAACGGGGTCTACAAGACCGCGTGTCTTTCCCTGATCCGGTGACTTCGCTTGAGGTTGTCGAGGCCGCGAATGCACACGATGTAGGACTGTGGCTTATCCCCACTGTTCAGAAGGGGCAGGTGCGTGAGAGCTGGAAACTGACGCTTGCCAACAAGCTTTTTGTGTATGCCAATGCTGGTCTTGCAATGGTAATGGGGGACTACACAGCCACCAAGCATGTCATGAGTGGCTACGACGCCGTGTCGTGGGTCGATGAACTTTCGAGAGAAGATATCGTGGCACATATTCAGGAGCTCGTCGATAATCCGGTGCGGGTGGATGCCATGAAGCGGGCTTCGGCGGCGTGGTCGCAACATTACAATCTCGCGATTGGTCTGCAGCAGGTGCGCGATGCGTATCTCTCGGTGGTGAGCAGATGACACCGCGGACATCATCGACATCACCGGATTTCTCTTCGCTGCGAGGTAAGCGTATTTGTCTGTCGCATCCGCACAATATTACCTATGACGTACGCCTTCTCAAGTCTGTTCGTGCCTTGCGGGAAGCGGGTGCCGAGGTCAGCATCATGGTACGACGTCACAGTGTGCCGAAGAACGCGCTTTGCGAAGACTTACGCAACATTGAGATTATTGAGGTTGATACGACGGCAAATCTCGCTTTACTCAAACCTTCCGAGAGTCGTATTTGGCCACTCAAGGTGCTATGGAACCTCTTTGTTTTCGAGCCTCTTCGTCGCTTGCGTAGCCGAAAAAGGGGAGAGAATGTCATCATAGGGTTCGCCGAAGAGATGATCGCATGTGGCTTCGATATCGTGCACTTTACCGATTACGTATCGGCGGCCGAGGCTGCGCGTATGGCCGAATTTTCCGACATACCGGTCGTTTATGAGACCTATGAATACTCCCCGACAGTTATCGCCACGGTACATCCCAGTCGTGATATAGCACACTCTCTTGTCGAGCAGGAGATCGCCGCGATGGACAGAGCTGCGGCTGTCATTGTTGTGGGCGATGAAATCTGCGAGAAGTATCGCCACAAAACCACGAATGAGAACGTACACGTGGTGTTAAACGTTCCGCTTGACATGCCGTTGCCGCCCCGCCCCGTCCACAACCCGATGCGATTCTACTTCCAAAGTATCATTCGTCCTGACTATGGCCTTGAGATGCTAGTGGACGTTTTTTCTCAGGTCACAGGACATTGGGAGCTCGCTATTCAGGGGCCGAACGTCTACCCGAAGTACCGGCAAGAGCTTGAGCGTCGTGTACAAAAGCATGGCCTGTACGATCGCATATCGTTTCTCGAGCCCGTTACTTCGTCTGAGGTCGTCGCGGAGGCGAACAGGCACGATGTCGGGATACTGCTTATTCCCTCTATTCAAGAAGGGCAGGTACACGAGAACGCAAAGCTCGCGTTGCCGAACAAGTTTTTTACCTATGCCAATGCTGGCCTTGCAATGGTGTTGGGGGATTACATCGCCATGAAGCGCATCATGCAGGGATACGATGCGGTGTCGTGGGTCGATGAACTTTCAAGAGATGACGTCGTGGCGCACATCCAAGAACTTATCGATGATCCGACACGTGTTAACGCAATGAAACAGGCTTCGGCGGAGTGGTCGCAACACCATAATCTCACAATCGGTCTACAGCAGATTTGCAAAACCTACCTCTCGGTTGCAGAGGCTATCGATCAGCCGGAGGCCTCATGAACGGTGCGCCAACAAATCGCATAACAGTCTTTTTTGAGGCCGATGACTTCCTCGCGCTGTTAACCGGCGACTCATGCGATGATTGGACAATCGGCGGGGCAGAGGTGCAACAGTCGTATCTTGCACGCAGTTTTGCAGTAGATGAACGTTTTCATGTGGTGCTCGCTGCCAATAGGCCGCGCCCTGCAGCGCTTGATGACGGCTTTACCTATGTGCAGATTCCGGCTCACCTCAAACGGGGTCTGCCAATCGCAGGTCGAATCGTAAACCTTCTGCGTTCACGCGCCACCTTCGATACCGTCAAACCACCTGCCGTCTTTCTGCAGACACAGTACGAACGTTTTGACTTGACCTATGCCGCGCAGAGGGCAGGCATTAAGATTGTGCGCTGGATAAACGGCGACTCGCTCGTCGATGGCAGTAATCTCATCGATGAGACGGCGCGCAGACGGTTGAACTATCGGCTTAAGATGGCCGATGCGCTCGTCGCGCAATCCCCGCATCAACAGCAGCTCATCGCTCAGAATTTGCATCGAGAGAGTACGGTCATCGGCAGCATCGTTCCTGCTATGGGTGGTGTTGGTGCAGAGGCGGATACGCACACCGATACACACACACGATTTGGCGCGCGCACTGCTCTCTGGGTGGGCCGCTGCCATCCGGTCAAGAATCCTGAAGCATTTCTCGACCTCGCAGAGACGTTACCCGAAGTGTATTTTACGCTGGTTGCTGCGCCATGCGATGCAACACAAGAATATCAAGATGCCATCACAACACGCGCCAACTCTTTATCTAATGTGACGTTGCACGCGGGTCTTTCGCTTGATGCGACACAACGCCTGTACGGTCAGGTCTCACTTTGCGTCAACACGTCTCATTCCGAAGGTATGCCCAACACGCTCATTGAGGCCTTTGCGGCCGGTATTCCTACGGCAGCGCTCACCGTCAACCCGGAAGGGCTGCTCGTTGAAGAAAACGGCTGTTTTTGTGCAGAGGGCGATCCCAAAGACCTTGCGCGGTGGATTCAACGTATGCTCGACGATGTTGTCCTCTATGCGGCGCAGTGCGATAAAGTACAACTAGGTGCAAAGAAGCAGTGGAGCAACGAGAAGGTAGTCGATGATTACTACCGGTTGTTCGTGGACGTAACGAGGTAGGGGTGCAGATGTACGATATTGGTTCGTTTTCTACGGTTCATGAGGGCGCTCAAATCGGTGAGGGAAGCGTTATCGGCAACAACGTTACCATCTATGCAGACGTTGTGTTAGGCGCGCGTTGCACCGTTGCAGATTGTGCGGTGCTCGGCAAGAAGCCGAAGCTTGCGGCGTCATCGACAGCGGCAGGCGGAGACCTCGCCCCTCTCGTGATGGGCGATGACTGTGTGGTCGGGGCCCATACCGTTCTTATGGCAGGCACCACGTTTGGTGAGCGCTGCATCGTGGGTGATAATGCCGGCGTGCGTGAGCGTTGCGCTATTGGCGACAACGTGGTAGTCGGGCGGGGAGTTACCGTCGAAAACGACACGACTATCGGCGCACGTACGCGCATTCAGAGCGGCGCCTACATCACGGCATACGTTACTATCGAAGACGATGTCTTTATCGCACCGATGGTAGTGACCACTAATGACAACTACATGGGACGTACCGAGGGTGCGACCGCTGCGATGAAGGGCTGTGCGATTCGTCGTGCCGCGCGCGTGGGCGGCGGTGTCCACATTTTGCCGGGTATCGATATCGGTGAAGACTCGTTCGTAGCCACCGGTGCCGTCGTCACAAAAGACGTGCCCGCGCGCACCGTTGTTATGGGGGTGCCGGCTCGGCCGGTGCGTGAGGTCGCGGCCGAGGAACTTCTCGAAACTCTCTGACAGGTATTCATTGGTGTTCGCAAAATATCGCACATCCATTCTGCTTGCGACCGTCGCGCTCGTTGCTCTGCTCGTCTTCAGTGTCGTTGCGTATCTCAGGGGTCCGGCAGAGATCGTCGGTGATTCACTTTCTTACGTGGCCGCCGCACAGCGCTTGATAACGACTGGCACGTTCGACATGAGCAGAGAGCCTTCTCTTGAAGTTATTGATGGACCGACCGCATGGGCGATGCCGGGCTATACGTTTTTTCTGGTGCCCTTGTACTTGATGTCGGGCGTCAGCGATGATTTTTATGCGAACGTGCACAATGTCTATCCGTTGATTGTAGGGATGCAGCTCGTACTTGCCGCACTTAGCGTTGCTGTGCTGGCAGGGTGTGGGTTTTTGCTACAGGGCAATCGCGGTGCTTTTCTTGTGGGTGTACTTGGTATCTGTTATCTTCCTCTTGCATTCAATGCAGCCTACATCGGCACCGAAACGCTCGCGTTCTTCCTGACATCACTCGTGCTTTTATGTGCACTCGGCCTTTTGCAAACATCGGTTGGGAAACGTGCGATATTGTGGGCGTGCGCACTCGGGGTTGTCGGTGGTCTGCTCGTGCTTGTGCGTCCCTCTATTTTGCCGTGGCTGCTCGTTCCGACGGTATTTTATGTGATTCTCAACCGCACGCAGTTAGCCCGCGCACTTGTGATTGCCCTGGCGTGCGTGGCGTGCGTCGGGCTGGTGATGAGCCCGTGGATAGTGCGCAACGCTGTCGTTTTTGGCGAGTTTATTCCTTTGACGAGCGGCTCCGGGCATCCCTTGTTTGCGTCTGTCTCCTCAGACCCGATTACTGCTGAAGACGAAGACTTCATGCAGCAGGCTGAAGCGCGTGGTGAAGACGGATATCGAGCGTTAGCGTTCCAACGCCTCTCTGCGCGCTGGCATCAAGACCCCGTGGAATTCGTACTTTGGAAGGTGGAGACAATCGGCTCGGCAGCCACAAGGTATCCAGACACCACTTTTGACGCATGGGTATGGAAGAATACCGTATGGCCGGCGATGGACGAGGCCGAACGGGTCACTTTCCATGCGGTTGAGCAGGCGGACGTCAAAGACCCCTACAGCCATTTTGACCGAGCGCTCAGGTTGTGGACAGCTTACTATCATCGACTTTTGCTCGTTATGGCGGTGTTTGGCTTTGCGGTTTCTCTCAAGAAATGGGAAGGGTGGTTTCTCGCTTCGCTGCCGGTCTTTTTTCTGTTGGTACACACGTACTTTGTGGTCGAGCCTCGCTACCTGTACTACAATGTTACTGCAGTTGTTCTTCTTGCAATGTTGGGCGTGTATTTTTGTGTCGATAAACTTGGCGCGCTTTCGGGTGCAGGCACGAGAGATGAGGATTAACCATGGCTATACCACTGCTCGATCTTACGAACCAGTACTTTGAGCTCAAAGAAGAGTCCGATGCTATCTGGTTTGACGTCATGGAAAACTCTGCCTATATCGGGGGACCGCGGGTGGCTCAGCTCGAGAAAGAGCTCGCCGAATACGTTGGCGTCAAGCATTGCATAGCGTGCGCGAACGGTACTGACGCACTGTTCCTTATCCTCGAAGCACTCGGCATAAAGCGCGGCGACGAAATTATCACGACACCGTGGACCTTTTTTGCCACCATCGAATGCATCACGCATCTCGGTGCGAAGCCGGTTATGGTCGATATCGATCCACGCTCCTACAATATCGACCCTGCGGCGATTGAGGCCGCGATTACGCCGAACACAAAGGCGATTATTCCGGTACATATCTACGGTCAGTGTTGTGATATGGATGCCATTAACGACATCGCTAAACGGCATAATCTCTTCGTCATCGAAGACGCCTGTCAGGCGATGGGGGCGGCTTATAAAGGTAAGCGTGCCGGCGCACTTGCGGATGCTGCGGCGTTTAGCTTCTACCCGACGAAAAATCTGGGCTGTGGTGGCGACGGTGGCTGCATCACGACCGACAATGACGAGGTCGCTGCGCGTATTCGCCTTATTGCGACGCACGGTATGCCGCAGCCTTATCGACACACAGCGTTTGGGGTAAACTCGCGCCTCGACGCGCTTCAAGCTGGACTACTGTCCCTGCGTCTCGCTAAACTTGATGAGTGGAACGGCCAGCGTGCTGCTGAGGCCGCCTACTACAACGAGCAACTTGCCGGTGTGGGTGATCTCATCACGCCGCATGGCGAAGACTTCAGTACGCATATCTACCATCTCTATATCCTCAAAACCGACCACGCACCCGAACTCCAACAATATCTACGCGATCAAGGTATCGGCGCCGCCATCTACTATCCTCTTGCGCTGCACGAACAGGAGTGCTTCGACCTTTTGCCCGATTACGTGAAGCCGTCGCTGCCGATTGCCGAAGAATGTGCAAACAAGACGCTTGCCATCCCGTGTTTCCCCGGTCTCACGCGCGAGCAACAAGACGAGGTTATCGCAGCTATCAAGAAGTTTTTTACGTAGTACAGAGCGCCTCAATCTGCTCGACGAGCTCGACAGCACGCAGACCGTCCTCACCGGTAACGAGCGGCTCACGTTTGCTGAGAACAGCGTCGTAGAAGTCGTCTTGCTCGAGGCGGAGCGGCTCGCCGCCGGACACCAGTGTCGGAATCTCGACAACGCTTGCCTGTGAGAAAACGACCTCGTCGTTCTCACGCGTGTATTTGACCTCGGCCTCGCGTTTTATCTCAATCTCTTGGCGCAAGGTATCGGCGATGAAGAAACGCTCTGGCTCGGCAATAGTAATACGGCGCACTTTGTCCTGAGTAACGCGCGAAGTCTGTATGGTGGCGATACACCCGTTCTCGAACTCGATAACGGTGCTCGCAACATCAATCGTCTCGCTGAAGACCTTCGTACCTGCCGCGCTGACTTTGACCGGACTACTCTTCGCAAGCCAGCAGGCAAGATCGACGTCGTGCACGGTGAGATCGTAGATAACGCTGTCTTTAATGCGCGGGGTGTAGGGCGACAGGCGCTCAATCGAAATCATCTTTGGATCGTCGGAGAGTCGAGAAAGCGTCTGAATAGCTGGATTAAAACGTTCTACGTGTCCGACGGCGAGTTTTACCCCGGCAGCCTTGGCGGCATCGACAATCTGGCGAGCCGTCTCGGGGCACTCTGCAAGAGGTTTCTCGATGAGGAGGTTGACGTTGCGCTCGATAAGCGTTAATGCAATCTCGCCGTGGCAGTGGGTTGGGGTCACGACGACGGCGACATCGATGGGGGGCAACTCATCCATCGATGCAAATACCGGCGCTCCCCACGGTGCGGCGACCTCTTGCGCACACGCAAGGTCAGGATCAACGACACCAACGAGTTCGACATCGGGGTGCTGTGACATGATGCGTACGTGATGGCGCCCCATTCTGCCGGCACCGAAGACCGCTCCGCGAAGTTGTGACATGCGTGCCTCCCTGAGTGAACGTACAAATACCTAGAAGTTAACCGCCGGTGCGTTGTCGCCATCGAGGCAGACCTCGACCTCTTGAGTTGCCGCACCACCAGGTGCCGGAGCGACGTTTTCGACGGCAGGCGCAGTATAGGTGGAGCTTGCCGCCGCTTCTGCGGCAGCGGCAGCCTCTGCTGCGGCCAACGCTTCGGCCTCAAGCGCTGCCCGGTGAGCATGCGCCGCCTCCTTCGTGTTTACCGTCTCATTCGTCTCAGGATCGACGTACTCGATGAAGAGTACCTCGCCGTCATAGCGCACGGTGAACTCATCAAGAACGTCGAGTCCTACGGCGTAAAGCTCCATAGTAGAGCCATCTTCAAAGGTGAAGAGGAAGTTGTAGAGGGTATTGATAGCACGCTCATCGTCGCCGTCCGCCGCACTATCGGTGACGGTTTCGTCCGGAGTAGCTACGTCAGCAGGAGGGGTGAAAAAGACGCGAACCGTTTCATTGGTCTCGATGAAAGTGTCCGCCTCTATCAAGCCTGCCGGATACGCCGGTGCCAATGCATCCTTGATAGCCATTTCGGTAATCACGAGGCCGGTGCCGTTTGTCATGAGAAATGCGAGAGCACCGGTGGTTTCCGTTCCGATAGTCTGGTACTCCGGTGCCGAATCTTCCTCGATGGGTGCCTCTTCTTCCGGTGTGCAGGCAGACACGGTAAACACAAGCCCTGCAATGAGTAATACGAACAATATCTTTCTCATGGTTAGTTCTCCTGTGATATGATGCCGGTTGCTACAACAGACTGTTTCCCACTGTCTTCAAGAATAACATAGAATGGTGTGTCGTTTTGTTCAAGCGATGTCTTGCGAAGGTAGAGGCGGAACCCATATGCGCTTGGCAATCCGTCTCTTGTTGCTGTGATATAGAACGGCTGATACACACGTGGCACGGTGTCACCCTGTTGCTCAAGCGCGATGTATATCTGCACGTTGGGATGCTGCGCAAGCTGAGGATCCAGTATGCCATCGACGACGACATAGTCTCCATCGGTATGGACCGCCGTGAGAGTTGGGGTAGCGGTCTCGTCGTTAGCGTCGAGCGTAAGAGACAGCTCGTTGAAGGCCGGTAAAGCGACCTCAACAGTTGGCCCTTCAAAGACCGGAGGGTTATCCTGCCAGAGCGAAATGCTGCGTTCAGCACGCTGAAAGACGACGTAGTCGAAAGATCCTGTCAGAAGATCGTATTCGAGGTTATAAGGGATATATTGCGTGAAGACTGCACGTTCAAACTCTTCAGCAAAGAACGGGACAAGCATATCGGCGAACGAATCTCGATACATCAAGAGCGATCCCGTCTGTGCGGGATTGGCCGTCACAAGATAGTCACTGTTAGCGTCCTGTGTTTTGTCCACGTAACGAAGTTTCAGGTTTTCGTGGTAGACGTAACCTTCCTCGTGGTCTACATTTTCAATCAGGAGCATGCGGTCGAGATCACCGACATTGACCGGCTCAATACGAGGATTCACGCTTTCATAACGCCCATGCTCTCTGTCCAAGGTATCCAGAACAGTACTATACGCGATAAGAGCACCTCGGTTATTCCAGTGTGTATCGCGCTTATAGTAGATGCCAAGACCGGAAAGGTTTTGCTCTGCCGCGGCAGCACGAAGGGGAGCAAAAAGGTCGGCATAGGTGACCTCGGTATGAGCAAGATGCTCTTCGAGGAGGTCGATGTTCGAGGTGTCGCTTACCACTCGGTAGCGGGTCGGCATGTACTTGCCGTACACCGAGTTCTTGTTCGGCGCAATCGTTGCCACAAACTGCGCACCGTGACGTTCGACAAAACTCTGTGTGAGTTCGAGGTTGTGGACGATATTGTATGCTTGGCGTTCTGACATGAGGTTTCTGCCAAGATAATCATCGAGTGTTTCGACAAAGAAAAGCCACTCGTTGGTACCGATAATGACCTGATTGGTCGCCGAAACCCCGACGGCGTATCTCATGTGGCCGTTGAGACTCAAAAACTCTTTGCGATAGGCAAAGTTTTCTTCGAAGAAATCGCCCAACTTTGCAAGATACGCAAGGTCAAAGATAACTTCCTCAGAAGGAGCAGGCATTTCAGAGGTATCTGTCTCATACCATAACAGCCCTACCAGAGGGAGCAGCAGGATTGCCATGCCGAGGGTCAGATAGAAGGCAATGAGGGCTTTGCGCACAGATGCCATCGTTAAAACCTCGCGTAGATGAACGGGCTATAGGTCATTGCCGACAGTGCAAGGAGGCACAGCATGAGCAGCATGAGGCTCAACGCATAGGAGGCGAAGGTGGCAGCTTTCAGTATCGATGGACGACACGAGAGCTGTGGGAAGCACGAGAAACGCTCGTCCGAAAGCATGCGCTTTGCCCATACGCGTAAGGGAAGGAGCCCGATGAGGGCTACGGTGATGGTCGCAACAAAGAGAGGATCGAACTGCTCAAAGGCAAGGCTCAGTGCTGCTGCCGATTGGTGCCAGCCCACAAACATCTGCGTGATAAAGTGCCATGCCTGCGTGAGGGTATCTGCGCGAAAGATAACGAATCCTATGGTGATGAGGAGCAGCGCATATCCGTGCTGCAGTAATCGAGGGAGCTTCTTGAAGGGTACATAGTCTTCGAGGACAACGCAGAAGCCCTGTAACATGCCCCATACGACGAACGTCCAGTTAGCACCGTGCCAGAGCCCCGTACAGAAAAAGACGAATAGCTTGTTGCATGCGGTCTTCAGCTTCCCCTGACGGTTGCCGCCAAGGGGAATGTAGAGATAGTCTCGAAACCACGCACCGAGCGTCATGTGCCAGCGACGCCAAAACTCCTGGATACCGCGTGAGCCATAGGGGTAGTTGAAATTCTCGGGGAAGGTGAACCCAAACATAAGCCCCAGCCCGATTGCCATGTCGGTATATCCACTGAAATCGTAGAATATCTGTAGCAGAAAGGCGATAGCGGCAATCCACGCGCCGAGTGCCCCAATATGCTCTGAGGGCGCGGCGAACAGAGCATCGACGGCGAGACCAAGTGTGCTAGCAATCAATACCTTTTTACCGAGCCCTGTGATAAAGCGACGAAAGCCGCGCGCCATCTCGGGCGAGCGAAGTGGTCGTACGGTAAGTTGCGGAGCTATCTGGTCGAACCTCACAATCGGTCCGGCAATAATGCGCGGAAAAAATGCAATGTGAAGACAGACATGCCCGAAGTTGCGTGTCGCCCCAATGGTGCCACGGTATACATCGACGACGTACGAGATGGCTTGAAAGGTAAAGAACGAGATGCCGAGAGGAAGGAGAATCGCCGGTGTTGACCACGAGGTACCTACGAGATGGTTGAAGGTCTCGGTAAACATGATGCTGTACTTGCACACGCCGAGTACGGCCACATTGACGATAACGGCGAGAGCGAGGGAGCCTTTTGCGAGTACCGGACGTGAGTCCCGTCGTGCTTTGCCGATAAGCAATCCCAGCAGGTAGTTAAAGACCGTGCTCGCAAACATGAGCGCAATAAAGACTGGCTCACCGTAAGCGTAGAACAAAAAACTTGCACAGATGAGAAGTGCGTTACGTGCACGAGTACTCGGAGTGACGACGTAGAGCAGGACAACGAGCGGCAGAAAGACGCACAGAAAAACGAACGAATCAAAGAACATTGTGGCGGTCTCTTGCTATATTCTTTCGGGCAGGTCTTCGTGCATGCTACCAGCGATAACTTAAGACATGACCACCGGGCGGCTGCATATAAAAATTATATCCGCGCATAGAGCGTTGTGCTTCAGGGTCACAGATATACACGACACCTCCGCTGGTAATGTTGACCCAACTATGAGGCCCCCAGCCACCATTTGCCAAACGTACTTCTCCGGAGACAGCCTGTGCGTTATGTCCGAGTGCACGTGCGAGGTAATAGAACAGCGCGGCATAGCTATAGCAGTTACCGGCTCCGTCTCGAATCATATTGAGCGCGTAGGGGGTCTCCCATCCCGGTGCCGGATAGAGGCCCCGTTGTTGCCACGAGAAGTTATTGACCACATACATATAGGCAGCGTGGAGGTCGTTGCCGGTTATCGCAAGGATCCTCTGTATTTCACGATTGAGCTCCGCGTTTGAAGAAATCAAGGCACCGGTATAGGCAAAGGTTCTGCTCGTTGAGCCGGTGAGTACCAAGTGTCCGTTGCCGGTACGCACATATCCATGAATCTGATAGGTACGACTGTTTCTGTCGAACTTGTGAGGGGTCGTCAGCGTTGCACGATAGACGTTGTTGCCTACATGCGTCGCTGTCACCCATTGGATATCGCTCTGATTCGCGTTACTCCAGAAGGGGAACTGAACGGCTTGGACACCGGCAGGCGACGCCACCGTCATCTCGACGACCATCGTACCGGCGTTGGTGTCTACGCTTCGCACCGTTGGCCTGCCTGTAGGTGTCGCAATCGTAAAGGCCTTCGAGCCGACAATGATGCGACCAGAGCCGGGTATATCGGCGTAGACGTGAGTAGTGTAGGCTCCGACGTCACGATGAAGCGAGAGGGGTACGGTAGCCTGCCATGAGCCATCGGCCATACGCGTGGCTCTGTGCCATACGAGATCATCTTGACCATTGCGGTTAGACCAGGTTGGGAACCAGACAGCAGTCGCACTGAAGGTCTGTCCCCCTGCCACGTAAAAACTTACCTGTCGTTGGTTGTTTGACACGGCAGTGCGCACCTCAACGGGAGGACGCACGACGCTTTGTCGCGCACTGCCAACTATTGTGAAATGCTCGTTGGCATCGCGCACATACGCGTGAGCGATATAGGTGCCGGTCAGCCACGCGTGATTGCTGGCCGCTACGTTGAGGGTGTAATCACCATTGGCCTGACGTGTGGCACGAAACCACCTGAGCTGATCTTGGCGTCCGTTATTGTCACGCCATACCGCAATCTGCACCTCGGATATACCTTGAGGAACGCGCAGATTGCCGACGGTCACACGAAAGGTTCCTGCCGCAGTATTGTAGTGGCTCGTAGAGACGCGACCGGTCGGTGGCGTGACCGTAAAGGTCTTCGAGCCGACAATGACGCGACCAGAGCCGGGTATATCGGCATGAACGTGCATGGTATATGCTCCAGCGTCACGGTGAAGCGAGAGGGGTACGGTAGCCTGCCAGGAACCGTCAGCCATACGCGTCGCGCGGTGCCACACCAGGTCATCTTGGCCGTTACGATTAGACCAAGTCGGGAACCAAACAGCCGTGGCGTTAACGGTCTGTCCGCCTGCAACATAAAAGCTTACCTGTCGCTGATTGCTTGAGACTGCCGTGCGTACTTCAACGGGAGGGCGCTGTACGGTCTGCCGCGTGCCTCCAAGCAATGTTTCAGCACCATTGCTATCGCGCACGTATGCGTGAGCTACATAGGTGCCGGTGCGCCACCCGTGATTGCTGGCAGCGACGTTAACGGTGTAATCGCCGTTAGACTGACGTGTTGCCGTGTACCATATGAGGTTATTTTGCCGTCCGTTACTGTCGTGCCATACCGGAACGCGTACCTGTGAAATGCCGGCAAGTGCGTTGATGTTGCTTACCGTGACACGGAACGTGCCGGCAGCAACATTGTAGTGGCTTGTGGCAATTCTGCCCGTCGGGCGTGTGACCGTAAGGGCCACTGAGCTCTCTTCCAAAAGAAGCATATGTGGCGTTTCGCTTGCGCCGGAGGAAAGATCGCTTCCAAGGGTGTTTCCGCTTGCGTATCCTCCCATTGTGACGGTTAATGCGCAAACGACGAGTGCGAGAAAAAGAGTCTTTTTTGTAATATGACGTTCAGAGACGTTAAAAGCCCTCATATAATGGCACTGCCCTCTCATGTTTTTGGCTACCATCTGCGTGTGTGTACAAGTCTTTATTTTATCATATCGGCTATAATGCTCGTACGGACCCTAAGGGGAGAAGACATGGCACGAAAGGTACTTTCGATATTTGGCACGCGGCCCGAGGCCATCAAGATGGCACCGGTCGTTCGTGCGCTTGCGCGTGACGAGCGCTTCGATGCAAAGGTGCTGGTAACAGCACAACATCGTGCCATGCTCGATCAGGTTCTCAATTTCTTCGAGATTGTCCCCGACTTTGATCTCGATATCATGGAGCATGGCCAAACACTCGCCCAGATTACGGCACGCGTACTCGAAGGTGTGACGCAGGTTCTCGACGAGTGGACGCCTGACGTCATCGTCGTGCACGGAGATACGACGACAACCTTTGCCGCTGCACTCGCGGCGTTTTATCGTCACGTTGACGTTGCACATATTGAGGCCGGTATGCGTACCGGTGACCTCCACCAGCCGTTTCCCGAAGAGCTCAACCGTACGCTTGTGGCCCGTATGGCGCGTTACAGCTTTGCGCCGTCAGCCGAATGCGAGGGGCATCTGTTGCGTGAGGGTATCGCGCCTGAGCGCATTATTCGCACGGCACACAACACGGGGGTTGATGCGCTTCTCTTGGCACGCGATATGCTCGCCGATGACCTTGCAAGCGAGTTGGCAGAAGCGCACGATAAGCATATTCTTGTGACCGCACATCGACGCGAAAGTTGGGGCGAAAGCATGCGTAATATATTCGGTGCAGTAGCCGATATCGCCTCCGCTCACCCCGACTATCACATCAGCGTGGCGACGCATGCCAATCCGCTCGTTGCCGATGATGCGACCGCTATTTTGGATGGCATTTCTAACGTTGAACTTTTGCCGCCACAGTCTTACCGCGATTTTGTCACACGTATGGCGCGGTCGCGTGTCATCCTTTCCGATTCCGGCGGCATTCAAGAAGAGGGACCGACGCTGGGGGTACCGGTCGTCGTCATGCGTAACAAGACCGAATACCACGAGTTGCTCGATGCCGGTGTCGTCTTTCTGGGAGGTACGCAGCGTGCATCTATCGTCGAGACGACCGAGCGCATCCTCGCCGACGAAGCCATCCACGCTCACGTACGACAGTTTGCGTGCGACCGCGCCACACAGTCGAGCATTCCGCAGATACTCGATACGCTGGCAGCTGATATCAGCGACACGCAGACACTCGACACGCAGGCCGGTGCATGAGGAGTGTCGCTCTCATAACCGATGCGCCTTTCTGTAGGGATGTTCGCACGCAGCGTACCGTCGAGGCATTGACCGAACAAGGCTTACATATTTCCGTCATCGACCAGGGGTTTCATGCGGAGGAGTCGCGTGCGCTTTTGCCTGCACAGCACGAGCTATTCTCGTCGCCCATCCCGCGGGGAAGCGTGCGCAAGTTTTGGTGGCATCTGCAAAATCGCCTCACCCCACTCCGTGCGTATCGCCAACGTACGCGGTGGCTTGTCAGCACGTTGCGCTCGCTGGAAGCAGACGTTATTCATTGCGTTAACGTGTTCGGCCTCGAAGCGGCGGTAACGGTGGCGACGGAAACACGCACCCCGCTCATCTACGAGCCTCTTGAGTACTGGCCGCAGTATCTGTTCTCCTCGACGTACGGCCTCTCGCGGCGGCTTGCTACCGCACTTGAGCGGTGTGAGCGTGATGCGGCGACGACGGTAACACAGATGATAACGGTGAGCCCGGTGATGGCGGACAACTACGCCGCACGAGGCTATCGAAACGCCAACGTCATCTACAACGCGAACGTTCCTGAGCATGGTCTCGCGCAACCTTCAGAGGTCCACACACCTATCCGTCTCGTGCATTCGGGATATCTCAATAGGGATCGCAATATCAGTGAGATTATCGCTGCATGTCTCGATAACCCTCTTGTCGAGCTCACCGTTCAGGGTGAAGGCCCGTGTCTGGCTGCTGCAAGACAACAGGCACACGGTGCGCCGAACATCAGATTTACGAGTCTCGTGCCCTACGGCCAGACCATCGATTCACTCGCAGATTACGACATCGGTCTCGCCGGTCTCTCGCCCGATGACGACCTTGCCGACTACGCGCTGCCAAATAAAATCTTCGACTATCTGGCTGCAGGTCTCACCATCGTCTGCACACGATCTCGTTCGGTTGCTTCGCTCGAAGACAGTAATGCATATGTTCGCTTTGTCGATGCACCAACGGCGGACCGTTTTGCCGAAGCATTCGCAGAACTCACGGCGGACCCTGCGGGGTTGCAGCGCAGGAAAGAAGCAGCGTTGGTGGCAAGTCGCGCCTATAGCCGTACGCGACAAAAAGAGCTCATCAAGAGCGTGTACGAACAGATTGAGCAGGTGGTCGCGTCATGATTTCTATCCTCATGCCTGCCTACAATGCTGAGCGTACGATTGCGCAAGCAGTTCGTTCGGTGCTTGGTCAACAGGGCGCAGAGTTTGAGCTCATCGTCGTCGATGACGGCTCGACCGATGCGACAGCTGACGTGGTGTGCGCGATTACGGCAGGCGATTCGCGCGTGAAGTTCATCCAACAGGAAAATCGGGGAACCGGTGGCGCGCTGGCAACGGCGACCGCTCACGCAGAAGGGGAGTGGCTGCTTCGGCTTGATGCTGACGACTGGCTTACCGAGGGCTCTCTGGCATGTCGCGTTACCTTCATGCACGAGCATCCCGGTTACGACATCTATTCAGCCTCATGTATCTATATCGAGGATGAATGCGAGAGCGAAGGTAGCGCTGCACAACGTGTTTTTCCTGGCTGGCAGGAACCTCGCTCGGTAACCTTTACTCAAGAGGTCGATTTTCCGTGGATTCAGGTGACCTCGCTCTTTCGACGTGATCTTTCTGAGCAGATCGGCAGCTTTCGCCCGCAGTTTTATAACGAGGACTATGACCTTTGGTTGCGTCTGCTGGCTGCCGGCGCGCGGCATCTCCATCAGCCGGAACCGCTCGCCTTCTATCGTATCCATCAGGGGCAGAAGACAGATGACGTTCTCAAGCAACGTGCCGACGACTGCGCAATCTTTAACGACTTGCTCGCATCCGGCGCCTTAACCGATGAGCAAGCTATTCATGTGCAAGCAGTTATCAAGCGCCATAAGCGCAACATTGCACTGCGCAAGACACTCTACGTTATAATAGGGCGCGAAAGAGCTGAAGTGGCAATCCGGAAGATACAAGGGGATCCATGTATCGAGATATGAAGATAGCGGCGCTGGTGCCTGCGTACAACGAGGGCAAGCACGTCGATAGAGTTATCACGACGATGCCCGACTATGTGGATTATATCGTGCTCGTTAACGATGGCTCGACCGATGACACCGCAGAGGTTATCAAGGCTAACCTCACCGAGCGGTGTACTTTTGTTAACCGTGGAGAGAATCGAGGGCTTGGAGCGACGCTGGTAGAGGCGAATCAGGTGACTCTTGCGCGAACCGATGCCGAGCTCATGGTGATTATGGCCGGTGATGCACAGATGGACCCGACCTACCTTCCCGCGCTGCTTGATCCGCTTGTCGATAATACGTGTGAGTTCTCTAAAGGCAATCGTTTCTTTAGCTCCGGCTCGCTGAAAGGAATGCCGCGCTATCGCGTGTTTGGCAATATCGTACTTACCTTTCTTACGAAGATCGCAACTGGCTACTGGTCGATATTTGATCCTCAGAACGGCTATACCGCCATCAAGCGTACGACGGCTCAACAGCTTGATTGGGAGCACATTGCGACCGATTATAGCTACGAAAATGACATCTTGTTACAGCTCGCATTGGTGCGCGCACGCATCAAAGATGTGAACATCCCCGCGCTTTATGCAAACGAGACTTCGACGATATCGCTTGCAAAGACGATTCCGTCGTTACTTGCGGTGCTGTGGCGGGCTTTTTGGAAGCGTATCTGGACGCTTTATGTGATCCAGTCTTTTTCGGTCATCGTCATCTTCTTTGTGCTCGGCAGTCTTCTGACGACGTTCGGGCTTGTCTATGGTGGTTACGAGCTATGGAAGATCTGGGGCGTGGCACCGTTGTCCGCCGCGAAGGCCGTTCTTATCGCGGTGACGCTTATTATGGGCCTGCAGTTTCTTCTGGGAACCCTCATCCTCGACATCATGAACGAGCCAAAGTAACGCTGTCGCGCGAGTTAGTGCTCGTTGCGCAGATAGAAGAAGAGAAATACGCTGAAGATAAACGAAATCACCGTGAGGTAAAAACCGATGCGCTGGAGCACGGTTCCGTCGTAGCGCACATTAAACGAGCCGCCAAGGCCGGCCGGTACCGTCACTTCAACGAGGTTTTGGTTCGCACTTGCATGGGCGGTGAGGTTCGTATAACGACCATCGTACTCGTCGACGCGCACACCGTAGCCCTTGTAGTAGACGAGCGGAACGGTGAAGGTTATCTCTGTATCCATCGGACGATGCTCAAACTGAACGGTCGTGCCCTCACGTATCGCATGAATAGTCCGACCATCGGAGACCTGTACCTCATTACCAGGCATCTGACGTAGCTGCTCGAACTGGGTGCCAAGGGGGTTCCACGCATCATCGCGCGCGAGGCTTTCGTAGCGTGGGGGGGTGTAGGTTGGTTCCCATCGTTCGTGAGAAATGAACGTCGGGTTGATGAAGGCGAATATAACCTGAAACGTGATAATGCCGAGGATAAGGGCGACCGGTGCCACAAGAAACGCGAGCGTACGGGTAACAAGCCAGCCCAGTGCCAAGGCGGCAAGCACCGAGGCAATAGTAAGAAGCGGTAGCGCAAAGCCGAGCCAGAGCAGCGGAGTTGTCTCGAAGGTGAAGCGTGCCGAGAAGAGCATCTCGAGCATCGGTACCCAAAACGCAGCCGAGAGCGTCGTCGCCAGTAAGGTGAACAGCAACACGCGTCGTGTCAGATGGGGCGTTGCACGCAGCGTCTTTGCGCGCACTACGAGTACTATGGCGACTGTCAGCAATGTGACGATTGCGGTGGGTAGGTGCGAGAACATCAGCGCCCACAGCCCGATAACGTAGGGCCATGGTCGTCGCATTTTGTTTGTGAGGATGTCGTATACACCGACGATGACGAGCGGAATCCATATCATCGCTAGCACTTCGTTAAGGGCGGCTCGTTCAAAAATGGCGTGCATCGTCCATGGCATGACGCAGACGGCAACGCCGGCAATGGCCCCGGCGACGGCGCGGCGTGTCAGGCGAAACGCTGCAAAAAATGTGGTGCTGAATAGCATGAGCATGCTCACAAAGATCGTCATGTTATAGGCAAAGGGCACCGTAATGGGATTGGCGAAGTTTGAGAGCCGCCAGCCAATAACGCGTAGCATGGCGCTGGGGTAGAGCATAAAGTCAGGTGAGAAGAAGCCGGCCCCGTACCCAAATCCTGCATTCATGTTGGGGTAGATACGTACCGGAAACTGTGCGTCGAAGATGCCGGCCGCGATGCCGTCGATACGACTTAGATAGTAGCCGTAGTTCGCGCCAGCGAAGAGCGAGGTATAGTGTATCGTGACGCTCCCATAGAGCACCGCAACGATTCCGAGGCCGATAAGAAAGAGCATCCACGTACTGCGGAAGATGCTTCTGCGCTGTGCGAGTTCTTGCGGTAGGTCGGTATCGGACACGTACTATCCTTACAGTCGTCGGTACAGTCGGCTATAATCGAAACCGTGCAACTAACACGAGACTATTGTAGAGGAATGTGAGCTTGTGCGCATTTTGCTCATTGCAGCAGCGAATTCCATTACGGGAGGCGGGGAGCGTCACGTCGCTGATCTTGCTACTGGGCTGACGCAGCGTGGCCTTGAGGTGGCGATTGCGGCACCGGCCGGTGGTGCAATGGCTGTGCTCGCTGGTGAGCTGGGCGCAGCGTACTTTGACGTTGACGTCTACGGAGGCAAGGCGCGTGCAGAGATACGCGCGGCCTTACACGTGTTTAAGCCTGATATCGTGCATGCTCACGGCTCACGTGCGGCACTCTTTGCGCGTCAGGCAGATTTACGTGCAGCCGAGCGATGCGTCGTCACGCTCCATGGTCTGCAAGGTGCACACGGCTTCGGCTCGTTCGCTAAGCTGGCTCTTGAGCGGCGGGTAAAGGACAAAACTGCGGCCTTCATTACCGTCTGCAAGTCCGACCGAGATAAAGCTGCACAGTTGGGGATTCTCGACCCGAACAAGACGACCGTTATCTATAATGGTGTGCCGCTGCCGCCGCTTGAACAACTCACGCGATGGCGCGACGAACAGGTTCTTGCGTGTGAGGCAGGCTTTGATGCAGACGCGCCCATGCTCTTGCACGTGGGGCGGCTTGACCCTGAGAAAAACCAGCGTGGCCTTCTTCATGCGTTTGCGTGGTTGCTTGCCCGTGAGCGCGATGCGCGGCTTGCGCTCGTGTGCGTCGGCGATACCGCTAAACGTGCGAAGCTCGAACAGCTTGCCGCCAAGCTCAATGTCACCCACGCTGTTGCATGGCTCACACCACGCGCCAATCTAACCCCGCTCTATGCGAGTTGCGATGCGTTCGTCCTGCCCTCACACTGGGAAGGTTTGCCTTACACGATTCTTGAGGCGATGGTTGCTGCCACACCGGTGGTGGCAAGTAACGTCGATGGCATTCCCGAGGCTGTCGTGCCCGAGGTAACCGGCTTTCTGGAAAAGCCGAACGATTCCGAAGCACTCGCCGAGACACTTGAAGATGCGCTTAATCTAACCGGAGCACAGCGCCGCGAAATGGGTGAGAACGCGCGCGCCGGCATCGAGCAGCGTTTCTCGCTGGAGCGCATGATTGACAACACAGTGGCAATTTATGAGGGTGTTGGCATTTTAGATGAATCTAGCACATCATGCTAGAATAGAGGCTAGTTTACGCGCACTTACGAGCTAGGAGCACGTATGGGTTTGCTTGAAAAAATTGCTGCTAAAGAGGCAGTCTATGGTGTGGTCGGCCTCGGTTATGTGGGGCTGCCGCTCGCCGTCGAGATGGCCAAGGAGGACTATCGCGTTATCGGCTTCGAGGTCGACGCTGATCGTGCCGCTGCCGTTAACGCCGGCGAGAGCTACATTCAAGACATCTCATCTACTGAGCTTGCGCCGTTTACTTCACAGGGGCGTATCGAGGCGACGACCGACTTCGCCCGTGCTGCCGAGTGCGACGTCATTGCCATATGCGTGCCAACGCCGCTTAATGAGATGCGAGAACCCGACATCACGTTCATAGCCGATGCCACGCGTGCTATTGCGCCGCACCTTACGTCGGAGACGCTCGTAACGCTCGAATCGACGACGTATCCGGGGACAACCGACGAGATTATCAAGCCGATTCTTGAAGAGGCAGGCCATGCGGTGGGTGCCGATATTTACCTCGCCTTTTCGCCGGAGCGCGTCGATCCGGGTAACACCGTTCACACCACAAAAAACACGCCGAAGGTCGTTGGCGGCCATACGTCGACGTGCAGCGCGGTGGCCGTGGCGTTCTACGAAAGTTTTCTCGACACCGTTGTGTCGGTCTCCTCGACGAAGGCGGCCGAGCTCTCTAAGCTCCTTGAAAATATCTTTCGTTGCGTTAACATCGCGCTTGTCAACGAGCTCGTGCAGCTGTGCGAGCGCATGGACATCAACATGTGGGAGGTTGTCGACGCAGCCAAGACGAAGCCGTTCGGTTTCATGGGTTTCTATCCCGGTCCCGGTCTCGGAGGACACTGCATTCCGGTCGATCCGTTTTATCTAAGCTGGAAGGCACGCGAGTACGACTTCCGTACGCAATTTATCGAGCTCGCAGGACTCGTTAACGGTGACATGCCCTACTACGTTGAGCAGCGCGTGATGGAGGCGCTCAACGAGCAAAAGAAGGCACTCAATGGGTCACGCATTCTTGTGCTCGGAGTGGCATACAAAGCCAACATCGACGACATGCGTGAAAGCCCGGCCATCAGCGTCATCGATTTGCTGCGTGAACGTGGTGCTGAGGTGCGCTATCATGATCCGTTCGTTGGAGAGTATCTGCAGGCAGGCGAGGCTGTCCGTAGCGTAGCGTTAACACCTGAGGAAGTCGCCGCCGCCGACTGTGTACTGGTGCTCACCGCACACGACGGAGTCGACTATGAGATGGTACGCGGCAATGCCTCGCTTATCTTCGATACACGTAACGTTTATGAGGGCCATGCAAGCGACACGATTCACATTTTGTAGGGAGTTTATTCGGTGAGCGCGATAACGTTCGGCACCGATGGTTGGCGCGCTATCATCGGCGATGATTTTACCTATGAAAATGTGCGCGCGGTGGCGGCGGCTACTGCCGCAGTCTTCGCTGAGGAGTGCGGTGGCGATGTTGCCGGCAAACGCCTCATCGTCGGTTATGATGCGCGTTTTGAAGCCGCAGCGTTTGCCGCCGCCGCCGCCGAGGTACTCGCCGCCGCCGGCTTCGAAGTGCTCCTCAGCGACCGTGTTATCCCCACGCCGGGCGTGTGCTACGGTATCTCGCGCGACGATGCGGCCGTTGGCGGCATTATGCTTACTGCCTCACACAATCCGTCGGCATGGCTTGGCGTCAAGGTACGCATGGCCGATGGTGGCGCTTCACCGGCCGAGTTCACCGACAGAATCGAAGAAAAACTGCAGAGGCGAGCTGCCGCACCAATATCGCTGAGCTCCGCATCGACTCGCGTCATACTGACAGATCTCGTAGCCAGCTACCTCGATGGCCTCCGTGAAACACTACGTATCCTTGCACCATCTACGCCGCCGCCGCCGACGACGCTCACCGTCATCGTTGATCCCCTCTACGGTGCCGGCCAGGGATACCTTGCCCAGATGATACGCGAACAAGATGTCGAGGTCATCGAAATCCACGCTGAACGTAATCCAAGTTTCAACGGTCTGCATCCCGAGCCTATTCCGCCGTGGACCGACGTGGCCAAAGCAGCCGTTCTCGAACACGGTGCCGCTGCGGCGTTTGTAACCGACGGTGATGGCGACCGCATCGGTGCCATCGACGAGCATGGCAACTTCGTCTCACCTCATCGCATCATTGCGCTTCTCGCACAACACCTCGCTGAAGACCTCGGCCGCGATGGCCGCATTATCAAGACGCTTGCGGCTTCGACGACCATCGACCGCCTCGGTGCTGAGCTTGGCATCGAAGTCGTCACCAAACCTATTGGCTTCAAGTGGATTTACGAAGAGATGCTTGCTGGTGATGTACTTATCGGCGGCGAGGAGAGCGGTGGCATCGGTATTCCCGAACACGTGCGCGAGCGCGATGGTTTGCTCATGGCACTTCTGCTGCTTCAGATGATGCGTGTACGGCAAAAGACACTTGGCGAGCTTGTCGCAGACTTCGAAAAGACCGTTGGGATGATGTACTATCTACGTCGTGATCTCACTCTTGATGAGCCGACGATGGAGCGTTTTCGTACCGAGGTCCTCACGAGTACACCCAAAAAAATTGCAGGTCAGCCAGTCATCAACGTCGATCGCACCGACGGCCTTAAACTTCTTTTTGCCGACGATGAGTGGCTTTTACTGCGCGGAAGCGGTACCGAGCCACTCGTGCGTGTTTATGCCGAGGCCACAACTCCCGAACGCCTGACCGCATATCTTGATGCCGGTGAAGCATACGTTCGAAACGAAAGTATATCGTAGCGATGCGTATCACGATGGCCACTAAGTATTATCCGCCGCATATCGGTGGCATTGAGTCGCACGTGCGCGATCTGAGCGAAGCACTCGTTTCTGCGGGGCATCAGGTCAAAGTTATCAGTTCAAACGAGAACCATACCTATGAAGAAGCAACGATCAATGGTGTTGAAGTCGTGCGTTTGCCGCGCTTGACCGAACAGGCCGCTACGCCCATCGCGCGTCACTATGGTGAGGTGCTCAGCCATGAGGCACGTTGCTCCGATCTCGTCCACTTTCACTTTCCGTATCCGTGGGGCGAGTTCGCGTGGATATATCGTTCCGAGTCGCGCACCGTTCCTTACGTGGTGACGTATCATACCGATATCGTGCGTCAGAAGAAGGCGCTTGCATTCTATCGGCCGTTCCTTAACGTCTTCCTTGATCGTGCTCGTCTCATCATGGCGAGTTCGCCGAATCTTATTGAACACTCGCCGTTTCTCAGCTCCCGTGCCGAGAAGTGCCGTCACGTAGACTTCGGGCTTAACCTCACCCACATCGCCGACAATCCTGCTGCTCTCTCTCTCGCCGCTGAGCTGCGCACCAGTCTACGCTCTGGCCCGGCCGCTCCTGACCGCCCTCTCGTGCTATTCGTGGGGCGGCTTATCTACTACAAGGGCGTTGATGTACTGGTTGAGGCGATGCCGTTCGTTGATGCCGAGTTCGTCATCGTTGGCACCGGCCCGCTCGCTGAGGAGATGCGCAGACGCGCCGTTGAGCTCGGTGTAGCCGACCGCCTGCACGTTATCGGGCGCGCAAGCGATGAGGACATCGCGGCGTGGTATCACGCAGCTGATGTGCTCGCACTGCCGAGCGTCGAGACGAGCGAGGCGTTCGGCCTTGTGCAAATCGAAGCACACGCGGCCGGAACGCCGGTCGTCTCGACGCTGCTCAAGAGCGGTGTGCCGTACGCTAACCTTGACGGCATCACCGGCTACAGTGTCGCTCCAAACGATGCAGGCGCGCTCGCCGATGGCATTAACCGCGTGCTCGACGATCCGTCACATGCCGCACAGCTCGGCGCACAGGCGAAGGAGCGCGCCCTCAGCACCTTCAGCGTTTCTCGTATGGTCGAAAATGTAACCGCTGTTTATAATGAGGCATTGGGTATGTCTATACGCCAAAACGAAGGGACGTAGCATGTTCGCTTGGATCAAAGAGCATGAACTTTCGATTGCCGGGAAAATCTCATGGGGGTTGCTGCTGCTCGCCGTTTTCCTCGTACCGATTACCTTTGCGCAGTCGTTTGGTGGGAACATTCCCTTTGTGGCCGACATGTTCGACACGCCCAAGATTTGGCTCTTGCGTGTGCTTACTCCCTTCATGTTTGTTGCGTGGGGAGCAGACATCCTGTTCAACGGCGGTAAGATTCGTATCAATAAAGTCGCACTTGCGCTCATCGGTATCCTCGGCGTCATCATGATTGCGTCGACGATAGCCTCAATCGAGCCCATGCAGTCGTTCTTTGGCAAATATCGTCGCTACGATGGTTTATGGAGCTACTTTATCTACGTCGCGTTGCTCTGGGTAACGATGCAGTATGCAACCTCGACTAAGCGGGTCAAGCAGATTATGCAGACGCTTTCGGCGACGAGCATCATTGTTGCCGGCTATGGTCTTCTGCAGGCGATTGGTATAGATCCCTTTGAGTGGGGCAGCTTAAGCTTTGAAGTCAACCGCTCGTTTTCGACATATGGAAATCCCAATCTGCTCGCCGGTTTTCTTGCATTCGGTCTCTTCATCAATCTCGGGCTTGCTCTCAGCGAAACCGAACAACGTCCTCGCATTTACTATTGGGTTGCGACATTGCTCAACGCGGCGGTAATGGTTACGGCGTTTTCGCGTTCGATTTGGGTAGGAGCTGTCGTTGCACTCGTCCTGTTTATTGCTATTGCTATACGTCAGCGTATACCGCTCAACAAAACAGACGGTGCGTTTGTCGGTGCAACGGTACTTGCGGCCGGCGCATTCGTGGTGCGATCGCTCTTTAGTGATAGCAACGTGATGAACGTTGGCACGCGAATCGTGTCCATCTTTGAATTTGGTGAAGGAAGTGCTCAGACGCGTTTTCAGATCTGGCAGGCTGCTATTGACGCGACGAAGGAACGTCCATTGCTTGGGTGGGGTCCCGACACGTTCCGCATGGTCTTTCGCTGGTTCCAACCCTATGAGTACAATCGAGACGCCGGTTATCGCTCGGTCGCCGATAATGCACACAACTATCCGCTTCATATGGCGGCAACGGTCGGTGTTGTGGGTGCCGTGTGTTTTTACATATTGCAACTCTGGGTCGTGGTTTCGGCAACGCGCTATCTCTGGAAACGTCCTACTCTTGATACCGACGTTGCCAAAAATAAGCGTGAGCAGGAGCGAGACACAGCCAAACTCGAGCGCGCACGTCGTGCACGCATCATGTATGCCGGCGTACTTGCCGCAGTTGTTGCTTACATGATACACCTCTTTTTCGGGCTCTCGCTGCCCGGCGCGACGTTTTTGCTCTGGGTCTTTATGGGTGTGATGCTCGTGCCTACCTCGTCTGTGCGTGAGATTAAACCGGTCGGCTATACTGCGGCGCTCGCAACGACGATTGTGTGTGTTGTGCTTGCGGGCATACCGGTTTATTATGCGACGAATCACCTGCGGGCTGACAACCGGTTTATGCAAGCACGGGTCTATGCGTCGACCGGTCAATATACGACGGCGCTCACGACGCTGCAAGACGCTATAAGGTTCAATCCGTACAACGATCAGTACGCCATTGAATATGTGCAGGTTATGTTGAGGGCCGCTGCTCAAGGACAGGCGACCTTCGAACAGGTGACCACCGTTACCGAGCTTCTTATGGAGGCTTTCTCGAACGAGTACGATGTTTACCTTCTTGCAACGTGGGTCTATGAGGCACTTGCGCGTGAAGACGAGCAGTATCTTGAGCGCGGACTTGAAATAGCGCGCGAGGCCGTTGAGATCTATCCACATGGGTTAGCGTTGCGCTTTACCTACGTTAAGCTTCTTGAACTCGCCGGTGAGCATGAGGCTGCTCTCACTGAGCTCGAGTTCATTACAGCCGCTGACCCACGTTTTAAGGACGCACGCGAGATGCTCGAAGAGCTCCGCAGCGAAGAGTTGACAGAGACGGCCGACAGAGCGAACGAAAGGTAACGCATGACCCAAAAAATACTCGTAACTGGTGGCGGTGGCTTTATTGGGAGCAATCTTGTCGACGCACTGCTTGATGATGGAACATATGAGGTACGAGTCATCGATAACTTCTCGACGGGACGGCGGGAAAACCTTGCGCACTGCCTCAACAACATCGAGCTTATTGAGGGTGACATTCGCGACATGGAGATTGTTGAAGATGCGGTTGCCGATGTAGATGCCATTCTACATCAGGCAGCACTCCCTAGCGTTCCGCGCTCCGTTAAGGCTCCCATCACCAGCAATGCAGTCAATGTTGACGGTACGCTCAACCTTTTGAGCGCGGCACACAAGGCCGGCGTCAAGCGTATTGTCATGGCATCAAGCTCATCGGTCTATGGCGATACACCGACACTGCCAAAGGATGAGTCGATGACTCCGACTCCTATGTCGCCGTATGCGGTGACCAAACTGACCGGTGAGCACTACATGCGCGTCTTTGCCCAACTCTATGGCATCGAGACACTCGCTATCCGGTACTTTAATGTCTTCGGTCCGCGTCAAGATCCGACCTCAATGTACAGTGGTGTTATTGCCAAATTTATGACAGCCGCGCTTGAAAAGAGTACCTATACCGTCAATGGCGATGGGCTACAGGCGCGCGACTTTACCTACATCGACAACGTTGTTGATGCGAATCTGCGCGCACTTAAGGCTCCGAAACTCGCCGGTCAGGCCATCAATGTGGCATGCGGCGAGAAGCATACACTCCTTGATCTCATCGACGCCATCAACGAGGCGGCCGGTGTTGACCTCCCCATAGACTTCCGTGAGCCACGTGCTGGTGACGTGATGTACTCTCAGGCGGCTATCGAGCAAGCACACGAGATTCTTGGCTATGAGCCCACGGTTTCGTTTGCCGAAGGGATTGCGCGCACGTTTGCGTGGTATCGGGAAAACTGAACTGTCTAAGGAGCAGAGAGCTAAAGCGCAAGCCAATCAATGAATCGCTGAGCGACGACCTTGCAATCAGATTGTTCCTGAATGAAAGAACGACCACGCTGTCCGATTGCGAGTGCTTCTTGACGATGGGTCAGAGCACGAATTACATAATCGGAAAACAGGGCATTGTCACCAGGGGCAACGACATAAGCGTGTTGCATGGGGGTAAGGAACGTTCCTATGGCTCCCACATCGGTTGTCACAACGGGAGCACCGGATGCCAAATATTCGCCAAGCTTGTTCGGAAATCCGGCAGAGGAGTATTCGCCTGCCGCGCGGGGGAGAAGCAATACCTGAGCCTTGCTCATCTTGCGGTAGAGCTTGACGGGCACAAGAGGCTCACAAAACGACAGACATCCTTCAAGCCCCTCTGCCACAACCCGTGCCCTAAACGTTTCCGTGGTATCTGCTCGTGCGGTGCCGTAGATATCAAGCGTAAAATCAGGAATGATCTTACGTACCGTCCGCACAATCTCAAACAGATTGTCGATCTCTTGATGCGCAAGGTTGCCACAATATAGAGCAGAGCTCGACAGCGTGCGTCTTTCCTTGTATGGAGCAAAGAGTGAGGTGCGAATTGGCGTGTTTGAAACGAAGAATTTTTCTGCCGGACATCCGAGCTCAATCCAGCGATCTCGTAGATAATCAGACACGACGATGACGGCATCAACAGTTTCGTTCACCGTTTGCACAATAGACTCACGCAAGGAGTCATCGGTTATCTTGATGTATGGCGACTCGCCGCTTGAGAGAATGAGTCGCGGAACTCCCAATTCTTTGATAGTTCTTGCATGCTCGCTGAGGGTTTTTAGATCGTTTTTCATGATAACTACGTTTGGCTTTAGCTGCGTGATAACTTCGGATATTCCTCTGTCCAGGCTGATATTTTTGTCCTTATAAGGAGCTAGAAAGGAACCGACCCTCAAGTCTTTCAGAGGATAGATAGGCGGAGAAGTCTGCGCAAATGCAAACAGATAGGTCGCAAATTTATTTAAGCGAAACCCTTCAATCCATGACGCAAAATAGTTTGTGTGAGCGAGGGCGCACATTGCAATGTGAGAAGTAAGGAACAGAACGGTATCATCGCTTGCCTTATGCCCTTTTTTGAGTGTCATAATGACACATAGTATACTATATTGAGGGGGTGGGGAGTTTTTTCGATGATTAGCGTCTTCTTCATACTCGATGAGGCATACTCTCTGTTCCCGGGTGGCGAGGGTGGTCCGCGCTTTGGTGGTGCGGGACTTCAGATGTATCTGCTAGCCGACGAACTCTCCAAAGATTCTGAACTCGACGTGCACTGGGTGTTTCTGAGCGCATGGCGTCCGATTGGCGTCAGCCTTCTTTCGCATCCACGTATCACTATTTCCAACACATTGTCTTCTCCTGAAGACGAAAGACTTCGAATAGGTCCTCTTCCTATTCCTTTTGGGCGTACCGCACGAAGGTTTGTACGAAGAGCGAGGGGGATTGAGGAGCCAGAAGCGCCCTGTCAATCGCCATATCCGAAGGTGTTTATTTCAAGCATAGGGGGTTCTGCGCCTTTTTTACTCAGGGAAGCTGGGCGTGTTGATAACGCGAAAACGATACTGCGTCTCTCATCAGACACCGACACTATCAATCCACGTTGGTGCGATCGGCCTCGTGACGAGATGTTTAAGCTCTATCGCGCCATCGATCGGATTGTCACACAGACAAACAAGCAACACGATCTCTTGCTCGAAAACGCTTCGGTTAAAAGTACGCAGATTAGCAATATGTGGCCAATTCCGAGTAACACTCCCTCGTATGAGCGAGAGCACGTTTTGTGGGTAGCCAGTGCACAAGCGCTTAAGCAGCCGTGGATTTTTCTCAATCTGGCAAAACAGTTTCCGAGTGAGAGATTTGTCATGGTCATGCCCGTAGCAAATGAAGTTCAGCTGGCAGAATACGTCATTCGGCAAGCATCAAGCGTAGATAACCTGACCGTTATCGACGAGCAAGTTCCTCTCGAGGAGCTTGTGGAATACTTCGCTAAGGCCAAAGTTTTTGTAAACACTTCGGAAATAGAAGGCTTCCCCAATACATTCCTGCAGGCAGGAGCGGCGCGTACCCCCATTCTTTCGTTTGGCATAAATCCTGACGATATGCTCAACATCCACAAGATGGGCATCTGTGCAGATGGAGATGTCGACCGTCTCGTTGAAGGGCTTGCCACCCTGTTGGGCGATGAATCACTTCGAAAAGAGTGTGGCGATAACGGATTCGCGTACGTACGCGAGGTCCACAGCTCGCCGATTATCGCCGCACAATGGAAGGCACTCATTATGCAGCTGGCGACATTGCGTCGAGGAGAATAGAGAATGATGCATGCGATTGCCCGAAAAGCTAAAATATTCCTTGCACTACTCTTGCATCCGCACTCACTTAAGCAGATACTGGCAGGTCAGTTGTATGAGGCTAAAGAGGAATACTATGCCCATCATGATTTTTTGACAACCGAAGCATTTTACTATTCAATCCGTCGCAGGCTAGAGGCACGTTATCGGATGCGTCTCGGCGTAGGCATGGCAAACCTCTCGCATCCAACGCTTTACTCTGAAAAGATTCAGTGGCGCAAGCTGTATTGCCCACAGGTCAAATTGATTGCGAAGGTTACCGATAAGGCCGGTGTCTATGGTTATGTTTGTGAGAAGATAGGCGATACTCATCTTCTGCCTCTCGTATGGAAAGGGAGTACGTTTGATGCCGACACTTTGCGAGCACTGGGTGATAACATCGTTTTGCAGCCGACACATCGTTCTGGACAGGTAGCTTTTATCGAAAAAGCCGAGTACATCGACTACGAGGCTCTCGCGCATTTATTGCACCGTATGTTGCTTTGGCCTTATTCCATGCGGGGACAAGAGCCGTGGTACGGCAGAATAAAAGCACAGATAATTGCACGTCCTTTGATTAGAAATTCCGATGGTAGCGCATTCTTGAATGACTATAAGTTTCACATGTTTCGACAGGCCGATGGAACAAGAAAGGTCGTATGTGCGATTACTAACATATATCCGCGCTGGCGCATTCTTGTTGACGAGAACTTCACGTCCCTTCCTTTTGAGTGGAATCCGACGGTGTACGAACATCTGAAAGAAGCTCCCGATAAACCGGATAATTTTGATGCAATGCTCGAAGATGCCTGTCGACTCTCTGAAGATTTTGATTGTGTGCGTGTAGATTTTATGATGGGTGCCGACGAGTATTATTTTACTGAACTTACCTTTGCCCCTGCGAGTGGACTTGCGTTTTTCTCCCCACCCGAATACGACAAAATTGTCGGAAGCTACTGGCATCTCGATACGGGCAATCCACTTAAGCGAGCTTTCTGGTTCTGTCGCGCATGGCTTCCCCTCTGGAAGACTGAACGTCCGATGAGAAATCTACGTAGACTTTATCGATACCGAAATGATTGGGCTATAACGGGCATTCGCCAGAAAGATTATGACAGGCGCTACCAAGAAGGAGGGGAGTTCTTCGATGGTTAGCGTCTTCTTTATACTCGACGAGGCATACTCTCTGTTTCCGGGTGGCGAGGACGGCCCGCGCTTTGGTGGTGCGGGACTTCAGATGTATCTGCTAGCCGACGAACTCTCCAAAGATTCTGAACTCGATGTTCATTGGATGTTTTTGAGTGCCAGTGCGCGACACCCCGTCGTTGATGTCATGTCGATTTCACATCCTCGCATAGCCCTTTCTCATATTCCACGGAATAGAACGGTTCCCTTCGGACACGTTTTCATGAAATGGGCGTGGGAAAATAAAATGCGCTCGCGTTATGATTCGCCGCATCCAATTGTACTTATTGCAAGTACGGCGGTATATGCGTCCTGTCTCTTAGAGCAAGCCGAATATGCTCGTGCAAAGACTATCTTGCGCCTGTCATCCGATACCGACACCACCAACCCCCGTTGGAGTCAGCGATCTCGTGAAGAGGCCTTTTCACTCTATCGCGCTATCGACCAGATAGTGACCCAAACGCGTACGCAACACGACCTTTTGTTCAAGAATGTCTTTATCGAAAGTACGCGTATCGGCAGTATATGGCCTCTACCGAAAGATGGAATTTTCCTTGAACGAGAGCACATTCTGTGGGTAGCCAGTGCACAAGCGCTTAAGCAGCCGTGGATTTTTTTCAATCTGGCAAAACAGTTTCCGAGTGAGAGATTCGTCATGGTCATGCCCGTCACAAGTGAAGTTCAGCTGGCAGAATACGTCATTCGGCAAGCATCAAGCGTAGATAACCTGACCGTTATCGACGAGCAAGTACCTCTCGATGAACTCGTGGAATACTTTGCCAAGGCCAAAGTCTTTGTGAACACGTCGGAGATAGAAGGTTTTCCCAATACATTCCTGCAGGCAGGAGCGGTGCGTACACCTATTCTTTCGTTTGGCATTAATCCCGATGATATGCTCAACGTCCACAAGATGGGCATCTGTGCAGATGGAGATGTCGAGCGTTTCACCGAAGGGCTTACCACTTTGCTGGGCGACGCATCGCTGCGAGACGAGTACGGCGAAAACGGTTTTAACTACGTGAAGCAGTTTCACAACCCTACGCTGATTGCTTCGCAGTGGAAAGCGATTATCCAAGGAGTGCTCGATGGGAGATAGCAAAAAGCAAGTGGATAGGACACGGATATGCAACATCGTCAACGCGATGTTTGCGTGGCCTTATTCGATGATTGGCCAAGAGCCGTGGTATGGACATATTAAGCTACGTCGTCTTAAGTGTCGAACGGACGAATGGTGCATAACGAGCGTTCCTACGCCAGAAACGTGCTTTGTCCGATGACGAAGGCCGTAACGCTCTTTTTCGACAATCCCCTTATTGGGGAGGTGCTTGATCCCGACTCGTTTGAGGTTCTTCGTTATGGGGGAGTTGAGGTCCAGATGGCCTATCTTATACGAGAACTTCTAAAAACCGACCTTTACCAAGTTGTTATTATCACCGATAAACCGTTTTACTATCCTGGCGTTGAGATTCGCCCTCATCCCACTCTAATTCAACGAGGAGCGCCCGTTGTCTCTCGCTGGATTAATGCGTATCGTAAGAAAAAAGTCTTTCGTGCATGCACCAAGCGACGTATATTTCTTCCATGGTATATGAACAACTCTGTCGCTCTGATTGATGAGGCAATCCGTATGGGTGTGTCGACCGTGTTTCGTGTAAGCGGTGACGCAGTAGTTGATGGCTCCGACATTTTGCCGGCAGCACATCTCGAGTTAGTCTATGCGTACTTCCCTCGGTTCGACAAGGTCATCTGTCAATCTGAGTATCAACAACGTCTTCTTGTTGAGCGTTGGGGTATTGATGCTCCCGTTATCGTCATGGGAACCGATTCGATTGCACCGTCACTTGCCAAGAACTCTTTGTTGTGGGTCGGGCGGTGCATAGAGCTCAAACAACCGAAACTTTTTTTGCACATCGCACGCGTATTTCCCGATATCGAGTGTCGCATGATTATGACGACTCCGCATACCGATACAATGTTTTATGACGCATTAGTTGAGGAAGCTGAAAGTATTTCCAATCTCGTAATCGAGACAAACGTTCCTCACTGCGAGATGCCTCAACGTTATGCGCGTGCTCTTGCATTTATCAGTACGTCACTTACCGAGGGAGCACCCAATGTGTTTGCCGAGGCTGGTATGGCAGGCACTCCGGTTTTCTCGCTCAACGTGAATCCGGCGGGAGTGCTTGAGAACGGTGAGTTGGGAATGTGCGCACAGGGAGATTTCTTGAAACTGTGTAAGTCACTTAAGGCGTACCTCGACCAAACAGGTAACGAGCAGCTTATTCGTCAGGAGCAAGCACGCGTCTTTGCGCAATCACACTGGAGCATCGAGCAGATGGTTGCGAGCTATCGACGCATCTTTGAGGAGTTGATGTCCGATGAGTGATCGGCACATCGCCATCTTATCTCAGGGAATTGTTGCGCATGATGGACGCTTGCGTAAACACGCACGTGCACTAGCCAACGCAAACTATCGCGTCACGGTTGTAGGACGGCGTGCGCTGGATGGGCAAGAGCCTAACGAGCCCTTTGAGGTCGTCTATCTTCAGCAGGATCGCCCTGATTTTATGTGGCCATGGTGGGGACGTCCGTCGGTGTGGCGACCGGTTCGCGGTGTGGTTAATCGGACATACACGCAGGTAAGGTTGGATTTTCACTGGCGTGCCTTAATCACCAGCTCCGAGCTCACCGATATCGGTTATGCGCTTAAACCTGACGTTGTAGTGGCAAGTGATCTCTATGCGCTCAAGAGTGCCGGTCTTGTCTCACAAAGGCTTGATGTTCCACTTGTATTTGATTCCTATGAGTTCTTCGAGGGCTACTTCGATAACCACTATGCGCAACGAGAAGCTAATCGCTTGCTGAAAAAATGGGTGCCGCGTGCATCGGCACTGCTGAGCCCATGTCCTCTTAAACCGTTAGGGAATCTTTATGCACGTGCACGCCGAGAGATTGTCATTGCTAATAGCGCACCGTGGGAAGAAGTGACACCAACGGCACTACACGAACCCATTCGCCTGTTGAGTCAGAGCGGGATCAGGAGGGCATCGGGTGAGCTGCTGATGGTGCAGGCGATGCAGTACCTGCGCGATAAGGCGACGCTTACAGTTCAAGGGCGCAGTGTCGACCCCGCATATCTGGCCGAGATAGAAGACACCATTGCGCGTCACGGCCTTGAGGATGTTGTTACCCTAACGGGAGCATTTGACCCATCGGAGGGTGTTCGATGTGCTAATGCTTTCGACATCGGTACGGTAACGCGTCCGAGTCCGCTGAGTCGCAACAATGACATCGCACGGCCCAATCGCTTCTACAATTACCTCAACGCAGGGCTGGCATGTGCAGTGGGAAACACAACAGGGTTTCGTACGTTTTCCGGCATGGACGAGTTCGGCATTCTGCTCGATACCACCTCACCGGAAACGATCGCGCGTGATCTGCGTCCCCTTCTTGAGAATCCTGAGCAAATTGCGCACATGAAGTATCGCGCAAAAGAGCTCTATCGCCCCCACACGTGGGAAGAGCAGGAGAGGAAGTTGCTCGCGCTTTACGCAGAGATGTTTGCGTCAGAGAGCGCTTCGGCGGCTTGATGCATTGCCTAGCAATTTATGTTGTCTTAAATCCCACAATCGCCTCAACACATCGCGTGGCGGCTTGTCCGTCCCAGAGCGGGGGGATATGAGGCTTGGGTTCGACGGCACGCACCTTGGTGTATGCCTCGTCGAGCGATGTGCGTGTGGTACCGGCCAACACACCCAATCCTCCGTGCTCTACAAGTGTGATGGGACGTTCGGTGTTGGGGCGTACCACCAGAAATGGGGTGCCCAGCACACAGCACTCCTCCTGCAATCCGCCGCTGTCAGTTATCATGAGCGCAGCTCCGAGGTTGAGGCGCAGCATTTCTCGGTAGCCTACCGGCTTTGTGAGAATGATACGCGGGTTTGCGAGCAGCTTACCGAGTAGACCGGCGGTTTCAAGTGCTCTCTGGGTACGAGGATGAAGTGGCCAGATCATCGGTAGGTCGCCGGCGATTGTTTCGGTTAGCCATTCGGTAATTTCACGAAGTGCGAGAGGGTCGTCAACGTTTGCGGGTCGATGGAGCGTCGCAACAGCGTAGGAGCTGTCGGCAAAGGTATCGTCTGCCGGTAGCACCTGCCCTTCAACGAGAGCCTCGTTGACAATGGTGGTCACATCCAGCGCACGCGCCGCATCAAGCTGTTCGTTGAGGGTATCGATCATGATGTTGCCCACGAAGCAAATCGTTTGAGCGTTGTGCCCTTCACGGGCAAGCGTTTCGCTGCTACCGACATCCGGTGTAAGGAGCAGGTCGCTTATTGTGTCGGTTATCACCCGATTGATTTCTTCGGGCATCGAGCGGTCGTAGCTGCGTAAGCCTGCCTCGATATGAGCAACACGAACCTCTCGATAAGCTGCGGCTTGGCTACACGCAACGGTGGCGTTGACGTCACCGACAACGACGACCCAGTCGGGTTTTTCGGCAAGAAGTACCTGCTCGAACGCGGTCATCGTTGCACCGATCTGCTCGGCATGGGTGCCAGAGCCGATGCCGAGATTGATATCGGGCATGGGGATGTTAAGTTTACTGAAGAATACCTGTGACATCGCATCATCGTAGTGCTGACCGGTATGCACGAGTATGTGCTCGATTGTCGTGTCAGCCTGCTTAACGGCACGGACGAACGGTGCAATCTTGATAAAGTTAGGCCGAGCTCCAACCACGCTGATAATCTTCACTGGACTCCTTTCACACTATCTCTATTGTAGGGTTAATGGTGGTAGAATGGGGCTATGAGTTTTTGTCTGTTAGATAGGATGAAAAGTGACCAAACCATTCGAGGGTAAAAACATACTGGTGACCGGTGGTACTGGCTCGTTGGGGCAGGTGCTCGTTAGGCGTATTCTGTCCGGTGTTGAGGGGCTGCCTGAAAGTGTGACAGTCTTTTCGCGCGATGAAGCGAAGCAACACTATATGCGCCTTGAGTGCATGGATCGCGCGACTGCTACCGATGAGGTTATCTTTGAGAACTCACAACGGTGTTTGCGCTTCGTTTTGGGTGACGTGCGTGATTACGCCAGTGTGGCGCGGGTGGCACACGGCAAAGACATCATCTTTGCGGCAGCTGCGCTCAAACAGGTGCCGAGCTGCGAATACTTCCCCTGGGAGGCGTGCCGCACTAACATCCTGGGTGCCGAAAATCTGGTACGCGCTATCGCTGAGCATAATTTGCCCATTGATACCGTCGTTGGCATCAGCACCGATAAAGCGTGCAAGCCGGTCAACGTTATGGGTATGACGAAGGCAATCCAAGAGCGTGTCTACATCGAAGGTAACTTACGTGCACCGCAAACGCGTTTTATTGCGGCGCGTTACGGCAATGTACTTGCATCACGCGGATCGGTCGTACCGCTCTTTCTTGACCAAATTGCAGCAGGTGGGCCCGTCACTATCACGACCGAAGATATGACACGTTTCCTACTTACGCTCGAAGATTCTGTTGATACTATTATCGCAGCGGTTAAGGCTGGCGAGCCGGGCGAGACTTACATTCCGCGCTGCCGCTCTGCATACATGACCGATCTTGCGAAGTTCCTCATTGGCGACCGAGATATCGAAATAGTTGTGACCGGCATTCGTCCAGGCGAGAAGATTCACGAGTCGCTACTGGCTGCCGAAGAATCGACACGTACCGTCTTTGGCGCAGAGGGTTACTATGCGCTTCGTCCGATGCTGCCCGAGCTTGCCGACCCTGTAGATGAGCCGGCGCTTGTGGGTGAGTATTCGTCCGATACCGCACTTATGACCTCCGATGAGCTAGCTAAGTTCCTCACGGAAAAGATTCCTGAAGTTATCGGCGCACGTTATCTGGAGTCGTAAATGCCGAAGGTCATAACGCTTCTCGGAACGCGTCCGGAGATTATCCGGCTCTCGCGAGTGATTGCGCTGCTTGACGAAAGACTTGGCGCAGGTGAGGGCCATATTCTTGCACACACTGGCCAAAACTACGACGACCGTCTCGACGGACTGTTTTTTCGCGACCTAAACGTGCGCAAACCTGATGAGTACATGGGCGTACGTGCTGACACGTTTGGCGCACAGGTGGCGCAGATTCTCGAAAAGAGCGAGGCCTTGTTTGTGCGCGAACAGCCTGATGCCATGCTCATCTTGGGCGACACGAATACCGGTCTGGCAGCGTTTATTGCCAAACGCATGGGCATTCCTGTCTATCACATGGAGGCTGGCAATCGTTGTTACGACGATACGGTGCCCGAAGAGGTCAACCGGCGCGTCATCGACCACAGTTCTGATGTGTTGTTGCCCTATACCTTTAACAGCGCACGCAATCTCGAGCGCGAGGGTATCGAGCCCGAGCGTATCATTGTGACCGGTAACCCCATCAAAGAAGTGCTCGATTACTATGCTGAACAGATCGAGGCGGCCGATCCCTTCACCCAGTACGGGGTCAAACCGGGTCAATACATTCTGGTAACCGCACACCGCGCCGAGATGACCGATGTGCCTCACCGGCTTGCTGCGCTCATCGATGCGCTCGGTAAGGCCGGCGATATGTACGACATGCCAGTACTCGTTTCGCTACATCCACGCACACGCAAAAAGATGGACGCACAGAATATTGTGCCAAGCGAGCGCATCAAGTTCTTCCCTCCGATGGGTCTCTTCGACTTTGTACGTCTCGAAAAGGAAGCGTTCTGTGTGTTGAGTGATAGCGGAACCGTGCAGGAAGAGTGTTGCATCTTTGGAGTTCCGACCGTCACGATGCGCGACGTGACCGAACGCCCCGAAACGATCGAGTGCGGTAGCAATGTGCTCGGTGGAGTCGAGGCGGCGCGTATCTTGCCGCTCATGGAGGAGATGATTGCACGCCGCGGTACGTGGACGCCGCCGGAAGAATATCTGCGCGACAATGTTGCGGTCACGGTCGGCGATATCATGATGCAGGGACTCGCATCGGAGGAGTCTGTGCCGGAGGATGAGATTACGATAAAGAGGGAGCTGGCATGAGTGTGGATGTGCAGCGTGTCCTTGTTCTCGGTGCCAGCGGTATGCTGGGACACGAAGCAGTGCGGGTGCTCGCGCCTGACTTTGAGGTCTTCGCGGCGTTGCGCGAGACGAGCGACGTGCTCGGCCTTGGCCTAGACCTGGCACACGCGCTTGCGGGACTTGACGCGTTCGACATTGCGACGGCACGCACGATGTTCGAGGTAGCACGTCCCGACATGGTCATCAATGCTGTCGGTATCATCAAACAGGTCGACGAATCGAAGGCGGCAGTACCGTCCATCACGGTGAACTCGCTCTGGCCCCATCAATTGGCACAGCTGTGCGCAGAGTTCGGCGCACGCCTTATCCATCCCAGTACTGACTGTGTCTTCAGTGGCACAAACTGCCCCGAAGGTGGCTATCGCGAAAGCGATACGCCCGATGCGACCGATCTCTACGGACGCTCGAAGCTACTTGGCGAGGTAACCGAGTATCCGCATGCCCTGACGATACGCACCTCGATTATTGGCTGGCAGATAGGTGTGCAGAACAGTCTCATCGGCTGGTTCGCGGAGCACCGTCACGAGCCGAATCTCAAAGGTTATACGCGTGCCGTCTTCAGTGGGCTTTCGACGACGGCTCTCACGGAGACTATACGCGACTATGTGTTTGAACGTCCCGACCTACACGGTCTCTATCATGTGTCGCTGGCACCCATTGACAAGTTCACGCTGCTCTCCAAACTTGCTGCTGCATGCGGCTGGGATGACGTTGACCTTACTCCAGTCAATGAACCGCGAGTGGACAAAACGCTTAACAGTGAACGCTTTCAGGATGCAACCGGCTGGGTACCGTCGCAGTGGGATACGATTATTGAAGGACTTGCGCGGCAATATGATGTACACGAAGAGTGCTTATGACTGCCAGAATACCAATAGTATTTCGGTACCCTGCTGCTAAACCTTGGAGAACGCGTGCGACCATATCGTGCGTGTTGCCGTACAGGTACTGCATGGGATAGATACGCTCTGCCCCGTTCCAGTGGCGGATGAGGGGGATGCAGCCGGAGGCCATACCCTCCGAGACGGCCATATGAAAACTTTCGTTGTCACTCGTTGAGATAATCCAGCCGCACTGCGCGTAGAAGTCTGCGATATTATTGCTTTTCGGCAAGAAGTACCTGCTCGAACGCGGTCATCGTTGCACCAATCTGCTCAGCGTGGGTGCCGCTGCCAATGCCGAGATTGATATCGGGCATGGGGATGTTAAGTTCGCTGAAAAATATCTGTGACATCGCATCATCGTAGTGCTGACCGGTATGCACGAGTATGTGCTCGATTGTCGTGTCAGCCTGCTCAACCGCACGGACGAACGGTGCAATCTTGATAAAGTTAGGCCGAGCTCCGACCACGCTGATAATCTTCACTGGACTCCTTTCGCACTATCTCTATTGTAGGGCTAATGATGGTAGAATGGGGCTATGAATCTTGTAATACTAACAGGGCCATTCATGAGTTCGGGCACCATCGCCTCCTCTACGTTTATCACTACTGTTTTGGCGGGTGTGCAGCTCAATGGAGGAAATGCGCGTGTAGTGGAGTTTACGAGCGGGAAGCTGTCCCTTGGCACCTGTACCGACAACGCGGTTACTTTTGAGAAGATAGAGCACGCAAAAGGCTTCTTCACGTCCGCTTATACCGTATTAGCTAATCTATTGCGCTCTTTGGACTGGAATCCAGAAGACTCGGTTCTGATGTCATACCCTCGTTCATTGGATCACGTTGCTCTTGCGTATTCGGTTACGCAACAATTGGGTTGGAAGTTTGGGATATTTTCAACGGAGCTTATTGATGAGCAAAGAATGAAGGAGAGCAGTATACCGGACTATCTGACTTTTGCCACTCAAGCGGACATTGTGTGGGCGGTCGTAGAGTCTCTGGCTGACTTTTGGCAAGAGCACGGAGTTTCTGAGAAACGTATATTCACTAATATCACCACGATATTTGATGATGCTGTTATTAATCCGGATTCAGTTGTTCCGACCTCTGATGTGGTGTTTGTGGGCAACATTGAGGATCGATACTGGGAAATCTTGCGCGATATTGCTGGCATTATGTCAAAAAGGCGTCCTGACTTTACCATGCAAATCTATGCCGCCTCGAGTGCAGAGCGCAAAGCAACATGTCAAGAGGATTTACGCGCACGTGGTCTTGAGGAGGTCGTGAAGATTAATCCTGTGCTGTGCTACCCCGATTTGGTGCCTGCTATCGCGTGCTCACGTGTGGCAATCTCTCCCTGTCCTGTCCCAGATGGGTTTCCGCAAAAAATTGGCGATTATCTCTGTAGTGGACGACCCATCGTCTCACCGATGGGTATGAATATGAGGCACACTTTCTCCGAAGGAAAAAATATCTTAACGGCACCGATGGACGACCTCGAAGGTTTTACTGACAAGATTAACCAGCTCTTGGACAATCCAGCATACGCGCGCGAGGTCGGGCTCGCCGGACAGGCGTTGCTCGGTGAATACTTTTCAGGCAAAGCAGCGACCATGCGCTTTATGGAGCAGGTACAGAGCATCACCAGACGTAGAAAAAAGAACCGCTTTGTGCCAAGATTTATCGATTGTTTCAAGCAGACCGAGTGCGCACGCATACTGGTTCGTATGAGGAATCGCGTGTGGCGGCGAGATGGGCAGTGAGATGATAACACTCTTTTTTGATAATGCGCGAATGGGAGAGATACTTGACCCAGAGTTCTCTTCGGCAGAAGGTTTTGGCGGCATTCAGGTTCAGATGGCGTATCTTGTTCGAGAACTACTAAAGACGGGAAAATATAGAATTGCCGTTATATCAAACGAGTCCTTCTCTTATCCGGGCATTGAGTTTCGACCCAGTCCGAGACTCATCAGACGGGGAATACCAATCATCTCTCGATGGATTAATACGTACCAGAAGAAACGTGTGTTTCGCGCAGATACACCCCGACGCATTTTCCTGCAGTCACATATCAGAGACGGAAGTGCCGCGGACAGCGCCATCGCTGCTGGCGTAGAGGTGGTATTTCGGGTAAATGGGGATGGGCTTGTCGATGGCTCAATGCTTACCTTACAGTCGTATCTCGATTTACTGCATACCTACCTACCTAAGTTTAGCGCGGTTATATGCCAATCAGAGCATCAGCAGCGGCTTATCAAAGAGAGATGGGATATCGACGCATCGATTGTTACAATGGGGACCGACGCGATTCCGCCAACGGAGAACAAAAACTCTCTTTTGTGGGTGGGGCGGTGCGTTCCGCTCAAACAGCCCTGGCTCTTTCTCGATATTGCCCGAAGCCTTCCTGAGCACAGATGTCATATGGTGCTTTCAACACCCCATTGGACCGATGCTGAGTTCGCTAATGTTATTGAGGCGAATGCTGCGACGATTCCCAATCTTACGATAGAGCGCAATGTTTCCTACTCCGATATGGCCGAACGTTATGCAGGTGCATTGGCTTTTGTGAGCACCTCGCTTGTTGAGGGTGCCCCCAATGTTTTTGCTGAAGCGGGAATGGCCGCCACTCCAGTTTTTTCGCTGGCTGTAAACCCTGCCAATATGCTCGATGATGAGCACCTCGGTGTCTGTGCTCAAGGCAATCTCACACATCTCATTGAACTGCTGAGACGTTATCTCATGGCATTACCTGATGAGCAGGCCGCTCGTCAAAAGCAAGCTCAGGACTTTGCGCAGTCGCAGTGGAGCGTCGACAAGATGGTGGCAAGTTATCGACGTGTTTTCGAGCACGATATGGTCTCGGAGCATGACGCCTAAACAGTGCGTCATATTTCGCTACATGTCGGGGCTGTCGGCCTTTCAGCGCGAAAAAGGCTGGAGCCCGGGGGGAGCTCCTCTACAGATTTACTATCTTGCAAGTGAGCTCGCAAAGGACAATGCATATGAGGTGTTCATGTGGGGAGAGGGCAAAGTAGTGACTCCTCTCGTCGATAATGTGCATCTCGTGTCCTCGAAACTCTGGCCGCTCTTTCGTGTTCCCCTTGTAGCACGCATCGCACGCAGGTGGGCAACGCGCGAGATGGTGCCTCAGTACGCACGCAATGCCATCATCGTTTTTGCCGGACGCAACAGTGCTGATTTTCTTGCCAATGCGAAACTCGCGCGTGCACAAGGTGCGCGATGCGTATTTCGTTTGAGTTCTGACTACGACGCCATGGCGAGCAACCCAAATGGTGACTACGCGCAGGCACTATGCCTCATGGATGCCATCATCGTACAGACCGAGCATCAAAAACAAGAACTGTTGCGTAATTACGCCTTAGAATCGGTGCTTATCGCTCCCTCATTTCCTGTGCCACAGATACGAGGCAACATCGGTCATCCTAAGTATGTGCTATGGGTTGGCCTATGCCACGACGAGAAACAGCCGGAAAAGGTGTTCGAACTTGCACAGTTGCTGCCCGATGTTCCCTTTCTTATGATATGTTCTCCGGTGCGTAAGGATTACGCCAAAAGAATCAAGCATCAAGCAGAGGCGCTACCAAACGTCACGTGTCTCTCTCAGGTCGAGCCCGATAAAATCCAGCCGTACTTTGATGAATCGTATGCAGTGATAAATACCTCAAAGTACGAGGGATTTCCCAATACGCTCCACCAAGCAGCAATTGCGGGAGTACCTTACGTATCGCTAAACTGGAACGCCGATGACTACCTTACGATGCACGATATAGGTACGTGTGCTGAGGGAAGTCTTGCTCATATGGCACGTGACATAGAAAGGTTTGTCACAGACTCGGACGAGCGTGTTCGTGTCGGCGCCAACGCATATCGTTTCTTTGAAGAACGCGGCAGCTTTGAGCGGGTTGCCAAAGAGTATAAAGATGTTTTCAGATACCTTTCAGAAGCCTAATTTTTCACCGATACGCCGCATGAGATAGCGGGGATAGAAAGTCCAAAAATTGCCCCCGTGTGCAACCTTGACCTGAATCGTCTCTTTACGCATAAGAGGCTTATGTTGATCGCACGCACCACCTCGATGGTACTTTGCGAGAACATCCTCAATACCGATAATAGGTGCCCCGGCTTTAATCAGGCGGAATGTAAAATCATAGTCTGCTGCTATACGGAAACGCAGGTCGAACATGCCGTACCGTTCGTACGTCTCTTTGCGTACGAACAAGGCAGGATGGGCAATCGGCATGCGATACATTGCATCGTCGATGGTGGCATCCAATATGCTGGGAAACAGCGATATGCTCCCATCTTCTGCCACATACTGCGCGCGTCCATGCACCGCTGCCGCTTCCGGGTGTTCGGCGAACGTTTTTTTCACGTGTGCGACGGTTTCCGGCAGCCATTCATCGTCGCTGTTGAGTAGTCCGATAATATCGCCATTGACCCGTGATATCCCTTTGTTCATGGCGTCGAAAATACCGTCATCGGGCTCTGATATATAGCGCAACGCCCCCTCAAATTGGGGAATATACGACTCGATAATTTCGAGAGTCCCATCGGTGGACTGAGCATCGACAATGAGGTACTCGTCAACCGATTCGGTTTGCGCCAGGACAGAGTCCAGCGTGCGCGCAAGGGTGTCAGCACTGTTATAGCAGACGGTTATCAGTGAGAGTGTCATTCCCACGCGTGCACTCCTTATCGGCTTTTGATGACCAATACTGCTACCATTATAGAGGTATTCGACGTAGGAGGGGATTATCGATGGGTGACATCGCTATCGTTGTGGCAGCGTATAACGCCCAAGATACCCTTGCACGCGCAATAGAGTCGGTGCGTGGATTGACCGATCCTGACTGGCAGCTGGTAGTAGTTGATGACGGATCGAACGACGATACCTACGCCATTGCCACACGTTTTGCACAACACGAGAGCCGAATTAGCGTTGTTAGACAAGAAAACGCAGGCACCGGCATGGCACGTAATGCCGGTATACGGGCGACCACGACCGAGTGGATAGCCTATCTCGATGCTGACGATATGCTCGCACCTGAATGGCTGACCGTCATGAAGCGCACCATGGAGCAGCATTCCGGGTACGATATCTACTGCTCAAACGGGTGGTTTGTCGATGCCGATGGAGGACGCGAACCTATATTTTCTTCGTATGAAGCGCGCGAGATTACTCTCGATGATATTCTACGTAGCTGCTGCATTCTCGGTGGCGGAGCGCTGGTCAACAGGCAGGTGCTCGACGGGGTCGGCGGGTTCGCAAATATCTATTGGAGTGAGGACTATAACCTATGGGTACGTCTGCTTGTGCAGGGTGCTCGCGCCTATGCGACGGCGGAAAAGCTCTATCTCTATCATCGCGCCGGCGATGGTCGAAAGAGCAACAATGCGTACCCGCGAAGTGATTCTGTTGTGCAGACCCTGACGCACGCCATTGATACCGGTACGCTGACCGAGGCGCAAGAGCAGATTGCACGTGCAGGAATCGCCTCTGCGCAACAACGTCCTCATATGGAGGCGCAAAAGAGGCACCTGCGTCTTGCTGTTACCCGAATCGTGGGAGAACGATATGCTGACATCGTCATGCGCACACTTCATCGATTCGCCTGGGTAGTTCGTCCACTGCGACGAAGGGCTGCACGAGGACGGGTGGAAAGGCAGCGTTCGTGAACACCATGACCATGAGCAGCCTTCGCATATTCATGATAGCAACGGGAGCAGACACTTCGGGCGGTGGAGAAAAGCACATGCTCGACCTCTCGGCTGGTCTTATCGAGCGTGGGCATCGCGTCATGGTGATGGCACCGGGTGGTGGGGATGTACTCGACGCAGCTGCGCAACTTGGTTGCGACACACATGAGGTTGCTTCGTTCGGTATGTTTTCGCGTGTTGCTTCGCGTGACCTCGCACGTCTTCGTAAGACGTGGCATCCTGATATCGTGCACGCACATGGCCCTCGCGCTGCCTATGTGGTGCGTCGTGGTGATACGGCATCGATACCTCGGCTGGTCTACACCATTCACGGTATTCATGCAGGCCACGGGCCACTCGGTGCGATTAAGCTTGCCGTTGAACGCGCTGACGTCAACAAGGTCGCTGCCTACATCACGACCTGCAAGGCCGACTTGGACCAGGGCGCGAGACTTGGCATTCTTAATCCACACCAAACGACTGTCATCTACAATGGAGTACCCAATCCCCGCTTCGTTCCTCCCGGTCGATTCCGAGACCAACTGGGCATACCGTCAACACGTCCGCTCGTCTTGCATGTGGGGCGCATAACGCCACCCAAAGATCATGCTACGCTCCTCGCTGCGTTTGACAAAGCATGGAGCGCTGCTCCCGCGGGTGAGCATAAACCATTTCTGACACTCGTGACAGCGGGCAGTGAACGTGCCCGGCGTACACTGCAACGTACCATCAATGCTCTGCGAAGTGCCGGGGACATCGCTCTTCTCACGTCTTGCGCAGACCTTGCGCCCCTCTACACCGACGCCGACATGTTTGTGCTCTCATCGTTGTGGGAGGCACGCCCCTATGTGCTCGTGGAGGCGATGCAATACGGTTGTCCGGTCGTCTCAACCGATGTTGGGGGAGTCTCAGAGGCGGTCGAAGATGGCGTGACCGGCTTTCTTACGCCTCCTGCTGATGCGCATGCACTCGCTGATGCAATGGCCAAGCTTCTGGATGATGACGAGTTGCGCATGCGTATGGGGCGCGCCGCACAACAGAGCATGGTCGATCGTTTTACCCTCGATGAGATGGTTGAGCAAACCCTCGCCGTCTACCACGGGGTACGTCGCGCCCTGCTATAATACCTTCATGAGCCGAAAACTCTTCGTCATACTCTCACTTTTATCCGACGCGCTGTGTGTGTTGGTGGGTGCCACGCTGGCGTTCTTCATCCGCTTTGCAGGTGATACGCCCGATGCGAACTTCGACGCACTCATCTTTGCGGCGCCGTTCATGGTCTTGGCATATCTGCTTGCCGGCTGGGCCTTCGATCTGTACCGTCCCAGCCGTACCGACACCGCGTTTGCCGTGGTACGCGCTACGGCGTTGACGACGTTTTTCGGCGCCTTGCTCACCGCTGTCGTGTTGTACTTCGGCGGGCCGATAACCGCACCGTTTGCACGTCTGACGTACCTGCTTGGCGTTGCGCTCATCTTTACGTTCATTACGCTCTGGCGCATGGCGTTTTTGCGTTGGGGCACCATCAGCTGGCCTGAACAGCGTATTCTCATGTTAGGCACCAACCACATGGCGCTTGAACTTGCCTGTGAACTTTCTAAATATCGCAAAACATGCTGGTCGATCGTCGGCTTCGTTGAGATGGGTGATGCTGACGTACAGGTTACTCACAAGCTTGAAGCATTCGCGCCCATCCGTGGCAATTTTATGCAGCTTGCACATATCGTTGATGAGACCTGCGCGAATCGTATTATTGTCGTGAGCCCTGTCGACTCGCGCGAGATTATCGAGCAGATAGCACTCGCGCAAGCGCATCCGGTCACTATCGACCTCGTACCCGACGTCTACGAAATCTTGCTCGCACGGCCGACCTCGATCGTGGGCGATATTCCCCTTGTGCGCCTCAGACAGGGCGAGCTGCCGGGCTATCGGCGCGTCGCCAAACGCATTCTCGACTATATGCTTGCCGTGGTGCTTACCTTGTTGATGTGGCCGATTGCACTCATCGCTGCCATCGCTATCCTCCTCGAAAGCGGTGCACCGGTGCTGTACCGGCAGGAACGTGTGGGTAGGGGGGAGAGGCACTTCGAGGTGCTGAAGTTCCGCACGATGTATCGCGGTGCTGAAGTACAGACGGGCCCGACGCTCGCAGAGAAGAGCGACCCACGCATCACGCGCGTCGGACGTATCTTGCGCAAGGTACGTATCGATGAGCTTCCGCAGGTCGTCAACGTGTTTGCCGGCCAGATGAGCTTTATCGGACCGCGTCCCGAACGCCCCTACTTTGTCACCGAGTACTTGCGCACCGTTCCCGGTTACGACGAGCGTTTTCGCGTGCTACCGGGCATCACCGGGCTCGCCCAGGTCAACGGTGGTTACGCTACCACGCCAGAGCTCAAGCTTAAGTACGACCTCATGTACGTTTATCATCAGTCGCTTCTTCTCGATTTGCAGATTATCACCGAAACGCTGCGTGTGGTCCTTACTGGCCACGGAGCTCGTTAATAAAACTTAACAAATATGATGCAAGAAGTCCCGGCTCATTGCTTGCGGGAACGTCCGTTTTCCGCTACACTCAAAGCACTATGTCTTTTCGTCGCCCTCGCCCGATAGAAGCGTTTCGCAACCCCGCCTCGCGTCCGCGTGCCATCATCTGGGTCGCAACTGTCACCATTGCGTTTCTCTTGTTTGTGACCGTCGCAGTGGCAGCAACGACGGCGTTTTGGTTCTGTGCGGACATCTGTCATTCGGTGCAGGTCGATACCATTAACTCGTATCTGAACTCGACGCATGACACCGTCGCCTGCGTCTCGTGTCACATAAAACCCGGCGCCGATCCCGTCACATTCCTGTGGGGCAAGGCGAAAAAACTTGCCGAGCTCCCGCCCACCATCATGGGCACCTACGACATGCCACTCAATCCCGTCAGCCAGCTTGCGATGAGCGGGGTCTACATGGGATCCCAGCAGTGTATGCAGTGCCATCAGGGTGGCGACCGTTTTGTCACTCCCAGCTATGGCATCATCATGGACCACGACATTCATGCGGACAACGATATCGCCTGTGCCGTGTGCCACAATCGCGTGGGACACCAAGAGCAGGGTATCGAGCTCGTGGGCGTCAATCCTCAGACCGGCGAAGCGGCCTTCCCGCACCCCGATTACATGGATATGAAGGCGTGCTATCGTTGCCACCGCCTTGAGGCCGATGGCCTGAAAGATGGACTCGCTGAGTTCCCGACGCCGCTCATGGTTTCGGGCGCATGCGAGCTTTGCCATCCGCCGGAGTTCGACCTCGTTCCACCGTCGCATTACGTCGAGCGATTCGTCGAGGACGTTCATGGCCCGATGGCCATCGAAGAAGAAGAAGGCGTCAGACAAGGCGCGGAGCTGGTCGCAGCAGCTTTCGAGCGCCACAACTATGATGAGAAATCGACGCCTGAAGGCGATGCCGTACGTGACATTCCGAACTCGCTCGTCATCAACGATTGCTACACCTGCCATGCCGTCAGTTTCTGTGACGACTGTCACCTTGGTGTGCGCATGCCACACCCTGAGAACTACCTCGAGCTTCACGTTGAAGATTCCGTGCGCAACATGGCCGGCTGTGAACTTTGCCACGGCGGTCCCGAACTCGTATGTGTCGAGTGTCATCACACCGACCCGTGGATTCCCGGCTATCAGCTCGACCCGACGCGATCGTGGCTGGCGCAGCACTGGGATCCGTGTGCGATTCTCGGTGCAGCCATGTGCTTCGACTGTCATGACCCGGTGTTCTGCGCATACTGCCACGTGAACGGCTTCCCACCCGAACGTCGGTAACATATGGCGCGACTCGATGTAGCGCTCTTACACGCGCCTGCAATCTACGACTTTCGTGAAAGCATGATTGAGTTCGGGCCGGTGAGCGACCTCGTTCCTGCCAGTGCTATCTTTGAAATCTTCCCCCTCGGTCTCTCCACGATTGGAGAATATCTCGAGCGCAACGGCTACTTTGTGCGCACCATCAACCTTGCGTACCGCATGCTGCGCAGCCCGCGCTTCAGCGTGCCTGACACGATTCGTGCGCTCAACCCGACGATTTTCGGCATCGATCTTCACTGGATGGTGCACTGTCATGGCTCGATTGAGGTCGCGCGTATCGCCAAGCAGGAACACCCTGACACCCCCGTCATTTTCGGTGGCTTGAGCTCGACGTTTTTTCACGAGGACCTCATCGGCTACGAATGTGTCGACTTTATCTTGCGCGGGGATTCGACCGAGGAACCCTTCCGCCAGCTCGTCGAGATTTTAACGCGTGAGGGCAAGACGTATCGCGGAGAACTCCTCGCCGACGTGCCGAACCTCAGCTGGAAGGATGCCACGGGGACACATCGTCATAACGAACTCACCCATGTGCCGACCGACTTTAACACACCAGCACTCGACTTTGCCTACAACATGAAGAGCGTCATCCGTTATCGTGACCTTCTCGGCCAGGTGCCATTCAAGGACTTCATACGTTATCCCATGACGGCTTCGATAATCTGTCGTGGCTGTACTTATAATTGCGTGACGTGTGGCGGTAGTGCGACGACGTTTCGCAAGCACTTCGGTCGCCAACGCGCTGCGTTTCGTGACCCCGAGCTTGCCGCGCGTGACCTCGGTTTTCAGCATCGTTATCTGCCCGGCCCCATCTTTTTGCTCAACGACTTTATGCAGCCGGGGATGGACTATGCCCAGACCTTCATCGAGGCACTGGGCCGCGAGAATATCGATGCGCCTATTGGCTTTGAGCTTTTCGACCCGCCACCACCTGAGATATACGAGCTCTTGCAGCAACACCTTGACGACTGGAGTATCGAGATATCGGCCGAGTCTCACGATGACGCCATCCGCCGTCGATTCGGCAAGGGACACTTCACGACGGCCCAGCTCGAAGAGTCGATCCGTCTCGCTTTCGAGCACGGCGCCACGCGCTTCGACCTCTTTTTCCTTATGGGTATCCCTGATCAAGACCGTACCTCGGCGCTCGAGACCGTCGAATATTGCGCCGACCTTTACGAGCGTTTTGACAACGATAAACGTCTCCTCACTTTCACGAGCCCGATGGTGCCGTTCCTCGATCCGGGTTCAATCATCTACGATAACCCCGAAGAGTACGGCTACAGTCTGCGCGCCACGACCGTTGAAGAGCACCGCGAGCTCCTCAAATCGGCGCACTGGCGTGACGTCATGAACTACGACAGTCACCTGTTCCCGCGCGATGAACTCGTCGATGCGACCCACGAGGCGCTCAAGCGCATGAACGAAATCAAGCTTGCCGCTGGGGTCACGACACCGGAAGAGATTGCCAGCAACACCGAGATGGAGTGGGGCATGGAGTGGAAGCCCTCAATCATTCTTAACTGTGTCGGAATCGGTGTCACGCAGGAAGCAAAGAATCTGCTTAACGGCAGGACGACGCCGGCAGTAAGCGATATGCATCGCGCGTGGCGCGAGAGCACTACACCTGCGAAAGAGGAGGAGGCATCATGACGATTCTCGCGGCACGTTACGTCCTTCCCATCTCGTCCGAACCTCTTGAGCACGGGGCTATCGTTATTAAGGACAACACCATTACCGACGTCGGTTTTTACGATGAGATAAAGCGTCGCTATCCCGATGAGCCCGTCGAGGACTACGGTCTCGCCGCTCTCATGCCAGGGTTCGTTGATTGCCACACACACCTCGACCACGCCATCATGCGTGGCATCGCCGAAGATCTTCCGTACGGACGCTGGAAGTCCGAGATCATGAAGGCCGAGGCACTCATGGATCCGGGCGATTGGGAGACGAGCGCGTTGCTCGGTGCGTTGGAGGCGACGGTATCGGGCATCACGACCATTGCCGACATGACGCTGACCGGCGCAACGGCGCTTGCCATACAGAGGGTGGGTCTGCGCGCCATCATCTATCGTGAGGTCGGTACGATGGACAAGTCGCGTGTCGACGAGTCGATGGACACGGCCATTGCCGACATTGAGGCATGGCGCGACTACACCGACTCCACACGTGTAGAGATCGGGATTGCGCCCTACAACGTCTACTCATGTCATCCGGAACTTTTCCGTAAAGTGGCAGATTACGCTGCCGATGGCACGCCGGTTGCCATGCATCTGGCCAGCTCAGGCGAGGAATACGATTTCGTAAAATACGGCTCCTCGCGTCTTGCCGTTGAGGTGCGCGATCAATACAGCGAAGCCGCGCCTTTATGGTTGCCGACCGGTGTGAGCCCCGTGCGCTATGTGCTTCAGTATCGGATACTCGATGCGCCGAACGTGCTCGCAGTACATGTGACGCAGGTCGATGCACTCGATATCGTCGAGCTCGAGAAGCGCGACGTTGCTATCGCGTACTGCCCGCGTACGAACGCCAAGCTGGGAATGGGCATTGCGCCGGTGCGCGAGTTCGCCGAGGCACATCTGCGCGTAGGTCTCGGCACCGACAGTCCAGCTGCCGCCAATCGTATGGATATGTTCAGCGAGATGCGCACCGGTCTTTTGATGCAACGCGCACGCTACGCCAAAGCCGGTTTTCTCTCTGCCACCGAGATGCTCCGTACGGCAACGCTCGATGGTGCTCGCGCGCTCAAGATGGACGATATCATCGGCTCACTTGAGGTAGGCAAACAGGCCGACCTCATTGCCATCGACCTCTCGCGGTCTGCGCAGGTTCCCACGCACGATCCGGCTGCCGCAATCGTGCACTCATCGTATCCTAACGATGTGTTCCTCACGATGGTCGCCGGCGAAGTTATCTATAGGCGTGACGAGTGGGTGCGCGTCGATGGCGATGACGTCAAGGCCGCCAGCGAGGACATTCGTCTGAAATTGCGCGATAGATAGATAGGTATAAGAGTAGGTGCAAGAAGGATAGGCGCACAAAAGGCACACAAAAGGCGCACAAAAACAGGTAGTTAGGTATAGTATACTCGCGTGTAGTATACTCGATAGGGTATCGTGAATACTGAGCACGGCATATAGACAAGGAGCCAGACGATGAGTGACCAAGATTTTTTCTTTGATGATGACAACACATCCACCGCGCCGGCCAAAGACAAGGCCAAGGTCGAAAAGCCAAAGAAGGCTGCCAATGCCAATGCAGCCGCTGCACCGGCCAAGTCGGCAGCTAAACCTACCAAGAAGGCTGCTCCCGGGGACGAAGAAGACGGCGGCATTGTTATTTCTGTAGCCGTTGTAGCTCTGGTGGCTATCATCGCGCTGCTCGTTGGTGTTATCGGCGGCATCTTTATCGGCCGCAGTCTTGTACCATCGGTACCGGCAGGACATCCGACGCAGCAAGGTGGTGGCACCGGTGGTATGGGCGGCATGGGCGGTGGCGGTATGGCCCCTGAGCTGACCGACGAGCAGATGCAGCAGGGCATGCCTGAAGGTCACCCCACTATTGGCGACGCAGAAGAAGAGCCGGAGTCCGCTGAACCTGCTGCGGAGTAACGTATCGTGGCCAAGAAAACCAAAAAGAAAAAGGATGCCGGACGCAATCAGGGCATCATGGGCATCGATAAGGAACACAGTCGCCCATGGGTCAAGATAACGGTCTGGACGCTTGTCGGCGGGCTCATCTTTGCATGGCTCGGCGCTGGTTTCATCTATCTTATCGGTGAGTTGACCGGCCAGAACGTATCGGCCGAGCAAGGACAGCTGCAACAGCAACAGTTCGATGTCGATGAACTTAATGCTACCTATGGCGGTATTGTGGCCTCACTTGAAGCGTCGCATACGACTCATCCTAATGACGAAGACATCGCGCTCCAGCTTGCGCAGGTCTATGCGAGCTGGGCGCAGCAGCTCTACGACTCAAGAGATGTCTCTCAATATCCGTTTGCAATCGAACTTATTGAGAAGGCCATCGTGCTTGCGCCCGAGCTTGAGGAGCCGGGCAGCGCCCTCATCGCGGTGATGCGCAACGCTATCGGAAACTAAGTTTTTCTGAGCGACAGAGGACGTGCCACGTGTTTGGTATTAGCGGAATAGAGCTCGTTATCATACTTGTTGTGGCGGTGCTTATCTTCGGTCCTGATGAACTGCCAAAACTCGGACGTATCGTCGGGCAGGGTTTGCGTATGTTCAACGACGCGCGCTCCGAAGTCGAAAGCGTGGTGCGCACCGAGATGCTTTCTACCGACGAGATGGAGATGCTTAAGGACCCTCTTGGCATGAAAAAGATAAAAGAGGAGATGACGACGAGCGTCAAGAACCTTGCCGACCCCTCTTATCGGCCACCTCCGAAGGGTGCCGGTGCGCGCGTTGCAACCGATGATGCCCCCAGCGTTCCTACACGCGCTGCCGATATTTGGGGCCGCTCAGGCCATTCAACCGAACCAAGCACAAAGACGGCCACTTCAGAGGCCGCCGTCGAACCACCATCTGAGGACGACGATGCCTCTTAATCCACGCATCATGCCGTTTATGGCACACTTTCGAGAGCTACGTAGACGTTTTACGTATATATTGGCCGTGCTCGTCCTCTCTGCGTGTCTCTTTTACACCGACTTTTTCTACGCACATATCATGCAGATTCTTCTCTGGCCCATGCGCGACGTGTTGCCGAGCGGCGCATTAACCGTGCTTGGCCCCTTCGAAGCAATGACCTTTCGTTTCAAGGTCGCGCTGTATGCGGCACTCGTCGTCACGGCCCCGGTTATCATCTACCATATCTTTGCGTTCATCATGCCCGCCATCAAGAAAAACATGCGCCGTTGGCTCATCCCGACGGTTATGGTGGCGATTATGCTCTTCCTCGCGGGGGCAGCCTTCGCGTACTTCATCATCATGGAGCCGGCCTTCACGTGGCTCTTTTCACAGGCCGGTGACGTGGTCACTATGCTCGCTGCGGCCGATCGTTATCTTTCGGGCATCGTATTTATGCTTATCGGTTTCGGCATTGCATTTGAGCTTCCCCTTGTGGTGTTCTATCTTATCGGGTGGGGGATTGTGCCGTTCGATACGCTGCTGAAAAGTTGGCGCATCGCTATTATCATCGTGCTCACCGTGGCCGCGATTGCGACACCGGACTGGTCGCCGATTACGATGATGGCTTTGGCCGGCTCGCTGCTGGTACTCTACTTTGCTTCGCTCGCGCTAGCACGCATCGTCTTTGCTGAAAAAATCAAGGAACGTCGCCGTGAGCGTGCCGAAGTCGAGGCAATGTACGCTACCAACGAAGAGAGTACTACTCCCGGCGAAGAGCCCGATTTACCGGCCGACTTCGACCAGCTTTCACGTAAAGAGCAGCTCATCGCCCAGGCCGAGGCACGCACACGTAGCACGAGTGCCACTGCTTCCTCAGGACCACCGGATGCTTCTGAAGCGGCCTCGAAAGAGGTGACGTAGACGATGCACGAGGTCAGCCTCATGCAGGATATTCTCGCTGCGTGTGAGAAGGTCGCACGCGAGAATGGGCAGACGCGCATCACGAAGATTAGCCTCATTATTGGTGAATTGACTGAGGTCCAAGACTTCGCGCTCGAGTTCGCCTTTGAGGCCCTTACGTCTGAGTCGATGGCGGCCGGCGCCGAGCTTGACGTGACGTATCTTGCACCCGAATCTCGCTGTAAGGTGTGCGAGCACACCTACCAACATGACAGATTTACGATGTTGTGTCCGCAATGTGGTTCATTTGAGGTAGAGTTACTCCACGGGCGAGAGCTTGCCATTGACTCGATTGAGGCCGAAGAGGAGTGAAGGAACGCGTGACCAAACTTGACATTAATACCCCCATCCTTGACCTCAACGACCGTTTAGCGGCTGAGAATCGCGCGCTCTGTGACGAGCACGGCGTATTTGTACTTGATTTGATGGCGAGTCCCGGGGCAGGAAAGACCTCGACGATACTGGCGACCATCGATATGCTGCGCGATCGCTATCGTATCGCCGTTATTGAGGGCGACATCGCAAGCAGTGTCGATGCCGACAAAATTAAGGCTCATGGTATACCGGCCGTGCAGATTAATACCGGCGGCGCGTGTCACCTCGAAGCCGCAATGGTGCGACGCGCACTCGAAACACTCGACCTCGCCGAGCTCGATCTTATCATTCTAGAAAACGTCGGCAATCTCGTCTGCCCGACCGAATTTGACCTTGGCGAAGACGCAAAGGTTATGATACTGTCGATACCCGAAGGTGACGATAAGGCGCTCAAGTATCCGCACATCTTCCAGATATCGGAGGCTATCATACTTAACAAGTACGATACGATATCGGTTTTCGACTTCGATGAGGGAGCGTTCGACGAAGCTATTGCGCGGCTCAACCCGAAAGCCCCCGTCTTTCGCATGGCCGCCACCAAGCCCGTCGCTCAAGACAGTGGTATCGCGGCGTGGACGGCGTGGCTTGAGGAACGCGTGAAGCAGAAGGGTATTGCTCAGTGAGACTGATTATTACCGAGAAAAACATCGCTGCTCAAAAGATTGCGGCTATTCTTGGCGACACGAAGCCGAAGAGCGACAAGGTCTATAATACGCCGGTCTATCGCTTCACGCACGAAGGCGTCGAGTGTGTCGCTATCGGGTTGCGCGGCCATATCCTGGGCGTTGATTTTCCGCGTGAGCTGACCTACACGAAGAAAAATGGCTGGGTGGCACACTGGAACGAAGGTGACGATACGCCGGCACCGCTGCCGACGACGCTCAAGACTCCTCCGTGGGAGAAGGGGCGTCGGCCGTTTACAAAGACCGGGATTATACTTACGAGCTGGTCGATTCCGATGCTCCCGTATCTGACCTATGCACCGGTTGGCAAATACCTTGCAGAGCGCGACATTATTCGTTCGCTCAAGACGCTTGCCAAGAAGGCCGACGAGATTATCATTGCGACCGACTACGATCGAGAAGGCGAGCTCATCGGTGCCGATGCACGCAACCTCTGTCTTGAGGCCAATCCGGATGCGACGATTCGGCGTGCGCGTTATTCGGCCTATACAAAGGCCGAGATAGACCATGCCTTCGCCAACCTTGCCGATCTTGACGATGCGCTGGCAAGCTCAGGCGAGGCGCGTCAAGATATCGACCTCATCTGGGGTGCCGTGCTCACGCGCTACCTGACGAAGGTGCGCTTTTCGGGCGTAGGAAAGCCGCGCAGTGCTGGACGCGTGCAGACTCCGACGCTCAAGCTCATCGTCGATAAAGAGGCCGAGCGTCAGGCGTTCGTGCCCGAGCCCTACTGGGTAATCCTCGCTAATTTAGCCACCGCTCATGGTGAGGAAATCGAGGCACGTCATACCACGCGACGCTTCGGTATTGAGGCTGAGGCTAAGGCTGCCTACGATGCAGCGCATGCTGCAAAAGACGCAGGCAAACCGGCACGCATCACTGACATCACAAGCAAAAAACGTGTCGCCAAGCCGCCTATTCCGTTCCACACGACCGCGCTGCAGGCCGCTGCGGCCGCCGAAGGCCTGTCGCCAGCGCGCACGATGCGTATCGCCGAGTCGCTCTATATGAGCGGTCTCATCAGCTATCCGCGTGTCGATAACACGGTCTATCCGGCCTCGCTCGATCTGCGTGGTATTTTGACGACGCTTGAGGGTGTCGACGAGTATCGTGCCTATGCGCAGAAGCTGCGCACGCAAGGCAAGCTCACGGCCACACGTGGTGCCAAAGAGACGACCGACCACCCGCCGATTCACCCAACTGCCGCTGCAAGCCAGGCTGCACTCAAGCCCGAGGAGTGGAAGCTCTACAACCTTGTTGCGCGCCGCTTTCTCGCCACACTTTCGAGCGAGGCGGTCTACGAGGATACGACGCTGGCCATCGATATCGGTGGCGAGCCGTTTGCCGCGCAGGGTGCCGTGCTCAAAGTACCCGGTTTCCGTGCTATCTACCCGTACGGCGCCAAAAAAGAGGCCGAGCTTCCGGCGCTCAAACAGGGCGATGAATGTAGTATCGTCGAGTTAACGCTCGACGCACGCGAGACCAAGCCGCCGTCACGTTACGGCGAAGGCGGCATCATCACGACGATGGAGAAGCTGGGTCTGGGCACCAAGTCGACGCGTCACTCGATCGTTCAGACGCTCATCGATCGTGCATACGTGCAGGTTAAAGATAAGTCTCTGCGTCCGACGATGCTCGGTACCGCCGTCATCGATGCGCTTACGACCTTTGCTGAGCCCATCACGACGCCTGAGATGACCTCGAATCTCGACGATGAGATGGACCAGATTGCACACGGCAAGACGACGCGCGATGAAGTCGTCAACCATTCGCGCGTGATGCTCGACGGGGTGATGAAGCTTCTTATCGAGAAGACCGACGAAGTCAGCGAGGCGCTTGCCGATGCGGCACTCGCCGATGCCAAGGTAGGCGCATGTCCCAAGTGCGGCAAAGATTTGCTGCTCAAGTCGAGCCCCAAGACGCGCAGCCAGTTCGTTGGCTGTTCGGGTTGGCCCGAATGCGACGTGACGTACCCGCTGCCGCAGGGCAAAATCGAGCCGCTCGAAGAGCCGTGCGAGACCTGTGGTGCGCCGCGTGTACGTATCATACAGTTTCGCTCTAAGCCGATCGAGCGCTGTCTCGATCCTGAATGCGAGACGAACTTCGAACCGACAATCGACATTGGCGCGTGCCCGGTATGTCGCGCGAATGGGTGGACCGACGATTCGGGTGAGGTCGGCCATATCATCGGCCAGCGCAACCCCAAGACGCTCAAGCGCTTTGCGCGTTGTACAAACTTCGATCAGTGCGAGACGAGCTACGCCTTACCGGGCCGCGGGGATATCGAGCCAACGGGCGAGTATTGCAAGACGTGTGGCTCACCCGAGGTCGTCGTGCGTACCGCGCGCGGTCCGTGGCGCATCTGCATCAATCTGGACTGTCCCGACAAGGCTGAGGCAGCCGAAAAGAAGACCGGCGCAAAGAAGACCGGCGCAAAGAAAGCTGGCGTGAAGAAAGCCGGGACCGTGAAAAAGGCTGGCGTGAAGAAGGCCAAGGCTACAAAGAAAGCGAGTGCGAAATGAGTGAGCGCACCTATCCGAAGGTCACGATTGTGGGGGCCGGCAACGTCGGTGCGACGACCGCGCTCTTTACGCTGATGCATAACCTTGCCGATGTCGTGCTTATCGACGTCGCCGAAGGTCTGCCACAGGGCAAGGCGCTCGATATGATGCACGCGCGCTCGGTCGAACACTTTGGCCCGACCGTCTGCGGCACAAACGACTATGCCGATACCGCAGGGAGCGACGTCGTTGTCATTACGGCCGGTGTGGCACGCAAGCCCGGCATGACACGCGAGGAACTCGTTGCTATTAACACCGATATTGTGCGTAGTGTCGTCGACAAGGTCGTCGCTGCCTCACCTGAGGCGCTTATACTCTGTGTCACCAATCCGCTCGATGTGATGACGTATCTCGCGTACAAGCAGAGCGGGCTCGACCATCGCCGCGTACTCGGTATGGGGGGCGTGCTCGACAGTGCGCGCTTCGCCTTCGCCGTTGCCGAGGCGACCGACGCCGATATCTGTGACATCGATGCCTGTGCCATCGGAGCCCACGGCGATGCGATGACGCCCATGTCGGCGCATACGACCATCTGCGGCAAGCCGATTACCGAACTTCTCACGCCCGATGAGGTCGACGCACTTGTCGAGCGCACGGTCTTCGGCGGTGCCGAGGTCGTCGGGTTGCTCAAGACCGGCTCGGCCTTTGTGGCCCCGGCCGCAAGCGTAACGCAGATGGTGCGCGCGTTGCTCTCGGATGAGGAAACCACGCTCTTTTCCTGCGTCTATCTCAACGGCGAATACGGCATCTCCGACATCTATCTCAGTGTTCCGGCGCGCATCAGCAACGCCGGTGTCGTCGGTATCGACGAGCTCGCTCTGTGCGAGGTCGACCTGCTGCGCCTCCGCGAGAGCGCCGCGATTACCGCCGCCTCCCTCGATGAGCTGTCCTTGCGTACGAGCGCTTCGTAGGGGCGGGTTGCAGCATGCCACACGTCGTTTCTGCCGCCGCTCTTGCCACCGAGGCTGAGCGCCTTATCGCCGAGTCGGCGACGGTGCTTCGTCCCGATGTGCTCGCTGCTCTGCGTGCGGCCCGCGAGGCCGAGCCGAGTGAGTCGGCCCGCGAGGTGCTCGACGCATTCATTGAAAACGCTGCCATCGCGGCGGCCGACGATGTACCGCTGTGCCAAGATACCGGCACGCTCGGAGTCTTTCTCGAGGTCGAACCGGGTGTCTTCATCGACGGCGATCTTCATGAGGAGTTTGCGCAGATGATGGCGCGCTTATGGCCCGCGCAAGGGCTGCGCGCTTCAACGGTGCGCGATGCGCTTCTCGACCGGTCGAATCCGGGAGATAATACGCCGGCGTTCATCGAGATCGAGCAAGCCCCTCATGGAGTGCACGGCGAGGTGCCGGGTGTGACGCTATCGGTGATGTTAAAGGGGGCCGGCTCAGACAACGCTTCGCGTCTCATTATGGCCAATCCTGCGCACGGCATCGATGAAATCGAGGCCGTACTCATCGATCTCGTGCACGAAAAGGCATCGATGGCGTGCCCGCCGCTCATTATCGGCATCGGAGTAGGGGCGACGTTCGATAAGGTTGGTGCTCTTTCGAAGCGCGCGTTACTGCGTCCACTCGATGTGCTGAATCCACACGATGAACTCGCGGCACTTGAGGCACGTTTGCTCGCTGCCGTCAACGCAACCGGTATTGGTCCGGCTGCACGCGGGGGGGCGACGACCGCGCTCGCCGTTCACCTTGAGACCGCGCCCGCGCATATTGCGGCGTTGCCGGTGGCCATCAACCTCGGCTGTAGCGCCCTACGCTCCCGCACAGCACGTATATGTTGATACTGGGTCATAAGGCGCACGAGCTTCGTGTCGGTGAGGACGTTGAGCTTTCGGGTCCTGTCTACACTGTGCGCGATGCAACGTGCGTACGCCTGCTCGCCGAGCTGGCCACCACCGGTGCGCTGCCCTACGACCTTACGGGCGCCACCCTCTTCTTCTGTGGTCCGACTCCGCCGCGTGCCGGGCGCCCGTTCGGCAGTGTCGGGCCGACGACGGCTGCGCGGATGGACGAGGCGACCGTTGCACTTATGGATGCCGGTATTGTGGCGACGATTGGCAAAGGCGCACGTTCCGCAGCCGTCGTCGATGCCTGCGAGCGCACCGGCGGCCTCTACTTCGGTGCCATCGGCGGCATAGCCGCACTTCTTGCTCGGCATGTAGTCGAGACCGAGGACATCGCCTATCCCGAGCTCGGCACCGAAGCGCTCCGCCGCTTCACCCTTGACCGATTCCCTGCTTTTGTCGCGGTGGACTCACAGGGACGCGCCCTCGATTTCAAACACCTCAGTTGACCAGCCCTTTTTCCGCTTGCTGGGGGGGGGCATTTGGGGCTACTGCTTGTATCATGTGGAGGTTGTGAAGGATGCCAATGTTGACCAAGATGAGATGTTGATTGTGGTCGAGCAGCCATTCTCAAAACAAACAAAAGAGGTTTGAGAAAAGGCTGTGCGTATGTTTGCCATATACCTGTTGGTTCGTGTAACTTTGTTCGGGGTTTTAGGAATCGATGTACCTGACCATCATAGCGCATCTAGCTCCACAGATGTAGATAGTTAGGAT
>WRKU01000003.1 GCA_009777935.1 Coriobacteriia bacterium
CACGGGAGAGCAGCTCAAGCATTGTATTAAGGACGACGAGCGAGCATGTGACGAATTGGCTCTACGCTTTCATTGGAATCTGGTATACATTCATCTGTTCCCTAACGGAAACGGACGCCATGCGCGCATGATGGCAGATTTGCTTGCGCAAGCTCTGGGACGTCCGCCTTTCACGTGGGGTCTGCATAACCTTGCCGAGGAAGGCGAGGCACGCTCGGCGTATCTTGCTGCCCTGCGCAAAGCCGACAAAACCTCCGGCGATGTCGAGGATTTGCTCATGCTTGCACGCCACCCCCTATCTCATGCACGATAAAGCCCCGATGTTTTGTGTAGTGGCAGATGCGTACCTTCAGCGCATTCTAGAGACACTCGCTACCTGAGCTTTACTACACGAACGGCGGCCTAGCGCCGTCATCATGTGCAACCGATTCCGTGAGGTGATATTGCGGTAAGATAAAGACCGATGAGACGTATGCAGCCTCATATTATGGGTATCGTCAATGTGACGCCCGACAGCTTTTCGGATGGCGGGCAGTTCGCAACGTCCGATGATGCCATCGCGTACGGACTGCTCTTGACCGAGCAAGGCGCGGCCATCATCGACGTCGGCGGCGAGTCGACACGTCCGGGCCACACACCGGTTGCGCCGGCCGAGGAGATGCGGCGCGTGCTGCCTGTGGTGGAAGGGCTTGTTCAAGCAGGCGTGTGCGTGTCGGTCGATACGCGCCATGATGAAACGGCACGCGCCGCTCGTGCGGCCGGCGCAACCTACGTCAACCGCCTCATCGACGACACGCGCTATGAGCTTGTCGACGCACACGACGAGGTCGTCGCCGTTGACCCTGGCTTCGGGTTCGTCGAAACCTACGAGGACGATTTGCGCCTTTGGGCCGGTCTCGACGACCTCGTCGCGCAAGGCACGCCCGTCATGGTGGGCATCTCACGCAAGCGTCTCACACGACGCATCAGCGGTATCACCGATCCGCACGCACGCGACGAGGCGAGCGCGCAGCTCGCCGCCGCCGCGGTCGCCCATGGTGTCGCAATCGTCCGCACCCATAATGTCGAAGCCACGGTGGCGGCCGTCGCGGAACACGCCGACGCAACCGCCTACCTAGCGCTCGGCTCAAATCTGGGCGACCGCCACGCCCACATCGACGAAGCCATCGCTCGCCTCGACAACCTGCCGCTGACTCGCGTCGCTGCTCGCTCGAGCATCATCGAAACCACCCCCGAAACCACCCCCGGAGCATCGCCCGACACGCCGCTTCCCGACTTTCTCAACGCAGCGGTGCGTCTTGAAACCGCCCTCGGCCCCTTCGCACTCTTTACCGAGATGCAGGCTATCGAAGTCACGATGGGTCGCCCCGCCTCAAGCACCGCCCCGGATCCCGCCACACCACGCACCCCAACCTCGCGCATCATCGACCTCGACCTCATCGCCTACGAGACCGCGCGCGGCCCTTTTCGCCACACTACGCCCGAGCTCACCGTGCCCCATCCACGTGCGGCACAACGCCCTTTTGTTGCTCGACCACTCGCCGAAGTCCTGTTATAATAAAGAGTTCGCACCAAAGCACGTCCAAAGCAGGACCGAAACCTTTACGGAGGAATCTGACACGACCAAAGGAGGCGAATATGCGCCGAGTTGGCATAACCGACACCACGTTACGCGATGCACACCAATCACTGTGGGCAACACGGATGGAGATCGGCGATATGCTGCCCATCCTGAGCAAGATGGACGAGGTCGGCTACTGGTCACTTGAGGCCTGGGGTGGCGCAACGTTCGACACCTGTCTCCGTTTTCTCGATGAGAACCCATGGGAGCGTCTGCGCACCATCAAACAGCATTGCCCAAAAACGCCGCTACAGATGCTCGTGCGCGGCCAAAACCTCGTAGGCTATCGCCACTATTCGGATGACGTGGTCGACCGATTTATCAAGGCGTCGAAGCGCAACGGTATGCACGTCTTCCGCGTCTTCGATGCGCTCAACGATATCCGCAATATCGAGGCGTGCGCGCGTGCCGTCAAGGAGTGCGGCGGGCATCTCGAAGGCACGATTAGCTACACGATTTCACCGGTTCATACCATCGATTCGTTCATCGAGTTTGCGCTCAACCTCAAGGAGCTTGGCTCCGATACCATCTGCATCAAGGATATGGCCGGCATGCTCACTCCGTTTCGTACCGAAGCAATGGTCGAGGCGCTTAAGGCTGAAGTCGGCCTGCCGGTACACTTGCACACGCACTACATTGGCGGCATGGCTCCGATGAACTATCTGAAGGGTGTGGAGGCCGGCGCCGAGATTATCGATACCGCGGCCGTCGCACTTGCGTTTGGCAACAGCCAGCCGGCGACCGAGATGATGGTAGCTGCTCTCAAGGAAAGCATCTACGATACCGGCCTTGACCTCGACCTTCTCTTTGAGATTGCTCACTATTGGGAAGGCGTGCGCGAGCGCCGTAAGTATCAGCGCGGCACCACCTCGCTGCTCTCAATGGAGGTCTTCAAACACCAGGTGCCCGGCGGCATGATGAGCAACCTCGTCAGCCAGCTCGAGATCCAAAAGGCGGCCGATCGTCTACCTGATGTGCTCGACGAGATTCCGCGCGTACGTGCGGAGGTCGGCTATCCGCCGTTGGTGACGCCGATGTCGCAGATCGTCGGTACGCAGGCCGTACTCAACACCTTGACCGGCAAGCGCTGGAGCGTCGTGCCGCAAGAGATGAAAGACTACCTCAAGGGGCTGTATGGCAAGGCACCGGCACCGATTGCGCCGGGTCTGCGCGAGCGTGTGCTCGGCAAGGATGAGGCGCTCAACGATGAGATTCGTCCGGGTTCGCTCGTGACGACGACCTATGATCAACTCGCTGCCGAGATCGGTGATCTTGCTCAGTCTGAGGAAGACGTTTTGATGTACGCGCTCTTCCCGATAGAGGCGCGTGCGTATCTTGAGAAGCACAGTAAAGGGGCCGAGAGCACCGTCTACATGACGGGGCATGAGGCGATGGTGGTAAGGGAGGAAGACACCGTGGACGTTGGACAGATTCGTGAACTCATGCAGACGTTGTCGGCCAGTGACATTGCAGAGGTAACCGTCACCGAGGGCGATAACACCATTACGATTCGCAAGGCCGGCGCTGCCGTTGCCGCCCCGGTCGTGGTGACCGCGGCCGCCGACGAGGTCGCCGAGGTCGTTGCAACCGTTAGTAGCGAGTCGGTCGTTGCGCCCGATATCATGCGTCCTGCTGCGTGGAAGGCCGTGACCGCGCCGATGGTTGGCACCTTCTATGCAGCGTCGTCGCCCGATGCCGATCCGTTCGTCAAGGTTGGCGACACCTTCGCGGCCGGCGATACGCTCTGCATCGTCGAGGCGATGAAGCTCATGAACGAGATCGCGGCCGAGGAAGCCGGCACCATCACCGAAATTGTCGTCAACGACGGTGACATGGTCGAGTACGGTACCGCCCTCTTCTACTACGAGCCGGCGTAAGAGTCGGGGCTCTGCGATGATTAAAAAACTCCTGATAGCGAACCGCGGCGAGATTGCGCTGCGCATCATTCGTGCTGCTCGTGAGATGGGTATTGCGACCGTCGCCGTCTACTCGGAGATCGATGCTGACAGCCTGCCGGTGCGTATGGCCGACGAGGCCGTGTGCGTCGGGCCCGCGCCGAGCATCAAGTCGTACCTCGTCCAAGGCAACATCATTGCTGCGGCCGAAAACCTCGGCGCCGATGCCATCCATCCCGGCTACGGTTTCTTAAGCGAGAACGCCGACTTCGCGCGCGCCTGCGCCGAAAACGATATCATATTCGTCGGGCCGAGCGCCGATGCTATCGAGCGTATGGGTAACAAGGCGCGCGCGCGTGCCACGGCCGAGGAGGCCGACGTGCCGGTCGTGCCCGGCAGTGACGGCGTCGTCGAGACCGTCGAAGAGGCACGTGCCTTTGCCGAGAAGGTCGGCTATCCTGTGCTCATCAAGGCGAGTGCGGGCGGCGGCGGCAAGGGGATGCGCGTTGCCGAAAGCGCCGATGACCTCGAAAGCCAGTTTACGGCAGCGCGCACCGAAGCCGCCGCCGCCTTCGGCAACGACGAGGTCTACCTCGAGAAGTACCTCATGCGTCCCCGCCACATCGAGATTCAGATACTCGCCGACACGCACGGCAACGTCGTCCACCTGTTCGAGCGCGACTGCTCGATACAGCGTCGCCACCAAAAACTCATCGAGGAGGCGCCCAGCCCGGCCCTGACACCGGAGCTGCGTGCTACGATGGGCGAGGCCGCCGTCAAGCTCGCGCGTGCGGTCGACTACGTCGGCGCAGGAACGGTCGAGCTGTTGCTCGACACCGATGGCTCGTTCTACTTTATGGAGATGAACACACGCGTGCAGGTCGAACATCCGGTGACCGAGCAGATTACCGGTATCGATATCGTCAAGGAACAGCTACGCATTGCGTCCGGCGAAACGCTGAGCTTTACGCAAGATGACGTCAAGATGTGCGCGCACTCGATCGAGTTTCGCATCAACGCCGAGGACCCGCTCCACGACTTCCGCCCGAATCCGGGACGTATCGACACGTTCATGTTCCCCGGCGGTATAGGGGTGCGCGTCGATACCCACTGTTATCCGGGCTATAGCGTGCCGCCGACCTACGACTCGATGATCGCCAAGCTCATCGTATGGGGTGACACGCGTGAAGAGGCGCTTGCGCGGGCAGCGCGTGCGCTCGACGAGATGGAGATAGGTCCCATCCCGACGACCGTCGCGTTTCACCGTGCCGCGATTCAAATCGAAGCTTTCCAGCGTGGCGAAGTCTACACCGACTTTGTCGATACCCACGAAATCAACCTTGAGGGAGCGTAAACACTATGGCGGAGAACACCACAATCACACTCGATGGTATCACCATCGCCCCGGGAGTCCTTGAGACGATTATTGCCATGGCGGCCGAGAACGTCGACGGCGTTACGGCGGTACTCGCCTGCCCGGCACTTCGTCGCCGCGCCAGTAGGCCGATGGTCGACTGCGTCATCGAAGATGGCAAGCTGACCTGCGGTATTCACATCATCGCCTCTTACGGCATCGCGCTTACGACAATCGGCGCTGCCGTGCAGGCGGCCGTCTCATCCGCGCTTCGGGCTCAGCTTGGCGTCGAGCCGGTGGCCGTCGACGTCTTTATCGACGCCATCGACTTTAGCGCGTGCGAATAGCGTGCAAGTAGCGTGCGAATAACGGGCAACGAGTAACAAGGCAGCAGGGGAGCGCTCACACATTATGGCCGCGGTCGTCGAGCAGTTTTCGGCGCGCTCACATGCGCGTATCCATGCTCTGCGCTTGCTGTATCAGCGCGAGATTACCGGTGGCGATATCGAGGACATAATCGAGCCTGTCGACTCGGCGTGTGCAGAGACCTGTCATGAGCGCGCGTGCTGTGAGTATCGCGCGTTCTTTGCGCAGTATCCGACAACGCCCGATGCGTACACGCGCGACATCGTGCGCGGCGTTATCGCGCAGGAGGACGAGATCGATGCCTTGCTCGATGCAACGAGCGAACACTGGCCTATCTCACGCATGCCGGTCGTCGATCGCAACATCGCGCGCATCGCAATTTGGGAGCTTTTGCGAGCACACCCCGAGGTCCCGAGCAGCGTGGCCATACACGAGGCCGTCAACATTGCCAAGGAATACGGTGGTGACGATAGTGCGCTGTTCATCAACGGTGTCCTTGGCGAGATAGACAGAGCAGTTGAGGGTGGAGCTACCAACAGAACAACCGAAAGGGGAACGTCGTGAAAGAGCGCGATACGAAAGATGCCCAAAAAGATGCCCAAGGTGCCAATGACACCAAAAAGGCCCACGACAACGACACCTATGACACGTACGATGCGGCCAAAGAAAGACTCGATGAGATCGTGACCGACGTACGCGATAAGGATGTCTCGCTCGAAGCGAGCCTCGACTTGCTCGAGGAAGGCGTGGCGCTGGCGAATCGCTGCACCGAGCTCATCGACGTGGCGAGCTGGTCGACACCAGCCGCAGAGGCCGACGCCGAGGTCGACGCCGAGACCGCCGAGACGGCGAGCGACGAATAGCGATGTCGCGCCTGCTCGACCATATCGAGAGTCCTAACGACCTGCATCGGCTCGACGCTGCCCAGCTCGAGCAGCTCGCCGATGAGCTGCGCGCCTGCATTATCACGACGACGGCGAAGACCGGCGGGCATCTCGCGCCGAGCCTCGGTGTCGTCGAGCTGACGCTGGGTATCTATCGCGCGCTCGATTGCCCGCCCGACATCGTGACGTGGGACGTGGGACATCAGGCGTATGCGCATAAACTCTTGACCGGTCGCCGCGACCGTTTCGACACGCTGCGCACGGCCGGTGGTATCTCGGGCTTTCTGAAGCGCGAGGAGAGCGAGTTCGACCTCTACGGATCCGGCCATGCGAGCGACTCGGTCTCGATGTCGCTCGGCTATACGTTGGCGCGTCGCGCAGCGGGCAAGGACGGCATCGTGACGTGTGTTATCGGCGACGGTTCGATGACCGGTGGCATGGCGTTTGAGGCGCTTGCGCACCTGGGGCATCTGCGCGAGCCGATGGTCGTCGTACTCAACGACAACGAGATGTCGATTAGCCAGAACATCGGCGCAATCGCCACACACCTCGGCCGCGCGCGCCTCGATCGTCACTACACACGCCCGCGCGACAGCTTCCAAGAGGTGCTCGAACGCACGAAGCTCGGCGCGCGCATTGCCTGGGCCGGCAAGACGGCCAAGGAGTCGGTCAAGAAGCTGATGGTGCTCGAAGGCATGCTCTTTGAGGAGCTGGGCCTTACCTATGTCGGCCCCATCGACGGGCACAATATCGCGCAGGTCGAAGCTGCCGTGCGTGCCGCCAAGGAGAGCGGCGAGGCCGTTCTCATCCATGCCGTGACACAAAAGGGGCGCGGCTTCGACCCGGCCGTTAAGGCGCCGACGAAGTTTCACGGGATATGCTCGTTTGATCCCGAGAGCGGTGCCGTGCATGTCGATACGGCCGCGCCGCCGACCTATACGCAGGTCTTTTCGAACGCGATGGTCGAGTTAGCCGCAGCTAACCAGCACATCTGTGCCATCACCGCCGCGATGGCGCCCGGTACCGGACTCGAAGCCTTCGCCGAAGCGTATCCGGCGCGTTTTCACGATGTCGGTATCGCCGAGGAACACGCCGTCGGCCTTGCGGCCGGGCTCGCGCTGGGTGGCCAGGTGCCGGTCTGCGCGATATACTCGACGTTTTTACAGCGTGCCTACGATCAGATTATCGGTAACGTTGCTCTGCAAAACGCACACGTCGTCTTTGCTATCGACAGGGGAGGGTTCGTCGGCGATGACGGCCCGACACATCACGGCGTTTTCGACCTCACGTATCTGCGCTCGATTCCGACGATGCAGATTCTCGCGCCCCGTGACGAAGCAGAGCTGGTCAGCGCACTCAAGACGGCCGTTGCGCTTGAGGGGCCGGTCGCCGTGCGCTATCCGCGCGGAGCAGGCGAGGGCGTCGCGGTGCCGACCTACGCGGACGCACCGATGTGGGAGCACGGCACGGGCGAGACGCTGCGCGCCGATGAAGGCGCATCGGTCGCGTTTGTGGCGGTGGGTCGTATGGTGCGCCGTGCCCTAGAAGCGGCCGAGCTACTCGCCGCCGAGGGTATCGCCTGTACCGTTATCGATGCACGCTGGATTAAGCCGCTCGACGAGGAGCTGTTGTGCGAGGCGATACGTACGCACGAGCTTATCGTGACCGTCGAGGAGAACACCGTGTGTGGTGGCTTCGGCGCGGCCGTGCTCGAGCTACTCGCTGCGCACCGTACCACCACCGAGCACGCCAAAACCGACGCCGCCCCTCTCGCAGACGTGCTCGTCTGTGGCGTACCCGACGAGTTTGCCTCCCAAGGCACGATGGACGAACTCATCGCCGCCGCGGCGCTCGACGCTCACTCACTCGCGTCACGCACCAAAGCCCGTCTTAACAGCTAATATATTAATCGTAACTTGCAAAATAGCACACTTTTAGCTAATATAATAACTATGAACGCCAACGCATCGGATATGAACACATCTTTGCCGAAAACGCCTCAGCAAATCCGCGAGGACCTCGTCGCACGCGTGCGCACGCGTCGCAACGCGATGGGGCTGAGCCAGCAGCGACTCGCGGCAAAATCAGGCGTGAGTCTCGGTTCGATTAAGCGCTTTGAGCGTGTGGGCGAGATTTCGCTCACCTCACTCATCAAGGTTGCGTTTGCGCTTGAGTGCGAGGACGATCTCACACACCTTTTTGCGCAGAACTACTACACCTCGATCCAGGAGATAATCGATGCACAACGTTAAGCATCTTACCGTCAAAATAGACCACGATATCGTCGGCACTCTTGCCACACATGACGGTCGAACTATTGCATTCGAGTATGACACCGAGTGGCTCGCACGCGGTTTTTCGATCAGCCCATTCAGTCTGCCGCTCGAAAAACGTGTCTTTATCCCGAAGCTCGATCCGTTTGAGGGGGTCTTCGGCATCTTTGCCGATAGTCTTCCTGACGGGTGGGGAAGGCTCCTCCTTGACCGACACCTTGCCACGCAAAACATCGATCCGCGCACGATAGATGAGATTACCCGGCTCGCCATCGTCGGCGCGAGCGGCGCGGGCTCACTCACCTACGAACCATCGATCAAAAGCAAGCTTGGCAGCTCTCGCCTCGACCTTGACGCGCTCGCACAGGATGCCCTGACGGTCTTGCGCGATGAGGACGTTCCCGATCTCGACACGCTTTTTGAGCTGGGAGGTTCGTCAGGTGGTGCGCGTCCTAAAGTTCTGGTGCGCATCGATGACGAGGACTGGATTATCAAGTTTGCCTCGCACGTTGACCCACCCGATATCGGCGTGCAAGAGATGGATTACGCGGAGGCTGCGCGGGCGTGCGGTATCGATATGAGCGAGACACGACTCTTTTCCTCACAGCGTGTTGCAGGTTATTTTGGCACGAAACGATTTGATCGCGTACGCACCGACACGGCCTGCAATACAGCCTGCAATACGGCCTGCGACACAGCCCGCGATACCGACATCGTACGAACGCGCGTGCATATGGCGTCGGTCAGCGCGTTGCTCGAAACATCACATCGCTATCCGACACTTGACTATCACGCGCTGATGCGGCTTACCTTGGAGCTTACACGCGACTTTGAGCAGGTCGAACAGATGTATCGGCGCATGTGTTTCAACGTGTTTGCGCATAACCGCGATGATCATGCGAAAAACTTTGCATTTCTCTTTCTTGATGGCAGGTGGCAGCTTTCGCCCGCCTACGACCTCACCCGGAGCAGTTCGATTCGCGGCGAGCACGCCACGAGTGTCAATGGTAACGGGCGCAATCCGACCGTTGACGATCTGTGTGCGGTTGGTCACACCATCGGGCTCAGTGCGCGACGTTGCCGCACCATCGCCGATGAGGTGGCCGTCATCGTTGCAGACACCCTCTCATCTTATCTTCGGCCGGCGATATGACGCACCAAAGCCCGCATGCGCGTACGATGAAGCGGCGCGCAGACACCCTTCTGATAGAGCGCGGCTTGGCGGCCGACGCACACGAAGCCGAGGCGCTTATTTTGGCTGGCAAGGTGCGCGCCGGTGCAGCGCGCGAGACTGTTATCGATGCGTCCGGGACGATGCTTGCCGTCGATACGCCGCTGAGCGTTAAGGCACCGGCGCGCTACGTCAGCCGCGGAGGGCTGAAGCTCGAAGGAGCTCTGCGCGACTTTACGCTCGACGTGACGGGTCTGCGCTGCGTTGACCTGGGTGCTTCGACAGGCGGCTTTACCGACTGCCTGCTTCAGCAGGGGGCCGCGCACGTCGTCGCTATCGATGTCGGTTACGGGCAGCTCGCCGAGAAACTGCGCACCAACGAGCGCGTCACGGTCGTTGATCGCACCAACATACGCGACCTCACCGTGGGCGATATCGCTGGGCTTGGCGGGCCATTCGATCTCGTCGTTGCCGATCTTTCGTTTATTGGGCTGAGCACCGTTGCCGGCGATATTGCCCGCTTCATGGCGCCACCGCCGCGCACCCCTGCCGCCACCCTGACCACCCCGACCACCGTGCCTCGCGCACGCGCCGCCACCCCGGCCCCCACGCACGACATCACCTCGACGGCCATCCTCCTCGTCAAGCCGCAGTTCGAGGTTGCGCGCACCGAGGTCGAGCCCGGCGGCGTCGTCACCGATCCCCAGGCACACGAGCGCGCCCTTGCGCGCGCGACCGAGGCACTCGAAGCCGCCGGGCTCAACGTACCGGCCACCACGACTTCACCCATCACCGGTTCTTCTTCGGGCAACACGGAGTTTTTTATCATGAGCACTTCAGGTAAACTAAATACACTATGCGGATAGCCATCGTATACAACGGCATGCAGCCGGCAGCACGGGATGCCGCCGAGCATCTGCGCACGCACGCCGCCGCCACCCACGACTACGAGCTCGTCTTCCACGAGCTCGGCGCCAATGCCACACCCGAGCCAACACCCACACCCACGTCCGAGCAAACACCAACGTCCCCACCAACACCCACGCATCCCGAACACCCCGCGCACATCGACCGCATTATCTCGTTGGGCGGTGACGGTACGCTCTTACGCGCCGTTGCACTTCTGGGCGAAGCCGCCACGTCGGCGCCGGTGCTGGGCATCAACTTCGGCAAGGTCGGCTTTCTCGCCGGCGCCGACGCCACCCAGCTCATCGAGGCCTTCGAGTACGCACTACGTGAGGATGTCTACCGCGAGCGTCGTACCTTACTCGACGTGCAAATTGAGTGCACCACCACCGCTACCACCGCAAACGCTACCGACACCTCCGATGCACAACCCTGTGCATACATCAAGATGCAGGCGCTCAACGAGCTCGTTATTGGACGCGCGATGGGTGCGCGTGTCGTCACTACGACACTCTCTATCAACGAACATGACATCTTTACTTTGCGTGGAGACGGTCTCATCGTTGCGACCGCGACCGGCTCAACAGCGTACGCGCTCTCAGCAGGAGGGCCGGTGGTAGCCCCCGGCTACGACGGTATGGTTATTGTGCCGCTCGCTTCGCACACACTCGTGCAGCGTGCCATCGTGACCGCCCCCGGCGACACCGTTGCTGTCACGCTCCCCGATACCAAGAAGGCCGACATCTCGCTCTCGTGTGACGGCGTTGAAATCGACACGGGGGAACGCACCATCGAACGTATTACGGTGCGGGCCTCCGACCGCTCGATCGAGCTCATCAAGCGCGATAATCGTGTGTTCTACGATACGCTGGCACACGAGTTTTTCTAAGGGACGGCGTGCTCGAAGAGTTGCATATACGAAACGTTGCGCTCATTGAAGAGGCGTGGATTGAACCGGGGCCCAAACTAACGGTGCTGACCGGCGAAACCGGCGCCGGAAAGACCGTGCTGCTGAGTGCACTCAAGCTCATCATGGGCGAGCGAGCCGATACGGCGCTCATTCGTACCGGTGCTGATGCGGCACAGATTGAAGCACAGTGGGCGGGCGAGACAGTCGCTACACGCACACTCAATGTATCCGGCCGTAATCGGTGTACGCTCAACGGCGAGCTGGTGAATGTCGGCACGCTCGCCGATACGCTTGGCCCTACCGTCGATCTGCATGGACAGCATGACCATCAGGCACTGCTGCGCCCGGCCACCCACGCTACGCTGCTCGATGCCTGGGGGGGAGCACAGCTCGCTGAGAAGGCCGCCGCATATCGAAGCGCTTTTGCAGCGTACCGCGAAGCCGTCAAGGCACAGGAGCACCTTCAGGCACACCTTACTAAGAGTGCCGAGGAGGTCGAGCTCGGCCGTATCGCACTTGCTGAGATCAAGCGCATAGATCCGCAACCGAACGAAGACGATGAGCTCGCCGCTATCCTGCCGGCATTGCAAAACGCCGAGGCCTTTTCCGAGGCACTTGGCGAAGCGGTCGAGGCGTTGCGCGGTGGGGAGAGCAGGGGAGATGGCGGCGCGCAGGGGGCAAGCGGTGCGGTCGACCGGCTCGCCCATGCATGCAACGTGCTTTCAGCTGTGACAGAGCATGACGCAAGGCTTGCCGAAGTGGCAAAAATCATTGAGCAGGCAATGCTCGACCTTGAGGATGCAGGTGCAACGTTGCGCGACTACGCCGCACACGTCGAGCACAATGAGGATAAACTCGAAGAGACGCTCACACGGCTGGGTGCGCTCGATGGACTCAAGAAGCGGTTCGGTCCGTCGCTCGATGCCGTGCTTGAACGTCGGAGCGAACTAGAGGCGGCGCTTACCGTAACCGAGGATAGCGACGGCGCACTCGCCCGCGCTGAGGCCGAGGTCGTTGCCACACACGACACTCTCAAGGCTGCTGCCACTGCTTTTCATGATGCGCGCGTCGAGGTCGCACGAACGTTTGTCAAGGAGTTGCGCGCCGGTGTTATCTCACTCGATATGGAGCATGCAACGTTTGAGGTGCAGTGCACGTTGCGCGATATCGAACAGTTTAGTGCAGAGTCGCCCGATACCGTTGAGTTCCTCTATCGCCCTGCCCCGAACGCACAGCTACGTCCGCTCGCTAAGATTGCCAGTGGTGGCGAGATATCGCGTGTGATGCTTGCTCTCAAGGGGGTGCTTGGCGCAGCCGATCTCGCTCAGACACTTGTTTTCGATGAAATCGATGCCGGTATCGGAGGAGCGACGGCGACGGCCATAGGACGCAGACTTGCGATGCTCGCCGGTGACAAGCAGGTCATCGTCGTGACGCACCTTGCGCAAGTCGCGGCGTTTGCCGACACTCACTATGTTGTGCGCAAAACGGAGCGCAGTAATCGTGCTGCCGATGACACAACGACCGAGGTCGCTACTACCGTTGAACGGGTTGAGGGAGATGCGCGCGAGGCTGAGATTGCGCGAATGCTCTCCGGGGAAACGAGTCAGGCAGCGCGTACCCATGCACGAGAGTTACTCGTAGAGGCACAGACACGATGAGCAAACACGAGCAAATCCCCAGCATTCGACGCTCGACGATGCTCATCGCTTCCATCACGGCGCTTTCGCGTTTGACGGGCTTTGCGCGTACGTGGGCGATGGCGCTTGCGCTTGGCGCCGGAGTCATCGCCAGCGCCTACAACGTTTCGAACAACATCCCAAATCTTATTTTTGAGCTGGTCGCTGGGGGCGTTCTCGGGTCACTCTTTATCCCGACGTTTACCGAAATTCGCACGCGACTTGGCGAAGACGAAGCATGGCGCTTTACGAGCCATGTCTTCAATCTGTGCTTGCTCGGTCTTGGCGCTGTTGCGCTCATCGGCATCCTTCTTCCCGAGCCGTTCATCTGGACACAGACGTTTCGTATGGATGCTGAGTCGGCGAGCACGGTGCGTGAGCCAGCTGCGTTCCTTTTTCGCTTTTTTGCTATCCAGGTCGTGTTGTATGGCGCAAGTCTTGTCGCGCAGGGCGTGCTCAATGCGCAGCGTAAGTTCCTGTGGCCGGCGCTCGGCCCGGTGTTCAATAACCTCGTTGTTATCGCAGCGCTTCTCATCGTTGCGATGCGGCCGGCGCTCGACACTACCGCGCTCGTTATACTTGGCGTAGGTACGACGCTCGGCGTGGCAATGCAGTTTTTGGTACAAGCGCCTTCTTTGAGGCGCGCCGGCTTTCGTTACGTACCCGAGCTAGGTCTACGTAGTCCGCACGTTCATACCATCTTGAGACTCGCCGGTCCTGCGATACTCTTTGCGTTTACGAATATGGTGACGCTTTCAGTACGCAATGCCTCGGTACTCGCCGTCTCGCCGCAGGGCGCGTCGGTCGTGATGTATGCGTGGATGTGGTTCACGTTGCCGTATGGAATACTGGTGGTAGCGCTCTCAACGGCGACCTTCACCGAGCTGGCACACGCACGCGCTGCCGATAATATGGATGCGTTCAAGCGCGCACTCTCCCGGGGTCTCGCTGCTACGGTCGGTCTTATCGTACCGAGTGCTATCGTTCTGGCCATTTTTGCCGAACCAATCTGTTCGCTTTTTGTTGGCGGTCGCTTTACACCTGAGGACAAATATCTCGTTGCCGAAGTGCTGCGCACCTGGGCGTTTGGCCTGACGTTTTACGCGCTCATGATGTTTTTGCTGGGGTCGTTCTATGCGCTTAAGGACACCAAGACACCGGCAATCGCTAACGGCATTGCGAGCATCGGCCAAGTTGCGGGCTACCTTATGCTGACGACCGGTTTTGGTGCGTGGAGTGGGTTCGGCCTACGCGGCGCACCGATCGCCGACAGTATCTTTTATCTGGTGATGACTATTACGTTTGTTGTATTACTACGGCGAAAGATCGGTGCTCTCGACTTCTGGCACCATCTCACAAAACGCACTTAGTAGACTGGCGCCCTCGGCAGGAATCGAACCTGCGACACCTGGTTCCGGAAACCAGTGCTCTATCCCCTGAGCTACGAAGGCGCACAAAAAAGGCTACCATATGGTAGCCTTTTCGCCTAGCACCGACGCACTTAAGATGCTACGTATGAGCGTACACGAACCTCGCACCGACACCCTTACACGGTATCTAGAGCGTAATGGAGCCGTTGGGGCAGTCGTCGACGCATATCCCACACTCAGTGCAGTCTTCCGCACGTGCTACAACCGCAACATCCTCCATGTCGAAGACGTCGGTCGGGCAGACGTCCTGACAGATACCACATGCCGTACATGTATCGCTGTTAACCTTTGCCGCCATCTCAACCTCTTTTCTCGAATCGTAGAACCTGCTCGACAATATACCACATTATTCGCTTACTACGACATATTTCCGCAACCGTGGTGCTACGCTCGCAAGCAGCGCCACTAAAATAACGTCCTTCACGTAGAGCATACCCAACGTCATCGAGAGAATTGTTGCTAAGCTTGCACTTAATCCTGCGATGAACTGACCGAGTGCCCACATGTATCCGATACCGCACACATACGACACCACGATGACAATACTGCCGGCCAGAAAGGTAGTTGTGAACCGCAGCTCTCGTTTACGCAGATACCAAGCACCGAGCGGTGCACCAAGCGCGAAGCCGGCAAGGTAGCCAAACGTGGGGTGCAAGACATAACCGAGCCCACCCCCGGCTGCAAAAACCGGCAGGCCGGCTAGGCCAAGCACGAGATAAGCGGCAACCGACAAGAACGCCGGAAGCGGTGGCAACATCATCGCAATCAAAGCGACGACGGCGAGCTGGAACGTCAACACAATCGGCCCCAGAGGGACACGAATCCACGCGCTCACACACAAAAGCGCTGCAAACAAGCCAATCAATGCAATTTCTCTCGTTTTCATCGTTTCCCAATCGTCATAAAATAAACAGACTAACTTCTCAAAAAAGCCTTACATAAGGATATACTAAACACAGTCGTTTGTGCAGGGCGGAACCTGACTTGTCATGCGTCGACATATGGGGCGCATAGGGTTGGGGGTATCGTGTGGGCAGACATGACGCTACATGCCATGGGCAAATGCACCCTGTTAGGGCAGGCACTGTCGGCGGGAGCCGCAGCCAACCTGCTAATGAGAGATGTGTGTAAGAAGGAGGTGTATGGCATGACGAATAAGGGTACCTCATTTTATGAGAGGCTCGAAGCACGCGGCGTATCGCGTCGTGATTTTCTTAAGTTCTGTGGCTCGACCGCGGCGATGCTTGGCCTATCCTCTTCGGCGGCACCGATGATTGGCGCAAAGCTTGCAGGTGCAGCCGATAGTGGACTCTACCCTACGATGTGGCTTCATGGCGGTGCCTGTACGGGCTGCTCGGAGTCGGTCGCTCAAGCCACTTACCCCAACGTTGCGGACATCGTGCTTGACATCCTGAATCTGGTCGCGCAAGAGACCATTCAGATGTCAACCGGCGAGTTCGCAGAAGAGAACATCGAGCACATGGTCGAGGAAGAGAAGGGTCGCTATATCCTCATCGTTGAGGGTACGGTTATGACCGGTCTCGGTGGCAATACGCTGCGTATCGCAGATATGCCGTTTACCGAGCATCTTGATCATACCGCGAAGTATGCTGCGGTCGTGATTGCGCTCGGTGCGTGTGCCGTTGACGGTGGCTGGGTTGTGGCGCACCCGAACCCTGCGAAGGGCACCGGTGTAAGCGGGTATCTGAAGTCGGTCGGCATTGACGTTCCTGTTATCAACATGCCCGGCTGTCCGATGAATCCTGAGGAGCTCGTCAGTGTTGTTGTCAAGACCTTATTGCTTGCCGACAAGGACGCTAACGGTGTTCCGAACCTGACCCCAATTGTCAACGCGCTTGACAGTGAGGGTCGTCCCAAGTGGCTCTTTGGCTCGACGATTCACGACAACTGCCCGCGTCGTGGTCACTTCGAGAACAGCAACTTCGTGTATCAGTTTGGTACGCCCGAAGAAGCCAAAGGATACTGCCTGTATCCGATGGGCTGCAAAGGTCCTCAGACCTTCCGCCGCTGTCCGATGCTACGTTGGAACAACTCGGTATCGTGGTGCGTCGAGGCTGGCGGACCGTGCATCGGTTGTGCAAACTGGAACTGGGTCGATCAAAGCGCCCCGTTCGCAGGTCGTTTCCGCCGCGTTGGCCAGGGTGTCCTGGGCGCTGGTGGAATAGATCCGGCGGTCGGTGCTGCAGCGGTCGGCGGTGTTGTGGCAGGTGTACTCGTCGCTCACGGCTTCGGTATGAAGGCGGCCAAGCGTATCGGTAAGAACGCAACGCTGCAAAACGAGCCGATGAAAGAGTACGATGCCAAGCGCCTTAAGAAGAGTGGGGGTGCTGCATAATGGCTAACAGATTCATTATCGATCCTGTTACCCGTATCGAGGGTCACCTCCGCGTTGAGTGTACCGTCGAAAATGGCAAAGTTGCCGACGCATGGGTCACCGGTACGTTGTACCGTGGCGTGGAGGAAGTGCTTCGTGGGCGCAGGCCTACCGATGCCTTCTACCTGTCTCAGCGCGTTTGCGGTCTTTGCCCGACTTCGCACGGACACGCTTCGTCGATGGCGGTCGAGGATGCCTATGGCGTCAAGATCCCCAATGGGGCTCGTCTCGTCCGTAACATTCTTGAGTGTGCTGAGTTCATGCACAGTCACATTCTCTGGTTCTACACACTGGCAGGGCTTGACTACGTCAACCCGGCGAAGGCTCTTGAGGCCGACGTGGCAGATACCATTGCGTTGGCTCAGACGGCCGGTACGGGGCTCTCTAACTTTGGTGAGGTCAAGGATCGTCTCGCAACGCTCGTTGCCGGTGGCGACCTTTCGATCTTTACCAACGGTTGGTGGGGCATCGATCCTCTGGCCGATCCTAAGGCAGCCGACGCGCTCTATGCGCCGGATATGCCGGCCGAGCTACACCTTATCGGTGTTGCACACTACCTTGAGGCTCTGGAGATGCAGGCCGAGGCCGCGCGCGTTATGGCGCTTATCGGCGGTAAGTTCCCGCACGTGATGACGTCGCTTGCCGGCGGTACGGCGTGGGCTCCGGTTCCCGAGAAGCTCGACGATGTCATGTTCCGTCTCAAACGTGTACGTGACTGGATCGTCGGAACGATGATTCCCGACACGCTTGCGATTGCGCCGTTTTACGCGGATGCACTCGAGTTTGGTGGCGGTCCTGGCAACTTCCTGAGTTTTGGCGTCTTCGAAGATGCTTCGTTCGACATTAAGGATCGCTATATGCCGGCTGGTTACATCCAGACGAGCCGCGGTCTGACGGTCGAGGACGTCGACATCGACAAGATTCGTGAGTATGTTCACCGCTGTTGGTACACCAGCCCATCAGGCCTCAAGCCGCAAGATGGTCAGGTAGAGATTATCAAGAAGTGGGATGACTCGACGTTTGATCTTGATGGCCAGTACTCTTGGAACAAGGCTCCGCGCTACGATGAGCAGCCCGCTGAGGCAGGCCCGCTCGCACGTATGCTCGTTGCATACCTGACGCCGACGGCCGATCCGGCTATCAAAGAGCTCATCGATGGTGCGCTCAAGGCACTCGGTATCGACGATCCCACGAAGCTTGTTTCGTTGCTCGGTCGTGTTGCGGCGCGTAATCTTGAGGCTGCAATCATCGCTGATCAGTCTCTCGTATTTTGCGCAGAGCTTATCGAAGCAATCCGCACCGGCGATGCTCAGACGTTCGTCGAGCACAAAGAGAAGGACGGTAAGGGCGCCGGTATCTGGGAAGCACCGCGTGGTGCGCTCGGTCACTTCATTAACATCAAAGGTGGCCGTATTGAGAACTTTAATATGGTTACGCCTTCGACCTGGGATCTTTCGCCGCGCGATGATAACGGCGTTCCCGGTCCTATGGAAGAGGCACTTATCGGTACTCCCATCGACGACGTAGAGCGTCCGATTATGGCTGCACGTATTGCGCGCAGCTTCGATCCTTGAGTGGGTTGCGGCGTTCACGTGATTGAACGCGAAACCGGTAAGACAGGCACCGTCTTTGCACGGAAGTGGGGGGTGAAGTAAATGGCTCACAAACCAGTACGCGAAGGCCATCCTATCGTCTTCGTTCTCACCCACTGGATAAACATGCTCGCCATGTTCTTCCTGACCCTTTCGGGCTTCTACATTCACTTCCCGTTTGTGAATGGGCCAGGCCTCATGGGCCTTGCTCGTGGTACGCACTTTTTCTGGATGTTCGTTCTCCTCATTAACATTATCTTCCGCATCGTTGCCGCCTTCTTCGTGAAGACGACGAACATGCCGGGGACTCGTGAGGTCGATACCGACATCAAGAATTGGCTGCCACAGGAGGCCAACAAGCACCAGATGTGGCCAACGATTAAGTACTATCTCTTCCTGAAGAAGGACTACCCGATTAGTGCAAAGTATGCATCGCTGCAGAAAATCGCGTATCTTGCGACGCTGCCGATGACCTTTGCTGCGGCCTACACAGGCTTTGCAATCTGGGGTCCGACGATGGATTGGGCCTTCTTTAAGGCCGGTACGACCGTCGTTGCCAACCTGTTCGCCTTTAACAACGGACTTTCGCCCGAGCTGTTCAACGGCGCAGGTGCTGCGTTGATGCCGATGCGCATTGTCCACTACTGGATTATGTGGGTCATCCTCATCTTCACGGCGATTCACGCCTATCTGTCAAACATCTACAACTTCGCCCCAACAAAGATGATTTGTTGCTGGATCGAAGATCCTGATGCTCTCGAAGGTCACTAGGCCGGCGAGCGATAGGTAACGAGAGGGGCTCCGAAAGGGGCCCCTCTTTTTTGAGCATTCACGTTTTTTGTGGTATATTACCTATTATATTAATATGTATTATATATATAGGTATAATGCTATGTGCATGGTACTATAGGAACGGCCTACCAGTGAGAGGAAACGACGATGGCAGAAGAGAAGCACTACCGGTTTGAGACCCTCCAACTCCATGCGGGACAGGAGCCCGATCCCGCCACCAATTCGAGGGCAGTGCCCATCTATCAGACAACCTCCTACGTGTTTAACGACACCCAACACGCAGAGGATCTCTTTGCGCTCAAAGAGCCGGGTAACATATATACCCGCATCATGAACCCCACGACCGACGTATTCGAGAAGCGTATCGCCGCACTCGAGGGCGGCATCGCGGCGCTCGCGGTTGCCAGTGGCTCAGCGGCTATCACCTACGCTATCCTCAACATTGCCGACGCCGGCGACAACATCGTCTCGGCGGCAACTCTCTATGGCGGCACCTACAATCTCTTTATGTCGACGCTTCCGCACTACGGTATCACGACGACGCTCGTTGACAGCGATGATGTCAGCAACTTCGAGGCCGCTATCAACGACAAGACGAAGGCACTCTTTATCGAGACGATTGGCAACCCCAATACGAACCTCATCGATATCGAGGCAGTGGCGGCTATCGCCCATAAACACGGCATTCCTCTTATCGTCGACAACACCTTTGGCACCCCGTACCTCATCCGTCCTATCGAGCACGGCGCCGATATCGTCATCCACTCGGCCACCAAGTTTCTGGGCGGCCACGGCAACTCCATCGGCGGTGTCATCGTGGATGCCGGCAACTTCGATTGGGGTAACGGCAACTTCCCCGCCTACACCACGCCGGAGAAGAGCTACCACGGCATCGTCTTTGCGCGCGACATTGGCGCGGCGGCCTTCATCATCCGTGCGCGCGTCACGCTTCTGCGCGATACCGGCGCAGCGCTTAGCCCGTTTAATGCATTCTTGCTCCTCCAGGGGCTCGAAACGCTCTCTTTGCGCGTGCAGCGGCACGTCGAAAACGCGCAACGTATCGCAGAGTATCTCGTCAAAAACGAGCACGTTACCTACGTCAACTACCCCTCTTTGCCCGACAGCACGTACTACGATCTGGCGCAAAAGTACTTCCCTCGGGGGGTCGGCTCCATCTTTACGTTTGGCGTGGAGGGTGGTCGTGACAAGGCACGTGCATTCATCGACAACCTTGAGATATTCTCTCAGCTTGCCAACGTCGCAGACGCTAAGTCACTCGTCATCCATCCGGCCTCAACGACCCATAGTCAACTCGACGATGAGGGGCTGGCGTTGACGGGCACCGGCCAAGATGCGGTGCGCTTCTCGATCGGGATCGAAAACGTCGAGGACCTGCTCGGCGATATTGCTGAGGCCTTTGCGAAGACGTACTAACTTGTTTTACCTGGCACGACGCTAACATGATATAATCACTGCGTTGTGTGATTTTTGGCGGAGACATGAGGAGGGTTACATGCACAAGTATCAGCGCAAAGTGGCGCTGTTCCTTGTTGCTGTGTTTGTATGGTCGCTCATCCCTGCCCCTGCCATCGCTGCTGCGCGTGACACCGTCGTCAATGCACAAAAGGCCCGCTTTAACTATCCTGAAATAGTTACCATTGACACCGGTGAGCGCACACCGCGTGACCCTCAGCTTCGCGCACCGAAACCTGACGTTGACAACGAAGAGTCTGAGCGCGAGTTCGGACCTCCCGTTGAAGTTCATGAATTTGAGAAGGTGTATCAGACCGGGCCTCGCAGTTACCGGTCTGTTTTTTCGCAAACGCCTAATACCTACAAAGACAGAAATGGCAGCGAACACGAAATAGACAACACCTTAATCGAGAAAGATCCTTTTCTCGCGTCCCCCTATCTGACCAATGCCGCCAACAGCTATGACGTTAGAATCCCTCTCGAAATTACTGAGCGCCGCCCCATTACGTACACCAAAGATGGCTTTACCATTGAGCTTGCTCCTCTGAGCGGGGATTATTCGACTCCCGTAGCGCTTGATAACGCCGTGCTCTACAACAACGTCTATGAGCACATGGATGTGGAGTACTTGGTGCGAGAGACCGGTGTCAAAGAGAGCATCATATATAATGCGCATACTGACATCACGTCGTTTTCCTATGCACTCAAAGCCCCGTCAAACCTCTCTGTGATGCAGGCCGGCAACACTATCGAGATGTTTGTGCCCGGTGATGTTTCTGGCGAAGACGAGCCGCTCTTTGTGATAACGGCGCCGTATCTGTTTGACGCTAACGGTGCGGTGAGCACCGATGCTACGATGACACTGAGCGGCGAGGGCATCAGCTACCGCGTTGACGTTGAGATCGATGAGCAGTGGCTCTCTGATCCGGTCCGCGTCTTTCCGGTCGTGCTTGACCCAACGGTGCAGACGTATGTTCCTACCTATGTTTCGCTTAATGAGATGGCGGGACGCGCGTGGCTCCAAGAACACGGATACGTGGGTTACGTTACCGAAGGGGTGTCAGGTGTCGTGGGTGGATATCTTGGCCGCTCTCGACTTATCTTGGGTCCGACCGATGCACACAGCTCAATCCCTTCGGTGGCGCGCATCGATAAAGCAACGTTGCGCATGTATCAGTACAAGAGCATGTTTAACGGCGCACAGTTCGGTGCCTACCGTATCAGAGACCCTTATGACATAGATAGTATTACATGGGCGCAAGCCACCGGTCTTAACCGCGAGATTGCTGGTTCTGATGCTATTAGAACCTCTATGATTGGTTGGCAAAACTTCGATATCACTGAAGCAGTCAAATACTGGAATGAAGGCCTTGCGCCAAATTACGGCATCATGATTACCCCTCTTGACGAATGGCAAGAGGGAGGCGTGTTCATAACACCAGGTTCGTGGCCCGGTGTGGCAGGTCAAGGCAATATGACTACCGATATGCTCCCCTGCATACTCGTTGACTGGATAGTGCCCGATCCGGTGTCTCTCGAATATCCACTTAACAACACGACCATCCACCTCTATCCTCACATCGAAAGCCATATTAGCGGACGCCTTCGTTTTCACGGGGTATTGCCTGCAGGCGTGGCCAGACCAGAATCAATCGTTAGATTTGCTTTAAGTGACACGAGCAAAGGATATACCGGAAATGTGCAAACGAGCTATTCACTGAAATTTCCCGACAGCCAAGGCTATGAAGGCAATTTTCCGGTTCAAACGACAAAATACCGTGACAAGCTCGGCAACTGGCAAGCGCCTGTTCCTTTTACTAACTTTACCTTTAATGATCGCTATCGCATCAGTGCTCGCGCGACAATCGATGGCGTCAACTTTGGCACGACAAGACAAAGCGAGGAGTTTGTTGTCTACCGGGTGCAGCAATACGATACCTTACAAAAGATTGCGAACTGGTACGGCATCCCGATTAACCAGATTGCCTTTGATAATCGCGTGCAAGATATGCTACTTGTCGAAAACAATACGCTCTTTATCCGCAATCCTCAGAGAAATGCTAATAACCCGTATAACCCTCCACCCTTAGATGATGAAGCAAAGCGCAGAATTGACTCGATGCTTATGGGGCGCGGTCTTCACTGCGAATTCGGTTTTGAGCCCATTAACCTTAATACCGGCAACTTCTTTATGGAAGCATCTGACATTGTTCTTGATACCGGTGATGACTTTTTTGCACTTAACCGTACCTATAACTCGAAGAGGAGCAGGTATAACTCGGTCTTTGGGCGTGGCTGGGAGTTTGAATATAGCCAATCGCTTAGCAGGCGCGAAAACGGCAATATTACGTATGTACGCGGGGACGGCTCCGTTGTCGAGTTTGAGCGGACGAGTGATTTGAGCTACCGAGCCCCCGAAGGCTATCACTTGACGCTCACACCTATCGAGGTCGGCACCAAAAACTATACCAACGTCACCAGATATACGGTAGTAGGAGATCCGTGGTATAACAACTACGCGCCCACCATCCAGACCATCCCTTACCCCGTCTATGAATACGAGATTGTCGACGGGGCAGATACGGCATATCGCTTCAGCAGCGCTGGCATGCTGAAGTCAGTGACAAACGTGCGCGGTGAGGCCACCACACTAGAGCACGACGCTAACGGCAACATCACGGCGATTATCTCACCGACCGGTCTTGTCTATTCGGTGCAGACGACCGCTGACGGCAAGATTGAGGTAGTCACGCTTCCTAGCGGCGGCACTTTGCGCTACGTCTATAACACGCTTGGAGACCTTGTTTCTTACCTTGATGCGCTCGGTAATACCACGCACTATCGCTACGATACCGATCATCGCATGATCTCGTGGTCTAACGGTAACGGCGAGATGCAGATTGAAAATGTCTATGATGATGAAGGTCGCATTATCGAGCAAATTGATGGCAACGGCGGGGTGTCTTACCTCTACTATACGATAGGCTCGACTGTCACTATTGATGCTGAGGGTAACAAGGTCACCTATCACTACGACGACCAATATCGCACGCTAAAAGTTGAGTACGAGGACGGCACACAAGAGACTAATACGTATGAGAATAACCTGCGCGCCTCTTCAACTGACCGTGGTGGTTTTACTACGCACTACGAATACGACAGCAACGGTAACGTCACGCGTGAGGTGCGCTTTGATGGCGCTGCGCGCACCTACACCTACAATGAGTTTTCTCAACTCACTCAACTCATCGATTTCGACGGATATACTACCGAATATATCTATGACGGTGCCCAAAATCTCATCGAGCTTATCGTTGCCGGCACACGCCAGATGTCTTATACCTATGACGACAAACATCGCGTATTGACACAGACCGACGCTAACGGAAACGTCACTGCTTTTACCTATGAGGGGCTGGGTAAAAAACCGAAGACGCGCACTGATGCGGCCGGTAACACCACCACATTTTTCTATGACAGTATGCAGCAACTCACCGCAGTTGAAGACCCTCTTGGTAATGTGAGTCGCATCTTCTATGACCAGATGGGGCTGAAGACTGGCGTGCAAAATGCGACGGGTGCCACTGAGCGCTACGAGTTTGACGCGGGCAGCAATCTCGTTGGCATAGTGGACGCCAACGATGACGCGAGCACCTACAGTTTTGACGCGCTCGGCAATATGACTCGTGCCGCTGATGCATATGGTGATGCGAGCACCTACACCTATGATGCCGTGGGCAACAGAATTGCGGCAACTGACGCCGATGCTCACACGACTCACTTTGCCTATGACGCACACGGAAACATCACCGGCATCACCCTTCCCAACGGTGCTGTTCAAACCTTTAGCTATGACGCACGCGATAAGGTGCTTGAGACGACTGACGCGCTCGGTGCGACCACGCGCTATATCTATGATGAGCGCACCGGTCTTACCGAGAGCATAACCAACGAGCTCGGAGCTACCACCACCTTTGAGTACAGCGAAGTCGGACTGCTGCTTGCTGAAATTGACAGTACCGATGCGCGTACCAGTTATGAATATGATGAGAAACGCCAGCTCATCCGTATGGTAGAGCCAGATGGGCGTGAGACGATCTACCACTACGACGACGTCGGTAACCTCACGCTGGAATACGATAATACCGCACGCGTTACCTCATACACCTACAACGAACTCAACCAACTCATCTCGGTAACCGATCCGCTCGGCAACACCACAACGTATTTCTATGACGTGGCAGGAAACTTAGCCGAGAGCATTGACGCGCTCGGACAGGTCACACGCTTTGCATATGATGGGGCAGCACAGATCACTGCACTTATCGATGACCTTGGACATACCGTGCAGCTCGAATACGATGCGCTGGGCAACTTGGCTAAAACGGTAGATCAGCTGGGTCATGAGAGCTCGTTTACCTATGACGCCAATAATAAAATGGTGACCAGCACTAATGAGTACGGCGTAACAAGCACCTATCGCTACAGCGCAAATGAGCAGCTGGCTGAGTTTGTTGATCCCTTTGGCAACAGCGCATACTACACCTACAACGAACTTGGTCTTACTGAGCGCATAATTGATGCACATGAAAATGAGTACCACTTCGAATATGACGCTGCCGGTAACCCTACGAGGCAGACCTCACCTAATGGCGCGACTGAGACGCGCGAATACGACGTGCTCGGGCGTCTGTTTAAGGGGGTGTCTGCCGCAGGATTAGTTACTACACACGCCTACGACAGCGAAAATCGCCCCATCCACTCCATCAACAGTCTTGGCGAAGAGATGACTTACGAATACGACGTCATAGGCAATCTCATAACCATTACCGACAGCTACGGTAGAGTGATGCGCTACACCTACGACCGCGCGCGCAACGTAGTGTCAGTTACTGAATTCGATGGAAATACGATCCGTTACGAGTACGACTTAGGCGACAATCTTATCAAGGCGACTGACCCACTAGGGGTCGTGACCACCTACGAATACGATGCCGTCGGCAACCTCACTTCACAGGTCGATGATGCACGCCGCAGATGGCAATATACGTATGACACGCTCGGACAGTTAAGCGACATCAAAAACCCTGTGGGCGACATCGAGAGCTTTATCTATGACGCCGCAGGAAACATCACCGAACACATCGATGGTAAGGGCAATGTGCGCACCATCGAATACGATGTAGCCAGCCAACCTATCGCTGAAGTAGACCGGCGCGGCAATGCTGCCACCTACACCTACGATGAAATTGGTCGCTTAATTGGGCAGGTGGCACCAGATGGTGGCGCACAAGAATATCTCTATGACGCACTCGATAACCTTGTGCGCGTCAAAGACGAACTCAATAACGTCACGATGTTTGAGTACGACAGTGTGGGCAACGTTACCAAGACTACCCAGCCGACCGGTGCTGCGACGCTCTTTGACTACGACATGAGCGGAAACGTCGTGAGTAAGACCGATGCGCTCGATAATGTCACCACTTTTTCCTATGACCGCGCAGGACGCCTTACTGAACGTATAATGCCTAACGAGGCACGCTACCGCTACACCTACGACCTATTGGGTCGCCTTACCCAAGCAACTTCTCCCGGAGGGCTTTCTAAGGGATATACCTATTCGGCACGCGGCGATGTCATCAAGCAGACCGATCAGGCAGGTCGCTCGGTTACCTATACGTATGACACCATGCACAACGTCACGAGCGTGACCGATGCGCTTGGTCACACCAGCACCTACACTTACGATAAGCACAGTAACCTTACCAGCACACTTACCCCGACCGGCTCGCAAACACGCTACTCATACGATGCGCTTGACCGTCTCATAGGCGAGGTCAGTCCGAGCGGCCTTTCTACCAGAACGCTCTATGACCGAGCAGGGAACATCGAGCGTGTGACCCAGACCGGTGGGCGCACCACAAACTTTGCCTATGATGCAGAATCAAACATCACCGGTATTACGAATGCATTGGGGCACAAGCGCAGCTTTGAATACGACGTGGTCGGACGTCTTATCTCTGAAACCGATGCATTAGGCAAGACAAAATCTTATGAATATGATGCTCGCGGCCAGCTCTTAAGCATCCTCAATGAGCGCGGCGACAAGAATACCTTTACCTATGATGCTAACGGTAACGTTACCGCCACGCGTGATGCGCGCGGCGTCAAGATTGAATACAGCTATGACAAGCTCGATCGCCTCACCAAGGTCAAAGAGGATGGTGCTGACACCTCCTATACGTATGATGCGCTCGACAACTTGGCCAGCATTACCGACGGCAATGGCCATACTACTGCGTATACCTATGATGAGGCGGGCAATCTCGCCTCTGTCACCAATCCTTTGGGCCAGACTCAGGCCTACGCTTATGACAGCGCACATCGCTTGAGCCGGTGGACGCAGCCAGATGGTAGCGCCATTACTTATGACTACGATGCGATAGACCGGCTCACCGCACTTAACGTAGGCGATGAGGGTAGTGCACTCTACGCCTATGACGCAGACGGGCAGCGCACAACGATGAGTGATGCACACGGTGCCACAGAATATACGTATGATGAAGCCGGGCGCATGGCGACGATGACGACCAGTGAAGGTGAAGTCGTCGCTTATACTTACGACATCTACAGCAACTTAACTGAGCTTACCTACCCTGATGGCACGAGTGTACAGTACACGTATGACGCACTCGATCGCCTTATATCGGTAATCGATCGCGCAGACGGTACCACCACCTACACCTATGATGGCAACGATAATGTGGTGCGCGTCGTGCGTGCTAACGACACCTCTGCTGCGCTCGAATATGACGAACTTGACCGTATTGCAACACTCATAAACCACGGCGCTGACGGCAGCATCATCTCGCGCTTTGCCTACACCTATGATATGAGCGGCAATATCTTAAGTGAGCGCCGCACCCAAAATGATGTCGAGACATGGGCAGACTACGAATATGATGGGCGCGCTCAGCTTACTAAATCGACTGAAATTACCAATCTCGTCGTCACTGAAACGACGTATAGCTATGACGGTGCCGGAAATCGTACCCGTCAAGAGATTAGGCGTGCTGGCTCCCTTGTAGACGCGATTGACTTTACCTATGACGGTGCTGATAAGCTCTTAGAGACGATAAGCACGGCTAATGGCACGACGACCTATGAGTACGATGAGCGCGGCAACCAGATTAGCAAGACGACCGCTGGCAGTATCGAGGAATATTCCTATGATACCCAAAACCGCCTTGAAGCAATCACGCGCGGCGGCACCCTGCTCTTTGCCGCCCTCTACGACGGGGACTCTAATCGTGTATTCACTGCCCAGCGCAATAGTGACGTGCACTGGCAAGAGATAACCGATGCGTCCGAAGAAGGCACATCTACTGGCAGTGGCCAAGATACTGAATCCGGTATCAACCGACCGTCGCTCTGGGCTTTTCTTTATGGATTTATGCACGGACTACTCCCGCGCTTTGTGCCTGACCCGCCTCACGGTGCTCTTACCATTCGCACCGGCTGGAGAGCCTATGAGATAGCCAACACCACGACCTATGAGCGTGTCGTGGATGCTGAAGATGGTAGAGGTGACACCGTCTTTATCCCTGAAAGTGTCGCTGATCTCTCTCGCAGGGATTACGAGATGGTGCGCTATCTCAACGACACCAACACTGAATACGCACGCACGCTCGTCGAATATGATCCACGTGGCAGAGCGCAGAGCATCTTTGAATATAGTCAAGGCCTTGAGCTGCTTGCTCATAGTAGTGCAGGGCGCGAGACCTATGCCTTTGATGGTAGAGGCTCGGTAGCTCACACGACCGATACACAAGGCAGATTACGGGCGTCTTATGAATACGACGTATTCGGGGCCGCTACCGTTACGGGGCTGAGCACCAACCCGTATACCTACAACGCCGAGCGCACTGACCGCACCACCGGCATGCAATATCTGCGTGCGCGCTACTATGCGCCCGATGCAGGTCGCTTCATCACCGAAGACACCTATCGCGGGAAAGTCGGCGACCCCCTTACCCACAACCAGTATGCATATGTGGGCAACAATCCACTGCTCTACAACGACCCCAGCGGGCATATTTTCGGTGCAGTTGTCAATGCGGTCAAAAAGGTTGCAACGGCCGTCGTTACTACCGTCAAGAAGGTCGTGACCACGGTAGTTAATACGGTCGTTCGTGTAGTCAACGCTGTCGTCAATACCGTGAAAAATATCTATAATGCGGTGGTTGGCGGAGTGCAAGCAACATGGAATGGCGCCAAGCAGGCGGGCGCTACGATAGTAAACGGTGTGGTGCAAGGCGGTCAGTGGTTTGCCGACAAGGCAACCGCTGCCAGATATTGGGCAGTACAGCAACTCGAAGTCGCTCGCCGTGCCTTCTGCGACGGCCTTGAATATGCTACAAAGCAGGCGAAAAATTTCGTGTCCAATGTTGACTGGGCGCGCGTCGGAGAAGGCGCTCTTAAGATTGGTTTGGCTGCCGTCACTGTTGTTGGTGCGGTTGGTGTAGTTGCCGCTTGTATTGCGACGGGTGGTGTGGCTCTTCCGCTTCTTGCGGCGGGAGCTGCGGGCACTGCCATTGCCTTTTCAGCGGGAGATGCTATAGCTGGTGTGCAGGATGTTGGCTATGGCTTGCAAGGGAATACCGCTACGCCTGCGCTTGATCCAATCAAAGACGGACTATTTGCGGACAACCAAGACTTGTATGTTGGCGTAAAAGGTGCTGCCTCAGTCGGACTTTTTGTAACGGGCGTTGGTGCCGTAGCTGCTGCGCCAGCAGCAGGTGAGGCCATTGTTGGCCAAGCTCTTAAACCATTAACCAATGTCACAGTCGATCTTATAGATTCAGCATTTAGCAAGTAGTTGAATAGGCGAAGAGAAGATGTTTATCCCTATGCCAGCATCAGTACAAAAAAGGATTCAGTTACCTGAGGCGAGTTGCTTGTGCGATTCCTGCAAGAGGGATGCCTGTCATGTTATCTTGGATTATAAAAGCAAGGGATTGTGGTTAGGAGCACCCATTTGGGGACACATTACTTCTCGAAAATACTATCTAGTTTGTGATGCGTGTGAACAGGAACGACTGTTGTTACCTCAAGAAAAATACCTTGTTTACGAAAAGCAGCTGGTTCCATGGCTTGAGCGAGATGGCTTGAGAGCTCTTGCAATTATCTTTTTGCTCACACTTTTATTTATGGCAGGCATATTCGTAGTTGCTTTCATAGATTTCATGCTTTCTGCGGGATGAAAGATGTAGACTGCTTATGTGGGCTTGCTTGTATTTTGCACTTTCAAGAATTCCGGCATTAGGCAATAGGCTGCGGGTAGTTATTCTTATAACCATATTCACACTGCTTGTCGTTGTCCTAAGTGCAGCACCACCCGAAAATCTATTTGTGAGCTTCAAGACACCAGAAAATGCATTTCGCTATGCTTATAATGGAAGTATTGAGGGAGTGCTTTCCGGCAGAGACTCAAGTATGGTGATTTTCGAAACCAATCAAGGAGTTTCAAGTTGTGTTTTTCCGAGAACCAGAAATGGATACAAGCTATCAAGCATTTTTTCAGTCAATAAGAGAACACAGAGGAATTTAAATGGTGCACCCCAGCTTCTCCAGGTGCATCATGTGAGAAAAACGAATGATTACTATATTGTTGTAGCTTTTTATCTGGCAAGGACTGAAGTTGAGGTATTTGACGAAAGTGACAATAGGTTAGATTTTGATATCATCAGAAGTACAAGTAGTGGGCAAATCATCTACATCTATGTTGAGGGATTAACCGATGGTGCTTATATGCTAGTCGAGGATAAAAGGATACCTCTTTTTTGGTAAATCTGGTCATCTGCGTTGAAAAAAACATGAGAGGTCTCCGCTTCTTGGCTATATGGAAAATGCTCGACAAAGGGGAGTTTAGGTGTTTATGTCCACACACAGATTGTTCATCATCATACTGACCGTCTTATTCGCGCTTTTGTCAATAACTACCTACTATCTTTGGTATGCGCCTATCAACACCAACCGCATCCGCCACAACGATGCATTTGACAAAGAGACGAACACCGCCATCATAAATCTAATAAATCAGGCTATGGGAGTACAGTTCAATAGGTACGGCAGAGCAATGGCAGATGATATATTCACGGAAAAATTTCAACAATCCCTTGATGAGAACAGGCCTCAGCTCTACAATAGAGGATTTTTTATTGGATTGATAGAGACTATATGCAGGGATTAGTACGTGTTGACAGTGGATATTCCAAAAGTCATTTGCAAGAAATTAGCAATATCGATGACGATGATATGTTTTATGTAAGAGTTAATGTGACACGTCCTTGGTGGGATAGTGAGCAGTACGATTTCTTTATTACTCGCAGCAAGACCAATATTTTTCAAGTATCGCTTATCGAGGTTGGTAGATAGGCCAGAGTATTGAAGGCTCAAGAAACTGGAAAGCAGCAAGAATTCAAGTAGATGAGGTGATAGTTGCACTTGTTTTTCACAAAATACGGTTTTCTCATTGCAGTTCACTCATCCATTCTTTTCACATATGCTGAAAATTGGAGCGTGGCCCTTTTTTGGCCTATGCTTTCTAGCATCACTCTATCCTCTGTTCAGCTACGTTGGTTTGTTGCGATGAATGTTGCCAGTGACCTTGCTGATTTCACTAAGCGGCAGCATCACATGGCTGAATCTCCACTAATGTATCCTGGCAGTTGGTAGAAAGGATGAGCAATGACAGTTACAAGGTTTATTCTTATGGTATCTTGCATTATGCTACTAGCTGGATTGAGCATGAGTAATACAGCATGTAGGAATATCGATGAAAGCGTGTTGGAGAAGAACGAAAGAATCCTAAAAAGGACTTTCCTTTGGCACTCAAAAGAGGATACGGATATGCTAGCCGAGGTATTTACCAAATTGGAGGTTGACATTGAGAGTGCGAAAATTGAGGAGAAAGTAAGGCGCAATGGAAATCTTTATGGATATATTGTTCGAATAACTGATACCACAAATAATGTATATTATTTGAAGATAGGCAAGGATTTGTTTTGGAAGTTTAGCATTTGGGAAAACTCTTTGGATGGGAAGATGATTTATATGAACGGCGCCGATATGGTTTTCCCGGAAGACTAAAGATATGCAACCTGAGATATTAATCCGAAAAAACGATGGTAAAGTACTGGCAGTTTGGCATGGAAAGTAGGCCAACTGATGATTGAAACACAAAATTATATTTTCTATACCAACATTAATAAGAATTTTGGCCACAGCGGTGCCGCTGCAGTTGGAACCTTCGCAACAGGAATTGGCGCTGTTGTCGCTGCGCCTGGAGCAGTTTCATCAACTATCGGTAGCCTTGATCCGCAAGCATCAAATACTCTTGTTAACATAACTCTTATTACCATTGGACTTGGGGGAGATCCTATCGTTGATAAGATCTCAGATCGATAACATGGGTACTTGGAAAAAAAGAGTTCAATTGCCTGAAGACGAGTTAATCTGTGATTCTTGTGACGAGAGTATCTGTAGCGTTGTGCTAGACTATACGCTCAAAGGGATTTGGCAGGGACCAATTCTTTTTGGGCGTATCGTTTCTCGTGAGTATTATCTAGTTTGTAACACGTGCAAACAAGAGTGGCCACTGCCACCAAAAGAAAGATATCTTGCCTATGAAAAACAGTTAATTCCGTGGACTGAAAGACAAGGTTCGCAGCTTATTGCAATTTATTTCCTGTCTGCATTAGGATTTATAGCAGGCATGTTCGTAGTTGCTTTCATAGACTTCATGCTTTCTGCGGGATGAAAGATGTGGACTTCTTACGTGCTAAGTTGGGATAAACGGATCGATTAAAAACGGTGATGCTGCGAACTATTATGTTGTTGGACCAAATCTGAATTTGCAAAGTTTAGAGCAGAATAGATATTGTCAAAAGGTCGCCATAAGTGGTAACATTTTGACATGACCCAATACGATGACATATACGAAATCGGTGCTGACAATTACGGACTCGTCACTATTGCAGAAGTGAAAAAACTTGGTATCTCACGCAAAGTGATGAATGCGCTAACAGCGCGTGGGCGTCTATTGAGACGCGGATACGGCGTTTACAAGCTAGCTCACTATATCCCGACACCCTACGATGTCTATGCGGAGGCTGTTGCGCTTGTTGGGTCGAATGCCTACCTCTACGGTGAATCTGTTATCTCGATGCTTGAACTAGCTCCCACAAACCCTGCTCGAATATTTGTGGCAACACCTGCGCGCGTGAGGAAGACATTGCCGGAGCATATCATTGTAATCAAGGCGGATTATCAACCAACTAACTACGATGGAGTTCCCTCTCAAAGCGTGACCGATGCGATTCGTGCCAGTATGAAATCAGTGATGCCTGATAGGCTAATAGATACAGTTGAAGAAGCCCGGCGCCAGGGATACATAAAAGAGACTGAAAGAATCGAACTTCTTGATGAATTGGATGCGTCATGACCAAGACACCAAACAGCAGAAGGAATCTTGACATAGCGATTGAAAGAGCTTTTGGAACAGGCGATAATTTCTTGCGAACAAGAACCCTTATTGCCAATACAATCGTCGGCCAGATGCTTCCATCAGGTGTTGTGAAAGGTGGCAGTTCTTTGAAGTTTCGCTGGGGCAATGAAAATGCACGTTTCACGAATGACCTAGACACAGTCCGAGGTACTGCTCTTACAGAATTTGAAGAACAGATGGCGGAGCTACTGGAGAAAGGGTGGCATGATTTCACCGGCAGACTTGTGGCTAGAGCGCCCGCAACACCAGAAGGTGTTCCCACTCAATACGTGATGCAGCCATTTGAGGTAAAGCTTTCCTACAAAGGAAAGGCGTGGCTAACAGTAATTCTTGAAATCGGACACGATGAGATAGGCGATGCCTATGAGCCCGAGTATACAATCTCTGAAAGCATCGTCCAAATATTTTCGAAAATCGGACTGCCTAGCCCGGCTCCCATGCCTTGCATGGCACTTCATCATCAAATCTCACAGAAGCTTCATGGACTCAGCGAAGAAAACAGCTCGCGTGCCCATGATCTCATAGACCTGCAACTGATTGTCAAAAATGAAAACATCGATTATGCGGCTACGCGACAGGCTTGCGTGAGGCTCTTTGCATATCGAAATCTTCAGGCTTGGCCGCCAATCATCAAGAAAAAAGAAAACTGGGGTGAGTTATACGATGCCCAAAAGAACAATCTTTCTGTGCTGGACAGTGTCGATGAGTCTGTTGTCTGGACAAATAAGCTGATCAAGAGAATAGACGCTGTGGCATAAAGTGACGCAGGAGAATTCCACAGAAACATCGTGTAATCAAACCCTGATGAAATTGCTACATATTTACAGAATCTTTTCTCCCCCTAAATATAAGAATTGTTCAATGAAGCGAAGAGCACTCATTGTCTTTGTAACGCTTGCGGTAGCTGTGATGACCACAGGGTGCAACAAGCACCCCCTAGAATCACGTATCGTAAGATATGCTGAGAGAAACCATACGGGTGAATACCTAGAGATAAACCTAGCGGATTTTACCGATTTTGAATGGGATAGAGCTGTTGTCTATGCACATCCAGTAACAAAAGCAGAAATAGAAGAAGCTCTCGGCATAGAGTGCGATATCCTCTTTGATCTGCAGTCCGGGATTATATTTGCCCATAACGGTAAAGTTATGTATGACGAAGTGTTTAAGCAAAAGTATCGAGGAATTGATCCAGTAGTTGCTTCATTTCTGATGCATCATAACCAAGACGTGAATAAAACTCCACGTTTTAGGGTGCTGACTCCGCAAGACGCTATATTCGAACTCCGCAAGAACGAATTTGGCCCATCTGAACACTACAATTATCACAGACTATATCCGAAGGATTAATTCTCAATATGTCAGTATCGGCTAAAAAGTATTCTGTATTCCCGTCCATTCTTAGATGCACGAAAGAACAAATCGTTGAGACATCTGAAGTCTCATAGCGACAACCCTTCGAGTGTTGAAATAATAGCACCACCTCGCACCTTGGCAACTGAATAGGTGACACACTAACCCGTATACCTACAACGCCGAGCGCACTGACCGCACCACCGGCATGCAGTATCTGCGTGCGCGCTACTACGCACCCGATGCAGGCCGCTTTATCACCGAAGACACCTATCGTGGGGAATCGGGAGATCCATTGACGCATAACCAGTATGTCTACACCGCCAACAATCCGCTGCTTTATAGCGACCCAAGCGGGCATATGTACAAAAAGCTATGCACGAGAAAGCCCAATCTGGAGACCATTCTTGGCTTCAGGATCTCAGCAAAATATATTGGGATGCATACATGAAAAGGTATTTTCTCGAATAGAATAGAGTGCTGTATTGACGTAAGCGAACATTGCACGATGAAAGGATATGAGGCGGATGAACAGAATAATGGAAGGCATCAAGCGCAAGAAATGGGCAGTAGCAGCATACGTTGCAGGAACGTTTATAGTGTCGTTCACGCGGCTTTCCTATGCACTCATTAATCCCGATAGCAACATTCTTGCAGCAGCTACTGATGCATCTTTTTTTGCGGTAGGGTTGTTTGTTCTTTTTGTTTTTGGCACACTGCTTTTTCCTGTTGGTCTGTATCTTTGGATGCGTCCGATAACGCTCGGAAAGTTTTTTAAGGAGCTTGCTCTGGGACTCATGCTTGCTCTTGGTGCGGTGTTTTTGTTTGGCATAGTTTTGGGAGCTCTCGCGATATTTGTATTTTGGGATACAGAAGTGGCGGGGATGCATGTTATTGAAATAATTGCTACGCTAGGTGCCATAGTATCTGCAGCGTATATTGTCTGCATAGTAGCACGTATGGCTGCACTGGGCTCAGTTGCTGCTCGTATTTCATGGCGTACATTTCTTGCTGTATTGGCAATGCTTGTGGGCGGAGATATTTTGCAGGCAATACTTGATTTTCTGCCGAAAAATGTTTTGTTTGTAATTATAAATGCGACGCTAACGACAACTTTTGCAACATTCACATTTGTCGTTGCGGTTATGTTATGTCGCAAGTATGACGGTTCAAGAAATGGACAAATGAATGCCCCCGAGTCGATAGTGGAAGCAAAAATAACCTAATCTCAATAGACTCAAATCAAGATAGACTACAAAATGCTATGAGTAGTTTATATTACGGAGCCAAAAGAGGGAAAAATATATGAAACTTGAAGATGGGGCCTGCCAGAAGCTTTGTGTGTGAAGCCATTGAACAGCAAGTGAGGTGGACGATGAGAAGAAGTTTTTTACTCGCGCTGTATACTTTTGGGGCTGGGGATGTTATAGCGGGAGCGCAAGATATATGGTGGGTATATTCGTAGTTGCCTTCATAGTTTCTATGTTTTCTGCGGGATGAAAAACGTAGACTCCTGACGTGCTAAAATAGCAACGTTGCTGTAACCACTTCCATCAGGGGTGTCAGAAGGGTAAAATGATGGACTTTCTTTCAATTGAGCGAGTGTGGGAAGATATAGAATTTTTTGAGATTGAAGTTGTGGCTCAATCAGAGACTATCTGTGCAAAAACTCAAAGCTACACACAGGATTCACGTATAGACGAACTCGCCTCACGCCTGGCGACTTTTCCGCAAAGCCCCGATGACAGATATCTATGGGAAAATGGCACTAAAGGCGATCATTCGACAACATGTGTGTCTCTTGAGTTTTCATGTGAAGATGCACTTGGTCATCTTCTTATTGAAGTCTATATGGAACTGGAGGACGGGGGTTCCTACGAAACACACAATTGTTGCTTTTATATTAGAACAGAGCCTGACACACTCAATCGTTTTGGCAAATCTCTTGCCAGGATAAACGAGAGAGGCATTGGCAAAAAAGCTACCTTGGCACCATTGGTGTAGAGTAGTAAGTGCTAAAGTTTGGATGACGCTGATTGTTCTGTGAATTTGCATGGTTCGTAGACCAACAACAGGGGTGATTTAACATTGGTACGTACCATCCACCTAGATAGTTCCTTGCCTGAAAACAGCAACTATTCTTACGAGCAAGTTGCATTTTGGTCGATGCCTGAAAACAGGAACTACGCTTGTGAGCAAATCTCTCTATGGCTAGACAAGCTGTTGGCTGAAAATTTTGCCGGAAAAGATATCATCGAACAGCAGCTTGCCGGAGCAGCCTATAAAGTGTATGGCGAGTATGAATATATCTCTGTGATTTTTGCGCCGAAGACTAATGAACGTTATCCGTATCGTACGCGAGTTCCAGTAACGATGGATGCTAGTCAACCCAACGGAAACATAGTAACGTTTTTGTTGCATGTTGCAGATGGTTTTATTAATGAAATGCAAATATATAACGCAGATGGAACAGATATAGATGGCAACTTTGATGTCTCGAATGTGAGCTATTTATTCGCCGAAGAGATAGCTTTGGGGAATGCTATGACCGTTGAGCAGGAAATCGCAGACGACAAAAGGCGTCTAGGGAAATTAATGGAGGAGAAAAAGGTGCCATTAGGTGCAAGACCGTGGGTGGCATACCTTGTACTCGTATTCGGAGTAGCTGCTTTGCTGGCAACAGTTTTTCGTTATCCTTACTACCCCTATTACTCAATTATGCTCGGAATATTTGCAATCTACTTTTCTCTGTTTGTGTGGCTCAATCCACAGGCAGAACCGAGACAAAAACTGATAGCAAAAGTTGCAGCAGTACTTGGTGTCGTGACACTCCTTGCAATCGTTGGATATTGGCTGATAGGTTACGTATGAGAATGTTGAATAATCAAACAAACACCGCTGTTAAAGATATTAACGATGCATCGTACGAACACGTATAAAAAATGCTCCACTGCCATCAGGAAGTCCAAGTTGGGCGGACATCGGCAAGCTGTCGTTAGGAGAAATTCAAAGAAGAGCGCAACAAGGACTACCTGGCTATAAGGCAATATTTAAGCTGCTTAACAGCAACGAGTACAACAGGCAGAAAAGAGGTGTTCTCTATGTATGGTTTAAACGATCTGATAATGTTTTTAAATCGGCTTGAAGAGGAAAAATTTTATTACAGATTGACAAAGATTAGGGATAGCATCATGGTCATTGTCTCTGTTCCTGGGCAAAAATGGGAAATTGAGTTCATGCCTGATGGCTCGATTGAAATAGAGAAATACTGCAGTAATGGTGAAATTTTTGACGAGCGTGAAATAGATGTTTTATTCAAGGAGTTTTAGGAATAAATCAGCGGTTGAAAACGACATAATATTTATTATTCGTATGTGGGGCTGATAAAGAGAGGTGAGAAAATCGATTTTTTGAAGGGTTTAATAAATAATCAGATAGTAAGAGTTATCAGCGCTATGCTGGCTGTCCTGCTGCTTGCTTATCTTGTGATGTTTCTGGACACAAATTCTCTCTATCGTGAAGTGAGAGATGTTTTTCTCTGGAAGGTTGATAGAGCGGAAACAGAAGGAAGGCCGATAAATGCCTATAACATGAGCTATCGCTTTCCCGACGAAGAGCTCGGAGGGGTAAATTTGGAATTAGTGCGACTGTTCACTCTGCACAATTTTAAGGACGGATACATATGGGCTCTATATAGCAAGGAAGCTTATAACAAAGATGGAAAAATTATCAATGGATCAATAGGTATATTCACAAAATGGAAGATTCATAAAGAAAACGGCGAATGGGAAATCGTCGAGATATTTGAAGCACCATAGCAGTGACCCATTGGTGGAACAAAAATGGAGGCGACAGTTGCTAGAGAGTTAGGAGAGACCACTCTCGAGTTTACGGTTTGATACTTGCTCTTCTGAGTTCATTGGATATTATGAGGTGGGATATGCGAGATAGCAGATGGATTGTAGCCGCGGTATTGTTTGGGGTAATTTTGATGATTGTTGGCTGTAGCGATAGAGCAAAACCAGAATATAAAGAGATAACTATCGGCCAAGATGTTGCAGATGTAACACTATCGGGTGGCAAGCAATTATTATCAATACGAATATCAGGTTGCTATTATTATCGTGAACCTAATGGTCATGTGGTTTTAGTAACGACACGTGATGGAAAAACAATCACAGCGGCGGTCGTCTATTCTGTCGACAGAGATTTGGTGTACAGCAAGGGCGTTGGCGTTGTTGATGAGAGCAGCAATCTTGATGACTATATAGGTCAACCGTTTGGTGTTCTTAAGCGAGAGTTTGGGCCACCACCCCTTGATCTTGGCAGTGGCTTCTATATACCAGCATATTTCACCAATCGGGGAAACCTTGTGACCTTTGGATCGCATGCTAGCCTATCAGAAGATTCGAACTCCGCAAGAACGAATTTGGCCCATCTGAACGCTACAATTATTACAGGCTATATCCGAAGGATTAATTCTCAATATGTCAGTTGTACTGCGCTGAAGAACATCGGACAACAATTACTCACCAACTTACCTTATTTCAAATAAAACGCAGTTTAGAATGTCATGCTGATGGGGGTCAACTATTTCGTTGCAGGGGTTAGTTTAGAACGTTAGCCACAAATTTCAAAGGAGTCGATATCTTATGCAAGATGAAGAAGTACCTCGCGGCGCAGAACCGTGGTTTCCTTATTTCACTCTGGTATTGAGCATATTTCCGTTAATGACTCAGACTGTACGGTGGCTATTTTTCATGCCAATATACGCAACGTACTTTTCTGTTTTAATCCTGCGTGAACCACAAACTAGTGCAACGGCAAAATCAATCGCAAGAATTACGCTTGTATTAGGAATAATGGGCTTGATGATGTTTTGCGTGCAACTGGTTCTTATTTTAATGAACTACACCGAATAGAGTTTTTTACGTATGATAAAGATACGGGATGGGAGAGCTGATGGAAAAACAAAAGACCCCTTTAGGCACCAAATGGTGGGTTGCAGGCCTTTCTCTTGTTCGCGGAGTAGCAATCTTTGTGCTGACAGTCTTCTTCTTTGGATTTAGCGCGATTTTTGGTACCGTAGCGCTCCCGACAGCACTTCCGCGCCCTTATGTGTATTCGCTCCTTTTGCTGATACCGGCAATCGGCCTCTCTGCGCTCGTTTTGCGCCAACCGCACATTGGCAGAAAACAGAAATATGTCGCGTGGACTGCTGCTGTGCTAGCAGGAGTTTCTCTGGCCGCTTTTCTGAGATTGCTCAGTATGTTTTCACCGGCCTAAGGCAGAGAGCTGTGTCGTGGTGTTTTTCTGTGGTTACTCGACGTAACAGCAAGTTAGGGGAAATTAATGGAAGACAAAAAGGTGCCATTAGGAGCAAGGCCGTGGGTCGCGCCTACTGCTCTGATTTGTAGCATGATGGCATTCCCGCCAATTATGAATGATGATTATGGCTTGGCCGTTCTCTTTCTCGTAATTGCGGCTCCCTTGTGTATATTGGTCTTGCGTGAGAAGAAAGCTAGTAAGGGAGCAAGATTTGCTGCGACAATGGCGACAGTGTGGACCGCAATTCTGTCGATGCCCTTTTTAAGTGAGCTTGCGGCGATACTTGATACAGCTATTGCGGGCTAACTTTCGATATGCAGATGCATGTCATGGCTTTAAGAACTCTAAGAGAGAGCGAGAAGTCCATGCAGGAAAAACAAAATGGTTTTTGGAGAGGAAATCTATCAATAGCGCAACTTTCGTTTCTTTCGTTATTTTGTGCGATAGTGGCTCTACCGTTGGCTCTTATGCGGTTCCCTCTTTTCCCAGCCGCACTTGGCATAAGCGCTATTTGGGGCAGCTATTTTGTATTTCGGGATCCGCAGGCAGAACCGAAGCAAAAGCTCATGGCGGCTGCTGCAACAATACTCGGGATTGCCGCACTTCTTGTGATTCTCGTATTTTGGCTGTAAAAACATGAGACGATGGAAACGGAGCCATAGCACAAATGCTGTATGGGTTACAGAGGAGTGAGATATGAGCGCGTCAACGCAAGATGATAAGTTACCTTTTGGAGCACAGCCATATGTTGCCTATCTCTCACTCGTGGGTGGTGTGTCAGCTCTCTTGGCGTTTTTTGTCGATGTACTCTATCCTGTCATCCTTGGATTCTTTGCGTTTTACCTTGGCTATCTGGTTTGGAGTGAACCGGAAGCGGATCGAAAGTTAAAATTGATTGCAAAAATCGGTACTGTGCTCGGAGCCATGGCGCTCGTTGCATTTATGATTTTTTGGCTAATTGGCTATTTTGTTACGACTACATAGTCTTTGCTGTTTTGTACTCGTTCATAATTTTGCGCTGTGCTGAAAAAGTGTGAGTGGCTTTCACTCAAGAAGTTTTGTTGATGCACACGTAGTATAATGAGTATCGTGAGCAAAAGAGGGCATGAGGGCAATGGACGATATCCGAGAAATCGTCATACGGCATAAACCTGCGGTAGTGACATACGCACTAGGTCTTTTTCTGCTGACGTTCGCACAGCTTTTGCTCACATGGTGGATATCGGACTTGATTATAGATAGAACACTTGCCATGCGGGAGCTATTTTTACTGGGATTATCTGTCCCATTCGCCCTTCTTGGTCTCGCGGTTTTATTGAGAAGTCTGTACTTGTGGATGCGTCCTATCGCGCTCAAATCGTTCCTAAAACGAATGGCTGCTCTCACGCTCGTTTCACTAGGTCTTGGCGTAGTCCTCGGAATCTTCTTAGGGATTCTTGCCATGATTGCGCTTCCAAATGCACGCGATGGATTCATGTTTGGCAGAATCTTCATTGATATCTTAGGGACTTTAGGTGGCATTCCCATCTCGGCGTATGTCATCTGCCTTCTTGCTACCATAATCACAACAAGATTCTTTAGCTTGCGTATACCGCCACGCCTGTTCTTTACTATGGTGCCGATAATGGCAGGCGCCATCTTTGTGCAAACCGCACTCGAGTATCTGCCTAATAACGTCTTTATTGTGGTGATACGCGCAGCCGTGATAGCAGCTATCCTTACCGCTGTATTTGTTGTTGCGGTGGTAAGGGCACAAGTTGACTGTTCGTAATCCCACATGGGTGCCAGCACGGAAAGAATATATATCGTGAACAAATTTACATAAATAATAACTTGTGCTACTATTTATGTATGAATTCGATAGCTGAAAAAAATGAACGAGCGACATTGAGCGGAAAATACACTACGATTCAGTCGGCCGATGCTTTGGGTGTTTCTAGACATCAAGTTGTGCAGCTAATTCATGCTGGAGAGCTACATGCTGTGCGCACGGCTGGTGATGTCTTCTTGGTGGATGCGGCATCAGTAGCAGATTACGCACGTTTGCGACAAGGTAAGGGGCGCCCCTTCTCCGTAAATGTTGCGTGGGCGGCGCTGTGGCTGTTGTCAGGTCTTGACGTGGGCTGGCTTGCGTATCAGCAACGCAGACGATTACGTATGCGGCTCAACGAAATGAGCGCTGAAGAAGTGGTATGGGCTGTGCGCCGACGTGCTCGATTGTTGCGTGTTCGTATCGACGAATCGTTTCTCAAAACCGCACACGAGAACCTCGTGTTATCTGGCGTAAGTTCTAACCTATTATCGGAACTAGGGCTTACCGATGGTACGGGTAAACTAGAAGGCTACCTTGCTGACCGCGATCTAGAGGCGTTCATGCAGAACACCTTTTCCGCTCAGGACGATGACACAAATGTTATACTGCGAGTTGTTGGCGAGAACATACCCTTCAATCTTGCAGGCTACAAGGAAATGCCCAGAGCAGTAGTTGCAACCGATCTGGCCGCTTCTGCCGATGTTCGTGAACGTAGCGCGGGGCTTAATTTGCTGGAGGAATTGTTGAATGAGTGGCGTGGCTAAGCTAGAGTTCCCTTTTGGAAAACCGCTACCTCCGTGGGATATAGTCACGGAGGTAGTTTCGCGTATTGATGCCGATAAATGGATGCTCATCGGTGGTTTGATGGTGCAGGCGCACGCGATGATGGCAGAACTTGAGTCACGCGCGACGGTCGATGTCGACCTGCTCATTGATGTGCTCGCGGATACCTTGAATATTGGACATGTTATTGCCGGGCTTGAGGAGCTGGGATTCGAGCTGCATGAACCGGGGCTACGAGGAGCACCATTCCATCGCCTGAAGCGAGACAATCAGATTATTGATGTGCTTATCGCCGATCATCTGCCAAGTGGTAAGAGCAAGGCGGCGAAAATTGGACTGTTACATTTGATGGAAACACCGGGTGGAGCGCAGACTCTGAATCGTCGAACAAAAGTGGCAATCGAAGTTCCCGACGGAGTGTGTGAGTTCTATATGCCTGATGTGTTGGGTGCGTTAGTCCTTAAATCGGCAGTTTACCGTTCTGATAACCGCGATAAAGACAGGCATCTCAGCGACGCAGCTTTGCTAGCAAGCCTCGTTACCGATATCGGGACGGAGTTGAGCCGCCTGCATGGTTCTGATAGGAAAAGGCTTCGCTCGACAGCTGGCGCACTCGCCGACTCCAACCACCCCGCATGGATGAACTTACCGAGCAAGAATAGGTTGCGCGGTCAGGATGTTTTACGTATCCTGAGCAGTGATTAGGGTTAATCGGAGCGTATTCCGTGCTACTGCGCTCATCTTTCGGTTGCTCAACGCCCTGCTCAGCATACGCTTGACATCGGATAACCTTATCTGTATGGATACGTTTGACTATAGCGAACGTATCGCGCTGGCACGTGCCGCCGAAGAGGCGGTCGGCGACCCTTCGCGCGATATGCGGGTGATGGGCGTGACCGGCACCAACGGCAAGACCACGACGACCCATCTCTTCGCCGAAATCATGAACTATGCCCAGCGCTCGACCTTCGTTATTGGCACGATTGGCGGCGACTACACGACGCCGCCCGAGCCGGAGCTCGCCGAAACGTTGGCGCGCGCGCGCGATGAGGACTACGAGGCCGTCGCGCTCGAGGTTTCAAGCCACGCGCTCGTACAGCATCGGGTCGCTGCGGTGCACTTTGCGGTGACGGCATTTTCAAATCTGACGCAGGACCACCTCGACTATCACGAAAGCATGGAGTCGTACTTTGCCGCGAAAAAGAAGCTCTTTCTCGACTACGAGAGTGCGGCGAGCGTCGTCAATATCGATACCACGCACGGTCGCCGTCTCGTCGAGGAGATACGGCGTGCATGGCCCGAGCGCACGGTGCTGACGGTGAGCTCACACGGCTCGCACAGCTCACACGGCTCGTACGAAGAGGCCGACCCTTCTGAACGTCCCAACCTCTACGCAACCGATATCGAAGGGGGAGCGTCCGGCGCGACCTTTACGTTGCATATACACAGTGACACCAGCAACGAGCAACACGAGGTAAAGCTCCCGCTCGTCGCTGCACACAACATTGACAATGCGCTTCTTGCGGCGGGCTGTGCGTATGCACTCGGCATCGCGCCGGCCGACATCGTCGCTGCTCTCAGCGGTGCGGCACAGATACCGGGTCGTCTCCAACGCGTCACACGCACCGACCTCGACGACTCTGCCCATGCAACAGACTCACCGACGGACTCTACGACAGACCCGCTCGTCTTCGTCGACTACGCACACACCCCCGATGCGCTTGAAAGTGCGCTCAAAGCGCTGCGCCCGCTCACCGAGGGCCGCATCATCGTTGTCATGGGCTGTGGGGGAGACCGTGATCGCACGAAACGCCCGCTCATGGGCGAGATTGCTGCGTGCGAAGCCGATATGGTTATCGTGACGAGCGACAATCCACGTAGCGAGGACTCCGATGCCATCATCGATGAGATCGTTGCGGGTATGTATCACGTGGCACCGGCACACTACGGGTGTGAAACCGATCGTGCCGAAGCGATTCTGTGGGCGATCGAAGAAGCCCACCCTGAAGACATCGTCCTCATTGCGGGCAAGGGTCACGAAACCTATCAGATTATCGGTGACACAAAAGCTGATTTTGACGACGTTGAACAGGCGCGCGCGGCGCTCACTATCCGCGCTCAGCAGGCGGAGGTGGAGCAGTGATGAAACTTACCATCGCACGTATTGCCGAGCTCGTCGACGGCGAAATCCTGTCGGGCGCACCCGATGCTGAGGTCGTCGGCGTCTCGATCGATACGCGCACACTCGAAGAGGGCAACCTTTTTGTCGCGCTTAAAGGAGAGCACGCCGACGGGCACAGCTACGTCAACAAGGCCGTCAAGGCCGGCGCAGCGGTCGCGCTCGTTTCGCGTCGAGAAGCGGCAGATCAGGTTGCCGGTATTGCCGAGCGCAAAGGTACGGCGTTTGTGCTCGTCGACGATACGCTCAAAGCACTCCATGACCTTGCGCGCGGCTGGCTCGAGATCGTTAAGCCGCGTGTCGTGGGTATCACCGGCTCGACCGGTAAGACGAGCACAAAAGAGCTGATGGCGGCCACACTGGGGCAGCGGTTTCGCACCGCCGCCACGCCTGAGAATGAGAACAACGAAATCGGCGTGCCGCTGACGGCATTGCGTGCTGCCGAAGATACCGAAGTGCTTATCGTCGAGATGGGCATGCGTGGGCGCGGACAGATAGCCGAGCTGTGCGACATCGTCAACCCCGAGATCGGTGTGGTGACGTCGATTGGGCCAAGTCACATCGAGCTACTGGGCTCGGTCGATGAAATAATCGCCGCGAAATCCGAACTCCTCAAGGCGTTGCCGTATCAGGGACTCGCCGTTATCGAGGCCGGAAAGCCCTACAGCGAGAAACTCGAACAGGCTTCGAATGCACGCGTGATGACCGTTGGCGTCGATCTCGAAGACGCGAAGGTCATGGCTACGCATGTTACGCTCGACTCCTCGGCCTGTGCCTCCGCGCACGTTCTTTCGCTCAAGGGGGAGTTCGATATCACGCTCGGTGTTCCTGGGCTTCATCAGCTTACCAATGCACTCATGGTCGTTGCCGTTGCCCAAGAGCTCGGTATCCCTAGCGAGATTATCGAGAAGGGACTCGAAGAAGCGCGCGTCGGCGGTATGCGCTTTAAGATGGATATCAACGCCGCGACTGACCTAACCGTTATCAACGATGCATACAACGCGAACCCGAATTCGATGGAGCAGGCGGTGCGCACGCTGGCCTCGCTCGATGCGCCGGGACGCCGTATCTGCGTGATCGGCGACATGCTTGAGCTGGGCGACACGGCGCCCGATGAGCATCGTGCAGCTGGCGCAATCGTTGCACACTGCGAGATAGACTATCTCTTTGCGTTCGGCGATTACGCCACGCATCTCCTTGAAGGTGCACGACTCAACGGTATGGATGAGAAGACGAACCGTATCGCACGTGCCTACGACTGGATCGAGCTCGACCTCATGCTCGAAGAGCTCCAGGCTGCGCTTGAACCGGGCGATATCGTGCTTGTTAAGGCATCACGCGGTATGGAGCTCGAACGTGTTGCCGATGTTTTATTGGGCGTGACGACCGTCGACGAAGTGATGGCACCACCGGCTGCACGTGATCCTCTCTTTGATCAGACGACCTCGCCGCTCGACACTATCGAAAGCGCGCCCGTCGGCACTCCTGCCTCAGACGTGCCCGGCATCGAGGAGGATACACTCTAATGTTTGCGCGCCTTGCCTTCTATCCGACATTCCAGGTCTTTCTCTCGCTCTCGCTCGGCTTTCTCGTCGTGAGCATTCTCATGCCACTCTTTATCACGACGCTGCGTCGTCGCAATATTGGCCAACAGGTACGTGCCGATGGTCCGCAGGGTCACCTCGTCAAGGAGGGTACGCCGACGATGGGCGGGCTTGTGGTGCTCGTCGTCATGGCGCTCGTCGCGCTGGCGATGCTCTACGTCGCAACTCCACAGCACGAATATGTGTCGATGCAGCATCTCATCGAGTTCTCGATGGGTATCCGTGCGGCGCTGCTCGTCGTCTTCACGACGATTGCGTGCGGGCTACTTGGCTTCATCGATGATGCGTCCAAGGTGGCGAAGGAGCGCTCGCTGGGGCTGACGGCGCGCGCCAAACTTGCCGGCCAGATAACGATCGGCGTCCTATTCGCGCTTATCGCGGTCAACTGGGTTGGCGTCTCGGCCGACCTCGTCATACCGTTGACGACTGCGCATATTCCGCTCGGGCTTGCCACGACGACGATTCCTTGGTTTGGGGGCACCACACTTCTCATCCCGTGGCTCTATATCATCTTCGCCACGTTTATGCTGGTGAGCATGAGTAACGCCGTTAACCTCACCGACGGTCTCGACGGCCTTGCCGCCGGCACGGTCACGATCGTCACCCTTGTCTTTGCGGCGATTGCGTATGCACAAAATGTGCTCCCCGTCTCGCTGACGGCCGCCGCCATCGCCGGCGCATGTATCGGGTTCTTGTGGTACAACAGCTACCCAGCCGATATCTTTATGGGAGATACCGGCTCGTTGGGTCTTGGCGGCGCGATTGCTGCCCTCGCCGTCGTAACCAAAACCGAGCTCCTCCTTCTTATCGTGGGGGGTATCTTCGTTATCGAGGCGCTTTCGGTTGTCATTCAGGTCGCGTGGTTTAAGCGCACGGGGCGACGCGTGTTTAAGATGGCGCCGATACATCACCACTTCGAGATGATTGGGTGGTCAGAGACGAAGATTATGGTGCGCTTTTGGATTGTGACCGCAGTGCTCTCCGGTTTTGGCTTCGCGCTCTACTTCTTCCAGACAGGACGATTAGGTGGGTAGCATGAAGCCTGGCAGCATGAAATCTCTGGGGCGCGTGTGTGTTGCAGGCATGGGTGTGAGTGGCAAAGCCGTAGCCGCTTATCTTGAGGCACAGCCATCGGGGCGCGTGGAAGAGCTCGTCTGTGTCGATGGTGTCGACGAGGTGCCGGGCCGCTTTGACCTCATCGTCATCAGCCCGGGCATTGCACCGCATACCCCTCTCTTTCGGAGCGCACGTCAATCTACCGACGATCTCATCAGCGAGATCGAGTTCGCCTACCGCGAGTCGAGCAACCGCTGGGTTGGTATCACCGGGACGAACGGTAAAACGACGACCACGAAGCTCGTCGTGCATCTGCTTGAGGCCGGCGATATCGAGGCGTATGCCGTTGGCAACATCGGCATTCCTGCTATCGAGGTGGTCGGCACCGTCTCACCCGATGCCATACTCGTTGCCGAGGTCTCGTCCTTCCAGCTTGCGACGACCGCGCTCTTTGCACCCAGTGTGGGTGCCATCCTCAACATTACGCCCGACCACCTCGATTGGCACCGCTCGCTCTCCGAATACGTTGCCGAGAAGTGCAAGATATTCGCTAACCTTGACCCGGGCTCACTCGCGCTCATCAACGGACAGAGCGAGTACTTTGCCCGTGAGTACGAGTGCGCGAAGATGGCCGGTGCAGAGGTGATGGTACTCGACGTGCATCGTGAAGCCGACGACCCGTTGCCGACGATGCAGATTAAGGGCATCCACAATGTGGAAAATGCTCTGTTTGCTCGTGAGATTGCACGCTATTTTGAGGTCGATGAGGATACGATTACGGCGGCGCTCACCTCATTTACGCCGGTACGTCATCGTTTACAGTACGCCGGATTTGCTGGGGGAGCGGCGTGGTACAACGACTCGAAGGCAACAAATCCCGATGCCGTCATCAAGGCGCTGAGTGCGTTTAGCGACAACGAGCCTGCCGATGAGTCGCTCATCGTGCTGGTGGGCGGGCAGAACAAGGGCAACGATATGACGCAGCTTGCTCACGCGCTTGTGCGACGCCCTGCGACGGCCGTCATCACGTTTGGTGAAGACGGAGGCGAGATTGCCGGTGCCGTTGAGGCAGCCGGGGGCGCCGTACTGCGCGCCGAGACGATGCGCGAGGCGTTTGCGCTCGCTTATGAACACGCACGTGAGGGCGACGCTGTGTTGCTTTCACCGGCGTGTGCCTCGTTCGATGAGTTCGACAACTACGAGGCGCGTGGCGAGGCATTCTGCGCACTCGTGCGAGAGCACGAAGATGAGCGCTAAGCGTACCGGAAAACGAACCGCCAAGACCACCACGTCGCCGAAGTCGCACAAAGAACAGCGTATCGTCGCCGGCGGGGTCGGCTCGTACTATTTGGCTATCGTGGCGGTCACGATACTCGTGGGTATCAGCGCCATCATGGTTATCAGCGCTTCAAGTGGTGAGGCGGTGCTCTTGCAGGGTGCCGAGGCCTCACTCCTGGCATCGTTTGGCTCCGGTATCTCTAACCTGCTTTTCATCGTGCTCGGTGCGGTAGCGGCATTTGTCATCAGTCGCTTCAACTATCGCACGTTCGCACACCTCAGCTTTCCGCTCGCGCTCGTCGTCATCGTCGGCCTCCTCGTAACGCTTGCGTTTGGCACCGATGCACTCGGCGCGCGCCGCTGGATTCAGATTGGCGGCCTCTCGCTCCAGGTCTCTGAGCTCGCCAAGCCGGTACTGCTTCTCTTTGCCGCGTATGCACTCATCTTCATCGCCGAATACACGGCGCGACGTCGTTGTTCGCGCTGGCGCATTATCGGGCTGTGGAGCGTGCCGCTCGCCGTCATCGCGCCGAGCGTTATACTCATCTTGCTCCAGCCTGACCTTGGCACGACGCTTATTCTTGGCTCGGGTCTGCTCATTGCCTATCTGCTGAGTGGACACTCGCCGAAGATACTGTTTGTTGCACTGCCGGTCATCACGGCTGCGTTCGCGGTGCGTGCTGTGCTAAGCGCCTCGTACCAGGTCCAGCGCGTCAACAGTCTCATCGACGGTCTTTTTCGAGGTAACTACTCACATCAGGTGACGCAGGGTCTCTATGCGCTTGGGTCGGGCGGACTGTTTGGGCTGGGCCCAGGGCTTTCGCGGCAGAAGTATTTCTATCTTCCTCAGGCGCAAAACGACTTTATTTTGGCTATCATCGGCGAGGAGATGGGGCTCTTTGGTACGCTTCTTGTCGTCGGTGCATTTGCCTTGCTTATGTGGACGGGGTTGACGATTGCGCTTGGTGCCACCGATCGCATGGGGCGCATTATCGCGGCCGGTGCGACGACGATGCTGCTCGTACAGGCCTCGCTCAACCTGCTTGCCGTGGTGGGGCTGACCCCGGTGACGGGCAAGCCGCTACCGTTTGTTACCCTCGGTGGCTCGGCGATGCTTGCCTCGTTTGTCTCGTTAGGGCTGATACTCTCGGTCGCGCGGTTTGGGGGCGATCGCAAGGCCGCAGGAGCCAATACGCAGCTTATCGATGAGTCGTCGCTGTTTAGGTCGGCGGCCGAGTACATGGCCGACCTCTTCGAGCGCTTCGGCGATGGCGGCCTCGGTGGGGGCGGCTCACGTGGTGATGGCGGTCGGTCGCGCGGGGGTCGTGACGATGACGGCACGCGTGTGAAGCGCTCGCGCACAGGGGGAGGTGAGGGCGATGAAGGTGATCTTGAGTGGCGGTGGAACTGCAGGGCACATCTATCCGGCGCTCGCGCTCGCGTCTGAACTGCGCACACGCGGACACGAAGTGCTCTTTGTAGGTACGCCGAGCTCGATGGAAGAGCGCCTTGCCGAGGACGCCGGCCTGCCCTTTGAAGCGCTCGACGTACGTCCTCTTGAGCAAAACTATCGGATATGGCGCGGGCCTCAACGTGCGCGCTACACGACACTCATAACGTCACCACTTTCATGGTGGCGTGCCCGTATTCCGGCGCGCGCAATTCTGCGCACGTTTCGGCCCGATGTTGTCGTCGGCTTCGGTGGTTACGTGTGTGTCCCGATGGTGCGCGCCGCCCAGCAGGCCGGCGTGGCGACGGTGCTCCACGAGCAAAACGCGGTGCTCGGCAAGGCAAATCGACAGCTTGCACGCCGTGCGACGATGCTGGCGCTTACCTATGAGACGACGGTATCGGAAGCACATGCGGTGGTGGGGGTCGACAAGGTCACGGTGACGGGCAACCCGGTGCGTCCCGAGGTCGAAAAGGCCGACCGAGCACAGGCGCGTGCCATGCTCGGACTACGTGAGAGCAACACGATGGTGCTTGTCTTTGGGGGCAGCGGGGGAGCGCGCCGCCTGAGCGAGGCGTTCGTGCGGATCTATCCGCAGGTGGAAGCTGCAACGGCTGCGGGAGCTACGGCCGTTGCGGAAGTTGCCGTTTTCCACGCGACAGGCACGCGCGATTACGCGCATATCGCCGACCTTCTCGCGGCTCAGCACTGCCCGCCCGACACACGCGCCGATACGCTCGGTCGGCCGGCGCGCTATACGATCGAGCCCTACTTCGATGACATGCCGGTCAAACTTGCGGCGGCCGACCTCGTCGTCTCGCGCGCGGGTTCGACCTCGGTCGCCGAGTTTATGGCGCGCGCGTTACCAGCCGTGCTCGTGCCGTTTCCCCACGCCACGGCAGATCATCAGACCAAGAACGCTCAGGCGCTCGTCGACGCAGGGGCTGCGGTGTTGGTGCGCGACGACGAACTCGATTCTCGCTGGTTTGGTGAGGTCGTCGCTGAGCTCGCGCACGACCCGGATCGCCGTGCCGAAATGTCGCGCGCTTACGCAACGCTCTCGACGGCCAACGCGCGCGAGGCGCTTGCCGATCTCGTCGTTGGTGTCAGAAAACACGTATAATTACGTACACAGAATCAGGAGGAAGCGAATGTGCGGTTTTGTGGGATTTATCGGTGATACCAATGATCGAGATGCTGTTCTCGACGCTATGTCGACATCGATTGCACACCGCGGACCCGACGATCAAGCGACCTTCACCGACGATTATCTCGCGCTGGCCTTTCGCCGCTTGAGCATCATCGACCTCGAAGGTGGCTCACAGCCGATATTCAACGCCGACAACACGAAGCTTATCGTCTTCAATGGTGAAATCTACAACTACCGAGAACTGCGCACCGAGCTCGAAGCTCTCGGCTATCGTTTTCGGACAAACACCGATGTTGAGACGGTACTGGCAGGTTATGAGGCTTATGGGTGGGACGTGCTCACCAAACTGCGCGGCATGTGGGCTTTCGTTATCTATGATCTTGAGACCAAGGAGCTCGTTGGTGCACGCGACTACTTCGGCATCAAGCCGCTGTACTACTATCAGCCGCAAGCGGGGAAGAACCCTCTTCTCTTTGGGAGCGAAATCAAGGCCTTTACAAAGCATCCGGCATTTACGGCACAGGTCAACACGGAGGTCCTCGGCAGCTATCTGAACTTTGGTTTCGTGCCGGGTACCGACTCAATGTTTGCCGGCGTCAAGAAGGTGCCGCCGGGCTCATATTTCACGTATGTAGAAGGAAAACTGGCGTTCACGCGTTACCATACGCACGCGTTTCAGGCCGACGAGGCGAAGATGTTTGACGAGTGGGTCGACCTTATCGACATAACGGTAAAAGACAGCGTAAAGTATCACAAAATCAGCGACGTCGAGGTGGGAAGCTTTCTATCCAGCGGCATCGACTCCAGCTACGTGGCTAAGTTAGGTAACGATATCGGTGACCTGCGCACCTTTAGCGTGGGATATCAGGAAAAGCAGTACAGCGAGCTACCGTATGCTCAGGCGTTTGCTGCGCGATACGATCTACAAAACTATGCAAAAGAAATCACCGGCGACGAATACTTTGGTATTGCTGAGAAGGTCGCCTATCACCTTGACGAGCCACTTGCGGACCCATCCTGCCTCTCGCTCTACTTCGTATGTAAAAATGCAGCCGAGCACGTCAAAGTAACCTTATCGGGAGAAGGTGCCGATGAACTGTTCGCCGGCTACAACCCGTATCGTGACGGGTTGCGTATGGATCGGTATCAGAGGGTGCCGCTCGCACTACGGAAACTCGCCGCAACAGTGGCCCGAATGTTGCCCGATCGCACACTTCATAAAGAGTTTTGGATTCGTGGCGCAAAACCTCTTGAAGAACGTTATTTCCAAGCAGGAAACTTCATCTTTGAGTCAAAAGAATTGCCCTCTGTCCTAAACGTGACCAATACGGTGACACCGGAGCAGATTGTCGCGCCTTTTTACGAGGGAACGGAAGGCGCCGATACCGTAAGCCGCATGCAAACTATCGACCTCAATGTGTGGATGCCGGGAGACATACTACTTAAGGCAGACAAGATGAGCATGGCGAACTCGCTGGAGGCGCGTACGCCATTTCTCGACATCGAGATCCTAAAACTTGCGCAGCAGATTCCCGCTCGCAATAAGGTGTCGAAGGAGAGTACTAAGATATCGCTTCGTGCTGCGGCGCGTCGGGAAATCGATGATGCCACTGCCGCCAAAAAGAAACTTGGCTTTCCGGTGCCTTTGCGCGATTGGTTGCGCCGTGATGAATACTACCGGCACGTTAAAGAGGCTTTTAGTGGCGAAGCCGCCGCACAGTACTTTAATGTGGCGTATCTGAACAAACTTCTCGAAGACCATCGGTCGGGCAAGCAGGATACCTATCGCAGAATCTGGGCGGTGTACATGTTTCTTCTCTGGCACAAACAATTTATCGAAACGTAGCGAGCGTTTTAGGTGGCATCTCGTGGCTCGCTTGACAGGGGCAACAGGTGGTGCTATTAATAGGTTAGACGGCAAAGGTGCTGTGGACGAAAGTCTACAGCACTTTTTCTGTTAAGGCTCCTCGGAGAGCGGTTGGCTCAAGGAACCGACTGGCGTCATGCGAATCATCGATTCGCGCAACGTACAAAGGTGTGCGCTTTTCTGCCGATAGTGGCAGCAAAGCACACACCTTTTTCTATGAAAGGATGGTGGACTATGGATTTTGGTATTTGGTTTTTGCTTGCAGCAGCGCTGGTGTTCTTCATGCAATGTGGTTTCATGATGCTAGAGGCGGGCTTCACGCGCGCAAAGAACGCCGGCAACATCATCATGAAGAACATGATGGACTTCTCGATGGGGACGATTGCCTTTCTTTTGATTGGCTACACGCTCCTGACTGCTCAGAACTATGCGTTTGGATTTATCGGCGTGCCGAATCTGGGGATATTTACTGATTTTAGCAACTTTGACTTCTCAGATTTTGTGTTTAATTTGGTATTCTGTGCCACGGCCGCAACTATCGTGACAGGTGCCATGGCCGAACGCACCAAGTTTAGCGCCTACTGCATCTACAGCATCGTCATATGTGCGGTCATATACCCGATTCAAGCAGGATGGGTATGGAACGAGAGTGGCTGGCTCGCACAGCTGGGCTACATCGATTTTGCGGGCTCTTCGGCGATTCATATGGTGGGCGGCATCTCTGCGTTCATTGGCGCGGCGATGCTCGGCCCGCGTATTGGCAAGTACACGATAGATAGAGCCACGGGAAAGACTATCGTGAACGCAATTCCCGGCCACTCGCTGACGCTGGGTGCTCTGGGCTGCTTTGTTCTGTGGTTCGGCTGGTACGGGTTTAACGGTGCCGCTGCGACGAGCGTCTCACAGCTCGGCTCGATATTTGTGACGACAACGTTGGCTCCGGCCGCCGGTGCGGTGACGACTATGTTGTTCACGTGGGTAAAGAACGGTAAGCCCGACGTATCTATGACGCTTAACGGTGCGTTGGCGGGTCTCGTGGGTATCACCGCCGGTACTTCCAATGTGGATGCACTCGGTGCACTCATCATCGGTTCTGTCGCCGGCATTATCGTCGTCGTTGCCGTCGAGTTTATTGACATCAAGCTGCGTGTCGACGACCCCGTCGGCGCGGTAGCAGTACACGGTGTCAATGGCGTGTGGGGTACGTTGGCCGTCGGTCTCTTTGCGACGCCTATCGTGGCGGGAGGCGATGTCATTTCGGATGCGACCGGTCTGTTTTATGGAGGCGGCTTTGAACAGCTGGGCATACAGGCGCTGGGCGTGTCGTCGATTGCTCTGTGGACTGCCGTTACGATGACCGTTGTCTTTTTCCTGATTCAGAGAGCGCACGGTTTACGTGCATCGGCAGAAGAAGAGATCCTGGGCCTCGATGCAACCGAGCATGGTTTGATCAGCAGCTACGCCGACTTCCTGCCGGTCACCAATCCCAGCTTGCAGGTGTTGGGTGGCAGAACTGAGGGAGCGGCTGAGGGGACAACGGCGATGCCGGTTACCCCGGAGGTTACCCCGGAAAAGGCCGTTCCGGTTACCGATATATCGACCGGCCAAAAGCTCACTAAGGTGACGATTATCACCAAGGCGAGCACGTTCGATGATCTGAAGGATGCCCTCGATGCGATTGGTATTACCGGCCTTACCGTCACCAACGTGATGGGCTATGGTCAGCAGAGGGGTCGCCAGTCGACTTATCGTGGGGTGCCGCTGCAGTCTAGCCTGTTGCCGAAGATTAAGGTTGACATTGTAGTCAGCAAGGTGCCGGTCCATCAAGTCGTCGAGACGGTCAAGGATGTACTGTACACCGGTCACATAGGTGACGGTAAGATATTTGTCTCTGACGTTGAAAACGTTATCAAGGTGCGGACCGGCGAGGAAGGTTACGCTGCCTTGCAGGATACGGTTCTGTCCGGTTAGGTATCGCGCCACAGCCGAAACCGTCGCATTGTGCGGCGGTTTCGGTTAGACTGGCTAGGGGAGAGCAAGAGAGAGCAACGAGAGAGGGCACTATGAAAAAAGTACTCACTATTGCCGGTTCTGATACGAGTGGCGGGGCCGGCATACAGGCCGACCTAAAGACCTTTCAGGAGCTGGGCGTCTACGGCATGAGCGCACTGACCGTTATCGTAACCATGGATCCCGACGGTTGGAGCCATCAGGTCTTTCCCGTTGAACCCGCTCTTGTTGAGGCACAGCTTGCCACCGTTATTGAAGGTATCGGTGTCGATGCGATGAAGACCGGTATGCTCCCGACCGGCGAACTTATCGAACTCGTTGCCCGGCAGATTAAAACGCACAGTCTTGAGAAGGTCGTTGTCGACCCTGTGATGGTCTGCAAGGGCGCAGGTGAGCCGGTCAATCCGGGAAATACCGTTTGCTACCGGGATGCTCTCGTTCCTCTGGCAACGGTCGTGACGCCGAATCTCTTTGAGGCCTCCCAGCTCAGCGGCGTGGAAGCGATTGAGACCATCGATGACATGAAAGAGGCCGCCGGCATTATTTGCGAGTCGGGCGTCGAGGTCGTCGTGGTGAAAGGTGGCAAGGGCATTGATGCGCACAACGCCGTTGACGTCATGTACGATGGCACGACCTTCGAGATTCTTGAGAGCGAGCGAATCGATACGCCGAATACACACGGTGCCGGCTGCACGTTTGCGGCGGCTATCGCGGCGAGGCTTGCGCATGGCGACACGATACCCGAGGCGGTGCGCACCGCTAAGACATTCGTTACCGAAGCAATCCGTCATTCGTTTAGGCTCAACCAGTATGTTGGCCCCTTAAACCACGGACGAGTTTGACACATCGGGCGCACAGTGGTAAAAATGATTAGGTAGACAGCAAAGGTGCTGTGGGCGGATACGCTCACGGCGCTTTTTTGTTGGGAGGGAGTTCTCATGAAAGCTGCTTCGACAAAGACCGTTCCCGAACTCTTCGGAAGCATGGTGTTTAGCGACACCGTTATGCAAACGCGCCTCCCTGAGGACGTGTATCGCGCACTGAAAAAGACGATGTCGCAGGGTACGCACCTTGAGCTCGACGTGGCAAATGTGGTTGCCAACGCTATGAAGGACTGGGCTGTTGAGAAAGGCGCCACCCATTTCACGCACTGGTTCCAGCCGATGACCGGCATGACCGCCGAGAAGCACGACAGCTTTATCTCGCCGACGGGCGACGGCAAGGTCATCATGGAGTTCTCCGGCAGCGAGCTCGTACGCGGTGAGCCGGACGCATCGAGCTTCCCCTCAGGCGGCCTACGCGCTACGTTCGAGGCGCGTGGTTATACCGTCTGGGATATCACCTCGTACGCTTTTATCAAGGATGGCACCCTCTGCATCCCGACCGCGTTTTGCTCGTATAGTGGCGAGGCGCTCGATAAGAAGACGCCACTGTTGCGTTCGATGGAGGTTATCGATAAGCAGGCGTTGCGCATCCTGAGGCTTTTCGGCAACGATACGGCACAGCGCGTCATCACGACCGTCGGGCCGGAGCAAGAATACTTCCTCGTTGACAAGGAGCTCTACGCGCGGCGCCCCGATATCCGCTACAGTGGCCGCACCTTGTTCGGCGCGCGTGCTCCGAAGGGCCAAGAGCTCGACGACCACTACTTCGGCAGCTTAAAGCCACGCGTTTCGGCGTTTATGCGTGATCTCGAAGAAGAGTTGTGGAAACTCGGCGTCTATGCCAAGACCAAGCACAACGAGGTTGCTCCGGCACAGCACGAGCTGGCACCGATATTTACGACGACAAACATCGCAACCGACCAAAACCAGCTGACGATGGAGATGCTCAAGATTGTGGCAGACCGCCATAACCTTGCCTGTCTGCTGCACGAAAAGCCGTTTGCCGGTGTTAACGGCAGTGGCAAGCACAACAACTGGTCGATTTCGACCGATACGGGCATCAACCTGTTAGAACCAGGCGAAACCCCGTATGAAAACGCTCAGTTCCTCCTATTCCTCGTGGCCATCATCAAGGCGATCGACGAGTATCAGGATTTGCTGCGAGTCTCTGCGGCAAACGCCGGAAACGACCATCGGCTTGGCGCGAACGAAGCACCACCGGCTATCGTCTCGATATTCCTCGGCACCGAGCTTACCGACGTGCTGGAGGCACTCGAATCCGGCGCAGACTACAGCGATGCGGAAAAGGCCCAGATGGAGGTTGGGGTAACGGTGTTGCCGCACTTCCCGAAGGACACGACCGACCGCAACCGCACCTCGCCGTTTGCCTTTACCGGCAACAAGTTCGAGTTCCGTATGCTCGGCTCGTCGTTTTCGATCGCCGGCCCCAATATTGTGCTCAACACGATAGTCGCCGAGGTTTTGGGCGAGTTTGCCGATAGCCTTGAGCAGTCCTCCGATTTCAAGAGCGACTTAGCGGCACTTATTAAAACGACGTTCAGCGAGCATAAGAGAATCGTCTTCAACGGCGACAACTACTCTGACGGATGGGTTGCCGAGGCGGAAAAGCGCGGGCTGTCGAACCTGCGGACGACACCCGATGCGCTGCCGGCGTTCGTCGAGCCCAAAAGCATCGAGGTCTTTACTAAGCACGGCATCTTTACCGAGGCCGAACAGCGGTCGCGCTACGAGATTTTGCTGGAAGACTACAGCAAGGCAATCAACATCGAGGCACTGACGATGGTTGACGTGGTGAAGGGCAAGATAATACCGGCCTGCATCGACTACCAGATCGATATCGTCACACTTCTCCAGCGCAAAAAGCAGGCGTGCGGCACACACGATATGACGCTTGAGGATCAGCTGCTCAACAGCATCTCGAAGCTGTCCGGTAGCATGGCGAAGAAGTTGGCTGCTCTCGAAAAAACACTTCTTGTCGCTAAGGAGAACGATGAGGATGCGCTTGCCGAGGCATGCTACTATCGTGACAAGGTGTTCAGTGCGATGTCAGAGCTGCGGCTTGTCGTCGACGAACTCGAGATGCTCGTATCTGACAAGTATTGGCCGCTGCCTTCGTACGCGGAGCTGCTCTATAGCGTGTAGGGCAGGCGGGTCTTTGGCGAGATTTTGGCGCGCCCATCTAGCAGGAGCAGGAGCGATTTGCTATAATAGAGTGGATAGATTGTGTAATCAGAGACGGGAATTATGCGCACTCGTTTTGCTCGTATAGCAGCAGGCGTTCTATTCGGAACGTGTCTTATGCTGGTGGTCGCCCCGCTTGTCGCGGGCGCGTTTCCATTCGTAGGATGGGAGCGTTATTTTCAGGTCCCCGTGCCCAATACCGTCGAAGCATTTGAGGAGGCGGTCGCTCATCTTGACCCGGATGCGTCGTCTCCCGAGCCGACTTCGTTTGTGGCAACGACGACGCCCGGTATCCCTTTTATTACGGCGATTCAGCACAATAATGTAACGGTCTCCGATACAACGACTCCCGTGCATGCCGCGCTCAACTCGGCGGTAACCTTGACTGCAGTTCCTGCGATGTCTGACGGTGGGCCGGTACCTCTCTTCGTGACGTATCAGTGGTGGGAGCGCAGCGAAACGGGAACCTCTGATACGCGAGGGTTCACGCGCGTCTCGGGTGCGACCGATCGCACGTTTGTCGTCGATACCACCACGCCCGGTACGATGCTCTATGCGGTGACGGCGTACAATGGTTCTGCGTCTGACCCTAACCAAAACCCCAGTGAATTTGCCGATAACGAAACATTCGCTAACGTTGCCTATGTGCAGGTTTTGCAAAATCCCGAGTTTTCGCGTGGATACCGTACGAGTTTCTCGGCCCCACCCAACACCGATATTGAGATTGTCGCTGTAGCAGACAATGCGTCGGGCTATCAGTGGTGGGAGAGTTCGGACGTCGGCCTATGGACGCCGATAGCCGGTGAAATCACCGATACGATTGTCGTTAACGAGCCGGAGGACACTATCGTCTATCTCGTGGCGGTTGCCGAAAACGAGGTCGGTGCGCGTGAGGCGAGCGGTATCATAACCGTGAGCGTTGCGCAGGGGGCACCGGTGCCGAGTCCTGCCGGACGTCCCGAGGTTGCCGAAAGGCCGGCCGGTACGCGCGGCGGAACAACGGGCGGCGGCTCTGAATCTGCCGTGCAACCTGTCGATGATATCGAGCCGGTACCGGCTGAGAGCTCACTTGATGAAACGGCCGATGCCCGGCCACCTTTGCCGACACCCGACCCTGAGGATGATCAGGGAGGAATCGATCCGCTTTGGTGGTATATTGGCGGCGGCGTATTGTTGGCGCTTGTTGCGATAGCCGTTACCGTTACCGTCGTCAAGAAGCGTGGCGGCAAGGATGGCGGACCGAACAATCAGGCGAAGTCGTTTGCTGATTTACAAAACGCCTCTCTCGGTAAGAAAAAGTAGCATCAAACCTTGAATAGGCATGCGGCACGTTGTGTGCTCGTGGTATACTCCTTCACATAGAAAAAGGAGGGGTTTCACATGAGCTACGTCGACACCGTTATCGAGCAGGTTAAGCAAAAAGATGCGAACGAGCCCGAGTTTATTCAGGCCGTCACCGAAGTGCTGAGTTCGCTCAAGCCCGTCATCGATGCTCACCCCGAGTACCAAGAGGCACGTCTTCTCGAGCGTATTGTGGAGCCGGAGCGTGTCATTATATTTCGTGTTCCTTGGGTTGACGATACCGGGAAACCGCATGTTAACCGGGCATTTCGCGTGCAGTTTAATAGCACACTCGGCCCCTATAAGGGCGGTGTTCGCTTTCATCCGTCGGTAAACTTGAGCATCATCAAGTTTCTCGGCTTCGAGCAGATCTTTAAGAATAGCCTCACCACATTGCCGATGGGCGGCGGTAAGGGCGGCTGCGACTTTGACCCTAAAGGCAAGAGTGACGGTGAGATTATGCGCTTTTGTCAGAGTTTCATGACCGAGCTCTGTCGTCACATCGGTGCGACGACCGATGTTCCGGCCGGTGATATCGGCGTCGGTGCGCGTGAGGTCGGCTACATGTTTGGCCAGTACAAACGCATCAAAAATGTGTGGGAGGGTGTGCTCACCGGTAAGGGGTTGACGTACGGTGGTTCGCTCGTGCGCAAGGAGGCGACCGGTTACGGACTCGTCTACTTTGTTCAGGAACTCCTCGGCACGCGTGGTGACTCTTTCGACGGTAAGACCGTCTCCGTTTCCGGCTCGGGCAACGTTGCGATTTACGCGGCTGAAAAGGCCGAGCAACTCGGCGCAAAGGTCGTCACGATGTCCGACTCATGTGGCTGGGTTCACGATCCCGAAGGCCTTGACCTCGACGTGCTCAAGCAGATTAAAGAGGTCGAGTGCAAGCGTATCTCTGAATACGCTGCGCGCGTTTCGCGTGCCACGTATCATGATGGCCGCGGCGTATGGAGCGTGCCGGTCGATATCGCGCTGCCCTGTGCCACCCAAAACGAGCTGCATCTTGAGGATGCGCAGATGCTGACGGCAAACGGCTGTACCATCGTCGCTGAGGGTGCGAACATGCCGACGACGGCCGACGCATGTGGCTGTTTAGCAGCGGGCGGCATCACGTTTTGTCCCGGCAAGGCTGCCAACGCCGGCGGCGTCGCAACGTCTGGCCTCGAGATGAGCCAGAACGCTGCGCATCTGTCGTGGACGTTTGAGGAAGTCGACGCGCGCTTACAGGGTATCATGAAGGAGATCTTCCGCGCATCACACGAGGCGGCCGAGGAGTATGGCTTTGCCGGCAACTATGCCATCGGCGCAAACATTGCCGGCTTTAAGAAGCTTGCTGACGCCATGCTGTCTCAAGGGGTTGTATAATCGGGCAGAAAATCCAGCAACGCAACGGTTACAGGATGTTGGGGCGGGGTATGCTGCTTTCTTCGGGCGCGGTATAATAGTACACGTGTAGCATATCGAACAGCCTCGACGAGGAGCCCGATGAGGGCTCGAAGGAACCGAATAGATGAAGCTTAGTCGCAGCACAGACCATATACGTCCGTATAAGCGTGCGCGTGTTATCGCGGCCATGTTCGTCGCGGTCCTGCTCGCGGGCGGTTTTTTTGCAGGAAGCGCGTTCGCGCTGACTCCGCAAGAGGCGCTGCAACAGGCGCAAGAGGCAGCTAAGCGTGCTGCTGCCGGCGAGGAGCGGATAGACGCGCTGCGCAAGGAGATTGCCACGCTCGATGAGCAGGCGAGTACCTTTGTGCGCCAAGCTCAGGAGCTTGAACCACAGATCGATTCAGCTTCAGAGATGACCGAACTCCTCACTCTTGAGCTGCGCGATCTTGAAGAGCTCGCCGAGCAGCTGCGTTCAAACATCGCCTCGACGACGGCCGAATTCGAGAAGCAGCAAGAGCTCGTGGGCGCACGTATGAGCGAGACCTACAAGCAGGGTGATACGTTCTTTTTTGACCTCCTCCTTTCGGCGACGAGCTTTCGAGATCTCATCACGCGTTTCGAGTACGTACAGCGCGCCATCGAGAGCAACCTACTCTATGCTCGTGAGTTGAGCCTTATCCGGCGCACGCTTGAGACCGACAAGGAACAGCTCGATGCGATTGTCGCCGAGGCAGCCGTCAAGCAACAGGAAGCGGTCGATTTAGAGAGCAACCTGCGCTCGCTCAAGGCGAGCCGCGAGCAGGCTGCCAACAACGCAGCGGCGATTCAAGGTGCGCGCGAACAGCTGATGCGCGAGACGCAGGCCGATGTCGAAGCCGCGCGTGCTCTTCAGGCTGAGATGTATGCGCAGGCGTTTGCGTCGATCGGTAACGCCCCGATGGGTTCGGGCGAGTTTGCCGGTGTCTTCGTCTTTCCCGTGCAAGGATCATGGAACTCAAGCTGTGGTTTCGGCTGTGGCTGCAATATACATGGTGGCCGGCATTTCGGTAAGGACTTCGGAACCTTCAACGGTACGCCGCCTATCGTGGCTGTGGCACCCGGCGTCGTCACGACGGCGAGTATCGGTTGGAACGGTGGGTACGGTAACCTCGTCGCTATCGACCACGGCAACGGCGTCATGACGCGCTACGCTCATTTAAGCTCGATTGCCGTCTCGGCCGGCCAGACGGTCGGTGCCGGGCAGGTCATCGGTAACGCCGGCTCAACCGGTGCGTCGTTTGGCAATCATCTCCACTTTGAGGTCATCATTAATGGGCAGTTTCAGGATCCTATGCGCTGGTTTTAAGCGCACTCTCTACGTTATCGGCAGCCTCGGCAGCGCTCACCCGTAACCCCTCAAGCGTCTCACCACGAAGCGGCTGCAGTACGTAGCTGGCGGCATCCATGCGCCCAAGAGGACGGCCGACGCCGATACGTACCCGTCGATATTCGTCGGTACCAAGCTTCGCATGAATCGAGCGTAGCCCGTTGTGTCCTGCATGGCCGCCGCCGTCTTTGACTCGTATCTCGCCGGTCTCGATATCGATATCGTCGTGCACCACCAAGATGTGCGTTGGCTCAACCCCGTACGCATGTGCCAGCCGTGCGACGCTTATTCCCGAAAGGTTCATGAACGTCGTCGGCTTGGCGAGCAGTACCGGCACGCCGTCCATCGTTACCGCGGCTGTCAACGCGCCGGCCTCGCGCTTCCAATACGAAGCGCCATGCCGCGCACCCAGCTCATCGATGGCCATGAAACCGACGTTATGACGCGTCGCTTCATACTCGATTCCGGGATTGCCCAGCCCAACAACTAAAAAATTTACCTCGTTCATACCTTTATTGTAGCGTTTTTCTCGGATATTCGGTCTTTTTTGCTTTACAATGAAAAGGTAGGAGAGGGAGTATATCGGTGGACAAGATTGAACGCATTACGCAGGCCGAAGAGGCCGCACGAACGATGATTGAGCAGGCGCACACCGATGCAGAGCAGACCGTCGACAACGCGCGCGAGCAGGCATTGACGCTCGTCACGCAAGGTGCGACGCTTACTGAGGAGCGCTGTGCCGAGCTTGCCGAGTCGATTCGCACACAAGCACGCGTCGATGCGGGCGCTATCACCGATGATGCCATCGCACAAGCTGCGGTGGTGCGCACCGAAGCTGAGCCACGCATCGCCGATGCTGCGGCTCTTATCGTTACAACGTTGCGTGATGAAGGAGTGAATGCGTAACGATGGCCGTTGCTCGTATGCGCAAAGTTACTGCGATCGTCAACCTCGAGTTGCTCGATACGGTTATCACCACACTTCAGAAAAGCGGTGTGCTTGAGGTCACGAGCACGGCGCGTGTAATTGAGCACGAACTCCCGACGATTAAGGTGCCGAGCGACGATACGGCGCTCGCTGAAGTCGAAACCGACTTAGCGAAGGCGCGCTATATTCGTGAAACGCTCGCGCCTCATCACAAAAATGAACAGCCGATGGCGATGTTTGTCAGCGAGAAGTTTCACCTCACCGAAGAAGCATACCGAGCCGCTGCTTTCGACTACGAGTTCGAGGGGCTCTACGCCACGTGTGAGGACATCACGGCCGCTATTGCTGAGATCAAGGTCGAGCGCTCCGAGATAGCCGCCGATTTACGCATGTTGAAGCCATGGGCGCGTTGTCCGATTCCGTTTACCCAGTGGCACGGCACCGAGACGACCGCGTTTTACGCCGGTACTGCCTTGCCGGCACAGCTCGCCCGTATTCATGCGGCCTTCAGCGAGGCAGATGCACCGATCGTTGATCTCGAAGAGTTCGGCCCTAAAGATAGTCTCACCGGTGCTGACGAAGCAACCAAGGCCGACCCTAAGGCCAAGCAAGCCTTTATCGTGCGCATGTTTGCCGACGATGAGCAGGCAGTACGCACGCTGCTTCATCGAATCGGTGCAGACGAGACGCGTTTTGACGAGCATCTGGTCGACACGCCGGCACATGAGATCGCCGTGCTCAAAGAGCACTGCGCGGCACACGGTAAGCGGCTCACCGCGCACCGGCTCGAGCTACGTGCGATGGCCAAGCGTTACTATACGCGAACAACGATACTTATCGAAGCGCTCAAGTCGGCGCGCGAACGTGTGACGGTGCGCAGTAACTTTGCCCATACCGAGACCGTATTCGTCATCACCGGCTGGGTTCGTCAGGCCGAGGAAGAGACGCTTGCTCAGGTGCTCAAGCCCTTTAAGACGCAGGTCGATCTCACCTTTGAAGACCCCGGTCCTCAAGATACCCCGCCGGTCGAGCTTGAAAATCCCACCTGGCTCAAGCCCTTCGAACTCCTCACCGATCTCTACGGCCGCCCGACCTACGGCCGCCTTGACCCGACCCCATTTTTTGCGCCGTTTTTTGTGTTCTTCGTCGCTGTCTGCATTGGAGATGTGGGCTATGGGCTGGTGATGGCTGCGGTCTTTTTCGCCATCATGAGTGTGCTCGATGTGGCGCCGGGTGTCAAAAACTTCTGTCGTTTGATGATTTACGGCGGCATAGCTGCGGTCCCGGTCGGCGTAATGCTGGGTGGCTACTTTGCGCTGCCACACGAGACGCTCCCTTCGTTTCTCCAACACATGCGCATCATCGACCCACTCGCCGATATCATGACGTTTCTCGTTGCTTCGGTCGTTATCGGAGTTATCCAGCTGACGGCCGGTATCGTCATTGCAGTCTATCAGTACGTGCGCGGCGGGCAGTGGCAGGTCGCGCTCGGCTCGAAGATGTCGATATTCGTGTTGGTGGGCTTTATCGCTGCCTTTGTACTGAGCGGTGCCGAACACCTCTGGATGCTACTCACCGGAATCGGCCTCACGGTTCTCCTGCAAGGCTTTGGTCTCTACTATCAGATAGCCCCTGAGGAGCGTACGCCCAAACGAGCCGTTACCAGCGTCTTTGGTGGTATGTACGAGGTCTATGGTATGACAGGGCTCCTCAACGATGCGCTTTCTTACATGCGTCTGGCTGCGCTTGCGTTGGCCGGCGCGCTTGTCGGTATGGTCTTCAACATTCTGGCCGGCATGATGATGGAGCCGGCGATGGCATCTTTTGGCACCGGCGACTCATCGATCGTTACGGGCGTGCTGCTCATCGTTGCCGTCGTGCTCATCTTCGTCGTCGGCCACTCATTTAATGTCGCTATCAGTCTTATCGGTGCGTTCGTGCATCCGATGCGACTACAGTTTGTCGAGTTCTTTGGCATGTTTTATAGTGCGGGTGGCGTAACGTTCAAGCCACTGGCGTATAAAAAGGATAACTTGGTGTTCGAGGGTAAGGAGAAGTGATGGATGCAACGTTTTTGGGTATGAGCGGCTTCGGGTGGGCCGTGTTGGGGGCCGCCTTCGCTGCGGCGCTGAGCGGCATAGGTTCGACGATCGGTATTACGATTGCGGCCGTGACTGCCTCAGGCGTGCTGAGCGAGGACGACTCGCTCTTTGGACAGGTGCTACCGTTGGTAGCGATGCCGAGCACGCAGGGAATCTACGGCTTTATCACCGCCGTACTCGTCGCCGTGTTCTTTGGCGTCATGGGCGGTAATACCGACATCTCACTTCTGGTGGGCCTTGGCATCTTTGCGGCCGTGCAACCGGTCGCGTGGCTCGGCCTGTTCACCGGTATCTATCAGGGTCATATGTGCGCTGGCGGTATTCGGATTATCGGCGCAGGCAAGAAGGTACCGGCACTCGTCTTTCCGGCGCTGACCGAGACCTACGTCATTCTTGGGCTCATCGCCTCGATTCTGATATTGCTGGGTCTGCAGAGCGCGGCGGGAATGTAGACGATGGCGCTGCCCGATATTTTGGAGAAAATCGAAGCCGAGGCGATGGCCGAGGCCGAGAAGATTCGCGCGCAAGGCACGGCGAAGGCTACCGAAGTTATCGCTGAGGCCGAGGCAAAGGTCCGCACCCACGATGAACGCGAGCAGAAGCTCTGTCGCGCAAAGTCGAACGCGGCTGCCGAGACGGTCGTGGTCGCCGCCCGCGTCGCCGCCCGCGATGCTGTGCTTGAGGTGCGACGCGAGATGATTGATCGCGCGTTTGCGGCGGCTGCCGAGGCCGTCTCGGCGCTCGACGACGAGGCGTGGCTTACGGTATTTGTGCCGCGTATTGTGGCTGCGGCGCGGAGCAATGAGACCGTTATGCTGGGCAGCGAGGACGGCGCACGCGCCAAGGCATTGACGGCGGCACTTGCACGCATCGACAGCACTGATGGCGTGCGACTTACCCTCAGTACCGATGCGGCGGCATTCACACGTGGCGTTTACCTCACCGGCGAGAAGACGAGTGTCAGTCTGTCGGCCGTCGAGGTTATCGAAGGAGAGCGCCGCGTGCTCGAACGAGATGTCGCGGCGATACTGGCCGGAGAGAGCACATAGTATGTTTGCTCCTGCTGACACGCGCACAAAAGACACGCGCACAAAACTCAGCGCACGCATGAAGCCGCGCACGCGCACACTTCCTCGGGTGTTCGAGAAGTCGAGCGACCTCACCTTTACCTCGACCCGTACTCTTTTGCAGTACGGCCACGCCACCGGCAAGCTTGCTGTCCGCGGAGCCGTACCCGTCGATGGCGATGTCATGGAACTCTTGCTCGATGCGCGCGATGCGCAGGAGCGCAACAAGCTCCTTTCCGATACCGCATACGGACGCTTTACCGCTGAGGCGACGAACCTTACCGAGTTCGAAGCCGGTCTTGACGCGGCGCGTGCCAATGCCGTCAACCTGCTGGCCGAGGCTCAGATGGATCCGTCTTTCGAGGCATACTTTCGCGTCACCGCTGCATATCAAGCCGGCAGCGAACATGAATATTTTGCCGAAAAGATGGAGCTGGCACAGGCAACAGGCGTCGCGTTTCTCGTACAGACGACGCGTCTTGAAATCGATTGCGCTAACGTGCGTTTGCTCATGCGCAAGCGTGCTGCCGGTATGAGCGCTCAGGAACTCGCCGATAAGGACAGCCTTATCCGCGAGGGCTCTTTGGGGACCGCCCAGCTTCTTCGCGCGTACCGCAGTACCGAACGCGAAGGTGGGGATGACGGCGGCAGTGTCGCCTTGCACGAACTTGCCGTTGAGCTCACCAAGCTCGGTCCTTTTCGTGCCGTTGATCCTGCTGCGCTTGAGGATGTCTATACGCTTGATATTGCGCTGCGCGGCGTGCAGGAGCGCAATCTGGCTCGTGCACTGCGCCTCGGTGTTGGCCCTGAAACGGTCGTCGCCTACGTGCTGCGTGTCTACAGTGAAACCGATCTTTTGCGCGCGCTCATGGTGGGGCTCGACAATAAAGTTGACCGACAGTTACTCCGACGCTATGTGGTGGTGGAGTAGATGGCACAGCGTGTTGCCATGATCGGCGATGTCGTCAGTCTCGCACCGTTTGCATCACTTGGCGTGCAGACATATGAAGCGAGTACGCGTGACGAGATGGTGCAGGCGTTCGACGAAATTATGAGCGACGAGTTCGCCGTGGTGTTTGTGACTGAGGAGGTTTACGAGGTTTTGGAACGCACGATCGCGCGCTTTGCCACGGAAACGCTTCCGGCGATTACGATTATCCCGAGCGTCACGAGCGCGCGCGGAATCGGCGGCACGAAGATTGATGTGGCGATAGAGCGCGCGCTCGGCGCCCCCTTGCCCGCACGAGAGGAAGCTTAGTTATGCAGAGTGGAACGATAGTAAAAGTGGCAGGACCGCTGGTCATTGCGCAGGGGTTAACCGGCTCGCGCATGTTTGACCTCGTGCGCGTCGGTGCCGATGGCCTGATGGGCGAGATTATCGAGATGCGCGGTGATCGTGCGTCGATTCAGGTCTACGAGGAGACGCAGGGTATCGGCCCGGGCGACCCGGTCGAGCCGACCGGTGCGCCGCTCTCCGTCGAGCTGGGGCCGGGTATGCTTGGCACCGTCTACGATGGTGTACAGCGTCCGCTTGAGGCAATCGAGGCGCTTGCCGGTGAGTTTCTCCACCGTGGCGTTGACGCGCCGGGACTCGACCGCGAGAAGCAGTGGGAGTTCGTTGCGATTGCTGAGGTCGGCACGCAGGTGACCGGCGGCCAGATTATCGGTACCGTGCAGGAAAACGAGGTCATCGAGCACCGTATCATGACCGAGCCGCACGTTGCCGGCGAACTCATCGCGCTTACCGGGGGCACCTACACCGTTACCGACACCATTGGGCAGGTACGTGCGGCTGACGGCACCATCCACGATCTGCGTATGATGCAGACGTGGCCGGTACGCACGCCACGCCCGCGCAAGGAGAAGCTCAATGCGACCGAACCGCTCACGAGTGGTACGCGCGTTATCGACACTATGTTTCCGCTCGTCAAGGGCGGTGCTGCCTGTATCCCCGGTCCCTTCGGTGCCGGCAAGACGGTCACGCAGCATCAGATTGCGAAGTGGGCAAACGCGCAGGTCGTTATCTTTATCGGCTGCGGCGAGCGCGGTAACGAGATAACCGATGTGCTGATGGAGTTTCCTGAACTCGACGACCCCTACAGCGGGCAACCGCTCATGCGGCGTACGATTCTCGTGGCCAATACGTCGAATATGCCGGTCGCCGCACGCGAGGCGAGCGTCTACACCGGCATCACAATGGCCGAGTATTTCCGCGATATGGGCTATGAGGTTGTGCTGCAGGCCGACTCGACCTCACGCTGGGCCGAGGCCATGCGCGAGATATCCGGGCGCCTCGAAGAGATGCCGGGTGACGAGGGCTATCCTGCCTACTTGGGCACGCGGCTTGCGATGTTTTACGAACGCGCCGGCAAGGTCATCGCGCTCGGTGGTGACGAGGGGAGTGTATCGGTTGTCGGTTCGGTCTCACCTCCCGGTGGTGACCTCTCAGAGCCGGTCGTGCAAAATACGCTGCGCGTCGTTAAAACGTTCTGGGCGCTGCAGGACACCCTTGCCTTTCAACGTCACTTTCCGGCCATCGACTGGCTGACGAGCTATTCGCTCTACCTCGATAAGATCGAGGAGTACTGGGACGAGCACATCTCGCGTGACTTCCGCCCGCGTCGTGATCGCGTCATGCAGATCTTGCAGCGTGAGAGCGAGCTCGACGAAATCGCGCGGCTTGTAGGTCTCGATGCGCTGAGCCAAGAAGAGCAGGCGCTTATGGACTGCGCCAAGATGATTCGTGAGGACTTCTTGCAACAAAATGCGTTTCGTGATGACGACCAGTTCAGCTCGCTTCCGAAACAAAACAAGCTGCTTGAGGTCATCCTGACCTTTTACGACTACGCGCTCATCGCCGTTGAGGGCGGAGTGCGACGTCCGTCGCTTGCAGGTGCGCCGGTACGCGAAAAAATCACGCGTGCCAAGTATCAGAGCAACGATGACATGGCAATTTACGATGCGATTGTCGCCGAGATTAAGGCCGAGCTGAGTGTCGTCGCCGGTAGCGGCGCCGGCGGTGCGCGTTGCGCATGGGAGGTGCAGTAATGTCACGTGAATACATGACGACGCGCGATATCGTCGGGCCACTCATGCTCGTTGAGGCCGTCGAGGGAGTCACGTACGACGAGCTCGTTGAGCTGGAGTTTCCCGGGGGCGAACGGTCGCTGGGTAACGTGCTTGAGGTCAGCGGTGATACTGCGCTCGTGCAGGCGTTTGCCGGCACAACCGGTGCAAATCCCGAGGGCGCGAAGGTTAAGTTTCTCGGCCACGGGCTTGAGCTGGGAGTCTCACGCGATATGCTGGGGCGCGTCTTCGACGGTTTGGGTCGCCCGCGCGACGGCGGGCCGGAAATTCTGCCCGAGAAACACGTACCTATCTACGGCGCGGCTATTAACCCGGTTTCGCGCGACTTCCCTGATGACTTTGTGCAGACCGGTATCAGCTCGATAGACGGGCTTAACCCGCTCGTGCGCGGCCAGAAGCTGCCGATATTTTCGGGGAGCGGTTTGCCGCACAACCAGCTTGCTGCTCAGATTGCGCGCCAGGCCTCGGTTATTGCGCGAAGCGATGACCCGACGAAGGTGGGCGAGAAGCTCGAAGGCGAGTTCGCAGTGGTCTTCGCCGCGATGGGTATTACCTTTGAGGACGCAAGCTACTTCATGGAGGAGTTTCGCTCCACCGGCGCCATCGAGCGCGCGGTGCTGTTCCTCAACCTCGCCGATGATCCGGCGACCGAGCGTATCGCTACGCCTCGTATGGCGCTGACGGCCGCCGAATATCTTGCGTTCGACCTCGGCTTACATGTGCTCGTCATCTACACCGACATGACCTACTACTGCGAGGCATTGCGTGAGATTAGCGCAGCGCGCCGCGAAGTGCCGGGACGTCGTGGTTTCCCGGGCTATCTCTACACCGACTTAGCGATGATGTACGAGCGCGCCGGACGCATCAAGGGGCGGCCCGGCTCGATTACGCAGGTGCCGATCCTCTCGATGCCTGACGATGACAAGACCCACCCGATTCCTGACTTGACCGGTTACGTGACCGAGGGGCAGCTTATCCTGGACCGCTCGCTCAACCGCCAAGGCGTCTACCCGCCGATGAACGTGCTGCCATCACTTTCGCGTCTCAAACAAAAGGGTATCGGCGCGGGCAAGACGCGCGAGGATCACGCCGATCTGTCCGACCAGCTCTTCGGCAGCTACGCACGTGGCGTGCAGGCCAAGGAGCTTGCCGTCATCTTGGGCGAAAGTGCGCTCTCCGACGTCGATAGGGCGTACGTGGCGTTCGCCGACGCATTTGAAAAACGCTTTATTGCGCAGGATCCACACGAGGAGCGTAGTTTGACCGAGACACTCGATTTAGGCTGGGAGATCGCGGCGCTGCTGCCCCGAGAGGAGCTCAAGCGCATCAGGGACGAGTACGTCGAGCGGTATTTGCCGAGGGACGACACGGCGGATGGCGCCGCTGGCGCGAAAGGTGCGGCAGCGTAAGATGGCTGCCTCGCTGCGCAACGTCAGTGCGAACCGGATGACGCTGCTTAAGCTGCGTCAGCGGCTCGACATGTCGACGCGCGGCCATAAGCTGCTTAAAGATAAGCTCGATGAGCTGATGCGCGTCTTCCTGGAGCGTGTACACGAGAATCGTGAACTGCGCACTAAGGTCGAACGGCATCTGCGTGGTGGCTATGCGCTGATGGCGCTGGCATATGCGCAGGCCGGCGAGGAAGCGCTCGATGAGGCACTCGTTGCTGGTGAGGCCGGCGAACTTGTCGAGGTAACGATGCAGAACGTGATGAGCGTACGCGTGCCAAATATTAACGTGGACGACATCCCCGCACCGGCGCACTACAGCTACGCGTTGACGCCGGCCGTGCTCGACGGTGCGCTTGGCAATTTTACCGAGACGTTTCCCCTCATGCTGGAGCTCGCAGGGCGCGAGAAGGCCATCGAACTTCTTGCGGCAAAGATTGAGGCGACGCGTCGGCGTGTTAACGCACTCGAGCACGTGCTTATTCCGCAGCTTGAGGAGGCCGTTCGCTCGATCCGTATGAAGATCGAAGAGAATGAGCGCAGCGAGCGTACGCGACTCGTCAAAGTCAAAGATTTACTGGCAGCGAGCGAGCCTACATCTCGTTAGATAATCGTGGGCGCGGTGCTCGACGGAGTCATCGAGAGGGGAGAGCGCGATTGAGCTGCTATACTTCCGCTGAAGCGCGCTGCGGATAACGAAGTCGGCGAGAAGAGGGTTTTTAGGAAAGAGGGGGCCGTGCAGATACGTGCCGATGACGTTGCGGTATAAAACTCCCTCGCCTCCGTCTTCGCCGTTATTGCCGTATCCTTGCGTAACGACACCAAGAGGAGTATGCGCCGGGCCGAGGTAGGTTCTGCCAGCGTGGTTTTCGAAGCCGACCACCGAGGTTGCAGATGAGGGAGCGCTCACGAGCTGCTGATGCTGACATCGCATAACAACATTGCCGATAAGACGCCTTTCCCCGGCAATGGTATAGCTGTCGATTATCGAAAGCCCCGCAATCGTCTCGCCTGCTTGCTGATATGAGTGGCCCAACAGCTGGTATCCGCCACAGACCGCGACGAGCACGCCGTCGCTTTCGACGTAGGATTGGATAGCGTCGCGGTGCCCTTGGAGGTGCTCGCTGACGATGCATTGTTCACGGTCGGAGCCGCCACCCAGAAAGAGAATGTCGGTTTCGTCTAACGGCAGCTCGTCGCCGAGCCGGTATTCGTGTACGGTTGCCTCGATACCACGCCACGAGCATCGTTTCTGCAGGCAGGTAATGTTGCCACGATCGCCGTAGAGGTTCAGTAAATCAGGATAGAGGTGTGCGATACGGATATTCATGCACGCCTCCGTCTTGGAGTTGCGTCGGCACGCGCCGCCGACCCTGCTGCCTGCAAGTCAAGCAGAACGCGCTGGGTCTCGAAAAGTGGCGTATAGTTGACGAGCACATACAGCACCTCGCCTCGGGAAGCCCCGCTTTTACCGGTGACCTCACCTTCGCCTCGTAGCAGCACCTCAATGACGCGCCGCACATCCTTCTCAAAGAGTACGGTATCGGGTGTAATTTCGGCGTACTTCATGCGAAGCGCAACATCTTCTGCGCGGATGCCGCTCGCCACAAAGCGTGCAAAACCCGCATCTGCCTCGGCCATCTGCTCGAAGTCAACGTCCCAGATCCACGAGATGTCGGTGCCGTCTTGATCGTTGTCGTTGACGACAACAACGACATTTTTTTGCCGCGTGTCGGCGCGCATGGCAGCTATCGTTTGGTTAAAGCCGGTGGGGTTTTTCGAGAGGTTGAGCACGGCCGGCATACCATCGATGACGAACTCCTCCATACGGCCAATCTGTGGCGCATACGAGGCGAGGACGGCATCGATGTCGTCCAAATTAATCTCTAGGAGCGTAGCGACGGTAAGCGCGGCCAGCACGTTGTAGACGTTATAGAACCCTCGATACGCTGTCTGGACAGGGAGATCGTTCATCGAAAACGCAAGGTGAGGGTCGAGCCTTACCTCGCGGGCAGCAAAGTCCAAGGTCGGCCTACGAAAGTTGCAACCCTCACAGAAGTAGTCGCCGAGCTGGCTATAATGATAGTACCGATACTGTAGCTCGTGATGGCAGAATACACAGAACCGTCCCTCGCGTGCCTCCGTTTGCACGGCATCGCTCTCATCGGATATGCTCTCACCACCCGTTGGTACAGGCACCTCCTCGCTGACTCCGAAAAAGGTACGTACACGTGGGGGAGTCCGGCACAGACTTGCACACAGGGGGTCATCGCCGTTGAGCACCAGCATGGCACCCGGAACCTTTTTGAGAGCCCGTACCAACAGCTCTCTCGTGATGTCGATCTCGCCGTAACGGTCAAGCTGGTCTCGAAAGAGGTTGGTGACGATTACGATATCCGGCTCGATGTGGGGGAGCACGTGCACCCCGAAGGCTTCGTCGACCTCAAGACAGGCGATATCGGCCTCAACTCTGCCGGTACGTGTACAGCATTCGAGATATGCGGTGATAACACCGGCAATCATGTTCGAGCCAATCTCGTTGCAGATGACGCGCATGCCCTGAGCCCTCAGCAGGGCGGCGAGCAGGTTGTTCGTCGTTGTCTTGCCGTTGGTGCCGCAGACCGCCACTGTTTTGCCGTCCATGCGCCGTGCCAACTCCGGCAAAATGGCAGGATATATCCATCGTGCTACCACGCCTGGGGCCGACGAGCCTTTACTTCCGGTGAGCCGGCATGCGTGAGCACAGAGTTTGCTCGCCCACACTGCCATCAGAAATCGCACCTGCTTCATTGTGCGCAACACCCGTCGCTATCGGCTCAGAGGGCGTATCGGTACGTCGCGGTCTAGCAGATAGTTCTTAAGTTCGTCCACGGTATAGTTGCGTTCCATACGAGGCGAGTAGAGCATACTGCTGATGATGGCCGCTTGCGCCTCGGTCTCGGTAAAGAGTTCCGCGAGATGCTCCGGCTTGCCCGCACCACCCGAAGCAATCAAGGGAACCGATACGGCCGCTTCGGCCAGACGCATGAGCGATAGATCGTAGCCGGACAGCGTGCCGTCTCGGTCGATACTGTTCAAGCATATCTCGCCCGCGCCAAGCTCCTGCCCACGTCGTATCCACTCAATGCCGTCTATACCGGTCGCCTGGCGCGCACCGTCGATGTAGACCTGATAGCCGTTCGGCATGCTGTCGTCGCGCTTGACTTGCGTGGACAACACGACGCACTGTGAGCCGAATGCGCGTGCTGCTTCGGCGATAATCTGCGGATTGCGCACTGCCATCGAGTCGACGGAAATCTTTTCAGCACCGGCCTTCAGTGCTTCGTACATGTCGTTGAGATTCCCGATACCGCCGCCCACGGTGAAGGGGACGAACACGCACTCGGCTACGCGACGTACGGTCTCGATGTCGATGGCGCGTTTCTCAGAGCTCGCGGTGATGTCGTAGAAAATCAGCTCGTCGATGTGTGCGTTGTACATTGCACACGCAAGCTCTTCCGCAGAACCCACGTGAATGTTGTCCTGAAACTTCACGGCCTTGGTGACCATACCGTCGATAACATCGAAGCACGCGATGAGCCGTTTGGTCAGCATGGCGTTTCCTCTTTTGTCAGACTAAGAAAGCGGTCGAGTAGCGCAAGGCCGGCCTCACCGCTTTTTTCGAGGTGAAACTGTGTCGCGAATATGTTGTCGCGGCACACGGCGGCGGTAAACGGGTCGCCGTACTCGGCGATGCCCCAGATGTCGGACTTGTCGACCGGCCGGGCAAAGTAGGAGTTTACGAAGTAGAAGAAGTCACGTGCCGAGTCACCTCTTGCGTTGCCTGACGCATCGTCCGTCACGTTGTCCAGCACGCCTTCCTTAACGAAACGTACCTCGTTCCAGCCCATCTGTGGCACGCGCACCTGTGATGCGTCGAACTTGACGACCTGCCCCTTAAGCCACCCAAGGCAGTCAGCGTCGTCTTCTTCGCTGTGCTGAAAAAGAATCTGCATGCCGACGCAGATGCCCAAGAAGAATACGTCACGATGTAGTACCGCGTCCTCAAGTGCGGTGATGAGCCCCTGTTCACGCAGCGAATCCATCGTTGCCTGTGCGCTCCCCACGCCGGGCAGAATAATGTGGGTGGCGTCGGCTAAGTCTTGCGGGTGGCTTGCAAACTCTGCCGCATATCCGAGGCGGTTCGTCGCGTGGAGCACGCTCGGCGCGTTGCCGGCCTTATAGTCGATAATCTTTATTGCCATCGTGATCTCTCCTGCAACCTCTCACGCATTCCCTCAATCGCAGCTTGCACCAGCTCTCGAAAGAGAGGGTGGGGTCGGTTAGGGCGGCTCTTAAACTCGGGGTGGAACTGCACACCGACGAAGAACCGATTTCCGGGTACCTCAATCGCCTCGACGAGGCTGTCGTCTGGCGATACGCCACCGATGACAAGCCCGGCCTCTACGAGACGTTCTCGATACTCGTTATTGAACTCGAACCGATGACGATGCCGCTCGTAGATGCACGTTACCTCTTGCAGGCACGGCTCCTGGCCATAAGCTTGCTCTAACAATGACTCGGCCGCCACTACACATGGGTAGGCACCGAGGCGCATCGTGCCGCCGCTGCCCACCATGCCGACTTGGCCGGGCATATAGTCGATAACGCAGTGGGGAGCCTGTTCGTCAAACTCGCTTGAATGTGCGCCGATAAGGCCGCCCACGTGACGTGCAAACTCGATGACCGCAACCTGCATGCCGAGGCAAATACCCAGAAATGGCACGTCGTTTTCACGCGCATAGCGACATGCGATAATCTTGCCCTCGACGCCGCGTTCGCCAAACCCTCCCGGGATAACTACGCCGTCAACGTCACCCAGCAGGCGTGCGACAGATTCGTCGGTCACATCCTCGCTGTCCACCCAGCGAATATCGACTCTCGTGCCGGTCGCAAAGCCCGCATGATTCAGGCTCTCGATAATGGACAGATAGGCATCGTTGAGCTGAACGTATTTCCCAACGACTGCGATCGTGACCTGCGTCGTACGCGCTTCGATAGCCTGCATCATCGCACGCCACTCGTCCAAATCCGGTGCAGGAACATCAAGCCCCAGCTCACGACAGACGATATCGTCTAGTCCGTTATCGTGCAACATGAGCGGTGCCTCGTACAGAGACGCAACGCTTGTATTTTCGATGACGCAATCGACATCAACATTGCAGGAACGCGCGATCTTGTCTCTGAGACCGTTCTTCAGAGGCTCGTCGGTACGCGCTACGATGATATGCGGAGCAATACCGGCCGAGCGCAGTTCGCTGACCGAGTGCTGGGTAGGCTTCGATTTTTGCTCTGCTGCAGATTTGAGGTAGGGAACGAGCGTCACATGGACGAAGAGACAGTTCCCGCGTCCTGCTTCAAGCGATATTTGACGGATAGCTTCGAGGAATGGCTGTATCTCGATGTCGCCTGCGGTCCCGCCAATCTCGGTGATAATAACATCGGCGTTGCTCTCGGCAGCCCTTGCATAGATGAAGTTTTTAATCTCGTCGGTGATGTGAGGGATGACCTGCACCGTACCGCCTTCGTAGCCACCGGCACGCTCACGGTTGAGTACGTTCCAGTACACCTTTCCTGAGGTAAGATTGCTGAGTTTCGTTAGGTCCTCGTCGATAAAACGTTCGTAATGGCCCAGATCGAGGTCGGTCTCGGCGCCATCATCGGTGACGAATACCTCGCCGTGCTGAAGCGGGCTCATCGTGCCAGGGTCGATGTTCATATAGGGGTCGAGTTTTTGAGCCGCGACCTTGAGGCCGCGTTGTTTGAGCAGTCTGCCCAATGAGGCCGCCGTAATCCCTTTACCCAGCCCTGAAACAACGCCTCCCGTTATGAAGATGTACTTGGTCGGGGTACTCACGTCGGCACCTACTCCCACTCCACCGTCGCCGGGGGCTTTGACGTGATGTCGTACACGACGCGGCTTATTGCAGGAACCTCGCCGGTGATGCGCGAGGATATGCGACGCAGCACGTCATGCGGAAGCTCAGCATATTCGCAGGTCATGAAGTCATCGGTCGTTACTGCACGGATGGCAACCACCTTATCGTAGGTGCGGTCGCTGCCCTTCACTCCGGTCGAGCAGGTGTCGGTCAACACAACGAAGTACTGATCCGGCTTTAAGGTGGAGAGGTTTGCTGCACCGCCAGAAGCCGTGTCGGTACCAGCAATGCCGTCCAACTCCTCACGCAGGATGGCATCGGCGGCGCGTAAGATGTCCAACTTCTCGGCCGTCACCTCTCCCATGATGCGCACGGCGAGCCCCGGCCCGGGGAAGGGCTGGCGGTGTATCAGCGACGGAGGCAAGCCAAGCTTTTCCCCCAGCGTACGCACTTCGTTCTTGAACAGTCCGGCGAGCGGTTCAACGATACCGGTAAAGGCCAGCTTCTCAGGAAGTCCACCCACGTTGTGGTGGCTCTTAATCGTCGCACTCTCGTCCGAACAGCTCGACTCGATGACATCGGAATATATCGTCCCTTGTGCCAAAAAGGGAATGTCACCGAGCTTGCGTGCCTCCCCTTCAAGGACGCGGATAAACTCTTCACCGATGCGCATACGCTTCGTCTCGGGGTCGGTCACGCCTTTGAGCCGCGCGAGAAAGCGTTCTTCGGCGTTAACGCGGATAAAGCGCACATCTCGTTGCGAAAACACCTCTTCAATCTCGTCTCCTTCGTGTTGACGCATGAGGCCATGGTCGATAAAGATGCAGGTGAGCTGGTCCGGCACGGCCTTTGAGAGCAGACTTGCGCATACCGAAGAGTCGACTCCGCCGGAAAGCGCGAGGAGTACCTGCTCGCTGCCAACTTGACGGCGTATCTGCTCGATTTGCTCGTCGATAACATCGTCGAGGCGGTAATCACCCGATGCACCGCATATGTTGTAGAGGAAGTTGCGGATAATCTCTTGCCCGTGTACTGTGTGTTTCGTTTCGGGATGAAACTGCACGCCGTAGAGGTTGCGCGTCGCGTCCTCGCACGCCGCGATGCAGGTCGGGCTTTTTGCTGTCACACGAAAACCCTCTGGCAGACGTGCGACCATATCACGATGGCTCATCATGACGACAGACGGCTCCTGCACTTCGTCGAGCAACCGTGAAGCATTGCCCTCAGACGCCTCGGGCGTCATCGTGATGCGTCCGAACTCGCCGACCGGTGCCGCAACGACCTCACCGCCCAACATGTGGCATATCATCTGCATGCCGTAGCAGATACCCAGAACCGGAATACCGAGCGCGAACACGGCAGGGTCACACAGCGGAGCCTGCGAATCATAGACGCTGCCCGGCCCGCCCGACAAAATGATGCCGATGGGGTTGAGCCGCTTAATCTCGTCGGCCGACAGCGCACCCGCGTGTATCTCGGCGTAGACGGACAGCCCTCTAACGGCATGAGCGATAAGCTCCTTATATTGGCAGCCAAAATCGAGCACTAACACCAGCTCATTTCTCTTGCTCATGTCGCCCCCTTTCGGTCAAGACGTGCCGCTACCAGTTTATCTTGCAGACAGTTTACATCAATGAGCTCGGTTTCCAGCTCTTCGTCGTGCGTATGCCCCGCCGCGGTACGTCCTTTATAGAGTGCCTCTTCAAGAGTGGCACCGATGCCGAGCACCTCACCGGTTGACTTCATCTCAGGACCGAGGCACGTGTCGAGGCCGGGTAGCTTCTGAAACGAGAACACGGGAACCTTGACGGCAACATGTGCAGGCGTGGGCGCAATACCGGAATCGTAGCCGAGCTCGCGCAGTTTTGCTCCAACGCTTATTTGGGTAGCGAGCTCACACATAGGGATACCGGTTACCTTGCTGAGGTAGGGCACCGTGCGTGATGCACGCGGGTTGACCTCGATGACGTAGATATCGTTCTCATAAAGCACGTACTGTATGTTGACGAGGCCTCGCACATTGAGCGCACGGCAGATTTTTTCGGTAATCTCGAAGAGCTGTGCCGCAAGCGTTTCATCGATATGTGGTGCCGGGTAGATTGCCGTGCTGTCGCCTGAGTGGACACCGGCCTCTTCGACGTGCTCCATAATGCCGGGAACGAGCGTGTCCTCGCCGTCGCAGATGGCATCGATTTCAATTTCGAGCCCCCGCAGATATCTATCGATGAGCACGGGGTTATCTTGCCTTGAGCGCAGGATAATCTCCATGTACTCGACGATATCTTCGGGCGAAAACGCGATAATCATGTTCTGCCCGCCCAGCACGTATGACGGGCGCATAATCACCGGATAACCAAGCTTTTCGCCCGCCTTGAGTGCCTCTGCTTCGGTCTGAACACCGTAGCCTTTTGGACGCTTGATGCCGAGTTGTTCGAGCAGCTCATCGAAGCGCGTACGGTCCTCACAGATATCGATACTTTCGGCCGAGGTGCCGATGATAGGAACGCCGCGTGCATGAAGATGCTGGGTGAGCTTGATAGCCGTTCCGCCGCCGAACGCGACGATAACGCCGAGGGGTTTCTCGATATCGATGACGCTCATGACATCATCGATACACAGCGGCTCAAAGTAGAGCCTATCGGCGGTATCGAAGTCGGTCGAGACGGTTTCGGGGTTGTTGTTAATGACGATGACCTCGTAGCCGAGGCTCCGCAACGCCCAGACGCAGTGCACGCAGGCGTAGTCGAACTCGATGCCCTGTCCGATACGTATTGGCCCGCTACCGAGTACGACGATGCGTTCCTTCTCGCTTTTTTCGATAAAGGGTAAGGCCTCGTTTTCGGTACCGTTCTCGATAGAGTAGAAGTACGGGGTCTGTGCCTCGAACTCGCCGCCACAGGTATCGACCATTTTATAGACGAGTGGTTTGCGTGAAGCAGGATCCGCGGCACGCTCGGCGATGTTGACGAGCCCGTGCAGGAACCATCTATCGATGCGCGTAATCTCGAAGAGTTCGTCTACGCTCATGCCGCGTGTGATGGCTTCGTAGAGTACGAACAAACGCTCATCGGTGACGGTATCGAGCATCGTGCGAATCTCGTCATCGGAGTAGACAGCCAGCCGTGGCAGCATCAGGCTATCGAGTCCAATCTCTGCCCCGCGCACGGCCTTGAGGAGCGCTTCCTCGAAGGTATCGGAAATCGCCATGACCTCGCCGGTTGCCTTCATTTGGGTGCCGAGCACCTTGTGAGCGTACACGAACTTGTCAAACGGCCATTTAGGGAATTTAACGGCGACGTAGTCGAGTGCCGGCTCAAACGCGGCAAAGGTCGTGCCGGTTACTGCATTGGTAATCTCGTCGAGGGTATAGCCGATGGCTATCTTTGTGGCGACCTTTGCGATGGGGTAGCCGGTCGCTTTCGACGCCAACGCGCTTGAGCGCGAAACGCGTGGGTTTACCTCGATGACGGCGTACTCGAAGCTGTCGGGATGTAGCGCAAGTTGACAGTTGCAGCCTCCCTCGACGCCCAACGCCCGCACAATATCGAGCGAGGCCGTGCGCAGCATCTGGTACTCTTTGTCGGCGAGCGTGACGGTCGGTGCGATGACAATACTGTCACCGGTGTGCACCCCGACCGGGTCAAAGTTTTCCATCGAGCAAACGACAACGGCGTTATCGGCCCTATCGCGCATAACCTCGAACTCAATCTCTTTCCAGCCTGCAATCGATTTCTCTGTCAGTATCTGCCCGATGGGTGAAGCGGCGAGCCCCTGCACGGCGATTTCACGCAGCTGTGCCTCATCGTTGGCGATGCCTCCGCCGCTTCCGCCGAGGGTGAAGGCGGGGCGGACGATGACCGGATAGCCAATATCGTCCGCAAACTCCACGGCTGCTTCAACTTCGGTAGCGATAACCGAGGGGATAACAGGCTGGTCAATCTCCTGCATCGTCTCCTTGAACAGGAGACGATCCTCAGCCTTGTCAATCGTTTCGGGTGTCGAGCCGAGGAGGCGAACGCCCATCTTATCGAGAAAACCGTCGCGTGCAAGCTGCATGCACAGCGTGAGCCCCGTTTGGCCACCCAATCCTGAAAGAATGCTGTCGGGGCGCTCCTTCCTGATGATACGTTTGATGGTTGGAAGTGTGAGCGGCTCGATATAGATGATGTCGGCGATGTTTCTATCGGTCATAATAGTGGCAGGATTTGAGTTGACGAGCACGATTTCGATACCGTCTTCACGCAACACACGGCAGGCCTGGGTACCGGCATAGTCGAACTCTGCCGCTTGCCCGATAACGATGGGGCCGGAGCCGATGACGAGGACTTTCTTGATGCTTTTATCGAGCGGCATGAGCGTCCATTCTCTCTATAAAGCTATCGAAGAGAAACGCGGTGTCGAGCGGCCCCCCACATGCCTCGGGGTGAAACTGCACCGAAAACGACTTCCCATAGTCCAAGCCCTCGCAGGTGCCGTCGTTGACGTTGATAAACGAGCTGTCATCGGCGATGACGTGATAGCCGTGATTCTGGCTGGTGATGTAGACGCGTCCGGTTGCAGTATTTTTGACGGGCTGGTTGGCTCCGCGGTGACCGAACTTGAGTTTCTCGGTCTTATATCCATGTGCGAGCGCGAGGAGCTGATGCCCCAAGCAGATGCCAAAAATTGGGATACCGCTTTCTACCAGTGCGCGAATCGTCTCAACGATTGTGCGGTTCGCATCGTCGGCAGGGTTACCCGGGCCGTTGCTGAGCATGATACCGTGTGGGTTGGCCTGCATAATCTCTTGAGCCGTGGTGCTGTGGGGAAACGACCATACCTCACAGCCGCGTTCCACCAGCATGCTGGCGATGTTGCCCTTTGCACCAAAGTCCATGAGCGCCACGCGCCGGGGGCTGTCCTCGCGGCCCGTCCTCGTAACGCTGCGTGGGGAGACGGCGGCAACGGCATTGCGCACGGTGTATGCCTTCACTTCGTCGCGGTCGGCCGATGTGGGCGGTGAGGAGGTAATTTTGCCGTTCATTGCGCCCTCCACGCGGATAATCTTGGCCAAGGCGCGTGTGTCGATACCGGCAAGCCCGACGACGTTGTGCTTCTTGAGCAGGGTATCGAGGCTCTCAACGCTACGAAAATTCGAGGGAGTTCGGCAAGGATATTTTGCGATGTAGGCACGAGGTGCTACGTGCGAACTCTCAAAATCAGGGGGGATAACGCCGTAGTTACCGATAAGTGGAAACGTCTGCAAGACGATTTGTCCGTAGTAGCTCTGGTCGGTGAGCGTTTCGAGGTAGCCGGTCATGCCGGTGGTAAAGACGATCTCACCCGTTACCTCGGCGTGCATCCCGAAGAACTCGCCTTGAAACGTCGTGCCGTTTTCGAGAATCAGATAGGCGGGTTTCGTCGTCGTTGCGCTCACCGTCATATCGGGGCATCCTTCTCTTCGAGCACGCCTTTGCTCACATGCGAGCCTTTATCACACGAGCCACCACGATGTCCGGTAAAGCATGCCGTGCACAGCGGCAGCCGACACTCTCCACACGCCTCGCGCAGCCCCTCGATGCTAATGTAGCCCAAGCTGTCGGCCCCAATCTTGCGGCGAATCTCGTCAAGGCTCATACGATTGGCGATAAGGTTATCTTCGCTGCCGATGTCGGTTCCGTAGTGGCAGGTGTGCAGAAACGGGGGCGAGGAAACACGCATGTGCACTTCCTTGGCACCGGCACTTTTGAGGCTGCCGATAATCCTTTCGCTCGTTGTACCGCGCACGATTGAGTCGTCGACGAGCACGATGCGTTTACCGGCAATAACGGCTGAAAGCGGATTGAGCTTAAGGCGTACCGCACTATCACGCTGGGTCTGCGTTGGGTAGATGAAGCTACGCCCGATATAGCGGTTTTTTACGAAGCCCGAGACGAGCGGTATGCCGCTCTTTGCACTGAATCCGTTTGCTGCAACGAGGCCGGAGTCCGGCACACCACAGACGATATCGGCCTCAACCGGGTGCTCTGCCGCCAGTGCCATACCCATGTTTTGACGCGCCTTGTATACGTTAAGCCCGTCTATTACCGAGTCAGGGCGTGCGAAGTAGACGTACTCGAAGAGGCACAGGCCTCCATCGTCGCATGCGTTTGCACACTTTGTGAGCTCGATTGCCTCGTGCACAATCTCGCCGTCTTCGATGACGATAACCTCACCGGGCTGTACGTCACGTAGGTACGCAAAACCGCAGGCGTCGAGCGCACAGCTTTCCGAGGCCACCGCGTAGCCCGTTTCATTTTTTCCGATACAAAGGGGGCGAAAGCCGTTGGCATCGCGGAGGGCGACGAGCTTGTTCTCACTGCTGGCGATGACGAGCGAATACGCTCCCTGCAAAGAATGAGCGGCTTCGATGATACCGGCGACGGTGTCTTGCGCCTTTGTGATGTGGTAGGCGATAAGCGAGGAGACGACCTCGCTGTCGCTTGTCGCACCAAACCGAAGGCCGTGCTGCTGCAGATTCTCGCGGATATCCTTCGCGTTTGTGATATTGCCGTTGTGAGCTACCGCAACGCGTCCGGTGAGATACTCGGTCACGAACGGCCCAGTGTTTTCGACGCTGGTATGCCCGGTCGTCGAGTAGCGCGTATGTCCGAGGGCAATTCTACCGGCAGGAAGCGCGTCGAGTTTCTGATGAGAGAAGACCTCATTAACGAGTCCGACACCCTTGTGGCAGCGGATATGGTGGTCGTGCACGACGGCGATACCGGCACCTTCTTGGCCGCGATGTTGCAGAGAGAGCAGGCCGTTGTAAGTGACGCCGATCGCCTCATTGGTCGTCAAGCTGACGCCGAACACGGCACACTCCTCACGTAGTTTGGTGTCAGTTCTCATACGTCCGCAGTATCTCCTCGGCGATTTCACGGCGGGTCGAGCGCATGTCCATCGCCTGTTTCTCGATGGAGCGATGCGCCTCTTGTTCGCTCATACTGAGATGAGAGATGAGGAGGCACTTTGCTCTATCGACGATACGAATATCCTCGATGCGCTGTTTGAGCTTAGTGTTTTCGCTTTGCATGCGCTGCATGCGCGTATGCACCGCTTTAGCTAACGTCAACGCTGCCCAAAAATCGCGTTTTTGTATCGGCTTTGCCAAGGTGATAATTCCGTCATTTTCGCAGGCAGCCGATACGGCATCGAGATATTCGCTCTTTACCACAAGTATGACCTGCGTGGTGCCGTGAGCGACGACGTGACGAGCAAAGTCCTCACCGGTCTCATCGGGCAAAGGCGCGTTGATGACGACTACGTCAAAGTGCTGTTCGAGAACGAGTCGTCGCGCATGCGCGCATGAAGATGACGTCACGATGTGAGGTACCGAAGTACTTCGCAGCATATCTGCGAGCAGAGCGGTGCTCTTCTCTGCATATGAGAGGATCAGTGCGCGCACCTACACCACGCCAAAATACCGCTCTTGATAGAAGACTGTCTTGTTGCCGGTTGCCTTAAACTCGGTCGCCTCGGTTTTCTTGAGGGCGAGATAGTTGGCCAGTAACTCTTCGCCTACAATCTGGGCCACAAACGCGCTGCCCTCGGTACATGCGATGGCCTCATCGAGACTCTCCGGTAGCACGTCGAGTTTGTCAACGATGCCTGCATCGGCGGTATAGAGGTCGTGGTCGCAGGCAGCCGGTAGCGTCATATCCTGCTCGATACCGCGCAAGCCTGCCGCGATGACGAGCGCAAACGCCAGATAGGGGTTGGTCGCCGGATCTGGCGAGCGTAGCTCCATACGGGATTTTTCTTCGATGGCAGCCGGAATCCTCAACAACTGTGAGCGGTTGTGGTGTGACCACGATACGTATCGTGGTGCCTCAAACTCACCGAAGCGGTCATATGAGTTAGCGAGCGGATTTAAGAAGAGTGTCATCTCGCGTGCTTTATCGAGCACGCCGGCGATAAAGCTCTCAGCGACCTTCGAGCGACCTTCGCCGATGTCTTGGAAGATATTGGTGCCGTTTTGCGCCAATGAAAGGTTGATATGTAGACCACTTCCGGCGGTATTGGGAAGAGGTTTAGGCATGAAGGAAGCAAAGAGCCCGTTGCGCATGGCAATCGCTCTGACGACCGACTTAAAGGTCTGCAGATTGTCGGCGCAGGTAAGTGGATCGTTTGAAGCAAAGACGATCTCATTCTGTCCCGGTCCCTGCTCGTGGTGCGAGGTCTTTGGCCGGAGCCCCATCTCCTCAAGCGTCAGGCATATCTCGCGGCGCATGTCTTCGCCACGATCGAGCGGCGAGATATCGAGGTAGCCACCGCGATCAAGCGTCGCGTTCGTCACCTCACCATTCTCGTCGGTTCGGAAGAGATAGAACTCGCACTCGGAACCAATCTTACATAGATATCCTTTGCTCTCGACCTGTTCGATGGCACGTTTGAGAAGAATGCGTCCATCGTGCGAAAACGCTGAGCCGTCGGGATTTTTAATGTCGCAGTAAAAACGCGCAACGCGGCCGGGACCGGGGCGCCACGGCAGTACCGTCAGCGTCGCCGGGTCAGGGAAGAGCAGCAGATCCGAGCGGGTGACATCACGAAAACCCTTAATCGCGTGTGCGTCGAACGAGACGCCATACGCAAAGGCGAACGGTAACTCGTCGGCCATAATCGAAATATTTTTCTGCTGTCCCAAGATATCGCAGAATCCCAACCGTACGAACTTGATGTCGTTTTCTTGGACAAACCCCAGAACCTCATGTGCCGTTGTGTTCATAGTGTGACCTCCTCATATCCCTACGTTCTATTCTACCGTGACGCTTTTTGCAAGATTACGCGGTTTATCTATGTCGAGACCTTTATTGGCAGCGACGTAGTAACTAAAGAGTTGCAGAGCGATAATCGAGAGCGACGGCGAGAACAACTCGTTTATCTCTGGCAAGGAAATGAGCGAGAGCCTGTCGTCGGGTTCAGAGGAGCCGTCACCGAATTCTCCTACGCTCTTCTTCGCTTCAGGGTTGTTGCTGATAAGGAGTACCTTGGCACCTCGGCTGATAACCTGCTCGGCGTTGCTCATAATCTTGCGATAGAGCGAGGCGCAGTTTGCAATCGTGACGACGAGCGTATCTTCTTCGATTAATGCCATCGTACCGTGTTTGAGCTCGCCGCCGGCGTACGCCTCGGAGTGGATGTACGATATCTCTTTGAGCTTGAGCGAACCCTCCAGTGCGATGGCGTAGTCGATATTGCGACCGATGAAGAAGATGCTCTTAGAGCCGACCGATTCCGACGCATATTTCTGGATTGCGCCGATATGTTCCAGTATTTCTGCTATCTTGTCGGGTAATGCGGCGATATCGTCACGTAGACTCTGGCGTACTTCGTCTGTGACGTTTTCGCGCTTTGTGGCGAGCTCGAGGGCTAGCAGGTAGAGTACGATAAGCTGGGCTGAGAATGCCTTCGTTGTTGCCACGGCAATCTCGGGGCCGGCTATCGTGTAGAGACAGAAATCCACCTCTTTTGCGATGGTGCTCCCGACGACGTTTACGATAGCCAGTGTGGCGGCCCCCTTAGACTTCGCTTCGCGCAGTGCGGCGATGGTGTCAGCCGTCTCGCCCGATTGACTAATCAGTATGACGAGCGTTTTTTCATCGACGATGGCGTCTTTGTAGCGAAATTCACTGGCAAGCTCCACCTCAACCGACATACGGCACAGCTGCTCAAACACGTATTTTGCCACGACGCCGGCGTTATAGGCCGAGCCACACCCTGCGATGACGACCTTATCGAAGTTTGCGATATCGAGCTTCTCGATGATGCGCGCATTCTCCCCATCATCGGCAAAGGACTGAACAGTATCGCGCACGACCTTTGGCTGTTCCATAATCTCTTTGAGCATGAAGTGCGGGTAGCCACCCTTTTCCGCGCTGTCAAAGCTCCAGGTAATCGTCTCGAGCGTCTTCTCAATCGGCTCCTTGTCGAGATTGAAGAACTGTACGGAATCCTTGCGCAGCATCGCAATCTCTTTGTCGTCAAGGTAGTAGACTTTGTCGGTATCGGTAAGCACGGCCGGCACATCGGATGCGATGAACTGCCCGTGCTCAGAGACGCCGATGATGAGCGGATTGTCTTTACGAAACGCGATGAGGGTATCGGGTTCGTCGAGGCACATGATGCCGCAGGCATACGAGCCCTCCAGAGCGGTCGAGAGATGGATAACGGTATCGAGCAAATCGCCGTTATAGTAATACTCGGCGAGTTGCGCGATAACCTCGCTATCGGTCTGTGAGGCGAACTCGATGCCCCGATGCTCGAGACGCTCCTTAAGCTGCTGGTAGTTCTCGATGATACCGTTGTGTACCACAACGATCTTGTTCTGGCTTCCGACATGAGGGTGCGAGTTAACGTCAGATGGCTCCCCGTGGGTTGCCCAGCGCGTATGCCCGATACCCATATGGCTCGCCAGAGAATGCCCCGCCAGCTGTTTTTCGAGCTCAGACAGGCGGCCCTTGCACTTCACGATGTCGAAGCTGTCTGCACCATATACGGCTATACCGGCCGAATCGTATCCGCGATATTCGAGCTTTTTCAGACCCTCAACGATGATAGGAACGGCGTTCCTATCGCCGACATATCCGATGATTCCGCACATATCTCTGCTCCCTAGTTAGCCGTGTACAGTTGTTTATAAGGGTTCTTCGCGTTGGGTTTGAGCACGTAGAACCTTTCGGCCATAAGCGTCTTTGCATCGTAATCAAAGGAGCAGGCAAACTCTGCAACGAGGGGCGCAATCTCGTGCAAATCATCGCCGGTAGCGGTGGCTACCGTGACCTGTGCGGGCAGGTTGGTCGGTTCTTTATCGGTACGTATGAGAATTTTACCCCCATGCATGCCCGTTCCCGCAAAGTCGCCGAGGGGAACCCCCTCAATCCCGATGCCGAGTATCACGATACGTCCTCCGGCAAGATATTCCCCCGGAAAACTCCCCACTTTGCCGCCAACGACGATGGCGGGCTGCTTATCCTGATACTCCTTCATGTGAATACCTGTCCGGTATCCTGTGTTACCACGTACGAATATCTTACCACCTCGCATGGCGTAGCCGAGCGCATCGCCCGCATTACCATGTACGATGATTTGACCGTCGTTCATCGTGTCACCAACGGCATCCTGCACGTTGCCATGAACCTCGATAACGCCGCCATCAAGGTAGGCACCCAGAGCATTACCCGGTGTGCCGGTGATGGTGACGGTACCCTCTTTGCGTTTGCTTGCGATGAACCGCTGTCCGCAACAGTCGTCTATCGAAAGGTCGCCGGAGGTGGCTTTAATCTGCTCGTTAAGCTCCTTAAAGTACATGGCGCGCGCTGATATCTGCTTACTCGCCGGCATGCTTGACCCCCAGTATCGTGAGTTCTCTGTCATTGAGGCCTACGCCGCGCAGCATGAGGCGATTGCCCTTGAGGCTCTCGATAGCGTTAATGCCCATGCCACCCATCATTTCCTTGATTTCATGTTGCCATGCAGTCAATAGGTTGACGAGTCGTTGCGTGCCAATATCGGGGTCGAGTCGCTCGACGAGCTTAGAATCCTGCGTTGCGATACCTCGGTTACACTTCCCGGTGTGGCAGTTGCGACACAGATGGCAGCCCAACGCGAGAAGTGCTGCGGTTCCTAGGTAGACGGCATCGGCACCCAGCGCCACGGCTTTGACGACATCGGCGCTTGAGCGGATGCTGCCACCGACAACGACCGATATCTTGTCTCGAATTCCTTCGTCTCGCAGTCTTTGATCGGTTGCGGCAAGGGCGAGCTCAATCGGGATGCCAACATGATCACGCAGGCGTGTTGGTGCCGCACCGGTGCCTCCGCGAAAACCATCAATAGCGATAACGTCGGCACCGCTTCGCGCAACACCACTTGCGATGGCGGCGACGTTATGAACGGCCGCAATCTTAACGATGATCGGCATACGGTAGTCGGTCGCTTCCTTGAGCGAGTGGACGAGTTGCCACAGATCCTCAATCGAGTAGATGTCGTGGTGTGGTGCGGGCGAGATAGCATCATTTCCTTGCGGTATCATGCGCGTACGAGAGATGGCATCGTCGATTTTTGCGCCCGGCAGATGCCCGCCAATACCCGGCTTTGCGCCTTGGCCCATTTTGATCTCGACGGCGGCCCCGCCGTTAAGATACTCAGGGTGGACCCCGAAGCGCCCCGAAGCGACCTGCACAATCGTGTTGGCACCGTAGCGGTACAGATCTTCGTGCAGCCCGCCTTCACCAGTGTTGTAGAAAATGCCGAGCTCTTCGGCTGCACGCGCTAAGCTCTCGTGTGCGTTGTAACTTATCGAGCCATAGCTCATCGCCGAGAACATCATCGGCATAGACAGTGCGAGCTGAGGCGGAAGGTTGTCGATGAGTCTGCCGGTGGCATCGCGCTCGATGACGTGCGGTTTTGCACCGAGGAAAACCTTCGTTTCCATCGGCTCACGCAGAGGGTCGATAGAGGGGTTGGTAACCTGCGAAGCGTTGAGCAAAAGCTTGTCGAAGTACACGGGATAGTCGGCCGGACTGCCCATGCTCGAGAGCAACACTCCGCCGGTCTCAGCCTGGCGATGGATTTCATCGATGGTACGTTTGTCCCAGTGTGGCGCCATTACGACTCGCCCCTCGATGTGCTTTTGTTGAGGCGTACGATGACCGGCTCGCCGCCTTCGGGTGCCCATACCGTGTCGAGGTTCGGTTCGATGATGCGGATGGCTGCTTCTTCGCTCGCCACATAGACTCTCTCGTCCTTTTCGCCGACGACCATACTGCGCAGTTTGAGGCGGTCGTTAAGTGCCATCATGCCGTTCTCAAAGCCCACAATTATTGAGAATGGGCCGGTGATAAGCTGGGCTGCGAACTGAACACGCAGGTACTCGTGCCACGCTTTTTCCTCGGGCGGCATGGCATCTATCGTCTGCCAGAACGGGGCGGCGATAACGGCGGCGATTTCATCGAGTGTGAGCTCTTTTTTACGATGAAGGTAATCGATGATATAGGTGATGACCTCGGTGTCGGTCTGGAGCGCACAGGTATAGCCGTACTGCTCGATGGCGCGCCGGTTGGCATCGTACGATGAAATCTCGCCATTGTGCGCGACCGCCCAATCGAGCAGAGCGAAGGGGTGCGCGCCGCCCCACCAGCCGGGAGTGTTCGTTGGGTAACGCCCGTGCGCGATAAAGCACCAGCCCTCGTACTCTTCGAGGCGGTAGAAGCGTCCGACATCCTCAGGAAAGCCGACCGCCTTGAACACACCCATGTTCTTGCCGCTCGAAAACACGTACGCGCCGTCGATGGTGGCGTTGATGCGAAATACGCACTGTACGACAAACTCGCGTTCATCGAGGTCACCTTCGGTCAACTTGGCCGTCGAGGGAGCCACGAAGTAACGCCAGATAAGCGGCTCGTCGGCTATCTCTTTGACTTTATGTGTGGGAATGTTTGAGCACTCGACGATGTCGAAGTGGCGCTCCAAGAACTCCTCGCAGGCGCGCTTAGCGAGCGTTGACTCATAGAAGATGTGCAGAGCGTAGTAGTCGCGATAATCGGGATAGATACCGTATGCCGCAAACCCGCCGCCCAGGCCGTTAGAGCGATCATGCATGACGGCGATAGATTCGATGATGGCCTCGCCATTCATACGAGCACCGGTCTTATCGATGATGCCGGAAACAGAACATCCGGCCGGTATTCGTATGTCACCTTCGCGTTGCACCTGTACTGTCTACCTTTCTCCATGAAAAAACGCCCACCGCACGGCACCAATACGCCGTCCAGTGAACGCCTTTGTTCACGGACACCAGTATACACTAAAATCTAACGATACGGGAGATGTTGCCTTTCTGCATTTGTTACTCTCATTTTTTGTCGAGCCTTAGCAAAACTTAATTTTTCCCGGCTCCGCGTCTCAAGTAACAAAAGTATGTTACAATTTGGTGGCGATTGTAGTGTGGTAAGCAGAGAATGGGTACTGCATGGCGAGGGCACCAGTTTTTCTGAAAGAATCCCGCCTTTACGTGGCACTTTTTTGCGTTGCGCTGTTTGAAGAAGTTACGCCATGACTCAGCGCCACACCTCGCGCATAGCACTCTTTCTCGTACTGACCCTTCTCTTCTCCACCATCCCCGCCCAAGCCTTTGCCCTCATTGAGACCGGTCTCGGTCTCTTGCAAGATACCCGCTTTGAGCACCCACGCACCCTCACTCCTCCCGAGCGCAATCGCCCCGAGCGTACGCGTGAGCTCCGCGCACCAATAGCCGATGAGAGCGAAGATCCTTCCACGGCTCTGTATGGTGAGCCGGTCGAAGTACATGAGTTTGAAAAGGTCTATCGCACCGGCCCCAATCGCTTTCAATCGGTTTTTTCTGACACTCCTAACACGTATCGTGATGCGCACGGTAACGAGCACATAATTGATAACACACTCGAAGAGATAGATCCTCTTTTTGGCGCGGCATATCTTGAAAATGCTGCTAACAGCTATAGCGTCAAGATTCCGCTTGCAATCGATGAGCGCCACCCTGTCACCTACGAAAAGGATGGCATAAAAATAGCACTCAGCCCTCTTGGCGGGGATTATTCGCGTGCGGTTGCACATGAAAACGCGGTGCTCTTCAACGAAATCTATGAGGGTATCGATGTGCAATACACGGTACGTGAAACCTATGTTAAAGAAGACATCATCTTAAACTACGCCACCTCCCGCAATGTCTTTGAGTATCGTCTCACCCTTGACAAGGGCGCGCGCGCCAAGCTGCACGATAACACCGTGCGCATCTATGACAGTACCGCAAGCGATGACGAAGATGCTGAGGGCGATGGTGCTGAACCTATCTTTGTCTTAAGCGCGCCTCACATGACCGACTCTAACGCGATATCAAGCGCAGATATTACGCTCACGCTTGAAGCACGTGGCGCAGAATACGTGCTCACCGTCACCGCTGATAATGAGTGGCTACAAGATCCTGCCCGCACCTTCCCAGTCTTTATTGACCCGACCGTGACAGTAGGTCCTGTCGTCTCAGCGGTATTAATTGAGGCTCCGCCAGGGCGCTATTCGGATCAAGGGTATGGGTATATCGGACACACTAATTCCACCGTCATTGGAGTGCCTGGAGTTACCTTTGGGCGCTCTCGCATGATGGTGGCCATCCCTCATGCGGCTTATAGCACCATTCCTGCACACGAAGCGCGCATCGAAAGCGCGTATCTGCGCATGTATCAGTATGGACACTGGGATGGTAATACGCAGTTTATGAGTGTAGCACCGGATACGGACTGGAATGTGGAGTCTGTCGTATTTAACAATGCCGTCAATATGAACGCCACCATCACCGGTCCTGGCGCCATACTTCCTTCAGGAAACGGCTACAAATACTTCGATATTCGAGATGCCATCAACAACTGGATGCATAACCTTACGCCTAACTTTGGAATCATGGTTATGGCGACTGACGAGATGAGTACCGGAGGTGCCTTTTTTACGGCGTATTCAGCCGCTGCCAAGCCAGGACAAGGTGGTTTTACTACCGATATGGCACCTCACGTTATCGTTAACTGGATTGTGCCTGATCCGGTAGCGGTAGACTATCCGCTTGATAATACCACCCTTACCCTTCGTCCCTTTGTCCTATCTACCGTAACCGGACGCCTTAACGTGCGCGCAATCTCTGTGGACGGTATTGCAACGCCTGGCTCTTTGGTGGCCTACCGGCTCAGTGATGCAAGCAAAAACTACTCAGGCCTTTCTGCGGCAAGCTATACGCTGCGCTTTCCTAACTCCTCTGCCTTTGAGACTTCTTTTCCGACAGGCACCACGAGATATCGTGACAAATTCGGCAACTGGCAGGCAGCTCTTCCTTTCACTAACCCCACCTTCAATGAACTCTATCGCTTTCATGCGCGCCCCACGCTTGATGGGACAAGCTGGGGGGCTGAGCGAGCTAGTGAGCGCTTTGCGATATATCAGGTAAAGCAGTTTGACACTCTGCCAAAGATTGCGAACCACTACGGCATTCCGATAAGTCAAATCGCCTTTGATAATCGCATTCGTGATATGTTGATGGTTGAAGGCAACACGCTTTTTATCAGAAATCCTGGGCAAAATGCAAACAACCCCTACAATCCGGCTCCCTTAAGTGATGCTGACAAGCGCTATATTGACTCGCTTCTGATGGGCAGAGGGCTTCACTGTGAGTTTGGCTTTGACCCTATTAACTTAAATACCGGCAACTTCTTTATGGAAACGGTGGACGCAGAGTTTGGTGACAGCGAGCCCTTTAGCATCACGCGTACCTACAACTCAAAGCGCAGTCGCTATAACTCGGTCTTTGGGCGTGGTTGGGAGTTTGAGTACGCAGAAGCAATCTCGCGTCGCGCTAACAACAACATCTCCTACATGAGAGGGGATGGCTCCCTCGTTGAGTTTGAATATCTCGATGATACTACCTACCGAGCACCGGAGGGGTATCCCTTAGTGCTCACACCCATTGCCGTGGCAACGAGAAATCACACTGACACTATCGGACATAATGTCGTGGGCGATGCGTGGTATAACAACTATCAGGCGGTCGTGCGCACCACCCCTTATACGGTCTATGAGTACGAGATAGCTGATGGAAGCGGCACGGTAAAGCGCTTTAGTCCGACCGGCACGCTTACCTCTGTGCGAAATGTGCGTGGAGAGACAACCACGCTTGCCTATGACGCTAACTCAAATCTGACGTCAATCACCTCACCTACCGGACTTCGCTATCAGATCATCACACGTGCAGATGGCAAGATTGAGCGTATCACGCTCCCAAACGGCGGCACACTTCGCTACACCTATAATTCTGTTGGCGAGCTTATATCTTACATCGATGCGCTGGGAAACCAGACGCGCTATGACTACGATACGGCTCACCGCCTCATCTCGTTAGTCGATCCGAATGGGGATACGCAGATTGTTAACACCTACGATGATGAGGGTCGCGTTACTGCTCAGATCGACCCTAACGGCGGTCAGTCCACCCTCGAGTACGCGCCCGGCAAGACCACCACTGTTGACGCAGCCGGCAACAAAACGGTCTATCTTTATGACGAGCAATACCGCACACGCGAAGTTCGTTTTCCAGACGGTAGCACCGAGACGCATGAATATGAAGATAACCTGCGCATCTCATCGACCGACCGCGCGGGAAATACCACGCGCTATCTCTATGACGATAAGGGAAACATCACGCATGAGAGCCGCTTTGATGGGCTTACTTCAATCTTTGAATACAACGAACACGCACAAATCGTGCGCGAGATAGATTTTGATGGACACGTCACCGAATATATCTATGACACGAGCCGTAATCTTACTGAAGTGTGGCGTCAAGGAGTGCTTGAACGTGCTTACACCTATGACGAGCACCACCGTATCACTCGTGAGATCGATGCGCTTGGCGCGAGCACGACCTTTACCTACAGTGGTCTTAACAAAACACCTGTCACCATCACTGACGCCCTTGGTAATACCACCACCCAACACTTTGATACCACCCAACAAATAACCGCCATCACCGATGCTTTGGGTAACACCGAGCGTATCTACTATGATCTAAGTGGCGGGGAGATTGCGCGAGAAGACGGTGAGGGCAACCGCACCGAATACATCTTTGGGCCGGCAGGAGAAGTCACCTCTTCAGTTGATGGGCGCGGCGAAGCGATGAGCTTTACCTACGATGCTTTTGGCAATATGCTGAGCGCACATGATGGTGCCGGCACGCGCCTGAACATGACCTATGACACATTAAGTCGCAAGATATCTGAGAGTGATGGGGATGGCAATACCACCCATTTTGAATATGATACGCAAGGAAATATTGTGGCCGAGACTCTTCCCAATGGCGCGCGTATTGTGCGCACCTTCGATGAGCTTGGCAATATGCTTACCGAAACCGATGCGCGCAAAGCTACCACAACCTACACCTATGATCTTCGCACCAACCAAATAACGTCCATTACTAACGAGTATGGTGCTATTACCACCTTCGAATACGATGAGGTCGGCTTGCCGCTGCGTCAAACCGACAGCCTTGGCGCCGTTACCACGTTTGAATATGATACCCGTCGCCGCCTTGTCAAAGTCACAGAACCTGACGGTCTTGAAGTGACCTACCACTATGACGAGGTAGATAACCTCACGACTATCTCAGACAGTGCGAGTCGGGTCACCAGCTTTGAGTATGACGTAGTAGGGCAGCTCATAGCAACTATTGACCCACTCGGTGCTAGGAGCGAATACCTCTATGACGGGGCAGGAAGGCTTGTCAGCACAATCGATGCGCTTGGAGCTGAAACACGCGTAGTTTATGACGCAGCTGGGCGTGCAACTGAAGTTATCGACGCGCTTGGCAACAAGACTGAAGTTATCTATGATAAGTCAGGAAACATCACTGCACACATTGACGGGCGCGGAGCGGCACGCGAGTTTGCCTATGACGCTCTTGGCCACACCATTCAAGAAACTAACTCCTATGGTGCTGCTCACACCTTTGACTACACCTTAGGCGAGCTTGTCGAGCGCACCACAGATCCCTTCGGTGCTACCACCACCTACATCTATAACCCGCTTCGCCTGCTTGCAGGCATCGTGGATGATCAGGGAAACATCACCTCTTTTGAGTACAGTGCCGCCGGAGATCAGACGAAAACTACGCTCGCTAGTGGGGCAGAGTATGAGAGCGAATACGACAAGCTTGGGCGCCTAGTGCGCCAAAAGAGCGCACAAGGGCTTGTGACAGAATACGAATATGACGCGCAAGATCGCATCGTACACACCTCAAATAACGTAGGAGAAGAGAGTCACTACACTTACAATGCGGCCGGAGATGTTGAGCGCGTCACTGATGCGCTTGGGCGCAGCGAGACATATGGATATGACCGTGCGCGCAATATCGTATCTGTCACCGGCTTTGATGGCAATACCACACGCTATGACTATGATCTGGCCGACAACCTTGTCCGCACCACACGTGCTGACGGCACACGCACAGACTACATCTATGATGCGCTCGGCAATCTCACGTCAGTGAAAGATGAGGTATACCGCACATGGGAACATCTCTATGATGAGCTCGGACGCATCACAAAGACCGTTGATCCGCTCGGAAGTACTGAGAGCTTTGAGTATGATGAGGTCGGCAATGTGATAGCTCACATTGACCAGTTGGGAAGGCGCAGCGTAGCTGAGTATGATGAGGCAGGAAACGTCGTGCGCAGAGCTGACAGACGCGGTGAAGTCACTGAAGTGAGCTATGACGTACTCTCTCGCCTCATCTCGCACACTGCTCCTGACGGAGGTGTCCAAGAGGTTCTCTATGACAGTCTTGGCAATGCTATCAAGTATCGAGATGAGCTCGGCGAGGTTACTGAATTTACGTACGATGAAATCGGTAATCTGGTGCATGCTCTGGCACCGAATGGGGCAAGCACGCACTACGAGCGCGACGCTGGTGGCAATGTGGTGCGCGAGATTGACGCACTTGAGTTTGAGACGCACTATACCTACGATGCGAAAGATCGTCTTACCTCGCGCACGCTCCCTAATAAGGGGCGCTATACGTATACGTATGACAAACTCGGACGCATCGAAAAAACGACCGCGCCAGGAAAGATGAGTAGAGAATATATCTATGACACACGCGGCGATGTCGTGCGTGAAGTTGACCAGTCGGGGCGTGTGAGCGCCTACACCTATGATACGATGAGACGCCTTACTTCACACACCAATCCAGAAGGTGCGCGCGAAGAGATACGCTATGATACGCATGGCAATGTAGCGAGCACGCTCTCTGCTCTTGGGGCACGCACGACCTTTATCTATGATGCGCTTGATCGCGTCGTGCAACGTATCACGCCAACAGGACTTACGACACACATGAGCTATGACAGGGCAGGAAACGTCGTGCGCAGCACCCAAAACGGTGGGCGCGCCACAACTTTTGACTACGACGAAGAAAACAACCTTATCCGCGAGACTAATGCGCTGGGGGCCGTTAAAGCGCACACCTATGATGCGGTAGGTCGCCTGAGCACTACCACTAATGCTTTGGGACATGCGCGCAGCTTCGAATATGACGTGCGCGGTCAGCTTACACGTATGAGAAATGAGCGCGCCGGTGAGCAGAGCTTTGTCTATGACAGTGTTGGCAACATCACCTCGATGCAAGATGAAACCGGACGTGAGCGCGACTTTACCTATGATGCGTTGGGGCGCTTGAGTGGCGTGAGTGAAGGAGACATCGAGACGACGTATATGTATGACAGCGTCGGTAACATCACGCGCCAGACCGATGGCCGTGGTAACACCACCCACTTCACCTATGATGAAGCAAGCAGGCGCACGTCAATGACCGATGCAGAAGGTGCCACTCAGCGCTTTTCGTATAACCGCGAGGGCAATCTCTCACGCACGACATACGCAGATGGCTCTCAGATCACCTATGACTACAATAAGCTCGATGAGCTGACGATGCGCAGTGCGGCTGATGATTCCGGAGCACTCTACGCCTTTGATGCAGCGGGCAGACGCATCTCGATGCAAGATGCACACGGCACGACAAGCTACGAATATGATAGTGCCGGGCGTATTGAGCGTGTTATCACCGAAGAAGGGGAGGCAGTTAGCTACTCTTATGATGTTTTTGGTAACGTCAGCTCGCTTACCTACCCAGACGAGACGAGCGTCTACTACCTCTATGACATGCTCTCTCGCCTGACAACGGTCATTGATCGCGAAGGCGGCGCTACGACGTATCGTTATGATAAGGCTGACAACATGGTTGGCGTCAATCGCGCCAATGGCACTTCAGCGACACTCGAATATGACGCAGCAGGCAACACAACGAAGCTCGTTAATTTTGCCAGCGATGGCAGCGAGATATCATCGTTTAGCTACACGCACGATTTGAGTGGGCGCATCACAAGCGAGACAAGCATCCAGGATGGCAAAAGAGTACAGCGCTCCTTTGGGTATGACGAGCGCGCTCAACTGACAAGTGTCAGTGAGCTCGAGGGCTTTTTGCTGCGCGAGATTGACTACGCCTATGATGAGGCGGGAAATCGTGTGCGGCAGAGCATTAAAGAGACCGGTGCAGTCGTTGAAGTGATTGATTATGTCTACGATGATGCTAACCGCCTCTTACAAGAAACCAGCAGTGTGCACGGTGAGACGATCTATTCTTATGATGCGCGCGGAAATCGGGTGCGGGAGTACTCAGAGGGTCAGACGCGTGTGTATACCTATGACCTTGAAAATCGCCTAGAAGCGGTGCATGTAGGCGGCACGCTGCTCTTTGCTGTTCTCTATGATGGGGATGCTAACCGTATCTTTAGCGCTCAGCGAAACGCTGATATCACCGACAGCTGGACTCACGGCACCGACAGTGATGAGGTGCGTGGCGGTGCTTCTTTTATTGCGAATAGATGGCAAGACTTTATTGCACGCTTCGAATACTTTATCTCAGAGTTTTGGTATGGCTTTGGCCAAGGTGTCTCTCAGATCTGTGCCAATGGCGCTCATGTTAGCCGCATGCTCTATCTTAACTGGGATGATATCGCCAGACGCTACTACACCCAACCGCGAACTGAGAGTGAAGTGCATGACAGCAGTAAGGCAGAGCGTGCGCACAATCTTGCTGACAGCGTCTTTATTCCAGCAGGAGTATCATCAGCTACGCGTCTTGACTATGAGCTCACGACCTACGTCAACGACGTTAACGTGACTCACACACGCACGCTTGCTGAGATAGACTCACGCGGCCAGTATCGAGACATCTATGAGTACGGTGCGGGCACAAGCTATGTGGGAGCAGAGAGCTATGCGGGTAGCGGCATACTTGGCCCTCCCGCAGCTTCAAGTGCCTCTGTAGGCGCACAGGGTGCCCTGAGCCTGAGTAGCGAGTTTACGAATGCATATGGCAGCGCTACCCCTGCCGCTGACTACGGCATCAGCGCATTGCTTGCCCATACCTCACAGGCAGGTACCAACGCCTCAGCGGTGCGCCAGATGTATGCCTTTGACGGACGCGGCTCAGTGGCTCACATGACCGACATGGCAGGTTTTGCACAGGCAAGCTATACCTACGATACCTTTGGTGCTGCCACTGTCTCAGGTACTACCACTAACCCCTATGCCTTCAACGGCGAGAGGGTAGACCGCACCACTGGCTTGCAGTATCTGCGCGCCCGCTACCTTGACATGGGCGCGGGTCGCTTCGTCACTCAAGACACCTATCTGGGCACACTGACCGAGCCCCTCTCACAGAATCGCTTCACCTATACCCTCAACGACCCACTCAACTACGTGGACCCTAGTGGACGGTGCTACTACGACAAGAATGGAAATTGGAGACACGACAACTGGCATGCTCCCGGTAGGTGTCCGGTCAGACAACCACCGTTTCCTGCTCCGTTTAATCCAAAATGGCCACAGCCCCTTAATGGCTTTCCTATGCCGGGAACGCCCGCTCCGGCACAGGCTCCCTATCGCATCGCGGATGCTATTAACATGATGAGAAGTAAGTTTTGTAATATTATAACAACGATAACACGTGTGGCATCAGGAGGGGCAACAAATCAAGACAGACAAGGAATGGCGGGTGGAATAATGGTAATAAGCATGGTATTAGTTACCGCACCGCTACCTCCTATGGCGTTGATCACGGCTCCTATTGCCGCTGACGGTGCGGATAGAGTACAAATTGGGCTTGGCCGATACGATGAAGATTACGTCACCACGCTACACCAAATACTTAGAGCAGATAGTTTTGCGGACGGAGCAACAGTGTATGCTCAGACCGTAAGCATGAGCGTACTCACAAGAATGGTCAGTGGAGAAATTAATCCTTTTGCATGGATTAGGTGGTAGCAACCAAAATGCATCTTAGCTATGAGATTGACAAGCACGATTCCAATCTTGTTTGGAGGCATTATCGCTATACGTATGTAAACGATCATTATGGCAATGTTGGCAAATACTGGTTAAGATTCTTCGGGATTATAATTTTTATGGTAATTGTTACTTCGATGTATGTTTACGTTTTCCCCCTAGGACGCAATCTCCAAGAAGGCCGACTAGGGTTTGGTAGTATCGTCTTTGTATGTATGATGGCAGTAGTAGCGACCTGTCCATTCTGGAAAAAAGCAATAGATTATCAAAGCCAAAAGGGGCGCTTTCTCGACAGGTACCAAGTGCCAATCGATGCAGTAGTGTCAAATGATGGCATCTCAGTTAAACGTGGCGCAGAAGACATACACGATATTGCATGGAAAGACATCCTTTCGTATCAATGGTATAAGCATCTACTCTTTATCGAATACGGCGAGTACTACAATTACCTCGTTATCCCCGAATCAACATTTGCATCTGAGGAGCAAAAAGAATATCTCTGGTGTTTACTCGAAGAAAACGTAGAGGAAGTATAATCGTGGTTGACACCTACGACAGTGTCAGCAATCTCACGCGCCAGACCGATGGCCGTGGTAACACCACCCACTTTACCTATGACGAGGCAAGAGGGAAAATGAACATGACACTCTATTATTCTTTGACCCCTGAAGAGCTTGATGAATATTTTTCGGCTCGTAGTCGCGTTTTTGTTGCAGGGAAAAAGATACCAACGATTGTGATTTCGGGGTATCTTATAGGAGTATTAGCTCTTTGGCTCATCGGATTGTTGAACCAAAAAATCGATTTTATCGAGAGCTTAATTCTTTTGGTTGTAACTCTCTTTCTTGTAGCGCCCATACTCCTTGGGCTGCAGACGAGGAAAACTTTATCCGAAATCATATATGGCGATTGGATGTCTCCGACCGAATTAACAATTTCAGCACACGGGATATCTGTACTATTTGCAGCCAAACAACGTAGACACCCGAAACAATCGAAGCCAATTCCTTGGGAGAAAGTGCGCAATATCGACAACGAAGAAAAATTTTTGTGCATCTTGCATGGATACCCTAAGAAGCGGATTATTATTCCTAAATCTGCCTTCAGCACACAAGAAGAGATCGATAAGTTTATAACGATTTGCAGTGAGTATATGAACCGGTGTCACGGCATACATGCAAACTGTGAGTGGGCATGAGTACACTCATGAGAGCGGTCACCAAAGAGACCGGTGCAGTCGTCGAAGTGATTGATTATGTCTATGATGATGCTAACCGCCTCTTGCAAGAAACCAGCAGCGCACATGGTGAGACGACCTATTCTTATGATGCGCGTGGAAATCGAGTGCGGGAGTACTCCGATGGTCAGACGCGTACACACACCTATGACCTTGAAAACCGCCTAGAAGCGGTGCA
>WRKU01000004.1 GCA_009777935.1 Coriobacteriia bacterium
GGGGGTCGGCCCCGGTGGGGGCACGAGAGGGGGGGGCTCTTCCCCAGAAAGGGGGACCCCCCCCCCCCCGCAGGGTTTTGTCAACAGCCATAGTAAGCCCTCATTTCGTGCTCGTGCGTCGCAGATGCCACGCAAAGATAACATGTTATGTCACATAAGTTGCTGTCTCTAGTATACCCTCTGCGTGATGCCTGCGCAACAAAAAGCCACAAAATTGCCCCCCCCCCCCCAAGCGCTGACGCACATAAAAGGGCTGGTCAGCCATAATAAACGCGTCAGTCTCATGCGTCGCTACGGTATCGGTTACCGTATCAACATCGCGTCGCCGAAGCTCAAAAAGCGATACTCGTGCGCGAGGGCTTCGTCGTAGGCGCGCATAACTGTCTCACGTGACGCAAACGCGCTGACCATCATCATAAGCGTGGAGCGCGGTACGTGAAAGTTGGTAATGAGCGCATCGACGATGCCGAACTCGTAACCGGGCACGATAAAGAGACCGCTCGTACCGGCGTAGGACTTGAGAGGCAGCAGACGACCGGCCCGGTAGGCCGTCTCAAGGGCGCGCGTCGTCGTGGTGCCGACGGCGACTATGCGTCCACCGTGTGCGCGTGTCTCGTTCACGAACGAGGCCGTTTCTTCGCCGACGTAGATATACTCGGTATGGATGTGGTGCTCACACGGGTTATCGACGGTGACCGGACGAAAGGTGTCGAGCCCCACGTCGAGGCGCACCTTAGCAATACGCACACCTTTTGCCTCGATACGTGCGAGGAGTTCCGGCGTGAAGTGGAGGCCAGCCGTCGGTGCCGCTGCGCTGTGTTCATCGTCGGCGTAAACCGTCTGATAGAGTTCAGCATCGTCGAGCTCGTGCGTAATATAGGGCGGCAGCGGCACCTGCCCGATGGCACGAATGACCTCGTAGATACTGCGGTCTGACTCGGGAGTAAGCGCAAGTTCGATAACGCGTACACCTCCCGCGCGCACAGCGACGACCTCGCCCGTCATCACACAGGCGCCCCCACGTGCGCTATCAGACGAAGGGTCGACGAACTCGAGTCGTTGGCCGACCTGCGCCGAACGTCCCGGCTTCACGAGGCAGTTCCACCGACCCGAGCAGCCCGACCGACTCGACCGGCCCGGCTCTCCCTCATCTGCACATTCGTCGAGCAACAGGACCTCGACCTTACCGCCCGTCGGCTTGTGTGCCGTCAAGCGCGCCGGCAACACGCGCGTCTCATTGACGACGAGCAGGTCGCCCTCGTCAAGATAGTCGATGATGTCGCGAAAAACGCGATGCTCGATATCCCCGCTCTCACGGTCGAGCACGAGCAGTCGACAGCTATCGCGTATGCTCAGTGGTTCCTGTGCGATACGTTCGTCGGGCAGGTCGTAGTCGAAGTCGGCGGTCGCGCAGTCGTGCGCCGCATAGTCGCGCCCCGGCAGATAGCGGAATGCAGAGGCATGCGTGCAGATGCCGCGTGACACACTCAGGCGGAGCCCTGTGCAGTCGCGCAGGCCTCATACGTATTGGACATCAGCATGGCGCGTGTCATCGGGCCAACGCCACCGGGTACCGGCGTGATGGCGGAAGCGCGCGCCTCGACGGCTGCAAAATCGACGTCGCCGACGAGCGTTCCTGCCTCGGTACGGTTGATACCCACATCGATGACGACGGCGCCCTCTTTGACGTACGAGGCATCGACCATTGCCGGACGCCCTACGGCCGCCACGAGAATGTCGGCCTCACGACAGACCGCCGGAAGATCAGGTGTACGCGAATGACAGATAGTAACCGTCGCATTGCGTTCCAACAGCATGAGCGCCTGCGGCTTGCCGACGATGTTGGAGCGCCCGATAACAACGGCATGCGTACCGGCCACCTCAATGTCATACTCGTCGAGCAAGCGCATAACGCCCCACGGTGTACAGGCGCGCGGAGCCGGCTCGCCACGCAAGAGGCAGCCCATATTGTAGGGGTGAAAACCGTCGACATCCTTCTCAGGTGCGATGCGTGCGATAATCTGTTCTTCGTCGAGATGGTTCGGGAGCGGCATCTGCACGAGTATACCGTGCACCTTGTCATCTGCGTTCAGCATATCGATGAGCGCGTTCAGCTCGTCTTGTGTGGTCGTCTCGGACAGACGATGATCGAAACTCACGATGCCGACCTCGTCACAGTCGCGCTCTTTCATAGAGACGTAGCTGTGCGAGGCAGGATCCTCGCCCACGAGCACAACGGCGAGTCCCGGCCGAACACTCGTCTCCTGCGTGAACTGCGCTACCGCTTTGGCGACTTCGCCTCGTACGGTCTGCGCTGTCTTAGTGCCGTCGATTATCGTCGTCATCACGTCTCCCTTGATTGTTTGCCGGACGCACAACCACAGTATGACTGACGATACAGCCCTAGGTCACGCGCTCTGCGCTGAGCGTCATCAAAATGTTCGCTGAAGTCGCGCCCGGCATAGACGAGATCGTAGCGTGCGCAGATCTCACGCGCCACCTGTTCGATGACCCGGCGCTGCTGATAGGGGCTGACGGTGAGCGTCGTCGCAAAATGGGTAAAGCCGTGCACAGTGGCCCACTTCGCCACGCGCTCGAATCGCATGCGATAGCAGTGTTCGCATCGTTCGGGCGTCTCGAGGCGAGCCGTCGATACTCCGGCCTCGGCAAGTGTTGCAGTCCACGCTGCGTTCTCGTAGGGCAGCTCGACGTACGGCACCTCGACCAAACGTGCATACGTCACGAGCGCATCGTGGCGCCGTTCATATTCATCGTGTGGCTCGATATTCGGATTGTAGTACACCGCGGTGATCGCGTCGAAGTCTTCGCGTAGCAGGCGCAGCGGCTCAATCAAGCACGGCGCGCAGCAGGTATGTAAGGCGAGTGAGTCCATAGGCACAGTCTAACAAAAAAGAAGGGGCGCACTGGCCCCTTCTTTACTGGTCGTATATCGCGTAGGCGATTAACCTTCAACCCTGCGAACGTTACTCGCCTGATCCTTGCCGTTACGTCCTTGGGTGATCTCGAACTCGACCGCTTCGCCCTCATTGAGTGTTTTGAAGCCGTCAACCTGAATTTCCGAGAAGTGAACGAAGAGATCTTCCCCGCCGTCTTGCTCGATAAAGCCGTAGCCCTTGTCCGGATTGAACCACTTCACTTTACCCTCTGCCATGCAACCCTGCTTTCCGCCTCCTCTACGAAGAGGCTCACTCAACGACGCATCTTTGCGCCGCATAAACCATGGAGCTAATTTTTCAACTCCGCGTAAAGTATAACACTATTTTGCACAATGCAAGCCAAGATGAATATAAGCCGCTTCGGTAGCCTGGCGTCCGCGCGGTGTCCGCACGATAAGCCCTTGCTGCAACAGAAACGGTTCGTAGACGTCTTCGAGCGTGTCGGGCTCCTCGCCGCACGCATTCGCCAACGTCGTCAGCCCAACCGGTTTGCCGGCGAAGGTCTCACACAAAAGCGTTAGCAGCTTGACGTCCATCCAGTCGAGGCCGAGGTGGTCCACCTCGAAAAAGCCGAGCGCATCGGCAGCGATGTCCTCGGTAATCGTCGCATGACCGTTAACTTGTGCGTAGTCGCGCACACGCTTGAGGAGCCGATTTGCGAGGCGTGGCGTCCCGCGGCTTCGTCGCCCAATCTCGACGGCCGCGTCCTCTTCACACGCGATGTCAAGAATGGTGGCGCTTCGCCCTACGATCTCGGCGAGCTCCTCAGGCGCGTAGTAGTCAAGGCGCATGACCAAGCCAAAACGATCACGCAACGGTGAACTCAGAAGCCCGGTACGTGTCGTCGCACCGACCAGCGTAAAGCGCGGCAGTTCAAGTTGAATCGAGCGCGCTGCGGGACCTTGGCCGATGACGATATCGAGCTTGAACTCTTCGAGTGCCGGATACAAAATTTCTTCCACGACACGGTTGAGCCGGTGTATTTCGTCGATGAACAACACGTCGTTCGCTTCAAGGTTCGTCAGAATCGCCGCAAGATCACCGGAGCGCTCGATGGCCGGACCGCTCGTGACGCGCAGACGCGCGCCGAGCTCGTTAGCGACGACGGCGGCGAGCGTCGTCTTCCCTAAGCCGGGTGGCCCCGCAAAAAGCAGATGGTCGAGGGCATCGCCACGCTGCTTCGCCGCCGTAAGCAGCACCGAAAGATTGTCTTTAACGCGCGTCTGGCCGATGTATTCGGCGAGCGTCTGCGGACGCAACGTCGGCTCAAGCACCTCGTCTTCGCTGGCAAGGTCGGTCTCGACGAGGCGCGCACGCTCACCGTCCGAGCGCTCTTCGCCGGCGTAATCATCGTCGGGACGTGCGCCCACCGTCGCTTCAGCCTCCCAGCGCGCCGTCACGAGCGGGCACCCCCGAGATTGCGCAACGCCGCCGCGATAACGGTCGTCGTCTCGCCATCGGTATCGACCCCTTTGAGTGCGGCAGCTATCTCGACGGTGGTAAAGCCCATTGCCGCAAGCGCCGCGTGAACGTCGTCGTCACCGAGCACCGTGGCAACGCCTGCTCCCCCTTCGCCGTCTCCGACAAAACCGAGCTTGCCTTTGAGATCGATGATGATGCGCTGTGCTGTTTTTTTCCCGATACCGGAGACCTGTGCAAGCGCCGCGACGTCATCGGCCGAGATAATGCGCGCGAGCTGCGCGGCATCATAGAGCGAGAGAATAGCGAGTGCCATACGCGGCCCCACGCCGGAGACGTCAAGAAGCGCCACAAAGGCATCACGTGCGTCTGCATCGTGGAAGCCGTAGAGCGCGACCTCGTTCTCGCGCACCTGCATATGCGTGAGGATCCGCACCGTCTGTCCGACACCACCAAGGGCAGCAATCGGGACCTGCCCCATCGTTACCCGATAGCCAACACCGCCGACTTCGATAAGCACCGCATCGTCAGTAATAGCAGCAAGCTCTCCGCTCAGCGAGCCAATCATGCGCACGCCCTACGTTCAGCGCGTCCGATGCGCTCGCTCTTCGTACGCATATAGAGGTGCGTGAGCGCGACGGCGCAGGCGTCACTACAGTGATCGGGCGTCGGCACGTGGTCGAGACCGAGCGCCATCTGCACCATATAGCCGACCTGCTCCTTTGTGGCGTTTCCACCACCGACGATCGCTGACTTGATTGTAGCGGGTGGATACTCGGCGACCTCGCGCAGGTCGGCACAGGCAAGAATCGCCGCGCCGCGCGCCTGACCAAGCGCAAACGCGCTGCGTGCATTGGCGCCGAAATAGATGTCCTCGATAGCCGCTTCTTGGACGGCGTAGCGCTCGATAACCTCGCGCAGCGCATCGTGGATTGTCGCAAGACGCGTCGCGGTCGATTCGCGCGCCACGGTGTCGATACACCCATACGCGCGCGCCTGACACACGCTGCCGCATGCCTCTACGATAGCCCAACCGGTGTGCTTTAACCCCGGATCTATACCTAAGATGACCATTCGCACCTCGTTACAATAGAACGTTTGTTCTATTGTACCACAACGACAGGCTCGTCAAGAGGAAGTGGCTCGACGGTTACCTCGCTCCACATTCCGACGATTTGAAACCACGTCTTTCCGGGATTGAGTAACAGCAGCTGCCCCGCCTCGTCAACAAGGTGGAGTGAGCCATCCTCAAGCGTCGTCCATGTGCCATCGAAACGTACACCACTCTTAAAGACGCTCACCATACCACCCACGTCGAGGTTTTCAATGTTAGCCCACAGCACGACAACGTTATCGGCGTTTATCTGGCGATCCGTCACCGCATCGACATGTTCCACCTCTCGCTGCCAACGATAGTACGTATGGTCGATCTCATCCCATCGCCACTCGCTCGCCTGCGCCGGCCCAATCGGTGCCACGATACGCGTCACCGTCGGAGTCTCCTCAAACGATGCCTCATCGAACTCGAGAGCACGCAGCGTCCACGAAGTCTCGATGCTATATTCAGCGGCGGTCGTCGGCACATTCACCGGCTTCACAAACAGGTTGTGCGGTGCCCAGCGATCGCTGACGCGCTCCCAGATTCTCTCGTCGCGCTTCTCGTTGATGCGCTCAATCCCGGCCGTACTCAGCGCGTTTTCGACATGCATCGCTGCGCCGCTATACATCAGATACGAGTCCCACTGCCCAATAACCCAAATGTCGCTGAGGCGCGCCGAGCGTACCGGGCCGGCTTGATTGGGCAACGTCGACTGAAAGATAGCGTGAAAGCGTGAGATGCCACCCTCAGCTTCGATTTCATAGACAAGGTCGGCATCGATCAAACCCTCCTGAGGAAAGGCGTTGGGATCGTTGTCGATCTTGACCGAGATAGGACGACGGTTGATGATAAGACTGTCGGGAGCTTCGAGCCCGGTCAGCGGCCAAAAGTACTGAGGTGTCGGGGTCGTCTCTTCAGAAAGCTCACGAAAGTCAAGTGTGCGCGACGCGTGCTGACAGCCGGTAGCTGCCATAGCAGCAACGCCGAGCATCACGGCAAGCGCGACCGCTATCAGAATCGACCCCTGTCTGCGCATCGGTTGCATCGATTGCCCTCTCTTACTCGTCGTCGGCTTCGAGTTCGGCACGCACGTCATCGCTGAGCTCCATCGTGTGGTACACGGCCTGCACATCGTCGAGCTCTTCGAGTGCCTCGATGAGTCGCATAACCCTCTTTGCCGTCGATATCTCGACCGCCCATGGCGCCTTCGCCACAAAGTCATCGCCCTCGCGCTCAAACTGAAAGGCGACCGAGCCACTCGTGCCAAGGTTGCCTCCGTGCTTGCTGAAGGATGAGCGCACATCGGCAACGGTGCGATTGCGATTGTCGGTCAGCGCCTCGACGTAGAGCGCAACGCCGTCGGGCCCGTACCCCTCGTAGATGATTTCATCCCACACTTTGCCGTCGGCACCGGTACCGTGTGCCTTGGCAATCGCGGCATCTATCTTATCTTTTGGCAAACTCGATGCCTTCGCTTTTGCGATAGCCGTCGCAAGCGCTGCGTTGTTATCGGGATTCGCATCCCCACTCTTTGCCGCTACATAGATGTTGCGCGTCAACTTGCTGAAGAGTGCGCTACGTTTCTTGTCTTGGGCTGCCTTGCGATGTTTTGTCGTCGCCCATTTGGAGTGTCCGGCCATAAAGCTACCACCCACGCTCAGACATCAGTTCGTGTTCGGGAATCTCGTTGATATCGATGCCGACCATCGCCTCGCCCAGCCCTGCCGACACTTCGGCGAGCACGTCCGGCTCATCGTAGTGAGCGACCGCCTTGACGATTGCACGGGCGCGTTTGGTCGGATCCCCGCTCTTGAAGATACCGCTTCCCACGAAGACGCCATCACAGCCAAGCTGCATCATGAGCGCGGCATCGGCCGGCGTAGCGACACCACCTGCACTGAAGTTGGCAACGGGTAGTTTTTGGTTATCGCGAATCCACTCGATAAGCGCAAGCGGCACACGTTCGAAGTCGGCGATCATCTCAAGCTCATCGGCCTCTGCTTTCTGTAGCCACGCTATCTCGTCGGCCACGGCACGGACGTGTCTGACTGCCTCAACGATGTTGCCGGTACCGGGCTCCCCCTTCGTGCGTATCATCGCCGCGCCCTCATTGATGCGGCGCAGCGCTTCGCCGAGGTCACGACAGCCACATACAAATGGCACGTCAAACGCCCACTTGTCGATGTGGTGCTCTTCATCGGCGGGAGTCAGTACCTCTGATTCATCGACACACGCTACTCCCAGCGTTTGGATAATCTGTGCTTCAACAAAATGTCCGATGCGCACCTTCGCCATAACGGGAATCGTCACCGCATCGAGAATCTCACGAACCATCTGCGGATCGCTCATGCGCGAAACGCCGCCGTCAGCACGAATATCGGCCGGCACACGCTCAAGCGCCATAACGGCAACGGCTCCGGCATCTTGCGCAATCTTTGCTTGTTCAGCAGTCACGACGTCCATGATGACGCCGCCGGTAAGTTCGTCGAGAAAGCCCGTTTTCACCCGCAGGGACGACGTGTCGGAGGTATCGGCAGTGCTCATCGTTGCTCCTTTGCATTCATCGTTGTTTTTAGGCGTGTTCCAGTATACAACAGCACTGCGACGCCCGCGAAGATCATCGGAATCGACAACACCATGCCAAGCGTAAGCCAGCCGCCGACAAGATAACCAATCTGCGCATCGGGCTCACGAAAGAACTCGGCGAAGATGCGTGCTACTCCGTATAGGATAAGAAACATCCCGAACAAAAGACCGCGGCGCGGTGGCGGCGTACGCAGAGCAAGCACCAGCATCACGCCAAAGATGACCACACCTTCGAGAAAGGCCTGATAAAGCTGGGAAGGGTGGCGCGCAAGAGGGCCGGCCGCCACAAAGACGACACCCCAGGCGACATCGGTCGTTCTCCCCCATAGCTCGCCATTGATAAAGTTTGTTATACGCCCTATCCCAAGCGCGAGAGGCGCCCCGATACTGCCGAGGTCGAAGAGGAGCCACGGTGAGACGTTGACAAGTTTTGCCGCAATGAGCATGCCGATGACAAGTCCGATGAGGCTGCCATGAAACGACATTCCTCCGTCGGTGAGCGCAAATATCTTGAGCGGATTGGCCCAATAGTAGCCGCCGCCATAGAAGAGACAGTAACCGAGCCGTCCTCCCACAATCGTCGCTATGACAGCCGCGAGCATAATCGTGAGCATGTCGTCGAGGCTCAACTGCTGACCCCATCGCTTCGCAAAGTAGTATGCACACAGAGCGCAGAATGCGAAACCGAAGAGATATGCTAAGCCGTACCAGTGCACGGTAAGGGGGCCGAGCGAAAAGGCAACTGGATCGATGGCGGCGAACGCTTCAAGCATCGTGAGTTAGACGTCGTCAATCGTGTCGGCTGCGGCGGGGGCATCGTCGCGGATAACAACTGCTTTCTTCCCAAACTCAGACGCACGGTCCGAGGTACGTCGCGGTGCATTCGTCAAGAAGAAGCGGCACCACAGACATCCTTGTTTGAGTGCTTGGTTGCGATCGATCGTCGCGTCGAAAACGAGTTCGGGGTCGTTGGTAAACTCATAGGTAGGCCTATCACACGTCTCAAACGAACACTTCGCCGGACACATGTCGAATTCAGTCAATGCGTGCATACAGGCATCACGCATATCAGCTTCGCAGTTTCGTGTTCTCCAACAGGCGGCCATGATAGATTAGTGTAGCATGTTCGTCTATAAGTGGTAAGTCGCCTTATTGATAACGGGTTGTGGCACATAGCCCATCATCGTCTTGCCGAGCCGGCTGCTCACGACCGGGAACGCACGCAGGCGACGACCAATATCGCGCCTTAAATGCTCGACGTCGGCAACATAGGTGCCGAGAAGCGTCTCGGGGCGGTCCTGTGCGATGGCACGTCCGGCCGCACGACCGGTATCGAGCGCCCAGCTGATACCCTCGCCCGAAGTCGGCGACAGATAGCCACCGGCCTCACCGGCCAGCAGCACGCGTCCTTTACCGGGACAGATATCGTCGATTGAACGATGCTTGAGCGCGACCCACGCCTCACGTTTGAGCGACTCGCCCAGAGGAATGCGTTCACGCAGAATGTCGAGCGCGCGGTCCTGTAGCTTGTGCGCCTGTTTCGTACCCGGATAGTAGATGAGTCCGACGAGTACGCGTTCCGACTTTGGAATAATATAGCCGATGGCAAACTCAGGGATGCCCTCAAACCAAAAGCAGTCGAACGCTGGCGCGATCTCGCCTTCACGCACACAGAAATCCTGCAAGGTGACGTAGCGGTCAAACGCAGGAACGCCCAGCGCCTTGCGCACGGTAGAGCGCGTACCGTCGGCGCCAACAAGATAATCGCACGTGATCTCGATTGCTTCGCCACGACGGTCTGCCGTCACCTGGAGCTTACCATCACGCTCTTCGTGGGTGATATATCGAGTAGCATCCATGACCTGCACATTTCCGGGAAGTTGTTCAAGGAGCCACTCGTCGAACGGCGCACGATCGACGTTGAGAAAGGTAAGGTCGGTGTCGACAATCTTTTGTTTGTCCCAGTCGTTATAGCGGAAGTAGACCTCTGCCGGGTCGAGCAAAAGCTCGGTCGGGAACGGCGCAATGTCGTTGAGTATATCGAGCGCCAGCGGATGAATCATGCCGCCACAGCTCTTGTCGCGCGGAAGCGTAAAGGCGTCTATCATGAGAACGTCACCGGCAGGTGCGCCGTAGTAGGCCGCCGCAAAGCCGGCCGGCCCACTGCCCACCACGAGCGTCTTTACCGTCATCGTCGCCGTCATCGTCGCTATGGCACAATCCACGCGTATGTGGGCGTGCCTACGCGCATTTACTGTAGCCGCAGGCTCGACATACCGCACAGCCACTCTCGTGTTCGAGGGCACCGCCGCACTCCGGGCAGGCACCGTTAAGATTATCGAGCGAATCGGTGTGCTTCGTCACGCCGTTGGACACACTTCCCGTCGCAATGAACTCTACCGCATGCTCCATCGCAATGGCCACCGCATCGGCACATGAGAGCACCTTGCCGCCCCCATCGACCCACGCCGGGCTCGGACAGCGAATACCGCGAAGTTGCTTGATGAGTGACTCAGGGTCAACCCCGGCACGCAAGCCCGTCGATATCATGCGCGAAAGTGCCTCACACATCGAGGATGCGCAGCCACCGCTCTTACCCATCTGGCTGAAGACCTCACACATGCCGTACTCGTCCCAGTTCACCGTGATGTAGAGATTGCCGCAGCCGGTCGGCACCTTCTCGGTACGTCCCATCGTCACGGCACCGCGTGGGCGCGGCTCAAGCGTACCGGGCATCGCAGCGACCGACGTTGGCGTGGCGGCATCTACCACCTGCTTGCCCGCCGATTTACCGGTCGTGAGTACCTGCATATCCTTAGAGCCATCGCGGTAGATGGTCACACCCTTAACGCCCAGTTCATAGGCGAGATCGTAGACGAGACGCACGTCCTCGGGCGTGGCATCGCCCTCAAAGTTGACGGTCTTTGACACGGCGTTGTCGGTGTAGTCCTGAAACGCCGCCTGCATTTTGATGTGCCAGATTGGCTCGATGTCGTGCGCCGTTACAAAAACGTTCTGAATATCTTCGGGCACGTCCTCAATCCCATGAAGCGTTCCGGCATCGGCGATCATGCTCATGAGCTCAGGCGTGTAGAAGTCTCGATCTTTGGCCACGCTCTCGAAGAGAGGATTAACCTCGATGAGACGATCGTTATCCATAACGGTACGCACGTAGCTGATAGCAAAGAGCGGTTCGACACCGCTTGAACACGCCGCAATGATTGAGAGTGTGCCGGTCGGTGCAATCGTGGTGACGGTCGCGTTGCGAATCGGCTCGGCGTCTTTGGTGTCGTAGATCGAGCCTTCAAAATTAGGGAACGCACCGCGTGTTTTAGCGAGCTCGCGCGAGGCCGCCTTCGCCTCGTCGTCGATAAACTTCATCACCTTTGCACCCAGCTCAACGGCTTCATCGCTGTTGTACGGGATACCGAGCATGATAAGCATATCGGCCCACGCCATCACGCCGAGGCCGACCTTACGATTAGCACGCGCCATCTTATCGATTTCGGGCAACGGATAATTGTTGACTTCGATGACGTCATCGAGGAAACGAATCGAGCGATGAACGACATGTTTGAGCTTATCCCACGCGACATCCATGCCTTCATCGGTCACTTCAAGCATGCGCGAGAGATTGATCGAGCCGAGGTTACACGCTTCGTACGGTAAAAGTGGCTGCTCACCACAGGGGTTCGTCGCCTCGAACTCGTCAACCTGAGGCGTCGGATTACCGGCGTTGATGCGGTCGAGAAAGAGAATGCCGGGGTCTCCGGTCGCCCACGCAAGATTAACGATGAGCTCGTAGACTTCGCGCGCATCGAGCTCGCCTTCGACCTCCTTGCTGCGTGGATTGTAGAGGTTATATGTCTCGCCGGCTTTGACCGCCTCCATAAACTCTTCGGTCAACGCAACAGAGATGTTGAAGTTGTCAAAACCGCCGTTTTCCTTACAGGTGATGAACTCCATAATACTGGGGTGATCGACACGCAGCACGCCCATGTTTGCGCCACGACGCGTCCCTCCCTGTTTGACGGCCTCGGTCGCCTGATTGAACACGCTCATGAACGTAATGGGACCGCTTGAGACACCCTGTGTCGAGCGCACGGTATCACCGGCGGGACGGAGCCGACTGAACGAAAACCCGGTGCCCCCGCCCGACTTATGAATAAGCGCAGTGTTGCGCACGGCCTCGAATATCTCTTCCATACTGTCGCCGACCGGCAACACGAAACACGCGCTAAGCTGTTGGAGCTCACGCCCGGCATTCATAAGCGTAGGAGAGTTCGGCAGGAACTCAAGATCGGCCATAAGCGCAAAGAAGTCTTGGGCGACCGCCGCGATTTCGTCATCGCTTGCACCCCACACTTTCTCGGCATTCGCAATGTTTTCGGCCACACGAATGAACATGTCGCTCGGCTTTTCTGTGGGGTTGCCGTCATCGTCTTTCTTGAGGTAACGACGCTCCAAAACGGTAACCGCGTTCGGGGCAAGCCGCTCGTTAATACTCGTGTCGTACGTCCGTGTCATGATATTCCCTTCAGCCCTTTTTTGATAAAACTCGGTGTAGCGTGTGGTAGTTTGGCGTAGTCGAGCGCGTTTAGACGCAACGAGTGCGAAACCACAATATGTTGAGTTATGCGAGTGTACGCTACCACAAGATGTTGTGGAACAGGATGAGGGCCGTCGTAACCTAATGGACACTCTTCTGCCGTGTGGCTGTAGGAATGTGTCACTGGCGCGTCGAGGAGAGTTGTCGGGCAGGTGACGGGAAAAGCCTCGTGAGTGGCAAGCGAAAGAACCCCGCGAAGTTGCGGGGCTCTTGGTGTGGGCGGCGTGTCATGTTAGCGCCGAACTAGAGAGGCTGCAGTCACAATTGAATGTCACCGACGCACCCAGAGGGCCGGACGAAGGCCGACGTCTGTCTGAGTAACGGAATTGCCAGCCGGGTTGCCCCACACGCCGGTAGCACTGAGCTGACCCCACGAGCAGCGTATATCACCACTGCTGAGCACGTAGCCCGAATAGCCGCTCGTCTGACCCCGCGAGCGCATATGCCAAAAACGCGTAGTAGTCGATTCGGCGGTCTGATGATTGCCCCCGGCAGCTACCCCATAAGCGCGTGGGGCAAGCTGGGCATCCGAGGTGATATTGGCTGTGCCCGTATTCGGGAAATAGCGCAATATCTCGGTACCGGAGAGCGAGAACGCTACGATACCTGTACCGGCGGTCGTGCTGGTGGTAGTAGTGCCGGCAAATACACCTGAAGGTCGTGACTGAGCCTGGGGGAAGCTCGTAAAGTTTACATTGGCCGGACTCAAAGCATTAAGAGGATTGACATCGGTCTCAATGCCGAAGTTACGCGTGGTAACCACACCGGTAATGATGCCGTCTTCGTTACCAAAGTTTGCTTGGACGGCAAAGGCGTTTAGATCGGGATAAAACATCGGTGTCATGTTATTCCACCACGTATCCATACCCTGTTGCATATTGGACACGTTGGTCGGTGCGCTGCCCGTACCCGTGTTTGCGAGCCAGAAATTGGCATTAGTCGTAGTAGCATTAAACCGCGGGCCGGTATCGGTTCCCGTAAAAGCAAGGTGAGGATCGGTGCGATAGATATGTTGCGTAACGATAAGGTCATAGGGCCCGTCTGAGGCGATGCGCCAGAAGGGAACGCCATCGATAAGAATACGTCGCGGAGAACCTATGGTAATGGGAGTCCCACCAATACCGGGAATCGTAACGGTAATCATATCGGACGCCGCGGTATGGTCGGTGCCTTCGACTGGTGCGCCGCCAGAGTTAGACACGAGGACCTGAAACTCAAAGGCGTTCGGGCGCGCAGTATTAACAGTATATTCAGTCTCATTGTTAGTCCCTGAAGCCGGACTCCACACGCCATTGATGCGTTGTTCCCATCGATAGGTCAAGTTGGGGTCGTCACCGGCATCTACCTTGAGAGTAACCAGTGTGTTGTAGGGTATCGTTATCGAGCGAACATCGTTGTCATTAATGGTCATGCCGAAGATTATCGGCGTGGGGTCCCAATTAATCGCATCGAGTATCTCTTTACCCTCGATGCTCGCCGCACGCAACGGCACACCATCGGTGCCAAAGGACGGCATGCCACCATCGCGCATCCTACTAAAATCATCGCGTGAGACGACTTCCATCTGAAGATCGATAGCGTAGTAGAAAGCTCCTTGCACGGGGTCAAAACCGGGCTGCGCCGAGATAGTCGTCAGCAGCGGCAAACTCGTGTTGTTTGTATCACCGGGACGAATGACACTCGTATAGTAAAAGAACCCGTCATCGGCCAAGACCCACTTGTTAGAACGCTGCGAAACAGGAGCTGCTGTCCACTGGGCATACGTCATTGCATGAGGCTGAGTCCAGTCCCAGTATTCGGCAAAAGGCATGCCGTCTGCGTCGTGTCCTCTGAGAGGGGCAGCTTGAGCAAGGCTTGTGAGGTTGGTGAGGCCGCGTATCGACCACATGTCATCGGTCACCGCAAACCAGGCCGTCTGGGTATCGATTGCACTCCCAAAGGGTGCCTCAAGCGTGGCCGTCATCGTAGCTTCAGCGCTCGGAATAAGCGGCGCGAAGGTTGTAATATCGGAGATGATGTTGCGTCCATCTGCCCACTCGGTACCATAGATGAACTGCATAAACTCGGCGGCCGAAATGCGCGCAATAAACGGTGTGATGCCAAGATTGTCGACACGTACAAGCTTGTCCCAAGTCCGCTCATCTTTGCGCGCAAACTCGTCGATAAGTACCGCTGCGGGAACAGTGTTGTTGGCAAACTGATTGAGACCGCGCTGAATTGCTCCCCACGCAAAAGTACCGAGCAAAAGAAGAAGCATCACAATGATTGCTGCAATGAGAGTGTTTTGACGTTTGCGACTTTTGGGGGCGGTGCTTTCTGAGTCGTCAGTGCTGACCACCACGACAGTGGACGGATTGCTTGCGGTTTCGACTCCAGCTTCTTCGACGGCCTCCTTTACCGCTTCTTTGACGATTTCTTTAAGCGCAGGAGCATCGGAAGGGTTTAGTTCAGAAAGTGGGGACCCCCCCCCCCCGTGTGGTTTTCTCAGTTGTGCTCATATTGCCCTCATTTCATGCAAAAAACGCATGTGTCGTTATGTTGACTACCGTTTTCAGTCTACCAAATTATGCTACCTTGACACAAGCACATTTCCTGCTTTCATTCTGTCGATTCCAACGCACTTTCTTCAACATAGGCAAACGCTACGCTTGCAGAATTTTATGGATACATTGCTCAGGCGATTCTTTCCTCGCGCAGAGCATCGTAATCAAGTTGAGTAGGCAAAATACCGGTGAGTCGTTGTGCTGCTTCGCGTTCGAGCACGAGGTTGGTGCTGGCGATAGCGACCTCAACCATATCGATCGTGGGCTCGGCGGTGGTAAGACGTTGCATCTGTACGCCCGGCCACAGCATCACCTTCACGAGAGGGTTATCGGGACGTTTCCCCGCCCACTTGACCGTTACCTCGTAAGCAAGGCCCGCAACGAGCGGCAACAAGAGGATGCGTGAAGCCATGACGATGAGCGTCACCAGTACCGCATTCTCGATGCCAAGACTCATAACGGCTGCGCGTATCGGCACGAACGTGAATACGACGATAGAGATAACCGCCACCATCAAAAGAAATGACGTGCCGCATCGTACGTGCAGTCGCGGATAGTTCATGCAGTTTTCCGGGGTCAGCTCCGCGCCGTGTTCGACGGCACTGATAACCTTGTGCTCGGCACCGTGGTAGGCAAAGATACGCTTCATGTCGGGCATGAACCCGATGAGCCACACATACAAAAAGAACGCCACGAGACTCATAGCGCCATAGACGACGTTCCAGAGGAGTTGGCCGCGCGTGATGGGGCCGACGACGAGGTTGGTGAGCAGCGTCGGTGCGACGACGAAGATACCGATAGCAAGCGCAAAGCCCGCAACGAGCGCAAACGCGGTCTCGCCGCGCCCCAGAGTCGGCTCTCCCCCACCGGTACTGCCGACGCCGGTGTCGATGCTCTCGTCGGCCTCATCGGTGCCGTCGCCTCCGCCTTCCATGCTGGCCATCTCGGCGCTAATCGTGAGTGCCTTGGTACCCAGCTTGAGCGAATCGACGAGAGCAACACAGCCGCGGACAACGGGCCACTTCATCCATGTCGGTCGGTCTTCGGCAGGCGTAAGATCGTGCTCCTGTGAATGGATAGTGCCCTGTATGTCACGTGCCGATACGGCCCAGCTGTATTTTCCGCGCATCATGACGCCTTCGATGACCGCTTGGCCCCCCAGATGGGTACAGGTTGGCTCCGCGTGCTCGTTATTCACGAGTAATCCGCTCGAACGGCTCACCACAAGCCATCTTGCCTTCAGGACAGGGGCCACGGCGACAGCTTGCACCGGCGTCCATGAAGATATACGGCGCCGTCGAATCGACGAGCTCGAGCATGCGATCGCTCACCTCACGAATCTCCCATTGTGCGCGACGGCAGCTTCGTAGGCTGAAGAAGTGCAACAATTCGCGCATATTCATCGTCACGACGATTTTTGTCTCCATCGCATTGGGCAGAAGGTAGCGCGCGTCCTCGGCCGCCACACCTGCCTCGATAAGCGCGCGGTACGAACGAAACGCCTCGGCACATGCAGCGAGAAATGCCTCGTGCATCGCGGTATCTGCCTCGATGTGGGGCGGCACGATGAACGTCGGCTCCTCGCGGTAATCGACGTAGCGCTGCGACTGCTGGTTATAGCTAGCGATACGATGGCGCACGAGCTGGTGAGTCATCGCACGCGACACCCCGTCGATAGCGAAAGTGTAAACGGCATGTTCCAGCGCCGAGAGATGGCCACTCGTCATGATGATGCGTAAGATTCGACGTACCTCGTCGTCGCTCATCGTCTCCACAAGCTCTGCGGCACCGACCGGCGCATAGCAGACGCGCGCAGCGGCTGCGATGGCACGCTCGGGGTATGGGGTACTGTTCAATAGCCGGACATCCATGTACAATGCTCCTATTCGCAGGTGTCTTATTCTAACATGCGCCTGCACCGCTGGCAGAGTATTGATACGGTTTATTGATGTGCTTCGGCAGAAGGGCTGTCTTACATGCCACATTCCCGATACCTCTTCATCGTCAACCCCGTCGCAGCGAGCGGGGCGGCGGCGACACGCTTTGAGGCCCTCGCATCACAACGTGCCACGCTTGACCACGATGTCGCCTTTACTGAGGCTCCCGGCCACGCTACCGAGATTGCGGCCCACGCACACGGCTACGATGTTGTCGTCGCGTTTGGAGGTGACGGCACGACGGCCGAAATCGTCAACGGGCTTATGCAGATTGCCGATGAAGAGAGGCCGGTGCTTGCTCTGCTCCCCTGTGGGTCAGGCAACGATAGTTGTCGTATGGCGGGAGTGCCCCTTACTATCGATGCAGCCTTTGAGGTGCTACGGACGGGTACCCCACGCAGTTTCGATCTCGGACTCTGTAACGATACCTACTTCGTCAATAGTTTCTCGACCGGCGTCGATGCGCAGGTCGTCACACGGACTCACGAACTCAAAGAAGCGACCGGACACACCGGGTTTGCGCTGTACGGACGCGCGCTCATCGATGTGATCCTGCGCAACATGAAGGCCACGATCATCGAGGTGACGCGCAAAGGAAGCGATGACCGTAGTGATGTCGATGGGGCCGCCACCCGCCACGATGTTTTACTGTGTACGGTCACCAACGGTCAGACGTACGGCTCTGGCTTTCGTATCAACCCCAGCGCGCGTCCCGACGATGGGACGCTCACGATGTCCCACATTGCCTGGATTCCACGCTGGCGTGTGCTCTCGCTTCTTCCGGCACTCATGCGCGCGACACATCCACGGGTTAAGCACTATCGGGTAGACGAAGTCATCGCCTGCACCGTCACAAACGTAACCGATGAGCCACTCGTTGCCCAGTGCGACGGCGAGATAGTAAGAGAGCGCACCTTTGCGATTTCGGTGCGCCCTCAAGCGTTGCGTATTCTGGTGTAGGCTACTCGGCAGGAGTATCGTCGGCCGGCTCGGGCTCTTCAGCGGGAGCCTCTTCGGCCGGGGCGGTCGCGGCGAACTCGGCTGCGCGACGTTCCTTCTCTTCGGCCCGTGCCTCACGCTCGGCGCGCTTAGCAGCCTCAATCTCCTCGGCCTTCTTGCGCAGTTCATCGCGCTTGGCCTCTTCCTTCTTGAGCGCCTCGGCAGCAGCCGCGCCGAACTTGTCGGCAAAACGCTGGACGCGCCCGCCGGTGTCGATCAGCTTCTGAGTGCCGGTAAAGAACGGATGGCATTTATCGCACAGCTCGATGTGGAGCGTGCCGCCTTTCGTCGACTGCGAATCAAACTTGTTGCCGCAGCTGCATTCGTATTCGGTCGGCGCGTACGCCGGGTGTATCTCTGGTTTCATCGTATCTCCTTATGCCTTGATTTCTGACCAAGGCGTAACAGCCCTTAAGTATACTACATCTTTCCGAGGTCGCCGCCGTTTTGCGCGAGTTTTTTCGCCATCTTGCGCAGGAGTTCCTTGTTGTCCTCGGTCTGGCGGAACCCGGCGAGCAGCTGTTGCATTGCGCGGTCGGGGTCGAGCGGGTTAAGAATGTCGCGCACGCCATAGATGAAGTTCTCCCACTCGGGCTCGAGCAATAGATCTTCTCGACGCGTACCCGAAGCAATAATGTCGATAGCCGGGAAGATACGGCGATCGGCGAGCGCGCGGTCGAGGCGCAGCTCCATGTTACCAGTTCCCTTAAACTCTTCGAAGATGACCTCATCCATCTTAGAGCCGGTATCGATGAGCGCGGTCGCCAGAATCGTAAGCGAGCCGCCATGCTCGATATTGCGCGCTGCACCAAAAAACCTCTTCGGCGGATAGAGCGCCGTTGAATCGACACCACCGGACAAGATACGACCCGAGGCCGGCGAAGCAAGGTTGTAGGCGCGTGCAAGACGCGTAATAGAATCGAGCAAAATGACCACATCCTGGCCCAGTTCAACGAGGCGTTTTGCGCGCTCGATGACGAGCTCGGCGGCGGCGATGTGATTCTCGCTCGGCATATCGAATGTCGAACTGATGACCTCGCCGCGAATCGAGCGCTCCATATCGGTGACCTCTTCGGGGCGCTCATCGACGAGCAAGCACATGAGGTGTACGTCAGGATTGTTCGCCGCAATCGAGGCCGCAATGTCTTTAAGTATTATCGTCTTGCCGGCCTTCGGAGGCGAGACGATGAGGCCGCGCTGCCCCTTGCCAACGGGCGCAACGAGATCGATGGTGCGCGCAGTGAAGTACTCTTTGCCGTGCTCCATCATCAGACGTCCGGCGCCCTGGCCCGTTGGCGACCAGTCGGCCTCAGGGAAAACAGGTGTCAGATCAGCGAACTTTGCGCGTCCGCGTGCTTCTTCGGGCGACATACCGTTGACGCTCTCGATTTCGACGAGCGCACCAAACTTCTCGTTTGAGCGTGCTGCACGCATCTTACCAGCGATTGCATCGCCACGACGCAGACCATTTTTACGTATCATTGCCGTGCCGATATACGCATCGCCTGTGCTGGCAAGGTATCCTTTTGTGCGGAGGAAGCCGTAGCCCTCTTTCATCGTTTCGAGAATGCCGCTGACTTCAAGAAGCTCGGCTGGCTCGTAATCGTGTTTCTGTTTGTGCTGGTCGCGTTTGTGTCGATTATCGCGCTTATCGCGCGTATTGCGGTCGGTGCGATGATCGCGGCCCTCACGTCCTTCGCGTGCAGACTTCTTGTCGCTGCCGCCCGCATCGCCGGATCCACCGATGTAGTACTGCTTCTCTGTCGTGACCTGTGCTTCGCTTGCGGCAATAAGCGCATCGACGAGCTCGGCCTTCTTAAGTTTGGTGTCAACGCCGAACTCTTCGGCCATCGTACGCAGCTCAGCAACTTTCAGTTTCGTTATGTCTTCGCGCTTAAGTGCCGGCTTGCGTGGCTCTTCACGATAGCGCTGGGGCGCACCGGGGACGCTGCGGCGGGGACGTTTGCGCGGGCTCATGCGTTAACCACTTTCTCCCAGTCGGCTGCAAATGACTCAAGTCCGCGATCGGTTAGCGGGTGTTTGATGAGGTTTTTGAGTACGGAATACGGTACCGTCGCAATGTCGGCACCCATAAGCGCGGACTGCGTGACATGGTGCGCACTGCGAATCGATGCGGCGATGACCTCGACCTTGTGGCCAAAATCATAGTTAGTGATAGCGAGCACGACATCGGCAAGCTGCGCGAGACCGTCCTCGCTAATGTCGTCAAAACGCCCGACGAACGGTGAGATGTAGCGTGCACCGGCACGAGCGGCCATAATAGCCTGCGGAACGCTAAAACAGAGCGTGAGGTTTGTGTCAATGCCATCTGCCGCCAGCGCTTTTGTTGCCGCAAGACCTTCGATTGTCGTCGGCACTTTAACGACAACGTTAGGGGCAATCGCACTTAGCCGCTTGCCTTCTTCGATGATGTCAGCACGCATCTCGCCGACCGCCTCGGCCGAGACCGGCCCGTCGACGAGCTTACAGATACGCCCGATGTGTGTCTCGAAATCGGCGAGCTTGCCACCGATACGCGCATAGAGCGTCGGGTTTGTCGTCACACCGGCGACGACGCCCCAGCTCGCTGCTTCCTCGACCTCGGCTAAATCAGCCGTATCCAAGAAAAACTTCATGGCTCGTAAACCTCTCTCTATATCTGACGTGTCGAGCTTTTGCTTGCGACACGTATCCTACCAACGCTTAAATGTGGGATTATCAAGAAGGGTGCCCGCGAATGCGAACACCCCTACTATACTAGAGGACGAGCACAAGTGCAAATGCTCGTACTGCACCGCTGCACGCACGCACAAACTCTAATAGTCAATCTCGTAAAAAACTTGGTTTATCATACTTTCAAAAACACCAAGCGAAAAAACACCGCAGAGCAGAAGAATGAGCAATAGTATCACGACTGCACTGATAATGAGCATGGCCTTTGCCCAGTTCTGCAATGACAGATTCACCTTACCGCCAAAGGCAATAAAAGCAAGCGCTGCCATATACAAGATAAAACCGATGAGCGGAATGAGGTTCAAGAGACCGAGCGCCCATACCCCCACCCATGTGCCAATCGACACCGGCTCGTGCATGAGGTTTGCCGCTACACCCTTATCTGCAGCGACCTCAACGCTCGCTTTACCCGCAATATCTGTTTCGTCGGTCATAGCGCTTCCTTTCGTTCGGATTAACGTACGCCCCACTATATCATGTTACTGCGCGTCATACGAAGTGGTTCAGGTAAACCGTTACGCTTGGCTTGAAGTGGCTGCGCAGCCCGCGCTCGATATACTTACTTACATCGAGCGCGAGACGCAAGTCGCTTCGTTTGGGCGGACGACGTGTCATGTGAGTGCCTTATCCAAAAAGACTGCGGCCTCCAAGTTGGATGTCACCGCCTCACCCAGAGGGCGGGGCGGATGCCGCGGCTCGTAAGGGTAACTGTGCCACCAGACGGTGAGGCCCACTCACCGCCGCCGAGCAGGTTGCCCCAAGAACCAGTCGCACGGCCACCAGCATCCACGATGCCCGCACGAACGGATGTGTTACCACGCGAGCGTATCCACCAATCACGAGCTGTTCCCGGCGAGCCTGAATCGGCCGAATCATGCCCAATACGGCCCAGCTGCGTCGCACTCGTAGCACGCGCTGCCATACCGGACGTTCTCGCATCGTTGACGCCATCGGGAAAAAAGTTGACGACCTCAAGACCTGAGAGCGGAAATGCGATGATGCCGCCGGCATTGGCCGGGTTGGTGTCGGCCGCTGCGTTGTTTACGAGTGTTGTACTTGGACGCGATGCCGGACGGTCTCCATACGTTGCAAAGGTCGTATTTGCAAGCGTCCCGGTCACGATCGTACCGTCGGCATGCTCAATGCCCAGTGTAGCGGTCGTGTTGCCGTTGCCCCAGGCACCGGTGAAGGCAGGAGCGACTACCACATCGCGTAGCTCGCCGTTTAAGGGGGCGTTGTGGTTAAACCATGCGTCCATGTTGGCCATCAGATTAGATTTCGTGTTGTTAGGGCGATCGATGAGCCAGAATGCGTTGGTGTCCGACGTCGTGTTAACCATGTTGCTGTTTAGCGTATAAGGGGTGTCATGATAGACGTTTTCAGTCACGATTAAGTCATAGGTATAGGTGCCATCATTGACACTGGCGATACGCCAAAACCATATGCCGTCAAACTGCATGTGTGCGTTAGCGGCTGTAGAGCCCAAGTGGCGTTGCGGGATGCCGCCCGTTGGTGCTTGGGGTCCCAGAGGTGAAGTGGGGCCGATAATCCTAATCTCACCCGAGATGCTTGTAAAGCCGTCACCTTCAACCGGTGCTGCACCGGAGTTTGAGACGAGTGCACGGTAGGTGAAGGTTCCAGGCACACTCGTGCTGGCATAATAAGTGGCATTCGCATGAGACCCTGGTGCGGTCTCCCATTCATCGATGGTGTTCTTGCGCTGCCACAGATACGTGAGAGGCTGTATGCCGGTTGTATTGGCTTCGACGCCGAGCGCTGGAGTAGCGCTACCTAAGGTAACGGTTTTCTCGTTGCCAACAAGAGAGGTGGACTCGCCATTAATAGTAAGGTCAATAATGGAAGGAGCCGTCCACGTCATTGAGTCCAGAATGGCCCTACCCTGCGTTGATGCCGCACGCAAAGGTACGCCGTCGGTGCCGCTGCTGGGTACGAGGCCGTCTTTCATGGCACTCACATCATCTTGGGTGACGACCTCCATCTGGATGTCGATGGCGTAGTAGAAAGCGTGCTTGAGCGGATCAAAACCTGAAGCGGCGCTCACGCCGGTCATCAAGGGAAGCGTATTAGTCTCTGGTCTGATGACGCTTGTGTAGTAGAAAAAGCCATCATCAGCAAGTACCCACTTGTTTGAGCGCTGTGAGAGAGGTAGTGCGGTCCACTCGGTGTAGGTCAGGTGATCTGAGTTCCACTCCCAGTACTCGCTGAACGGAGTGCCGTCAGCAGCATGTCCTCGGGCAGGAGAAGCTTGCGTGAGGCTTGCTGGGTCAGTCAGACCGCGAATTGACCACATGTCAGGCGTGACGTTAAACCACGCTGTTTGAGTATCAATAAGGGTGCCATCTGCTCCCCACGTGCCTGAATCGAGCGTGGGAGTTAAGGTAGTCTCTATAGCTGCCGGAATAGGGTCGGCAAAAGGAACGCCTTCTATGATGTTTCGCCCACGGCTCCAGTCTTCAGCTTCTATCCACTGCATAAACTCAGATGCTGAGATACGTGCTATGAAAGGTGAGTTGCCTGAGTTTTGTACCCATACTCTCTTTTGCCACTCAGTAGCATCAAGACGTCTGAATTCATCGTGCAGTACGGCTCTTGGTGTGTTTAGACTGGCAAACTGATTGATAGCACGCTGCATCGTACCCCACGCAAAGGCTCCTAAGAGTAGGAGGAGCAGGGCGATTATGATGGCTATGGTGGTGTTTTGACGCTTGCGACTGCGTGGTGCGTCGGTACCGGTAGCAGCGTCAATGGCAGAGGGCTCTACCTCAGAAAGTGGAGACCCCCCCCCCCCGCAGGGTGTGATTATCGCTCATGTGTGCCCTCATTTCATAGAAAAAACGTACGTGATTAGCTACTCTCTAGTGTAGCACCTGCTCGGCAAAACACAAAATTTTACGTAGTTATAGTTTAGCGAATTAACGTTATTCGGCGGTACTTGACTAGAATAAATCGCTATGTGTGCCGGTACGCGTAAGCGTAAGTGTCAAGATATCCTCCTCAATGCGGTACACGAGCAGCCAATCAGGTTGGATGTGGCACTCTCGGTGATGTGCGTAATTCCCTATAAGAGCATGGTCTCGATGGACGGCATCGAGAGGTTTTCCTTGCGCAAGCTGCGTGATAATCTCATCAAGGAGTTCAATATGAAGGCCACGTTTTACTGCACGTTTATATTCTTTGCGAAATCTGCCGGTTAGCTTTACTTGATATTTCATGCTTTTAAGTCTGCAAACATTTCGTCAAGATCAGTATACGCCTTAACATTCGGGTCATAAGTAATACGCTCGGCCTCTTCTATGGCTGCAAGCGTTACCGCATTTGGCTTATTGCGGGAAACCTCGAACGGGATACCTTGCGTACGCACAGCCTGTCGCAAAAATATGGTAATCGCGCTTGTCGTGTTAAGGCCTAAATCTGCAAACAAATTCTCAGCTTCTCTCTTGAGATCTGGATCCATACGAATGCTCATGTTAGTGCTTGCACCCATAGCACTCTCCTTTCCAGTATGGCATTATTGTATTGCATAGTAGATACATTGTCAATACATAGTTATTTTTTGTAGCTGGCGGTTTTCTGCCACCCGTACATATCTACGGGCAAGACTGAGTGGTGTCTGTAGCAGTTAACCGAGCGTAGCGAGAGCGAGGGCACAGGCAAACGCTACGCTTGGTTTCAAGTGACTGCGCAACCCGCGCTCAATGTACTTGCTTACATCGAGCGCAAGACGCAAGTCGCTTCGTTTGGGCGGACGACGTGTCATAGTGCGGCTCCGGCTGCTGGTTCAGCCATCGCTTGGATGTCAACGCCTCACCCAGAGAGCGGGGCGGAGGCCGTAAGAGGTAGTAGTAATCGAAGCGCCACCGGGAACGTACCACGTGCCATTGTCGAGCACGCCACCCCAGGAGCCGAACACATTGCCATCGGTGATCACGCGGCCCGCCGTATGGGCAGCCTCACCACGAGAGCGGGACCACCAAGCGCGCGCTGTCGTGGTGCCTGCGTGATTGGCTCCGGCTCCGCGGCCAATGCGGCCTAATGTGGAGTCAGTTGTGGTCGTTGCGACCCCACCGCCTCCCGTAGCAGTGTTCGGGAAATAGCGCAAGATTTCGGTACCGGAGAGTGCAAAGGTCACAATACCTTGACCAGCTGTGGTCGAGGTGGTGATAGCAGCTGCGGTGCGTACCGGATTCGAGGGACGCGACTGTGCCTGCGGGAAGGTCGTGAAGTTCACGTTTGCAATGCTTCCGGCGTTATTCGTGGTAAGTCCTGTTTCAACGCCAAAGTTGCGTGTATCGACTGCACCCGTAATGATGCCGGCACCCGTGCCAAAGTCAGCTTGGATGGCGTAGGCATTCAGGTCCGGATGGGTGGCAGGGGTCAGATTATTCCACCACGTGTCCATCGAGACTTGTAAGTTAGATACCGCACTCGGGGTCGACCCTGAGGCACTATTAGAAAGCCAGTAGTTGCCGTTGCCGCTTGCGTTAAACATAGGCCCGCCACTGCCGGTAAAGTTAACGGCTGGGTTGGTACCGTAGACGTATTGGGTCACGATTAGGTCATAGTAGCCATTTGAGGCAATGCGCCAAAACGGGATGCCGTCGATAACGATGCGCTGGGGCGAGCCTATCACGATAGGATCGCCACCGATGCCAGGAAGTAGCTCTACTTCTACGGTAATCGTATCTGATGCGGTGGTGTGTCCGTCTCCCTCGACCGGCGCGTTGCCTGAGTTTGATACCAGCACCCTAAACTCGTAGGTGCCTACTACGCTGGTATCTACCGTGTATTCGGTCTCGTCGTTAGTACCTGGTGCATCACTCCAGGGTGAGTTGGTGGTTTGCCACAGGTAGGTCAGATCAGGGTCGCTACCAGCGTCAACTTCGAGGGTGACTGGCGTACCTGGCGCCACAGTTATCTCAAGACCTTCGATACCGTTGATGCTCAAGCCTCCGATAATCGGTGCAGTCCAGTTAATGCTATCAAGAATGGCCTTACCCTGTGTGGATGCCGCACGGAGCGGTACGCCATCGGTGCCACTGCTGGGGACAAGGCCATCTTTCATGGCACTCACATCATCTTGCGTGACGACCTCCATTTGGATATCGATGGCATAGTAGAAGGCATGCTTGAGTGGATCAAATCCCGTGGCGGCAGAGACTCCTGTCATGAGGGGAAGCGTATTGTTGTCTGGTCTGATGACGCTTGTGTAGTAGAAAAAGCCATCGTCAGCGAGCACCCACTTGTTAGCACGTTGCGCTAGGGGAAGTGCTGTCCATTCGGTGTAGGTCAGGTGATCTGAGTCCCAGTCCCAATACTGGCTGAAAGGCATGCCGTCAGCTGCGTGTCCTCTGGCAGGAGCTGCATTCGTGATACTCGTTGGGTCAGTAAGGCCACGAATCGACCACATGTCAGAGGTGACGTTAAACCAGGCTGTTTGCGTATCGATGAGAGTGCCGTCTACGCCCCAGGTGCCTGAGTCAAGCGTGGGAGTTAAGTTAGTTTCGATAGCTTCAGGTATGGGAGGAGCAAAAGGAATGCCTTCTATGATGTTTCTGCCACGCGTCCAATCTTCAGCCTCGATCCACTGCATAAACTCAGATGCTGAGATGCGTGCAATAAAGGGTGAGTTGCCTGAGTTTTGTACCCATACTCTCTTTTGCCACTCGGCTGCATCAAGACGCCTGAATTCATCGTGAAGTACGGCACGTGGTGTGTTCAGGCTCGCAAACTGATTGATAGCGCGCTGCATCGTACCCCATGCAAAGGCTCCCAGCAGGAGGAGCAGGAGTGCAACTATGATAGCTATGGTGGTGTTTTGACGCTTGCGACTTTTTGGTGCCGCGTTAGAAGTGTCCGCGCTACTGACAGCGCTCGTAGACGAGGGCTCTACGCTATTTTGCGATGGCCCCCCCCCCCCAGCAAGCGTAAAAAGGGCTGTTCAAACACCGTTACTGCGTACAGAAAGGGTCAGTGTCCGGCGGTATCGCGGGGGGTGGGGCGATAGAACTTCGTGTCTTTGAGAGCATCGGGCAGGTACTGTTGCTCGACGTAACCTTCTGCGTAGCTATGGGGATAAAGGTAGCGGCCGTAGTTTTCGCTGCCGGGACGATTGCGGTCACGCAGATGGCTCGGTACGTCGTACTCGGCACCAGCACGCACGGCGGCCAGCGCTTCGTCGATGGCGAGATACGACGCATTGGACTTGGGTGCGCGCGCGAGGTAGATTGCAGCTTGCGACAGGATGATACGGCACTCGGGCATGCCGATAATCTCGGCCGAGCGAAACGCAGCCTCGGCGATAAGCAGTGCCTGTGGGTCAGCCATGCCGATGTCCTCAGAGGCCAGTATCATCATGCGGCGTGCGATAAACTTCGGGTCCTCTCCCCCGTGCAACATGCGCGCGAGCCAGTAGACCGACGCATCCGGATCAGAGCCGCGCATCGATTTGATGAATGCGCTGATGATGTCGTAGTGATAGTCGCCGTCTTTGTCGTACGGTGTTTGCTTGGACGGCATTGCGTCGGCAACCATCTCAAGCGTCAGCTCGCGCGCTTCCTGTGCCATCGCAAGCTGAGCAGCGAGCTCGAGCGTAGTCAAGGCGACGCGCGCGTCACCGCCGGCCATCGCGGCGATGGCTGTGACGACTTCGTCGGTCGCGCTGAGCTGCCCGTTGAGGCCTCGCTCATCGGCCAGTGCGGTGCGCACAATAGTGGCGACATCTTCGTCGGTAAGGAGCGCCAGCTCGATAACGCGCGAACGCGATACCAGCGCACTGTTGACCTCAAAGTAGGGGTTTTCGGTCGTCGCACCGATAAGTACGACGATGCGATCTTCAACGGCGTGAAGAAGCGCGTCTTGCTGAGACTTCGAGAAACGATGAATCTCGTCGATGAAGAGAATGGTGCGCCGCCCTTCAAGGGCGAGCCGCTCGCGTGCCGCAGTCAGCGAAGCGCGCAGATCGGCGACGGTGCCGCCGATGGCCGAGACCTCATCAAAAAACGACTCGGTCGTCGCGGCGATGATGCGCGCAAGCGTCGTCTTGCCGGTGCCGGCCGGCCCAAAGAGCAGAATTGAAGAGAGCGCATCGGCTGCGATTACGCGACGAAGCCAGGTGCCCTCGCCCACGATGGTGCTCTGTCCCACGAACTCGTCGAGCGTGCGCGGGCGCATACGCACCGCAAGCGGCGCGACGGCCTCAACGGCACGTGCGCGAACATCGGCGAAAAGATCGGGCTGTTTTGGCATATGTTATTATAACATCACTGAACGAGACGAAAGGTTCGTGCTTGAAAGTATCAACGAAAGGCCGGTATGCAATCCGTCTGCTCCTCGATTTGGCGGAGCACCAGCACGACGGCTTTATTCCGCTCAAAGATATTGCGGCACGTCAGGGAATCTCGAAACAGTACCTCGAACATATCGTCACGCTCCTCAACACCTCGAATCTCCTGCGTGGCAGTCGTGGCAAACGCGGTGGCTATATGTTGACGCGAAAGCCGGCCGAATACTCCATCGGTGAGATTTTACGCGCAACCGAAGGTGATCTGGTGCCGGTGGCGTGTCTTGAAGACACGACGAACCGTTGTGAACGCGCTCCTTCGTGCAAGACGCTGGCGATGTGGCAGGGGCTGCGCAACGTGACCAACGACTATCTCGACAGCGTGACCTTGCAGGATTTGCTCGACCAGCACTGCGAACAGGGTGTGATTGACTACATCATCTAATTAAGGTTAGCCATAATATCGGCGGCAATATCCGGTTTGTTCATTGTGTAGATATGAATATGTGTGACCCCCTGAGCCATGAGGTCGGTGATTTGCTCGGTTGCATACGCCACCCCTGCGGCACGCATGGCGGCAGCATCATCGGCATGCGTTTTAACGAGCGCTGCGAGCCGAGGCGGCAGTTCGGTGCCGGAAAGCGCGCAGATACGGGTGATTTGGGCCGCATTGGTGACCGGCATGATACCGGCAACGATCGGCACGTCAATACCGGCGCGAGACAGCCGGTCCAAGAAGCGGTAGAGGACCTCGTTGTCAAAGAACATCTGCGTCGTCAGAAACTCACAGCCACGCGCAACCTTAATCTTAAGGTTCTCGATGTCGGCCTCGATTGAAGCGGCCTCGGGATGTCCCTCGGGGTAACACGCGCCACCGATACAGAAGCCGCCGAAGTTAGCGATCTCCTCTATGAGCTCGCTCGCGTAGCAATATCGCCCCTGCTCCTGAGTGGGAAACGACCTGTCTTCGGGAATGTCACCGCGCAGTGCCAGTACGTTCTCGATACCACGCGCACGCAGCTCGGTGAGTATATCACGCACCGTAGCGCGATCATGAGAGACACAGGTCAGATGCGTGAGCACCGGAATACCGCAGACGTTTTGCACCTCGTCGGCAAGGCTGATGGTGTAGTCGCTCGTGCCGCCGCCGGCGCCATAGGTGACGCTGATGAAGGCCGGTTTGAGCGCGGCCGTTGCGTGCACCACTTCGCGTGCTTGGGCAAGCTGCTCGCCGTGCTTGGGCGGAAAGAGTTCACACGATATCGTGGGACGCCCCGTGTTGAGCAGATCGATAATCCTCACGTAACGACGACCTCGTTATCTGCAATGTCGGAAAGCGGCGTGCTCAGGTATCGCTCACCTGAATCAGGTAACATCGCCACGATTGTCTTGCCGGCGTTTTCCTCGTCTGCCGCAAGCTGCAAAGCCGCCCACACCGCCGCGCCCGACGAAATACCGGCGAGCACACCGTCCTCCTGCATGAGTCGCTGAGCGGTATCGAATGCGTCTTCGTTCGTTACCCGTACAATCTCGTCGATAACTGCGCGATTGAGCACCTTTGGCACAAAGCCGGCACCGATGCCCTGTATGCGGTGTGGACCCGGTTTCTCGCCTGAAAGTACCGCCGACGCGTCTGGCTCAACGGCGACAATCTTAACGTCAGGCTTGCGTGCCTTGAGCACCTCGCCCACGCCCGTAATCGTGCCGCCGGTACCGACACCCGCGACAAAGATATCGACCGCACCGGCGGTGTCGTTCCAAATCTCCTCAGCCGTCGTCTCACGATGAATCTGAGGATTAGCGGGATTCTCGAACTGCATCGGCATGAAGCTACCTGCGATCTGCGCCTTAAGCTCGCGCGCCTTCTTGACCGCACCCGCCATACCTTCGTTGCCCGGCGTGAGGACGAGCTCGGCACCGAGCATCTGCACGAGCTTGCGCCGCTCGATCGACATCGTCTCAGGCATCACAAGTATCAGGCGATAGCCCTCTGCCGCGCAGGAAAAGGCCAGCGCAATGCCGGTATTTCCGCTCGTCGGCTCGATGATGACACTGCCCTCTTTGAGCTTGCCATCGCGTCGTGCCGCATCGAGCATCGCGGCACCGATACGACACTTGACGCTGCCGGCCGGATTAAAGGCCTCAAGCTTGCCCAGCACGGTAGCGGGCAGACCTGCGCTTATCTGAGGAAGATGTATGAGCGGCGTTGCACCAATCGCATCGGTGATGTGATCGTACGTCCGCGCACGAAACAGCGTGTCGCGTGCGGTGTCGGACGCAGAGGTGGCGTTCGTAGTGTTTTTACTCATATTGAATACTCGCTTTCATGGATAATATCATACCTGAAAAGTGAGGTGATGCGCTCTTTTAATACGAGAAGCTCGGGATCGGTACGCCGACGCGGACGAGCGAGATCGACGCTGAACCGATTGCGCACAACCCCCGGACTCGGTGAGAATATCACGACTTCATCGGAGAGGTAGAGCGCCTCATCGGTGTCATGAGTCACCAACACGATAGTGATGCCTGTCTCATCCCACAGGCGTAGCAGATCGTCCTGTAGGCGCTCGCGCGTCAGGGCGTCGACAGCAGCGAATGGCTCGTCCATCAAGATAATGCGCGGCTGCACCGAAAGCGCACGTGCGAGCGCAAGGCGCTGGCGCATCCCGCCCGAAAGCTGGGACGGATATTTACGCAGCGAGTCGGCCAGCCCAACTTTGCGCAGATATTCCCGGGCTATCCTCTTTCGCTCGCCGCGCTTGACGCCACGTAACTTAAGCGCAAAGGTCACGTTCTGAAGCACGGTCATCCAAGGAAAGACGGCGTAGTCCTGAAAGATCATTGCTATATCGTGCTTTGGTCGATTCCTGAAAAGACTATTGGCCAACGGCGAGAGAAACCAATGTCGACGCCGATACCGAATCATCTCACGACGCGTAGCTGGCAGCGGCTCGAGCACGGTCTTGCCATCGATATAGACACAGCCCTCGGTCGGTTCCTGCAGACCCCCGAGAATTTCAAGAAAGGTGGACTTACCGCAGCCCGACGGCCCCAGCAAGCTCACGATAGTGCCGTCTTCGATAGTCAGCGAAACCGAAAGGAGTGCGGTAGCGCCATCGGCGGTGCGATCTTCGTTGACGACTGAGAAGAACTTAGTGACATTGTGCGCCTCAATCATCGCGCGCCGCCCTTCCATACGGCAAGTTTAAGCTCAATGAACTTGAGCACTTCGATGAGAAACCAACCAATACCACCGAGCGTAATCATACAGACCATCATCTTCGGTATTTGGAAGTAGTCCTTCGCTTCGTTGAGCACAAAACCAATGCCGGTACGCCCGCCGTACATCTCAGCAATAACGAGCATGACAAGTCCCATCGCTACCCCCGTCTTCACACTCATGATAAGAGCGCCGAGCGCATGCCAGAAATAGACGCGCACAATAAGCGTGAATTCGCTGGCACCGAACATGCGCGCACTGGCGAGGTAGCGCGAATCGGTGTCTTTGACGGCCTGGTAGGTATTGAAGAGAATCGGATAGAACGCGCCAATGAAAATGAGAAACGTCTGCATCGGAAGGCCAATTCCGAACAATATTATCGTGATGGGCACCCACGCCGGTGGCGGTATGGGGGCGAGCAGCTGAAAGAGCGACAACGTGCGTTTACGAATCGCAATGTTCCATCCCATGAGGATTCCGAGAGGGATGGCGGTTACGATTGCGATGCCGAGGCCAAGGAAGAACTTGCCCATACTGTTGATGATATCGTGGATAAAGCCCTGATGAACGAAGAGATCCCACGCAGTGACGATGACGTCGCTCGGTGGCGGGATGAGTGTACGGGGCACAACGCCGAGCTGCGGAAGAAGCTCCCAGAGGGCAACAAGGGGAATAAGTACGGTCAGAAACTCCCACGAGAATATGTTAAGTGCCGCTCCCTTGAAGAAGTAGCCGAGCTCACGCAAAACAACGCGAATCGTGCCACGCGTGTTAGTCATCATGATCCTCGGCAGCTTCAACGAAGAGCGCGACGAGCTCGTCATCGGCACGCGAAAACTCCGGTACCGGCTGGCCTTGCAGCGTATCGAATGACAGCGTCGTGCTGGTGACTACTGCTTGGCGTAACTCATCGGGTGAGAGCTTCTGCGTCGCATCGAGCGCTTCAAGCAGCGGCTGCGCTGCGTCCTCTCTGTCACGTTGCACTAAGAGCACAAGCTCGGCCTGGTCGATGATTGCCGGACAGCACTCATCGCCGGGCTCGACATCCCAGCTCTGATAGAGAACGGTGTGGCCTTCATGCAGCGCGAGTGACATGTACGACCCTTTGATGACCGCCGCATCGATGACGCCCGCCTCAAGTGCGGGCAGCATGGCATCGAAGGTGAGATATTCGTACGTAACATGGTCGAGACTCGCACCGAGACGCTCGGCATCCTCGGCAAATCGATCGAGCAGCTTACAGGTGGGCGCCGAGGCCGCAATCACCAGACCATCGAGCTCCTGTAGACGCACGTCAAGATCCTTACGCACCACGACCGTCGCACCGTACGGATAGGTGACCTTACCGGCAACGGTCAGCTGCTCAAAACCATCGAGTGCCGCGAGTGCCGCGAGTTTCTCAGCCTCGACAAAGCCGACATCGACTGTGTTCGAGAGCAGGGCGTAGCCAACATCGGCATGCGAGCGAAACTCCTGAAGATCGATGGGCGTGCCCTGAGCTGCGAGCGCCTCATCGGCGGCATAGAGGGTGGCGGAAAGATATCCGCCACCCGTCCCGACGGTCAAGGGTGCGCCCTCGGATGTGCTCGTACCCACCGTGTCGGAGCCACAGGCAGTCAGCGCTACGACGAGCACAAGCGTCGATGCAAGCAGCTGTTTTACCACGTAATTCCCTTAAAGGCTTGAGCAAACATCGTATCGCCGGGATGTTCCTTGATATCACCGTTTGCGAGGAGTTCATCGCCCAGCGCTTTCAAGCCGGCAACTTCGAGCTGCGTACCAAACAAGAGCAGGTGATTACCGTGCCTAATGGCATCCTCCGGAGCCCCCGTGTATTTGACCGCGATTGCCACGATGTCATCGGCGACCGGGTCGGCCAGGATGAGCTCGTTGGCTTCATTCACTGCCTCGATGAAGCGCTGGAGTGCCTCGGCGTTGCTCGTCAGAATGCGATTGCTCGCGTTAATCGTACGACAGGGGATGTTCTCGGAGACTTCGCGGAACATAACTTGGTAGCCTGCGAGCTCGGCGATGCTGGCGTGCGGCTCTTCGAGAATCGCACCATCGACACTGCCGCCCTCAAGAGCGGTGATAGCCGGACCGCCGGCTAAGCGCTCAAGGTTGAACTCGGCGCCCGCATCGCGCGCTGCAGTCGTCAAAGAAATGACGGCTTCACAGGTCGGTGAGATGCCGGCGATGTTCTTACCGTCAAGATCGGCGAGTGTCCGTATATCCGAGCCCTGTGGCACGAGCAGAACACTCGTACACGGCTTCTTAACCTGTGCGATAGTCTGAATCGGCGCACCGTTGGCGATAGCGGCGATAGCAACGGTCGGGCAGGTCCAAAAGACATCTGCGCCACCCGATACGACGAGGTCGCGTGCGGCCGCGTTGTCCTCGACCTCGATAATCTCTACGTCAAGACCGTACTTCTCGAAGAGTCCCTCCTCGAGGGCGGTGTAGAGGTTGAGGTGGTGGGTCGTCTTCGCATCGGCGACGACGATACGCGTTGGCGTTACCACCTGCTCCTCTGCGGCCTCCTTAGCAGGTGGCGCGCAACCTACGAGCAGAGATGCAGAGAGTATCGCGGCAAAAACGAGTGCCGTGACGCGCTTCGTTCGAAGACGTCCGCCTCCCTGCTTCTCTTCCTTTTTTGACAACATCTGTTTCCTCCTTCTTCTTGCGTTCCGACACTTTTCCTAAAACCTATAAAACATACTAGTTTTATGTGTTTTATAGGTATAATAGGTTGAGTAGTTTGATTTGTCAAGCGGTATCGGCTTAAATAGAGAACGGCCAATCGAGAACAACGGTGGGAGGCATATTAATGGGCACGTCGATATATACGAGACCTGAAACGGCCTGCATACACGCTATGCGCGACAAAACGCAATCGACCGGCGCCGTCATCCCTCCCATCTATCAATCTGCGATATTCGCACATCCGGGTTTTAATCAGAGCACCGGCTACGACTACTCGCGCACACAAAATCCCACGGCCGAGCACACCGAAAAGCTGCTCGCCGCCTTAGAGGGTGGAGCCGGCGCTGTTGCATTTGCGACCGGCATGGCGGCACTCTCTGCGCTCATGGAGCTCTTTGCACCCGGCGATGAGATTGTTGTCACCGACGATCTCTACGGCGGCACAATCCGCCTCTTTGAGCAGATATCGATAAAGAACGGCCTCGTCATACACTATGTCGACACGTCGGATCTGTCCGCCGTAGAGGCAGCCCTCAACGATGCGACACGTGCCGTGTTTATCGAGACGCCCACCAATCCGCTCATGAAGGTAACCGATATCGCCGGCGTACGTGCTCTTCTTGGGGAGCGCGGCCTACGAACTTTCACAGCGACAGGCACGCGGCTTCGGTGCGATGATAAGTTTCCATGTGGCCGATGCCGCAACGGCCCGTCATATCGTCGACAATACCGAGATGATCCTGTTCGCCGAAAGCCTTGGCGGTGTCGAGACGCTCATCACTCATCCGCTGACACAGACGCATTGCGATGTACCGAAGACCACACTTGCCGCGCGCGGTATCGACGATACGCTCTTGCGTCTATCGGTCGGCATCGAGGCCGTTGACGACATCATTGCCGATCTTGAGAGGACACTATCATGAGTTCTACAACCCACACGAACAACACGCCCGACACGCCAATACACTACGACTTCGATACCGTTATTGACCGCCACAACACGAACTCCGTCAAATGTGACTTTGCTTGTGAGCGTGGCAAACCCGAAGGGCTGCTGCCGCTTTGGCTCGCCGACATGGACTTTGCGGCTCCACCCGAAGTTCTCGACGACCTCACGCGCGCCGTTGCGCACGGCATCTTCGGCTATTCGGAGCCACAAAATGCCTACTACGAGGCAGTCACCACGTGGTTTGCCACACGGTTCGGCTACCGAGTTGAACCACACGAAATCATCAAGACCCCCGGCATCGTCTTTGCCATGGCACAGGCGATTCGCGCGCTCACCGAGCCGGGCGAGGCGGTCCTCATCCAGACACCGATCTACTATCCGTTCTACCACGTCATCGCCGACAACAACCGCACGATTGTAAAAAACCCGCTCGCCTATCGTGAGGGGCGTTACTCGATCGATTTTGCGGCTTTCGAGCAGACTATCGTCGAGCAAGGTATCCGTCTCTTCATCCTCTGCAGCCCACACAACCCTGTCGGCCGCGTGTGGACGCGCGCCGAGCTCGAACAGCTGAGCGACATCTGCACCCGCCACAACGTCACCGTCTTCTCAGACGAGATCCATGGCGACTTCGTATGGGAGGGCCACGAACACACCTGTTTTGGGCTTATCGACGAACGTGCGATTATTGCAACGGCACCGAGTAAAACATTCAACCTCGCCGGTCTGCAGACATCCAACGTCTTCGTCAAAGATGTCGGACTACACGCTGCCTTGAGCGCCGAGATACAGCGCAGCGGATATAGCCAGCTCAATACGCTCGGCCTCGTCGCCTGCCAGAGTGCCTACACGCACGGTGCACCGTGGCTTGAGGCGTTGCGCGCCTATCTCGTTGCAAATATCGATTTTACGCGCGAGTTTTTAACACAGCGACTTCCGGGTGTAACGCTCGCCGAGCCCGAAGGCATGTACCTCCTGTGGCTCGACTTTTCCGCATACGGCCTCGGGCAAAAAGAGCTCGACCGTCGCATCGTCGAAGATGCCGGGCTCTGGCTCAGCAGCGGAACGGTTTTTGGTGACGAGGGTGTCGGCTTTCAGCGCATCAACGTCGCATGTCCGCGCTCAGTGCTCGCTGATGCGTTAGAGCGCCTTGCACGAGCGTTTTAGCTACTGCCTTTTGTGTACCCTAATTAACGCGCAGATGAACCTCTTTGAGCTGGCGAGAATCGAGCGCGTCAGGAGCACCGGTCATGGCATCGGCCCCCGATGACGTTTTCGGGAAGGCGATAACGTCTCGAATCGACTCGTAGCCTGCCAGCAGCATAACGAGACGGTCGAGCCCAAGCGCGATACCACCGTGTGGAGGCGCACCTGAGTCGAGTGCTTGGAGCAAGAACCCGAACTGCTCGCTGGCCTCTTCGTCTGCGATGCCGAGTGCCGCCAAAACGCGCCGCTGTACCTCGGCCGTGTGGTTGCGCAGCGTACCGCCGCCAATCTCGTAACCGTTCATCACGAGGTCGTAGCTGTAACTCAGCACCTCGCCGGGATGGGTTTCAAGCTTGCTGAGGTCATCGTCGAACGGACGCGTAAAGGGATGATGCGTCGCCGCCCAACGTCCCTCGCCACCCTGCGTGCCACCGCCATCTTCATCGCGGCGCAACAGCGGGAAATCGACAACCCATAGCAGGGCATCACCGGTACGCTCGATGGCCAACTCCTCGGCGAGTGCAAGGCGTACCACGCCCAGCACCTCGTTGACGACATCACGCGTATCGGCACCGAAGACGAGCAGGTCACCCGGCTCAACGTCGAGACGCTCACGCATAGCGGCGATTTCATCGCTGGACAGAAACTTCGCAATCGGGCTTTTGACCTCGCCTTCGGGCGTGAAAACAATCCATGCCATGCCCTTCGCGCCACTGTCGATGGCAAGCTGGTTGAGCGCATCGATGCGCGAACGCGCGAACGAGCCTCCCCCTTTCGCGTTAATCGCCTTGACGACACCACCGGCCTTGACGGCTCCCGCAAAGACACCGAACTCGCTGCCGGCCACAACATCGCTGATGTCGACGAGCTCAAGGCCGAAGCGTGTGTCGGGGCGATCGGAGCCGTAGGTATCCATCGCATCCGCATAGGTCATACGTGGGAGTGGCGCGGTGAGTTCACGACCAGCAGCGGCCATAACTTCGGCCATAACCTGCTCCATCATCTGCATGACATCGTCCTGGCTCACGAAGCTCATTTCGATATCGACCTGCGTAAATTCGGGCTGGCGATCAGCACGCAGGTCTTCGTCACGAAAACAACGCGCAATCTGATAGTAACGCTCGATGCCGCCGACCATCAGCAGCTGCTTAAAGAGCTGGGGCGACTGCGGCAATGCGTAGAACTTTGCGGCCTGTATGCGCGAAGGAACGACGAAGTCACGCGCACCTTCCGGCGTCGACTTGCACAGAATCGGTGTCTCGACCTCGATAAAACCGAGGCTGTCGAGCGCACGGCGAAATGCGGCCGTAACCTTTGCGCGTAACTCAAGCGTACGCGTCATCGCGGGGCGTCGGATATCGAGATAGCGCCACTGCATGCGTACGAGCTCATCGGTATCGGTCTCGTCTTCTATCTCAAAGGGCGGTGTATTGGCGCGGTTGAGCACCTCAAGCTCGGTCACCACAACCTCGGCCTCGCCCGTTATCATCTGCGGATTTTCGGTACCCTCCGGACGCTTGCGTACGGTGCCGGTCACCTGCACGACCCACTCGGGGCGAATCGTTTCAGCAAGCTTGAACGCGTCGCCCGATGCGTCAGGGTCAAAGGTGCACTGCACGATGGCGGTACGGTCACGCAGGTCCACAAAGATGAGCCCGCCGTGGTCGCGCCGCTTCGCCACCCAGCCGGCAAGCGTGACGGTCTGCCCGATGGCAGCGGCCGTTATCTGTTCGTTCATGTGGGTGCGTGTCGAAAAGTCTGCGGTTAGCATTGCTCGCCTCTTCCTTGGGCTTTCTTTAGCTTGCCTCGAGTACGGAAAGGAACTCCTCGTAGGCAACGAATCGCTCCTCTTTGCTCTGCATGTCACGCAGCGTCACGCCGCCGCGCTCATCTTCATCGGGTGCCAGTATCGCAACGAAGTACGCGCCGGCTTTATCGGCCGCCTTCATCTGGCTTTTGAGCGAACGGCCAGCAAGGTCAATCTGTACGTACCAGCCTTCATCGCGCACCTGTGTGGCGAAGTCAAAGGCGCGCGCGCGTAAACCGTCGCCTGCATCGGTGCTCGCGCACGCGACGTAGAGATCACACTCCCCTGCTGCGGCAAGCTCGGCACCTTGTGCCTCGAGCACAAGCAGTACGCGTTCGAACCCGATGGCAAAGCCGATGCCGGGGGTGGACTTGCCGCCCAACGCCTCGGCCAGCCCATCGTAGCGCCCACCGCCGCCGAGCGCGTTTTGGGACGCGCCCAGGCCGGTGTCGGCCACGACCTCAAAGACGGTACGTGTGTAGTAGTCGAGTCCGCGCACGAGCGTGTCGTCTTGCTCCCACGTAATCTGCACGAGGTCGAGGAGCTCCTTGACCTGCGCATCATGCACGGCACACGCCTCGCAGAGGCTCTCGGAAAGCCGTGGCGCACCCGCGGCCGCAAAGACCGTGCGACAGGCAGGGTTCTTGCAGTCGAGCGCACGCAGCGGGTTCGTGTCAGCACGCTCCACGCACCGCTCACACAGCTCACCGGCGTGCGCACGGATAAACGCTTCAACAGCGTCACGATACGCGGGGCGGCACGCCGCACAGCCCATCGAGTTGATGAGCAGCCGCATGCTCTCGCGCGTAATACCAATCTCAGGAAAGTACGCCATGAGCATGGCGATTATCTCGGCATCGGCCTCCGGCGTGTCAAATCCGAGTGCCTCGGCACCAATCTGGTAGAACTGACGCTGACGCCCCTTCTGTGGACGCTCGTAGCGAAATTGCGGGCCTGCGTAGTAGAGCTTCACGCCCCCGCCTTGTGCGATAGAACCAGCAACGCCTGCATTAATCGCCGCACGCACAACGCCGGCGGTGTTCTCGGGACGCAACGTTATCTCGCGCTCGCCACGATCCTCAAAGGTATACATCTCTTTGCCGACGACATCGGTCGCCTCGCCCAATCCGCGCGTGAAGACCTCGGTTGCCTCGAATATCGGCGTATAGATAGGCTCGTAGCCGTAGCGCCCAAAAACCTCACGCGCCACGTTTGTACAAAACTCCCACGCACGCGCCGTCACACCGATTAAATCGGTCGTTCCTTTCGGGGCGGTGTAGGTGTTAGCCATGGCTCCCGGATTCGATTCGCCGAGCTAGTCGACCGCGAGCTTAACGCCGGGGCCCATCGTGGATGTGAGCGTCACCGACTTAAGGTACTTGCCCTTCGCCGATGCCGGCTTGGCACGCATGATTTCGTCGTAGAGCGCCTGATAGTTCCCCACCAGTGCAGCGGCCTCGAAGCTTGCCTTGCCAATCGGCACGTGGCAGATACCGAACTTGTCCGCACGATACTCCACACGGCCGCCCTTGAGGTCCTTGACGATTTTCTCGACGTCCATGGTAACGGTACCGAGCTTCGGGTTCGGCATGAGGTTACGTGGGCCGAGCACCTTACCGAGCTTACCGACCTTCGCCATCATGTCAGGTGTGGCAACGGTCGCGTCAAAGTCGGTAAAGCCGCCCTCAATCTTGGCGATAAGGTCGTCGTCACCGACGATATCGGCACCGGCGGCCTCGGCCTCTTTGGCCTTGTCACCCTGCGCGAAAACAGCGACGCGCACCGTCTTGCCGGTTCCGTTGGGAAGCGAAATTGAACCACGAATCGCCTGGTCAGCGTGGCGAGTATCGACGCCGAGACGAAAGTGTGCCTCGATGGTTTCGTCAAACTTCGCCATCGCGCATTCCTTGACGAGCGCAACCGCTTCTTCAGGCGTATAGAGCTTGCCGGCCTCGACCTTGCCCTCAAGTGCCTTTTCTTTCTTACTCGTCGCCATCGCCGGCCTCCTCGCCAATAACCTCGGGCTCTGCACCCTCTTCGCCCTCGACACCTTCGATCGCTTCGTCCTCCTCGACGATGACGATACGCTTCTCGCGCTCCTCAAAGCCCGGCAGCAGCTCGCCGTTATCATCGGTAACCTGAATACCCATTGAACGAGCGGTACCGGCGATAACCTTTGCACCGGCTTCGATGTCGTTTGCGTTGAGGTCAGCCATCTTCTCTTGTGCAATGTCGCGGCACTGTTGCAGCGTCACAATCGCAACCTTATCGGCCTGGGGCCAGCCCGAACCCTTCTCGATACCGGCTGCCTTACGCAACAGGTACGCCGCGGGCGGCGTCTTGATAATGTAGTCGAACGTTTTGTCCTCGTACACCGTAATTTCGACCGGCAGCGTCACACCTTGACGATCGGCCGTATCAGCATTAAACGCCTGACAGAACTGCATGATGTTGACGCCCTGCGCACCGAGCGCGGGGCCAACGGGCGGTGCCGGATTAGCTTGCCCACCGGGAATCTGCAGTTTTATGAATCCTGCTACTTTCTTAGCCACTTTCGGCTCCTATCTAAGACTCGTCTAAATATTCTCTACACGGAGGAGAAGCGCATCGTCCACCGATGCCCTCCGCGATAGTTCTCCTGCTATATCCGCTCCACACTCGCAAAATCAAGCGTGACAGGGGTTTCACGGCCGAAGAGCGTCACCGTGCAGGTGAGCACGCCCTTTTCTGGGTTGACCTCGGTGACCGTCGCATCGAAATCCTCGAACGCGCCGGTACGAATGCGAACGGTCTGGCCCACCTCATAGTTGCTCACGATAACCGGAGCCGCCGCACTTGACCTACTCTTGCCGAGCATGCGATTGACCTCATCGCGCGAAAGCGGTTGCGGCTGCGAGTTGGTGGCGCCGGACTTGCCGACAAACCCGGTAACACCGGGCGTATGACGCACGACGGCCCACGAGTGGTCGTCGAGTATCATCTGCACGAAAATGTAGCCGGGAAAGAGTCGATTCTCAACCTTCTTGCCGTCATCGGAACTGATAACGGTCTCGGTCGGAATCTTGATATCGAAAACCATATCCTCCATATTGAGCGACTCGACGCGATGGCGCAATGCCTCCTCGACCTTACGCTCATGGCCCGAGTAGGTATGAATGACGTACCACTTTTTGCTTTTGCGTGCCATCGGTTTTGTGCCTTCCTAATAGGCCGACAGGTCGAGTAAGAACTCGATGGCGCCGGTCGAAATCCAGTCGACGACAAACGTGAAGATAGCAAAGAAAATCAGCGTCACGATGACGACGATCGTCGAATTGAAGACCTCTTGGCGCGAAGGCCAAACGACGCGCTTGAACTCGGCGACGACGCCCCTGAGGTAATCGCCGAACCGCTCGATTAGGCTTGGCTTCTTCGGCGCACCGTGCGCCTTCTTATTCGATTTTTTACCCTGTGCCATAACATTACCCATCTCTTTCTATGCTGCGTAGGTCAGATGCTGTTGTAAGCGTGCCTTGCAAGGCGAAGCGTACCGAACTTGTACGTGAGCCGAAGCAATGGTGCGCTTAGACGGTATCTGAGCTAAGCAGATGGCAGGCCAGGAGGGATTCGCATGTCTTCACTTCGTGAATCCATGAGACCTCGCTCCGCTCGCCCCAAACAGCTCCCAAAGGTCGCTGTTTGCCCTCACGGGTTCGAATCCCAGCGTCTCGCACCAGAACTCTTGCCGTGCTTTCAAGTTGCTCTTACCTGTAATGGCAGGCCAGGAGGGATTCGAACCCCCAACATCCGGTTTTGGAGACCGGCGCTCTACCGTTGGAGCTACTGGCCTAACTTCGTGTATCTAGCGGGTTTCTTTATGAACCGTGTGGCCTTTACACCACTTACAGTACTTCTTAAACTCGATGCGCTCAGGATTGTTCTGCTTGTTCTTGTTCGTCGTATAGTTACGCCGCTTGCAGTCCTGACACGCAAGTGTCACGAGTGTTCTCATAAATCAACCTCCCCTTCTTGACTGACCTTCGGGCGAGGGGCCGCGCTTGCACGCAAGCCCCTCTTTCCCTGTTTCTCAATTAAGGCAAGGTTACTTGAGAATCTTCGTTACACGACCCGAGCCAACGGTACGGCCACCTTCACGAATAGCGAAGGACAGACCTTCCTCCATCGCAATCGGCGCGATAAGCTCGCCGCGCACCTCAACGTTGTCGCCCGGCATAACCATCTCAACGCCCTCAGGCAGATGAGCAACACCGGTTACGTCGGTCGTACGGAAGTAGAACTGCGGACGATAGCCATCGAAGAACGGCGTATGACGGCCACCCTCTTCTTTCGTGAGCACGTAAACCTGGCCCTCGAACTCGGTGTGCGGAGTCACGCTACCCGGCTTGCAGAGCACCTGACCGCGCTCGATCTCCTCGCGCTTGGTACCGCGCAGGAGGATACCGACGTTGTCGCCAGCCTCAGCGTAGTCAAGGAGCTTGCGGAACATCTCAACACCGGTCACCACCGTCTTCTGAGTCGGACGCAGACCGATAATCTCGACTTCGTCGTTGACCTCGATGGTGCCGCGCTCCACACGTCCGGTCGCCACGGTACCGCGTCCGGTGATGGTGAAGACGTCCTCGACAGCCATCAGGAAGGGCTTGTCGGTGTCGCGCTCGGGAACGGGGATGTAAGCATCAACCTCGTCAAGGAGCTCGTCAATCTTCTTGCCCCACTCCTCATCGCCTTCAAGCGACTTGAGTGCCGAGCCTTTGACGATTGGCGTGTCGTCGCCGGGGAACTCGTTAGCGGTCAGCAGCTCACGAACCTCCATCTCGACGAGATCGATAAGCTCGTCGTCGTCGACCATGTCGCACTTGTTGAGGAAGACAACGATGTAGGGTACGCCGACCTGACGAGCGAGGAGAATGTGCTCGCGCGTCTGGGCCATCGGGCCGTCGGTGGCGGCGATAACAAGAATCGCGCCGTCCATCTGGGCCGCACCGGTAATCATGTTCTTGACGTAGTCGGCATGGCCGGGGCAGTCAACGTGCGCATAGTGGCGCGATTCGGTCTCGTACTCGACATGTGCGATAGCGATGGTAATACCGCGCTCGCGCTCTTCGGGAGCCTTGTCGATGTCTTCGAATGCCGTAAAGTCGGCAAGACCCTTGTCGGACTGACGCTTCGTGATTGCAGCGGTGAGCGTCGTCTTACCGTGGTCAACGTGACCGATGGTACCGATGTTCACATGCGGCTTATTACGCTCGAACTTCTCTTTGGACATTTCTGTTCCTCCTTCGGAAAAACGCTGGTTAACATCTATATTCTATGTGGTGCGCCTGGTGGCGCTTTTGCCTGGTAGCGGTGACTGGATTTGAACCAGTGACAACACGGGTATGAACCGTGTGCTCTGACCAACTGAGCTACACCGCCATGGAGCCCATGACCGGACTTGAACCGGAGACCTCTTCCTTACCAAGGAAGTGCTCTACCGACTGAGCTACATGGGCATCTTGCTCGTCTAAATTGCGTTACTCGGTGTCGTGCTGCGCATCGATTGTTCGAACACGACCGTAAGGTCGCTTATCTCACAATCGGCTTGCACTCCTTGATTAACGCAATTTATACTTCGCAATACTTTGGCGACGCGCTTATCATCGCCTCGTTATATCTGGTGGGGGCGGATGGATTCGAACCATCGTAGGCATAGCCAACGGGTTTACAGCCCGTCCCCTTTAGCCACTCGGGCACACCCCCAAGGTGTGTTGTGCGACCCGTATTCTAGATACACTTGTCAAGGTACACACCTGCTCGCACAAGCTCGCCCGGAGGCGCCTGTCCGTACGCACACAACAACTAAGCGCGCACGAGAAAACAATACTCGCACGTGCAAGCCTGTCCAGTCTATAGGAGTGGGACGATAGTGTCAAATATCTCTGTCGGTGCGAAATTGAGGTGTGCAATTGAGGGTGTTTTTACTGGCGATATCGGCTCAAGAAACGCGCGAGGCGCTCACCAACCTCAACGAGTTCGGCCTCTTGGGGCAGATAGACGATGCGAAAGTGGTCAGGGCGATGCCAGTTGAAGCCACGTCCATGCACAACAAGCACCTGCTCGGCGCGCAAGAGGTCGAGCGCAAAACGCTCGTCATCAGTGATGTTAAAGCGCGCGACATCGAGCTTCGGAAACACGTACAGAGCAGCTTCGGGTTTGACGACCGAGAGCCCCTCGATGCCCTCGATGATGTCGAGCATCGTAGCGCGCTGCTCATAGATACGCCCGCCCGGCGCGATGAGGTCGTCGACCGACTGATGACCGTCGAGCGCGATGGCGATGACCGACTGACCGGGCACGTTCGCGCACAGGCGCATGTTCGAGAGCATGTTGATGCCCTCGATATAGCCGCGCCGCCCTCCTGCGAGAGCCTTGTTACCGGAGATAATCATCCAGCCGCTCCGATATCCGGCAACACGATGGGTCTTGCTCAAGCCCGAAAACGAGACACACAGCACGTCGGGCGCCAGCGATGCGAGGTAGGTGTGCTCTACCCCGTCGAAGGTCATGCGGTCGTATATTTCGTCGGCAAAGATGATGAGGTTGTGCTCGCGCGCCAGCTCAACGATGCCTTCGAGAATCTCGCGTGGATAGACGGCACCGGTCGGGTTGTTCGGGTTGATGACGACGATGCCGACGGTGCGCGGCGTAATCTTGCGCTTGATGTCATCGAGATCGGGCCACCAGTGGTTCGTCTCGTCGCACAGATAGTGCACCGGTGTGCCACCGGCAAGCTTGGCCGTCGCCGTCCAGAGTGGATAGTCGGGCATCGGGATAAGCATCTCGTCGCCGGTATCGAGCAGCGCCTGCATACACAGCGTGATGAGCTCGCTCACCCCGTTACCGGTATAAATATCGTCGAGCTCAACACCGACAATACCGGCTCGCAGAGCGTACGTCTGGATAGCTTCACGCGCATCGACGAGTCCGTGCGACTCGCTATAGCCGTGGCTTGTGGGAAGTCGTCGGATGAGTTCATCGGTCATCAGCGTCGGCGCCTCGAAGCCAAACGGCGCCGGATTACCGATGTTGAGCTGGATAATCGTTTCGCCGGCCTCGCGCATGCGGCGCGCTTCATCAACGACGGGGCCACGCACATCGTAGAGTACGCCATCGAGCTTCGTTGATTTACGGTGTTCGTTTCGCATAGAGATAAGTATATACTAAGAGGAAGAGGCACTAACAATACGGAGGAGTGGTCATGAGGGCTTTGAAGTTCATGTGTGCGATGCTGCTGGGCATCGGTTTGCTCGTTTCGGTGACGGCGTGCGGCGGACACGATGCTCCCGGTGCAGATGGAAAGCTCGTGCCGGCCGATGACGACTTCGCCAATGTATTTGAGGCCGTTCTTGAGACACAGGGCGACGGCGCCATTGCGCGCGGAGGACTTGCCGAAGCAGGCTTTGCCTCACCCGAGTTCGCCACCACAAACGTTCAGGTTCCCGGTGTCGATGAAAGCGATCTGCTCAAGACGAATGGCGACCTTATTGCTCAGGTGACCGATACCGGCATCGAGGTCTCCCGCGCCAACGACGGCAATCCTCAACATCTTGCCACCATCGATCCTCACACGCCCGAGGGCACCGCACCGTTCGAGATATATCTCGACGGAACCACGCTTATCGCACTACGTAATGGAAGTTTTGCGATCATGCCGCTCATCGGTGATTTAACCGACGCTCCCACCCCACGTCTGGGCACCGGCGGCTCTGTTGAGGTCGATATCTACGACCTGCGTGACCCAGAAAACCCCCGCTACGTCACCACGTTTGGACAAAGTGGTATGTACTCTGCCTCACGCCTCGTGAATGCGCATCTCTACCTCGTTTCCACCTACGTGGTGATGGGCGAAATCGATGAGACACAGCCCGAGACGTTTGTACCGCTCGTCGATGAAGCCGGTCACGAGCGCGCCGTCGCGGCAAACCGCATGTGGATTATGCCGAGCGTCGACATGAGCGTCTATACTGTGGTGACCGCCATCGATACGCGTGGCGACGGCGCGCTTGTCGCCGATATGGCCTTGCTCGGTGGCACGAGCGCGATCTACCAGACCGCCGATGCGCTCTATCTGTGTGCGAATCGCACGTGGGAGCACGGCGATCACGACCACGATTACACCGATATATTCAAGATAGCGCTCATGGCCGACGGTCTTGAGGTCGCTGCTCAGGGAACCGTCGAGGGTATGATTTTTAATCAGTTTGCAATCGACGAGTATGAGGATGTGCTGCGCCTCGTTGCGACGATAGCCTCCGATGAGGATGATTCGCATGAAGGTGATGACGAGGGTGGTGTCGATGATGCCGCGCATGAGGACGATGTCTGGGAGGATGTCGGTGCGATTCGAGAGTTCGAGACGGCGATCTATACGCTCGACTCAAACCTTGTTAAGCTGGGATCAATCGAGAATATTGCGCCGGGAGCACGCGTAGCGAGTGTGCGCTTCATCGGTACGACCGGCTTTTTTACGACTCTCGAGGGAGCGGCCAGCTTCACGGACGGTGACGCAGGGACGCTCTTCAGTGTCGACGTAAGCAATCCGCGCCAGCCCCAGATCCTTGACGTGCGTACCGATGTGAACCTCACGGGCTATCTGCATCCGTGGAGCGCCGGTGAACTGCTGGGGCTTAGCAACCACTTCAACCCCGAGACAGGCTGGATGGACACGCTCGTACTCTCGATGTTTAATATCTCGGATCCGGCACAGGTGGCAGTAGCACACGAGCTCGACCTCGGCGCGTACTCCTATACAGAAGCGACGATGAACCACAAGGCTATCTTCGTCGATACCGAACGTGGGCTGATAGCGTTTCAGGCACAGGCTATCCCACACGTGCAGAGCGGACCGAACACGCCATTTGAGGGCAACTTGGGCGAGCCGAGCTATGCCTATCTCGTCTATCACTACGATGGAGAGACCGGCTTTACGCAGGTAGCGAATATCGATACCGATGCGTTTCGCCAGCAAGGTTTTGTGCCGTCGATGCGCGGTTTTGTGATAGCAGACGATGCACGCGAGCACTTCTTTGTGGGCAACGGCATCGCACTCGGCGCATTTGCGATGCCCAGCTTCACTCAGAGCGGCTTGCTCCGATATTAACTTCGGTGTCGTGTCGGCGTGTTGGAGGCTTGTTGGAGTAAGCCCCTAGTTGCGCTATAATCGATGCTTGTGTGATGGGCCAGCCTAGCTCAATTGGTAGAGCAACGCACTTGTAATGCGTAGGTTAGGAGTTCGAGTCTCCTGGCTGGCTCCAGCTAAAAGGGAACGATTGCTCGAACGAAGGCAACCTTACGAGCAACGGGGCTCGTTGAATCATACGACGCAGCGATAACGCCCTCCTCATAAGGTTCGCCGTCATACCTATGGTCCGGATAACGATAAGCGAAGCCGAACGTCTCGGCAAAGTCCTCAGCCGGCTCGCTCATGGCATAGGTGGTCACAAACACACGGTCATAACCTGCCGGCAACACGTCAAAATCTTCCCACGCAGCACCCACATACGAAAACCCCTCGTTGAGCGCAACAAACTCTGCTTCCGGATCTTGGTCGATATCGAGGAGGTAGAAGTGTACGAGATGACCCATCTCGTGAATGAGTGCTGCATGTGCACCCTCAACATGAGAGACGACAAACTCCACGGCCTCATCATGAATCTCGACCGACGCCTCTTCCTCCTCGCTAGGAGTTTCAAAGATGAATATCGTGGGATACCCTTCATCACGATAGAACGCAACGAGCTCTCTGAGCAGCGTTGGACCGAGCGTATCGGCCTGCTGGTTAAATATCTCCACAACCTGCGAGGTGTGCCAAACGGGGTCTTCGAGATGGATCTCAATATCGTAATAATCCTCAATCTCAGAGAGGGACTCGAAGCTATGAGTGGCCTCTTGCTCGAACCGGTCGTTCACCTCGGCAGAGTAACCATAGTCTTCATCGTCAAGAAAGTCGCATCCCGTCACCACGAACATGAACGCCAGCGCAATAAGCACAAGACTGAGTGCACCACGTAACTTTCGCATGTTGCTCATGAGCCCTCGTTTAGGATGGGTGGGCAACGAGATGTTCTTCAAGCCAGATAGTAAGGCCCTCTTCGTCGATTTTACCCATTGCGAGCAGTCGCATGACGCGAACAACATCTTCCTGACAAGCCTTTATTCGAGCTCCGTTAATGAGTAAAAACGTGTTCATTACCGTAAATGCCGTACGTTTGTTTGCGTCGTTATAAGGATGACTGGTTGCAATGCCAAACCCATAGGCAGCTGCAAGAGTTGCCAAACTCGGTGGCTCTTCGCTGTAGAGGTACTTATAGGTGGGACGGGAAAGTGCTGACTCGAGTGCTGCCTGATCGCGCGTTCCCGGCAAGCCACCGTCAGCGCGAAGCATCATATCGTGCAAGGCGTCGGCTTCCTGTACGTCAATCCATAGATAGTCATCTTCCGAAGAAATATGCGAACTACTTTCCTGAGAGTTCATGAAGCGCCTCTCGATATTCCCGCAATGTCTCTCGTCCCGCCGCCAAGACTGCTTCGGTCTTGGGATTACGTGGTGTCATGATGATTCGGCCATTCTCAACGCTCGTGTACACGGTATCGCCTACCTCAAGGTGTAACTCTTTGGTGAACTCATGTGGCAAAGTTGCGCTTATTGACCCACCGGCTTGCCGTAGTTTTACCGCAGTCACAGCAACTCCCTTCGATAATATAGCACCTGCGTCCTTACCGCTTTCCTCATTATAGCATATTTATGCTACTTTCCAAACCTCTACTTGCCAAACCTGTCCGGAGCGACATTTCGACCACATTCGGTTCAGCACATGCACAGGCCCGAGCGGTGCTGGTGTGCAACCACCCGAGCCCGTGCGTTTCCCTTTTTCGCCAACGCCCTATACGAACGCTACGCGAAAGGAGATGAGTTCCCTTACCTGCTCTCTGTATGCCGCTTAGCATACACTCCCTGGCATAGCCCACTTCACACGGAAGGGTCATGCGGGTAAGTCTGGACGCACGCCACGCGCCTCGGTGGCAGCAATGTCGCCCGCCACGGTCCCCCAGCTGTCCACGCGAGCCGCCGTAGTGGCAGAGTTGCCCGGAGACCGCAGCCACTGGTTCTGCCAGAAAGCGGCGGAACGCTATTCGTCCGCGTGCATCGTAACTCATTCCTACGACTGCGCCACTTGCCCTACAGTCGCACCGCTAGTGTAACAGACTTACTACGGTGCCTTTACGCAAAAATGGCAGAGCCGATACGGACGAGAGTAGCGCCCTCCTCGATGGCGACTTCAAAATCGTTTGTCATGCCCATCGAGAGTTCGCGCACGTGCGGGTCGTGTATCTGTAGCTCGTCGCGCAACTCTCGTAGACGTGTGAAGTGAATACGCGCCTCTTCAGGTGCGCCTATCGTCTCGAATGGTGCCATCGTCATCAAGCCCTTGATGGCAACACTCGACATCGCCGTAGCGGCTTCCACGAGCACACGCACCTCATGTGGTTCGACACCGTGCTTGGACTCCTCGCCACTCACGTTGACCTGCACGAGTACCGGCTGTACGACACCAACCTCAGCTGCACATCGGTTAATAGCTTCAAGCAAGCGTAGCGAATCGACCGAATGGATGAGTCCGCGCGAACCGATGGCGCCAGCACCGTCGTCGGTATGAGGCGCAAGCGCATCGACAACCACACGTACCTTATTGCGCTGTAGGGAACCGATAAAGTGAAAGTCCACCTCAGGACAGGCCACGCGCTTGCGCACGAGTTCCTGCGCACGATTTTCACCAAAGGTTGCCACGTCTAAGGCCGCAGCCTCAAGCACTACCTCAGGCTCAACGGTCTTCGAAACAGCGACGAGCGTCACCTCGCTAACTGCGCGACCAGCACGTTCGCATGCGGCCGCGATGCGCTCATGAACCGTCGTAAGGCGTTGCGCGAGTTTACAGTGCGCCGACACGATTCTCGTCGATATCCTCGGGCCCTTCGCTGCGTTCAAGCTTGCGTTCCTCGGCCAGCTCTTCGGCGACCTCCTCAAGCGAAGCACGTTCGCCCGTTATCAAAAAGACGAGTCGCTCGCCGATATCGATTGAGTGATCGGCGATGCGCTCAAGATAACGCGAGGCCAGCACCATCCGACTCGCCCACTTAATCTGCTTTTTCTCTTTGAGCCGCGCGACTTCACGGAAGAACTGCCCGTAGAGCTCGTCGATGGGCTCGTCGAGTTCGGGTAGTTTGGCGGCCATTTCGAGATCGTTTTCGCGCATCGCTGCAATCGTTGTATCGAGCACGCGATAGACGAGGTTGCCCTGGGCCTGAATGAGGTCGAGCATTGACTTGCTCGGCTCACCCTTATCGGCGGTGCGCAGCGTTGTGCGTGCGATGCTCACACACAGATCACCGATACGTTCGATGTGCATCGAAATCGAGACGAGCGATTGAAGCAGCCGCACATCGCGCGCAACCGGAAACTGAGTCGCCGTGATTTGTAGAATCTTCTCCTCGAGTTCGGTCGTACGACGGTTAACCTCGTCATCGCCCTCGATAATCTTCTTAGCCGTCTCAACATCAGCCTCAACGAGCGCCTTGACCGATTGACGCACCGTAACGGCGACGTCCTCGAAGATCCCAATCGCCTCATCGTATATGTCACGCAAATCCTGTCGGTATGTCTCTCTCATAGTTATGCCTCCTCCCTTTAGTGTACCAGTGGTGGCTACTCTGTTAACCGAAGCGCCCGGTAATGTAATCTTCCGTGCGCCGGTCGCTCGGATTCGTGAACATCTCACTCGTTGGACCACTTTCCACGAGAATGGCCGGTTCGCCAGCGACCTCCTGGAGAAAGAAAGACGTAGTATCACTTACGCGGGCCGCCTGCTGCATGTTGTGCGTCACAATCACAATCGTAACCTGATCTTTGATCTCGGCCATCAGGTCCTCGATTTTCTGGACCGAGGTCGGATCAATTGCCGAGCATGGCTCATCCATCAGAATAACCTCCGGCTGCACGGCCAGCACGCGCGCGATACAGAGCCGCTGTTGTTGCCCGCCGGAGAGTGCCAGCCCGTTTTTGCCAAGGTTATCTTTAACCTCTTTCCAAATGTTGGCCTTATCAAGCGCATGTTCGACGATGTCGTCGAGGGCGGCCTTTTTCTTGACGCCTTGTAGTCGTGGCCCATACGCAACGTTGTCATAGATCGACTGCGGAAACGGGTTGGGCTGCTGAAATATCATCCCGACGCGCCGACGCAAGTCGACAGGATCGACGCTCGGCCCATAAATGTTGGCGTTCTCAAAGAGCACCGTTCCTTCAACTTTTGTGCCCGCAATGAGATCGTTCATGCGATTAAGGCAACGCAACAGCGTGGACTTACCACATCCCGACGGACCGATAAATGCGGTAATCTCTTTCTTTTTGATATCGAGCGACACATCGGTCAGTGCATTGAAATCACCGTACCAAAAGTCGAGATTGCGCACGAAAAACGTCGCGTCCTCACCACTCTGAACGAGTGGATTATTATAGCTGGTGTGCCCAATCTTAATCGCATTGCTCGTTATAACCGAATCTGTCACCGGATGCCCCCTCTATTCCTTAATCCGTGAATAACGTTTTGAGATATAGCGTGCAACAACATTGAATATCAGGATGAGTACAAGCAGTAGAAACGCCGTGCCATATGCCGCCTGCATGTTAATGCCTTCGACGGCGAGCAGATAGAGGTGCACCGGCATGGACCGACCGGAATCGAGTGGCGTGATGGGCAGGTTTATCGCCTGGCCCATCGTATAAAACACGACGGCCGTCTCTCCGATAGCACGTCCCATCGCCAATACGAGCCCCGTGATAATGCGTGCCGTTGCCGCCGGAAGGACGACACGCGAAACTGTCTGCCACTTGGTAGCACCCATGCCATAGCTACCCCACCGGATATAGCGTGGCACGGCACGAATCGCCTCTTCGGTCGTGCGCATAATGATGGGGAGCATCAATAGTGACAATGATAGCGCCGCAGCGAGCATCGAAAACGGCAGGCCCAGCGTCTCAATAAAGAACGCAAAGCCAAACAACCCCATCACGATTGAGGGAACGCTTGCCAGCGAATCAGCGGCGAATCGGATTACGTTGACAATCTTTCCCTGTCGTGCGTATTCAGCCAGATATATCGCAGCAAGCACCGCAACCGGTGTGGCAATGAGCATCGCAAGCCCGGTGACATATATCGTCGAGATGATGACGGGGAAGATGCCGCCCTCAGCGTTGACTCCGTGCGGCCACGTGAAAATAAAGGCGGGGGTAACAACGCCGATGCCACGCACGATGACGTACAGCAAAATCGCGGCAAGTGCTGAAACGGTGATACCGGCCGCGACCCAAAAAAGCGCAAGCGCAACGTTATTAGCAACGTTTTTGCCCTGCGTGCTCCCCTTCTTATCCCGGCCTTGCGTCATCTTGGAGGCCGGCTCTCGTGTCATCTCCGGTGCCATCTATCCGTGTGCCCTTCCAAAACGCGCGACAAGTCGCACCGTCAGCACGAGCGCCATCGAGATAATGAATAGAATCGCGCCCATGCCAAAGAGCGCGGTGCGATGAGTACCGGTCGCATAGCCCATATCAAGTACAATCTGGCTCGTCAAGGTCGCAATCGGCGCCGTAATCCCCGCAAAAAGTTGTGGTGCGTTACCGACGACCATCAGTACGGCCATCGTCTCACCGATGGCGCGCCCCATACCCAGTATGATGGCATCGATAATGCCGAGTTTAGCCGCCGGAAGGACGACCTTATAGATTGTTTGCCACTGGGTCGCGCCCATCGCAAACGATGCTTCGCGTGAGCCCATCGGAATCGAGCCGAGCGCGTCCTCGGTCAAGGTTGCAATCGTCGGCACGATCATCACGGCCAAAATAATCCACGCGGTCAGCGGTCCGAAGCCGACGCCGCCCCACAGGCGCGCCACGATTGGCGCGACGACAACGACGCCGAAGAATCCGTAGACAACCGACGGAATACCGGCAAGCAACTCGACGGCCGGACGCACCCATGCACGAAGCTTGGGGGGCGCCAGCTCAGAGAGAAACACAGCCGTCATCACCGCGAGCGGGGCACCTATTACAAGCGCACCGAGCGTAACGACAAACGAGCCCACAATAAACGGAAGGATGCCGAACTCACCGCTGCTCGCCGACCATCTCGTGCCAAAGATGAAGTCGAGAAAGCCGATCTCGGTGATGACCGGAAAGGCCATGTAGGCAACAAACGCAAAGATAAGTGCCACACCAAGTACTGCCACGATAGCGCACGCAAAGAAAAGTGTCGCAAGCAAAGCTTCTTTTATACGCGAGCGCGAGGTTACGAGCTGTAAGGAGCCGGGTGTCGACACCGTTACTCCTCCCCTCGCCACGTGACGGGAATGTAGCCGGCATCAACGACAGCACCAAACTGTACTGCATCGGAAAGCACGTATTCGATGTAGCGCTTCGTCAAGCCGTCAGGCTCACCAAGCGTAAAGAAATGGAGAGTTCTCGATATCGGATAGACGCCATTGCCGACGTTTTCTCTCGTCGGATCGACACCATCGATAACAAGCGCCTTAACAGGGTTGGTGCCAAAACGCGGCGAGACAAAGCCTACTGAGATGTAGCCGATGGCGCCCGCCGAGCGTGTCACAACCTCACGTACCTGCCCCGTGCCGGGCAAAATGACCGCTCCAACGTCAAAGGGAGTATCATCCATGACGGCTTCGGTGAAGGCATCGCGTGTACCACTCGCTTCATCACGATTGATAAGGTCGATGGGAATATCGTCGCCTCCGACCTCGCGCCAGTTCGTAATAGCGCCGCCATATATGTCACGAAGCTGCTCGGTCGTCAGTTCATCGATAGGGTTGCTCAGGTTAACGATAACGGCGATGCCGTCGTAGGCAATAGGGATGTCAACGAGGTCATGTGACTCGTTTGGGCGCAAGTGACGCGAAGACGTACCGATGTCGGCCGTGCCGGTGCTAACGGCCTCTATTCCAGCGCTCGAGCCCATGCCCGAGACAAGAACTGAGGCGTCAGGGGTGGACTGTACGAATTTTTCGGCCGCGACCTCGGCAATCGGCAGGATTGTGGTCGAGCCGGCAACGGTGACCGATTCAAGATAGCCGTAGTCGGAGCAACCGGTGAGAAAAGGAGTAGCGGCGGCGAGAAAGCCGATAAGAACAAAAGGTGTTAAGAGCAGACGCACGCGAGCGCGCCATGGCGTCCAGTGGTGCCGTTTTCGGCACGATAGGAAAACCACGCGCCGGTCGGTGCGCCGGCATGCGCCATGGTATCGATTTTCGGATTGATGATGTTGCACGCAACAACTCCCGCCCCGACAAGCGTCTCCTCAATCGCAACCCCTAAATCGAGTCGGACTTCGTCGTCCGATTCAATGTAGGTTTCACCCGCAATAAGAGTACCAAACGTGGCGGAAAATTGTGCACCTATTTCATGATTCACGGTAAAATGTTGCAAACCGATGTAGGGGCCGATGTAGGCAATGAGGTCGGCAGGGTCACAACCATACGTTTCGGTAAGCGCAATAATCGTACGAGCAGCAATTTTCTCAAGCGTTCCGCGCCACCCTGCATGCACGACTGCAAGAGCATCACGTGTGCGATCAACAAGGATAATCGGTACGCAGTCAGCAAAACAGAGGAGCAGCGGTGTGTCGGTATGCGCCGTAATAAGCGCATCGGTCATAGGGTGTTCATACGCCCCATCGACGGCAACGGCAACGTGAGCTCCGTGTATCTGGTTGGCTGTGTTAAGCGTCCATATCGCATTTTCGTTGAGACCAAGCACGCGGCAAATACGTTCACGATTTTGCGCAACATGGTCGACATCGTCGCCTACATAGGTGCTAAGATTGAGCGTCGCATAGGGTGACTCGCTCACGCCACCATGGCGTTGGGTAAATGCAACACGAATGCCTGCTTCATCGAAAAGCGCGGCATCGGTCAAGAATGTGACCCCATCGACGGTCTGTTCAGTTAGTGTCGGCTGCACGAGCAAGTGGTACGAACGGGTTCGACGGCGTGTGCCGGTCTAACGCGTCTTGAGGAAATCGGGCAGCTCGAGCCCGTCGCTTCCCGTGTCGCCGGATAACGGCGCAAACGAGAGATCCTCGTCGAGTGTTGAGCCAGCACCCGCACGTGCACCGGCACCACCGGCGCTAGCACGCGGTGCCGCACCCGAGAAGCCTGTCGCAACGACGGTCACACGTACGGCATCGCCGAGCGCATCGTCTATGACGGCACCAAAGATGATATTCGCGTCTGGTGAGGCCGAATTAGCCACGATCTCGGCGGCCTGGTTCGCTTCAATGATGCCAAGATCGCTGCCGCCCGCAATCGAGAGTAAGATACCGTTAGCGCCCTGAATTGAGGACTCGAGCAAGGGGCTTGAAATCGCCGCACTCGCTGCCTCGGTTGCACGCTCGTCACCGCTGGCCACACCGATACCCATCAGCGCACTGCCAGCCTCTTCCATAATGGTACGGACGTCGGCAAAGTCGAGATTGATGAGACCGGGGATTGTAATAAGATCGGTAATGCCCTGCGTGCCCTGACGCAAGATGTCGTCGGCGTAGCGAAACGCGTCGAGCATCGAGGTCTTTCTTTCGGCAACCTGTAAAAGGCGATCGTTCGGGATAACGATAAGGGTATCGACCGACTCACGCAGCTCTTTGATACCTTCTTCGGCCTGCTGAGCGCGCTTGCGTCCCTCGAAACTGAACGGACGCGTGCAGACACCGACGGTCAATGCGCCAATCTCTTCTTTAGCAATACGTGCGATAATCGGAGCCGCACCGGTACCGGTGCCACCGCCCTCGCCCGCCGTCACGAAGACCATATCAGCACCTTGGAGTGCCTCACGAAGTTCGTCACGATTTTCCTCGGCAGCCTCAGCACCTACGTGCGGGTTGGCACCTGCCCCGAGCCCCTTTGTCAAATCAACGCCAATATGGACTTTGTAGTCGGCATCGCTCATCAAAAGCGCCTGCGCATCGGTGTTGACCGCAATGAATTCAACGCCTTTGACACCGGCCTCAATCATGCGATTGATGGCGTTCGTACCGCCACCGCCTACGCCAACGACCTTGATGACCGCGAGATAGTTTGCGCCTGTCTCCAACATGAACGTCTCCTCTTCCGAAAGCCTTGCAAAAACTCAACATTCAAGCACAACTTCAGGGCGTGTCGAAGCGTACGCCTATGCGCGCCACAACACATATAAGTCAGTAGTAATGTTCCCACTGCATGAAACTTTGCGCAATATTTTCCGCACGCACACCTCAAGCAGCAGTTTAAGGTTTGTTAAAAGTGCAGATAAACTGTAGTATTGTGTGAAGATGCCTACATTACGGTTTGGTGGCGGCACCACCGGACGTATCGAGTCCTCGCCACGTCGGCCTATCGAGGCTGCGCACATTGATAAGCGTCACTTTGCCGGCGTGCTCGCTGAGAAGCTGGACGGCGACCTTTGACTTTTCATTGATATCGACGGCCGAGCCAATGAAAACCTCAACATTATCCTTCGTCACAATCTTGGTGAGCGCCACCTCCGGGGCACTGAACAGCAGTGTCTGTGCACGCAGTTCCTCGTCGATACCGTGCCATACCGCGAGAACGTTGTTGACCTCATCGTTCACGCTCGACATACCGACGATGATGTCGGTCGTAGGCGGAATGTCGTTGACGGGAATGACGTCGTCGCGCTCAAACGATACGGGAACACTATCACTGCGAGGATCATCGGCAACAAGATCGCCATCCTTCTCAAGAACCTGCCCGAGCCAAATACCGTCCTCGGCGATAAGCCAACGCGATCCCCCTGTCTCGGAGACAAGGCCAAACGGCATGCGCTCGGTCACCACAATCTCAAGCGTTGAAGGATATCGCTTGTGGATTGCCACCTCCTCGACCCACGGATTGGCAAGCATCTCCCGACGAATCGCACCGGTATCAAGCGTTACGAGTGAAGTGCTCTCATCGGTATCGACATAGGTTAACACCGTCTCGTTAGTTAGATGCGCATTTCCATTGACGATGTAGTCGGTGATATGAAAGTAGGGTGATGTCAAAAACGTGGTGGTGACACCGATCAGTATGACGGCCAGCGCACCGGCGGCAACGATGACGAGTATCGAACGGTTCTGGTCGCGTTTAGCGCGGCGTTCGCGTTCCTCTTTTTTGAGCACGACCTTGCGACGCTCTTTTGCAACGACTGCATCGGTCCCAACAATCTCGTCGGGGATATCGGGCACCACTTCAAACGACGAAGTGCGCTGTGACACCGAGCGCGAGGGCGACACACTTTTTTTACGCGCAGGTCGCTGTTGCTCTACCGGCGCAGACTTTGTATCATAGGTCGTCGACGAGCTTACCTCGACGCGACGCCTTGTACGAGGCACGGTTTCGTCACGACGTCTGCGCGGCGCTGCGTCATCGCGGCGCTTGCGCTCCCAGTACGCGGACTTCTGTCTGTAGTTCGACGCCATATTCTTGAGCGACTCGTCTCTGAACAAGTTCAATAAGTTCCAACACATCGGCAGCAGTCGCCCCACCTCGGTTCACGATAAAGTTCGCATGCACATCCGAGATCTGAGCACCACCGCAGGTCGTACCTTTTAATTCTACCGCTTCTATGAGGCGTCCGGCACTTTCGCCTGCCGGATTACGAAAAACGCTACCAGCATTAGGGAGATTGAGCGGCTGAGTATGTGCACGTTGCGCATGCGCATCTGCAATACGCGCACGAAGCTCTGCAGGGTCTTCCCGGGCAGCAAAGTGGAGCTGCGCTGAAAGGATAAGGGCCGTATCACGTAAGCTTGAAGAGCGGTAACTCCATACAATTTCATCGCGTGTAAGAGTGCGAATCTCGGCGTGTGGGAGCGAAATGATCGTAACATCGTGGACAAGCTCGTCGATAAAGTGTGTCGCAGTGCCGGCGTTCATCGCAAGGGCTCCACCGAGCGTGCCGGGAATACCGGCAAGACGCTCGACACCGGTCAGGCCGTGTTCGACACCGTACGCCACGATATCGCGCAGGCGCGTGTCGGCGTTAACATGGACAGCTGCGTCGTGGTCGCCGGGCTCAATCGTGCCGACCGAAGCCGGAGCTCTGAGGCAAAGTACCACACCGTCGAAGCCTTCATCAGGTACGAGCAGGTTCGAACCACCGCCCATTATGAAGACAGGCGCACCTGATGCTGCACACTGCTTCAGGACTTCACGAATGATTTCAAGGGTAGGAAGCGCCGCGATATCGAGACCTACTAAGAGCGCAGCCGGCCCTCCAATGCGCCACGTCGTATAAGACGCAAGCGGTTCGTTACGCACTACTTCGATACCCGATTCATCGAGCGCGCGAATCTCCTTGGCCAGCAGGTCGTAGTCGATGACAGCGTTACCCATCGTGCGATTCATCATCGTCTTGCTCATGCAACTCTCGTAAGAGTTCAGGACCGATAGAGGTAACGTCACCAGCGCCCATCGTCATCACAAGATCGCCTCTGCGTAAACTTCGTGCCACGTATGGAACGATGTCCTTGCGATGCGGCAGATAGACAACGTTCGCGCGCTCGTTGACATCAAGCAGTGCGTCGACGATAGAGCGTCCGTTCACGCCGGGAATCGGTGCCTCGCCGGCGCTGTATATCTGGGTCACGATGACGAGATCGGCATGGGTAAGTGCGCGGCCAAACTCGTGGCAAAACGCCTCGACACGCGAATAGCGATGTGGTTGGACGATAGTAACGACGCGCGTAAAATCGAGTGCTTGAGCAGCCTTGAGCGTTGCCTCAACCTCAGTCGGGTGGTGTGCGTAGTCGTCGACGATGGTGATGTCGCGGTACTCCCCAATGAGGCTAAAGCGACGACGCACGCCCGTAAACGTTGCGAGTGCCTTGGCAGCATCACGCATATCGAGCCCTTCGACGTATGCAACAGCAAGCGCACCACAGGCATTGCAAACCATATGTTCGCCCGGCGTGGCAACACCGGCAGTGCATACGACCTCATCGTCGATGATAACCTCGAAACGCGTGCCAATGCCTTCACGACCCACGATGCGATAGCGCACATCGCATGCTTCATCGGCGCCATACGTAATGGTACGCACACCGGTGCTCACCGTCGCTTTGCGCATCACTTCGAGTAGATGTGAATCATCGCCACAGAGGATGAGCGTGCCATCTGCACGAATTTGTGCAGCAAACTTAATAAAGATGTCATCGATCTCGGTAAGGTTAGCGTAGTGATCGAGGTGATCGCGCTCGATGTTGGTGATGAGCGCAACGTCGGGCTCAAGAAAGAGAAACGAGCCGTCTGATTCGTCGGCCTCAACGACGTAGTAATCGCCTGTGCCATGCTCGGCGTTCGAGCCCGCCTCTTCGAGTAGGCCGCCGACACAGAAACTCGGATCGAGTTTCATGGCACGCAACATCGTCGCAATCATCGATGATGTTGAGGTTTTACCATGCGTACCGGCCACCGCAATCGTACGACGCTTTCCTGCAAGCGCGCTGAGCATCTGGGCGCGCTGCCACACGGTCAGACCGCGCTCACGTGCAGCAACAAGTTCGGGGTTGTTCTCAGGGATAGCGGTCGAGACGACAACGATGTCAGGTGTGCCATGAGGTGTGACGAGGTTCGCGGGATCATGGCCGCTCGTAATGGTAGCACCGAGTTCACGCAACGTGCGCGTATAGCGTGACTCCTTCATGTCCGAGCCACTGACGTTCGCACCACGTTGCACAAGGATGCGTGCCAGCGCACTCATACCGGCACCGCCAACCCCGATGAAGTGCACCGTGTCTAAAGGTAGTGTTGTAGTCATGGTGCTATTGTAGCGCACTCTCCCAGGCGGTGGCGCATGCGGTGACCGGTACGTCGATAAGGGAGGTGCCCTCGGTGTCGTTAATGCTTACGTGGTCGCCACCGACTTCGCCCAGAATGTGATGGGGTACTGCTGCTGCGCATAATGTGTCGAGTACACATACGCGGTCTTCGGGGGCGCAGGTCACGACGACACGTGATTGCGTCTCGCTAAAGAGCGACTCGTGTGGGGCGAGGGCGGTGGGCAGCGTCACGGTGCAGCCCATACCGCCAACAATCGCGCTTTCGGCGAGCGCCACGGCAATGCCTCCGTCGCTACAATCGTGCGTGGCGGTGAGCAATCCTGTACGAATAAGCGTACGAACCGCCTGCTGCACTGCCCGTTCACGCTCAAGATCGAGCGCAGGGATTTCACCGGCCACCATTCCATGTATCGTGTTCAGATACTCACTGCCCCCAAGCTCGGCAGCGGTCTCCCCTACGAGAATGATAGTGTCACCGACGTGCTTGAAGGCAAGTGTGCAAGCTTCATCGACGTGGTCGAGCAACCCCACAACCCCAACAATCGGCGTTGGGTAGATGGGATTGCCGAAGCTTTCATTATAGAAACTTACATTGCCACTGATAACCGGCACCTCAAAGCTGTGGCACGCATCAGCAAGTCCGCGTACCGCCTCGTAAAACGTCCAGTAGACCTCGGGCTTTTCGGGGTTGCCAAAGTTAAGACAATCGGTAACGGCGGCCGGCTCGCCCCCAGCACAGGTGACGTTGCGCGTTGCCTCGGCAAGTGCAATCTGTGCACCGCGATACGGGTTGAGATATACGTAGCGTCCGTTACCATCGGTTGCGGCGGCAATCGCGCGCTCAGTCATCTCACCGCGCCCCGTATCTCCGATACGTATCACCGCCGCATCGCTTCCCGGCACTACGACCGTGTTGTTCTGCACCTGATGATCGTACTGTTCATATATCGCGCGGCGTGAGCATATGTTGGCACTGCCGAGCAACGTGAGTAACGTATTGTTAAGCTCCTCGACCGTCACCGGATGTTCGAGCGTATCGATGTCAAAGGCCGCAAGTTCATCAAGGTAGGCAGGGCGCGACATCGCCGGGTCATAGATTGGTGCATCATCGGCGAGTGAGCGCGCCGGTATCTCGGCGTGCACAACATCGGCATCGCGTACCACGAAATTGCCGGTGTCGGTCACGGTACCAATGACGGTCGAGCGTAGCCCCCACCGCGTACAGACGTCAAACACCTCCTGAAGGTGGCTTGGCTCGACAACGGCGAGCATGCGCTCTTGCGATTCACTTACCATAACCTCGAACGGCTGCATATTGGGTTCGCGCCGGGGCACCTGTGCTACATCGATATCGAGGCCCACGCCGCCACGGCTCGCCATCTCGCTTGCTGAGCTTGTCAATCCCGCGGCACCGAGGTCACCCAACCCCACAAGCAATCTGCGTTCCAGTAGCTCAAGACACGCCTCGATGAGGAGTTTTTCCTCAAATGGGTCGCCCACCTGCACGGCAGGACGCTTGGCCTCGGCCCCTTCATCGAACTCTTGGCTGGCGAGTACGCTCGCACCACCGATGCCGTCGCGCCCTGTCGTCGAGCCGATAAGCACCACATGGTTACCCACACCACTTGCTTGTGCACGGATGAGGTTTTCCTCGCGCATGAGCCCAATCGCCATTGCATTGATAAGACAGTTACCCTCATACGCTTTCTCAAAGTAAACTTCGCCGCCCACGGTGGGCACTCCAAGACAGTTTCCATAGCCACCGATACCGGCAACCGCGCCTTCGAGCAAGTAGCGTTGCCGCGGGCTATCGAGTGTGCCGAAGCGCAGGCTGTTGAGGCTTGCGATAGGACGCGCACCCATGGTGAAGATGTCGCGGATGATGCCACCTACGCCGGTCGCGGCTCCTTCGTAAGGCTCAATCGCACTCGGATGATTGTGCGATTCCATCTTGAAAGCCACGGCCCAACCATCACCGACGCTGATAACACCGGCATTCTCACCCGGCCCTTGCAAGACATGGGGTCCTTTTGTGGGAAAGAGGCTTAGATGCTTACGCGAGTGTTTGTACGAGCAGTGCTCAGACCACATGAGGCTATACATGTAGAGTTCGGTTATCGTAGGCGTGCGGCCAAGTATCTCAGCGATGCGCTCGTATTCGTCGGGTTTTAAGCCCAGTTCAACGGCGAGTTCAAGAGCACGTTCGGGAGTCAGTTCAGCGGCGCACATTATGCGAACCTTTCGATGACGGTGGTAAAAAACGTCGCACCATCGGTGCAGCCGGTGTTGTTTTCGCTGATAGGGTCGGTCACGCGCTCAGGGTGGGGCATCAGCCCAAATACGTTGCGCTGCTCGTTGCAGATGCCGGCGATACCGTCGGTCGCACCGTTAGGGGCACGCGCAATGTCACTGCCATCAGGGGCGCAATAACGTACGATAACTTGGTTGCTTGCGTGAAGCTGCGCGAGCGTGCGCTCATCACACACGTAGTTACCCTCACCATGGTTGATAGGCACGGTGAGCACCGTTCCTTGTGGTTTATCGAGCCAATCGCACGATGCTTCAACGCGCAGCGATACCGGCTTGCAGATGAACTTCATCTGCTCGTTGCGAATAAGTGCGCCGGGCAACAGGCGTGCCTCGGTCAATATCTGAAATCCATTGCAGATGCCAAGAACCGGTCCGCCCTCGTGGGCAAACCTCGTGACCGCCTCCATCACCGGGCTAAAGCGGGCGACGGCACCGCAGCGCAGATAATCGCCGTAGCTAAAACCGCCGGGAAGCACGACTGCATCAACCTCACCGAGTGAGGTTTCTTCGTGCCAGATGTAGGTAAAGTCCTGTTCGAGATAGGTAACGGCATGGGCGACATCTTGCTCGCAGTTCGACCCGGGAAAACGCACGATACCGAAACGCATACTCAGCCCACCTCGACGATGCGATAGTCCTCAATGACCGGATTGGCAAGGAGCTTGGCACACATTTCATCGACCTGCTCGGCCGACACGTCACCTTCAAGCTCGATGAACTTACCTATCTTGACGTCATCGATGCCGGTAAAGCCTATCTGCCCAAGCCCACGCAATGCCGTAGCGCCTGCGGGGTCGAAGATGCCCTCCCGAGAGGTGACGTATATGTGATAGCGTGTCTTTGATGCTGTGTCCGTCATGCGCCCTCCCCCTCTTGTCGGAGTACCGGCCGGCTGGACAACCTACCGGTAACGTAGTTCACTCTACCGCGTTTTTGAGAACGTTTCCTGTTTGTTGGCTATGGATTCACTATAATCTTTTTTGATTTTGCTCAGCTATGATTTCTGACAACATTTTTTCATGCTCACTCATAGTTTGCACGTATACCGTGACGCCGGTTCATATACTCACTGCAGATCGTTATAAACTTATCGATCTCTTCTTGTGTGTTGAAACTGTTACTTCGGTCGGAGACGTCCAATCGTTGTGGGCAGGAAAAATGTGACTACAAGCCGAAAAATATTCGTCAAGCTCTTCAGAGGTCAAAGAATAATAGAGTGTCATGTTCATTTTCCCTCTTGCTTCGTCATAGGTAACTAAGATACATTCCGGCTACCACCTTCATCAGATGTTGTCTCTGTGGTCAGCCCATCGAAGTTTTCCGGCCGATATACCATTCGTGCGTATTGGCCCAGAAGGTTTCCCGATAGCAAGAGACCCCCAGTACGTATGAGTGATTGAGCAGCTGCGACTACCGCAATCACTCCGCTGTACATAAGACGAGACTGAAAAATATCAGATGATATGCAAGCGTGCAAAAGTTGATTGGCAAGTAGAATAATAAGGAGCACTGATATTTCTATCGCAATAATAATGAATAAGATTTTTTTATCGCAGAAAAAATCAGCAGGTCTTATGTCCGTGTGCGTGACGAATAACTTGTCAAAACGCACATATCTAATCCATAGAAGAACACTGGGAATAACTGCTGCGAAAGAAATAACTTGAGGCAAAGTGCTACCTATGTCAAAAGAAGAGATAGCAGATATCATTTCAAAAACCAACAAAAGGGGAAACATGAATGCAATTAGAATAGCAAAGAAAATAATCATTTTGCCAATACCGCGCCTTATGTGACGTAACCAGTCAGAGAGAAGCGGTAGCCCCTCTGGGTTGCACGAATAGATATTATGTGCGTACGAAATACTGTATCCATTTTGGTACAGCATCACACAAAAAGAGATGGGAATTAATAAAATTGCTGCTTGTGGTAAAAACACCCTTATCCATAAAACAAACTCTAGACCAAAAAGTATCAGTAAAGTAAAAAGAATCCTTGGTGTTTTTACTATCTCGACAACAGTATTTTTTAGAGAAATACTTTGATACGCCACTTTCATTTAGTCTCTCACTTTCATGGATTCAGTATATTGCCATACGGCAAATATCGTGTCTACTGAACTTATAGTGGCAATCGAATCTCATAGCTGTGTCCTTTTACGAGAAAATTTCTTGACCGTCTCTTTGCGGAAGTTGTTGTAAGCTTTCATGATGGGAAGTTCTTGCAAGACAAGACCGGCTGCAACAAATGAGATAGCATCAATAACAGAAATCCATAGCAGCCAACTTTCCCCATAGTCCACATCCCCAAAAATTATTACAAACAAGCTAAGGCCACCTTGGAATATCAGAAGAAAACTGGCAAGTCTTGTCGAGTTTGCTCTATAGACCATCATTAGTGCGACGATAGAAAGAATCAACCACAAAAAAGACGTACCTGAGAGAACTTGCACCCATACCCACAGAAGAACAATAATGATTGCTATTCTTCGGGCTTTACGAAGACGGAAATTCTGCTCAATGGCATGGTCCATCTCTGCTCTTACATGCGCACGTCGCTTCTGGGGCGTAAGAGCAGCTACTCGCTGATCTTCGTTTTCCTGTTCGGCACTAGAAAATAGTACACTCATGTTTCCTCCAGATCGCCACTTCGATTATATAGACGACCAGCATTTGATTAATCGATTTAGTGTTTCAATCTGTCTTTTCCTGTGTCAATCTCATATTTTTCCAGTATCTCATTCGTGCGCACTCGATGCTGTTTGATGCTCTCCTGTGACAGCATAAGAAATCCTAGTACAATAAGCAACAAAAACAGGAGAGTCCCTGGCCCAAAAGAAAGATACACGAGCATTACTGACAGGTGAAAACTCCCGCTGCCAATCATGAGTAGAGCGGGAATTTTTGTATTATTCAGTATGAGAATGGAATAGACTCCAAAAACCACCACTCCAATAACCACAAGATAGAGTATTCCTTCAAGAAATATGCGAAATATGGCTTCTGGGGGAAAATTTGCATTTATTCCGGGAAGTAGGTATTGCAGGAAAAGAAGTGTTTGGAAGAGCAATATAATAACGGCCCAAATAATCGTATAAGCAAGAGCAGAGCTCCTACCTCGCGCATATTGAGGATTTATTGAAGGCTCTCGCTTCATCTCACAAAGCATGCTGTCACGTCTGTCGTTTTTTGGTGAGTCGCTCGGCGCATGCCAATCTTTTCTCATATTCAGACCTCAATAAGGTCATGTGTGACAATGTTTTTGCCTGATTCAAAATCAGAAGCACGGGAAACAAGTTCGTCTTTGGTCAATACATCCGAAGTAATTTCAAAGGGCAAGCGACGATTGCGCACAACAGTTCGAGCAAACAAGTTGATTGCCGTAGAGGTCCCCATGCCTACCTCCGCACAAAACTCATCAAGCTGACGCTTGACATCAGAATCCATCCTAACGCTGAATGTTGAATTAGCCACGGTAACCTCCACCTCATGCTATTACAATTTATATAAATTGTAATAGATATAGCAACTCATGTCAAACAACTGGTTAATATTTGTCGCTATTCAGTGATATTGAATCATGCTCACTCACAGTTTGCACGTATACCGTGACACCGGTTCATATGCTCACTGCAAATCGCTATAAACTTATCGATCTCTTCTTGTGTGCTGAAGGCAGATTTAGGAATAATAATCCGCTTCTTAGGGTATCCATGCAAGATGCACAAAAACTTTTCTTCGTTGTCGATATTGCGCACTTTCTCCCAAGGAATTGGCTTCAATTGTTTCGGGTGCCTACGTTGTTTGGCTGCAAATAGTACAGATATCCCGTGTGCCATACCAAAAGCACGATAAGAGTAAACAGGAAACCACAGTGCGAGCGTTAATATAGGCACAAGAGCAATGGAACCGACATAAAAAGCCCATATTAATCTTCTGAGAAACCTTGCATGCGTTTCGGTGCTGTACAATGCAATGAGATATTTGTAGACTTCATTGCTATTCATCGAAATATTTACCGTTATAGACTGCATATTTTTTTATCCTCACTTTCTCTTAACTATCTCTAGCCTCCCTCTAGACTACTTTGAATTTCAACTTCTCCCAACCAGTTGGCATAACAAAGATTTTCGAGTTCATTGTCTTGGCGCGGCATGTCAAGAGCTGTTAAAGGAATAATGATGACTCGCCATGATAGAAAGCGAGAATGCCATGGCGGATTGACAAGAAAATACCATGCATCTGCCAGCCGATAGACTGCCTTGATTTCTTTCCACGGGATATTTTTTGTGGATCGTTCATATTTTTTGTCAATGCTAATACCGTAAGAATCAATCACTAATTTTACTGTTCCAATCGCTCTTGGATAAGAGCGTGAACTTACGGCCAGTGTTGGATTAGGGTTCATAAATAGTTGATATCGCGTAATAGCATTGGCTATAACAAAGGGTGATGCAAAGATAAGAACAACGAAAGTTGCTATTGTTTCAAAAGAAAATAAAACTCTTCTTTGCCCCAGTCCTAACACTATCGCTACACATATGATGACACCAATCAGGGTCAGAGGAATCTGTTTTCTCCAAAATAAATTTTTATAGAATCGCACGTATGATTCCTGCTCAAAAAGTGCAGTGAGATAATCTGCTACATCAGCATCAAGTAACGTAAAATTCACTATTACGCAAAGTGTATTCATCCCCGTGCCCCACTCTCTCCTCTCAAACAAAATAGATATCTCGAACCTCTAACGAGACGAAGGTTCGATTGCAACTATGACATCACCCACTTTAAATACACGCCCCAAATCGGGAACATAGTAAGAAACGACTTCCGAGCCGTATATTAGTGCAAGTTCCTTGAGTACAGCATCATCCTGACCGCTTTGTCCGTACTCATATATTCTAGGAATAAGCGATGGGTCTGAACTTCCGGCAAACCCTTGTTTAATCCTATCTATTGCATCTGCCTTAATGGGAGCTGTGGCAGCACTTAAGGAAAAGAAAGCCACATATCCACCCCAACCGCCTGTCGGAGCTGTAGCAACAACCCCACCCGCAGTAGCAGCACCCTGAATCAAGTACATGGCACCTAATTGTACTGTTCCAGCAGTAACCATTTTCCAATCAGTATTTTTGATGTGTTCGCAGAACTGCTTTCTTGCCCTATTCATAATATCTATGAATCTTTCTGGGGCCTGTGCCGGAGCGGGCGCTCCTGGTATAGGGAAGCCATTAAGGGGCTGTGGCCATTTTGGGTTAAGCGGAGCAGGAAACGGTGGTTGTCTGACCGGACATCTACCGGGAGCATGCCAGTTGTCGTGTCTCCAGTTTCCGTTCTTGTCGTAGTAGCACCGTCCACTAGGGTCCACGTAGTTGAGTGGGTCGCTCAAGGCGTAGGCAAAGCGATTCTGTGAGAGGGGCTCGGCCAGTGTGCCCAGATAGGTGTCTTGAGTGATGAAGCGCCCCGCACCCATGTCAAGATAGCGTGCGCGCAAGTATTGCAATCCGGTGGTGCGGTCTACCCTCTCGCCGTTGAAGGCATAGGGGTTAGTGGTAGAGCCTGAGACGGTGGCCTTGCCAAAGGTATCATAGCGATAGCTTGCCTGCACAAAACCTGCCATGTCGGTCATGTGAGCCACTGAGCCGCGTCCGTCAAAGGCATACATCTGGCGCGTAGTTGAAGCGCTCGCACCTGCTGAGGTATGTGCCAGCAAGGCGCTGATGCCGTAGTCGGCCGCAGGGGTAGCGCTGCCATACGCATTCGTAAACTCGCCACTCAGGCTCAGGGCACTTTGCACGCCAAGAGCACTTGAAGCTGCGGGAGGGCCAAGTATGCCGCTTCCCGCATAGCTATCCCCGTAGCTCTCTGCTCCCACATAGCTTGTGCCCGCACCGTACTCATAGATGTTTCGATACTGGCCGCGCGAGTCTATCTCAGCAAGCGTGCGGGTGTGTGCCACTTTGTTTCGTGTATGAGTCAATAAAACAGGGCGTACCATAGTCAGATTTCCTGCTTGTTTCCATCGCTATCATCAAGCGTATTGGGTACTATCTCTGCTCCTGTGGTTGGTTCGCCAGAATCTTCCTGCCCGTATACAAGACGCGCGTATTGTCCTAGAAGGTTTCCCGATAGTAGAAGACCTCCAGCACGCACAAGCGACTGAGTGGCTGCAACCATCAGAACCACTCCATAAAAAAGAAGTTGAGATTGAGAGCCCGCTGATAATACGTAGACGCGCAAAAGCGGGTCGGCTAGCAGTATGACAAGGAGCATGAGTATCTCTATCACAATGACGACGAACAATGTGTTTTTATGGTATGAGAGATGAGTAAATACCATGTTGCCACGCTTGGTGAATATTTTATCGGAATACACGTATCGAACCCACAAAAGAGCGGCAGGAACAACAGCTAGTATTGGAGCTGTCATTCCAAGGGCCTCAAGGGCCGTTCCCCAAGTATTGCGAAGTGCGTCATTGTGGAAGTTTGCAAACACCGATGTTATCAAAATAAGTATGATAAAAAACGTGGTTATAGTCGTCGCAACAAGCCACAGGATCATCTTACTGACACCACGTCTCATGTGATTTAGCCAATCAAGGAAGGGCGGTAGCTCATTCCTATCTGACAAATAAATGCTGTGTGCATATGAGATGCTATAGCCATTTTTGTATAACATTAAACAAAAGGAAACAACCATTAAGGGAATTCTTATTGGTAATTCAAACATCCTTAGCCACGGAATCAAACCTAGGCAAAAGAACATTAGAAACACTGCCCGTATTTTCGGTGTTTTTGTTATCTCGGCAATAGTATTTTTTAGAGAAATTTTTTTGTATCCCAACATCTCCAGCTCCTCAGTTCATGCCGACAATATTTATGCTCAAGGCTACTTTATCTGTTCTCATTTGATTGGAACAACTGTCCCTCTGCCATCTGGGAGAGTATAGCCTTTAAAATCACCAGATGGATCGCTGGGTATTGGTACGGTGGCGGGCGGGCGAGTTTCTTCTTCCAAAATTAATCCTAAGTCGTTAATACTATCGCCAGCACCATCAGTGAGCACTCTCCAAATGATTCTACCGGCTCCTGATACAATCGCCTTAGTCACACGTGCCACACCTGCTGCAATATCACAAAATGCTTTTCTCATGGCCTCTATTGCAGCTTGTGCGGCTTGTGCCACACGTAGTATTTCTTGAGCTCCTCCTATTATTGCTGCTACCGATGAATTCTGTCTTGCTTTGGCCGCCAACATGAAAATAGCCACATTGACAATTAGCATATTATGGGCAAATGACCTAGTAGTTAGATTTCTCACCAGTGTGTTCTGACTGCTGTACCCACTCGGATCAACATAGTTCAGGGGGTCGTTGAGAGTATAGGCAAAGCGATTCTGTGAGAGGGGCTCGGTCAGTGTGCCAAGATAGGTGTCTTGAGTGATGAAGCGCCCTGCACCCATGTCAAGGTAGCGGGCGCGCAAGTACTGCAAGCCGGTGGTGCGGTCTACTCTCTCGCCGTTGAAAGCATAGGGGTTAGTGGTAGAGCCTGAGACAGTGGCTTCGCCAAAGGTATCATAGGTGTAGCTTGCCTGGGCAAAGCCTGCCATATCGGTCATGTGAGCCACTGAGCCACGTCCGTCAAAGGCATACATCTGGCGCACCGCTGAGGCGTTGGTACCTGCCTGTGAGGTATGGGCAAGCAATGCGCTGATGCCGTAGTCAGCAGCAGGGATAGCGCTGCCATACGCATTCGTAAACCCGCTACTCAGACTCAGGGCATCTTGTGCGCCAAGAGCACTTGAAGCTGCGGGAGGGCCCAGTATGCCGCTTCCTGCATAGCTATCCCCGTAGCTCTCTGCTCCCACATAGCTTGTGCCGGCACCATACTCATAGATATCTCGATACTGACCGCGTGAGTCTATCTCAGCAAGCGTGCGGGTATGTGCGACGTTAACGTCGTTGACGTAGGTCGTGAGCTCATAGTCAAGACGTGTAGCTGATGATACTCCTGCTGGAATAAAGACGTTGTCAGCAAGATCGCGCGTACGCTCTGCCTTACTGCTGTCATGCACTGCACTCTCAGTTCGCGGTTGGGTGTAGTAGCGTCTGGCGATGTCATCCCAGTTAAGATAGAGCACACGGCTAACATGAGCGCCATTGGCACAGATCTGAGAAACACCTTGGCCAAAGCCATACCAAAACTCTGAGATGAAGTATTCGAAGCGTGCAATAAAGTCTTGCCATCTGCTCGCAATAAAAGAAACGCTGCTACGCACCTCATCACTGTCGGTGCCATGAGTCCAGCTGTCGGTTATATCAGCGTTTCGCTGAGCGCTAAAGATACGGTTAGCATCCCCATCATAGAGAGCGGCAAAGAGCAACGTGCCGCCTGCATGCACCGCTTCTAGGCGGTTTTCAAGGTCATAGGTGTATGCCATTATCGTTGTTGTTCTTCTGTCCAGCATCTTTATTGGGGCAAAAATTCTTCTGGAACCAATGTAAGTCTGTCATATGGGTATGCGAAGAATTGTATCAGCAACTGACTTCTGTTGTACTCGTTTAAAAGTTCTAGCATCTGAATCTTAATTTCTTTGGAGTACAGAACAAATTCTGTATATCGGAGTAATTTTTGTGCAAAACAATGTTCACCTGAACCGCATAATTCAATATAGCACTCTTGGAGCTTATTCAATATTACTGGGTCAATATCTTCTAATTTTTGCTTTGCCGCTCTATTAAGAATGCGTGTTTGCAGTTCTGGTTCTTTTGCTATGTATACTCTAGCCTCAAAATCATACAACTCATAGATACCCCCATCTTGCGTGCGATAATAAGGCATTATGGATAGCTCTTCGCTGGCAATCCCAACATCGCTCTTACTCAAGACATCATGTAAAGACTGTAGCTTATAATATTCGCTTCCTCCCGACTCAGTTTTTTCCAGCTGTGAAATAATATCATACATCAGAGTCTTCCTGCCCGCATGCCCTATCATAATCGTAAATCTGTTTCGAGGTGCGACAACACCAACCACGATTATGCTTCCTCTACGTTTTCTTCGAGTAAACACCAGAGATATTCTTTCTGCTCCTCAGATGCAAATGCTGATTCAGGGATAACGAGGTAGTTGTAATACTCATCATATTCGATAAAGAGTAGATGTTTATACCATTGATACGAGAAAATGTCTTCCCATGTGATACCGCGCATGTCTTCTGCGCCACGTTTAACCGAGATGCCATCACTTGATGCAGTTACATGGAATGGCGTTTGGTAACTGTCAAGGATAGTTCGTTTGCTCTGACGATTTGCGGAGTTTTTGATAATTTGTATAACAAACCAGCCAATAACTACTGCCGCTACCAGACAAAAAAATATAAAAATAGAAACAATTCCTGACGCCTGCGGAAGAGTACCTCCTAAAATAAAACCATATACGTATATCGTAGCGCTGGATATTACGAGAGCTATCATTCCAAAAAACCTTAACCAATACCCGCCAACACTTCCAAAATAATCATCCGCATATGCTCGGCGCCGAAACTTCCAAATAAGATTGATATCGTACTTGTTGAGCGTAAAATCAAAGGACATTGGGTACTGTCTCTGCTTCTGCGATCGGTTTGCCAGAGTCTTCCTGCCCGTATGCAAGACGTGCATACTGACCTGAAAGGTTACCTAGGAATAAAATACCTCCGGTACTTACCAGTGACTGCAGGAGAATAAGTGCTATAGCCACGCCACTGGAAGAAAACAACAATGGAGATGTTGCTGAAGGCGAAACCATTGAGAGCAACTCATTCCCTATCTCCACAAGCATAAATCGCAATATTTCTACTCCAATAAGAACAATAGATGCCTGCTTATACCGGGTAAAGCTAGCTATGATGGAAGGAAAAGTGCGTTTAGTGAACAATCTATCCGAGGACGCATACCCTGCCCACCAAAACGTACATGGGATTATGGCCACTAAAGGAGGTACCGTTCTCAATATTTCCTGAACTATCAAACCGTCAAAGTCAACGAGAGTAAAATCTGCAAGAACTGTAAAAAGTATCGTACACGGAACATAGGCGGCAAGTAATGTGACGAGCGAAATAACAAGCTTGCCAAAACCACGTCTTGTATGGTTAATTAAGCTCGAAAAAAGCGGCAATCTTTTTTGATCGGATAGATAAATGTTGCGTGCATATGAGATGCGGTATCCATTTTGATATATTGTTAGGTAAAAAGTGAAAGCAGAGAGCCATAATAATGTTTCTGTGTGGCGAGAGAATTCAGACAGGCTCGAATAAATAACCCCTATGCAAAAAAGCATCAAAAATACTGGTAGTACCTTTGGTGTTTTTACTATCTCGACAATAGTGCGTTTTAGCGAGATGCTTTGGAGTTCTGTTGTCATATCGCTTCTCATTTTTATGGGTCAGGCATGCCGTCAAAGATACACATCTGACGTGTGGCTGGAGTATTAATGTTGCTCACCCTCAAATACCCCGTCTGTCCTCATAGGCAGTTCAGCGGAGTCAGTTTGCGTATACACCATGCGAGCACTTTGGCCTAAAAGATTGCCTACCAGCAAGAGACCTACAGCGCGCCATAATGATTGTAGGGCAATAAACAATGCAGCTGACAGTGGTGTAAGCGCGCGTATTAATTCATTATTAATTTGTGTAAAAAATACCAAAGACATCTCGATTAGGATAATCACAATGAGGGCTTTTGCACACTGCATAAAATTTTTGTGAATCAGACTCTTGTGTCTGAAAAATACTTCATCAGAATACACGTATGCAATCCACCAAAATGCACTAAGAATAACCGCAGGTACCAGTGCCAATATTCGAGCGAAAAGTCCATCCCAGCCTATAGAAAAGACAGAGGTTAGAAGTATTTCAGGAACTAAAAGAAGAAGTACGGATACGGCAAAAAGGATAATCAGAATAATTATTTTTCCCAGACCACGACGCAGATGGTTTTTCCAATCAAAGAGTGAAGGAAATCCCGCCTGACTGAACAAATAGACGCGTTGCGCATATGATATGCTATAGCCATTCTGGTAGAGCGTCAGACTAATGGTGACGATAGAAAGTAGAAAATTTCTCATAAGACTGCCAGAAAATCTCATTAGCGTCAAGGAGATGACACCTGTACAAAAAAGAAATAGAAATACTAATAGCATATTCGGTGTTCGCACTATTTCGGCGACAGTATTTTTTAGAGAAATACTCTGATACGCTACTTTCATTTAGTCTCTCACTTTCATGGGTTCAGTATATTGCCATACGGCAAACTATCAGGATTAAATTGTCCATCCAGATCAAACAGAGGTGGTTTGTTGGGATCTGGTCCTCGGGTTCCCTCTTCTAAACTCAGCATTAAGTTGATGCGGTTCCTGACATCATCATCATCGCGCACACCTCCCATTAAATCAAGAGCTGTTAACACAAATCCCGTGACAGCATGCTTCGCCATTGCCACGTCTGTGCAAAACTTAAGTCGCATCATGCTAATAATAGCTGCCGTATCAATTTTTGACGGCATGGGACTATTTGAAAAAGTAAACCCACCCGTAAAGCTAGAGCCAGCCGGGCGCGGTGCTCCTGGGCCAAGTGGACGTATAGGTGAAATCATCTGAGGAAATCCTGTTGGGGGACGTCGAGGCGGTGCGATAGTCAACCACGCTCCAGCCGCGCTGCCGAGCATTCCGCCGATTACAACAGGTATGAGACCCAGAAAAATGTACCCACTCGGATCCATGTAGTTCAGTGGGTCGTTGAGGGTATAGGTGAAGCGATTCTGTGAGAGGGGCTCGGTTAGTGTGCCAAGATAGGTGTCTTGAGTGATGAAGCGACCCGCACCCATGTCAAGGTAGCGGGCGCGCAGATACTGCAAGCCGGTGGTGCGGTCCACTCTCTCACCGTTGAAGGCATAGGGGTTAGTGGTAGTACCTGAGACAGTGGCATCCCCAAAGGTATCATAGCGATAGCTTGCCTGCACAAAACCTGCCATGTCGGTCATGTGAGCTACTGAGCCACGTCCGTCAAAGGCATACATCTGGCGCGTGGTTGAAGCGCTCGTACCCATTGAAGTATGTGCCAGCAAGGCGCTGATGCCGTAGTCAGCGGCAGGGGTAGCGCTGCCATACGCATTCGTAAACTCGCCACTCAGGCTCAGGGCACCCTGTGCGCCTACAGAGGCACTTGAAGCTGCGGGAGGACCCAGTATGCCGCTGCCTGCATAGCTATCCCCGTAGCTCTCTGCTCCCACATAGCTTGTGCCCGCACCATACTCATAGATGTTTCGATACTGGCCGCGTGAGTCTATCTCAGCAAGCGTGCGGGTATGTGCCACATTAACATCGTTGACGTAGGTCGTCAGCTCATAGTCAAGACGCGTAGCAGACGTGATACCGGCAGGAATAAAGACGCTGTCAGCAAGATTGTGCGTGCGCTCTGCCTTACTGCTGTCATGCGCTTCACTCTCAGTTCGCGGTTGGGTGTAGTAGCGTCTGGCGATGTCATCCCAGTTAAGGTAGAGCATGCGGCTAACATGAGCGCCATTGGCACAGATCTGAGAGACACCTTGGCCAAAGCCATACCAAAACTCTGAGATGAAGTATTCGAGGCGTGCAATAAAGTCTTGCCATCTATTCGCAATAAAAGAAGCACCGCCACGCACCTCCTCACTGTCAGCTTCATCTTCCCACACATCGGTGATATCAGCGTTTCGCTGAGCGCTAAAGATACGGTTGGAGTCGCCATCATAGAGAGCGGCAAAGAGCAACGTGCCGCCTGCATGTACCGCTTCTAGGCGATTTTCAAGGTCATTTCGTGCTTTAAAGAGATTGGGATCTTGTGCAATAACCCCATTCTTTTCTTCTCTCATTGCTGCACGACGCTGTCGAGGTGTCAGGACAGAGAGCTTTTGCGCCACATTCCGCTGATTGCCATCAGTATCTAGCTTGATTGGCTGATACCCACCAGGTCTCATGCTGCCCTCTCGTTACAGTGTGTAGTTTAGTTTATTATATATTTAACCTGCTCTCAGTACGGGAAACGGAATAGAATGGTATTATAATCTTGCTTACAGACGTTCCAGAAGAGTGCTTGATGATTCTTGGAAAGGAGGACCACGTGACACCTAAGGAACAAAAATCCTTGTTAACGGCAGCCCCTATTTTTTCCTTCGGTTTTCTCGCCGGGGGACTACTGGTGATTTTTCTCTATTTTACAGGTAGTATTCAGCCAGAACCTTTGGTGATGTTCTATCTTCTCTGCATCGCAGGAGGTGTTTCGGTGGTATCTTCTTTCTATTACGCAGCTCACTGCCAAAGACAAATTACAGAAATTGTAGATTCAAAAAAAAGTCTACCCTTTCGAAAACTCAAAATTCGACTTCTTGTTGCGGGAACTCTTGCTGTTCCGTTAGTGATTGCAAGTTGGTACTACTTCTACCTCTGGACATTCACTGTTTGATAACGACAGAAGAAGTTTTTTGATAAACTGCTCTACTCAAGATTATTGTTTATATAATCCAAAAATTGCAATACAGCAAAAACTACTTCATCAAGGTTGTCGGGGTTAGCTGTTCCTACATTAAGAAAAATATCAATTGAATTGAACCCTAATTCTGCCTTGCGATACATATCTTCATTACCCAGATAGGTCAAATCTCTAAAGGGGGACGACCCATGGTTCATCTCTTTTATTACTTGTTGTGTCCCAGCGTATCCTTGAACAATGGTAAAGGTTCCACTCACTATAGCTGATGTGATAAGGATTCCCCCCATCACTCCTACAGGACCGGTAAGAATAATGAGACCGATACTCGCGACGGTTAGGATGAGACTAGCCATTGCTAATGCCAGAGTCTTGAAGCCCTGTGATACATGCCCGTCAGCTTTTGGCTTTCCATGATGCATCTCATAAATGCAGTGCTGACTTCTTTGCCACGTTATGGCATTCCACGTGCGAGAAGCGGCAGCAGAAGTTCCTGATCCTGTTCCATATGACCCGGAGCCACTACCAAACTGGACATAACCATTATTAGTTGGCTGGCCCACACGACCTACTTCAGCTTTTGTTGTAGTTGATTTATAAGGAATACCGGGCCACGCATGATAGCTACACATCGAACGTACTGGCATCCGACATGCATAAAAAGCAGGGTTTGTATTCCAACATCTCGCAGCATGTCCACTAGGGTCTACATAGTTGAGTGGGTCGTTGAGGGTATAGGTGAAGCGATTCTGTGAGAGGGGCTCGGTCAGTGTGCCGAGATAGGTGTCTTGAGTGACGAAGCGTCCTGCACCCATGTCAAGATAGCGAGCGCGTAGATACTGCAAGCCGGTGGTGCGGTCCACTCTCTCACCGTTGAAGGCATAGGGGTTAGTGGTAGTACCTGAGACAGTGGCATCCCCAAAGGTATCATAGCGATAGCTTGCCTGCACAAAACCTGCCA
>WRKU01000005.1 GCA_009777935.1 Coriobacteriia bacterium
GCCGAGGAGCCCGGCAAAAGATGTGGCGGGGGCATCGCGCAAGCCGCGCAAACCCCGCAATCGCAAGCCAAAGGCCACCTCGGCGGCTCGGCCGACTGAAAAGCCGGTAGCTAAAAACACGGCGCCAAAGTCGAAGCAGACGAGCAGGCCGCGCAAATCACGCACGCAAAAACCCAAGCCAAAACCGAACGCAAAGCCAAAGCTACGCGTAATTCCACTCGGTGGGCTTGATGGAATCGGCAAGAACATGACCGCTATTGAGTACGGTGACGACATTATCGTCGTCGACGCGGGTCTCATGTTCCCTGATGACGATCAGCCCGGCGTTGACCTCATCTTGCCCGACTACACCTACCTGGTGGAAAACGAGCACAAGTTACGCGCAATCGTTATCACGCACGGCCACGAGGACCATACCGGCGCACTTCCGTACCTTTTGCGTGCGCTCAGCACGAAACCGCCGATTATTGCGACACGCTTGACGCTCGGTATCATCAAAGGAAAACTTGAGGAGTTCAAGCTTGCCAAGTGGCCGATGCAGGAGGCCGTTGCGGGTACCTCCATCAATAAGGGGGTCTTTGGGCTCGACTTTATTCCGGTTAATCACTCAATCCCTGATGCGGTGGCAGTCTTTATCCGAACGCCGCTCGGTGGTGTTTTACATACCGGCGACTTCAAGTTCGACCAGACACCTATCGATGGGCGAATCACCGACTGCACGAGCCTTGCACGTCTCTCTAAGGACAATGTGCTTTTGCTGCTTAGTGATTCGACGAACGCCGAAGCACCGGGTGTCACCGAGTCTGAGGCCGAGGTCGGAAAAGCGCTGCGTCACATCATTGAGCAGGCAAAAGGTAAGGTTGTTGTCTCGGCGTTTTCGAGTCATATCCATCGTCTTCAGCAGATCGCTGACGCAGCGAACGCTGCCGGGCGCAAGGTCGTCGTGACGGGACGCTCGATGTTGCGCAACACCGCTATTGCGCGCGACTTAGGGTACCTCACCATCGCCGATCAGGATTACGTCGACGCGTATGAGATGTGCAATCTCGCGCCCGACAAGGTCGTCGTCATGTGTACGGGTAGTCAAGGTGAGCCGCTCAGTGCGCTGCCGCGTATGGCGGCCGGTGAACACCCGACCGTCAAAATCGAGGCCGGCGACACCGTCATCTTGTCAGCCACACCCGTTCCCGGAAACGAAAAGGCTGTCTCTAATGTTATCAACCAGCTGGTGCGTATCAACGCTGATGTCTATCACCGAGGACGTGCGAAGGTCCACGTCTCGGGTCACGCGGCCGCCGAGGAGCTTAAAACAATGCTCAATCTTGTGCAGCCGGAGTATTTCATGCCGGTGCACGGTGAGGCGCGCCATCTCATGGCGCATCGCCAGCTGGCTATCGATGTGGGTATCCCACCTGAATACATCTTCGTGCTTGATAATGGCGAGGTGCTCGAAATCGACGAAAGTGGCGCACAGATCGCAGGAAGCGTACCCAGCGGCATCATCTATGTCGATGGTCTCAATGTGGGTGATATGGACAGCGTCGTGCTACGTGATCGCCAACATCTCAGCCAGGATGGTCTCGTGACGATTGTGGCGACCGTTAATCGACGCAAGCGTGTAGTAATCGGCAAGCCGGAGGTTGTGACCGTCGGTTTTTCTGCGCCGAACGAAAAGTTTACCGCTGAGCTTGCGAGCCGCGCGCTCAAGACGCTTGAGAGATCGGTCAAGGAGGGCGCTACGATAGGGTCGATGCGTCGGTCAGTGCGCGAGAGCGTGAGCCAACACATTTTCCGAGAAACAAAGTCGCGTCCGATGGTAATACCGGTGGTACTCGACGCATAAAAAGGACAACGATGAGGGACAGGGAAAGGTAGCGAAGGCACGTGGCAACGAGGAGTACGAAAAAGACACCTACGCGTGGGGGACGTGCCGCTCGCACGACGAGCAAGCCGGTCACGAAGCAGCCTGCTGCGCCGGAGTCGACGGCGAGCTGGAAGACCGATATCGTTGGTGTCGTTGTCATTGTCGTCGGCCTTGCGTTACTGCTTGCCGTCATCTTGGGTGAGACGGCCGTGGTAGCGGCGGCGGCTTCAAGTGCGTTGCTCTACTCGTTTGGAGTAGGTGCATACCTATTTCCGATACTTCTGATTCTTTACGGTGCGACCTTTTTCTTCCCGGTGCGCGTTTCAAGCAAATGGCGCGTTGCGCTCGGACTCCTCCTGATTCTGTGGGGGGCTATTTCGTTGATAGCACTGGCGACGCCGTATGGTACCTATCTTTCGGCGAGCCGCGTGCAAGCGTACGGTGGATACGTCGGGGGAGCGAGCGCATGGGCACTCGTGAACCTCGTCGGTGTCACCATTGCCGCCGTTATCATGGTAGGGATAGTGATAGTTGGCCTGCTCATTACCGGTTTTTCGATATCGGATTTTATTCGCTATCTGTGGGAGCGACACCAAGAGAAGAAGGCGACGCGTGACATCCTTGCGTCGGCGCCGCAGGTAACACCGACCGCGAAGATCGATGCCTTTGACACGCCGTCACGGCGCGAACGCAAGCAGCAGGCCGTCTTTGCCGACGACGACTCGACCGTTGTGACGTCGGCACCGGCCGATGGCGCGCAGGAGACGATAGCTCTTGCTGAGGGCGATGCCGTAGTCGCAGGCAACGATACTGATGATACGCCGGGCAGCAAGAAACCGTCGCGCCGAGCAAAGAAAGCGGCGTCAAGCTCGGGTGCGACAGACGGCGCAACCATTGCCCTTGGTGACGAGGCTGCGCGTGAGACGGCCGATGGTTACACGCTGCCCGATATCGCTACGCTTGCTCTGAGCGCAGAGACCAATCCACGTACAATCGAAGCACGCGAGGGAGAGCTACAGGCGATTGCCGATACTATCGTCGATACACTCGGTATGTTCGGTGTTACGTCACGCAGTGTTGGGTGGGTTCCCGGCCCAACCGTTACCCTCTTCAAGCTTGAAATTGCACAGGGCACGCGCTTGAACCGCATCACGGCGCTCGCCGATGACCTTGCGCTGGCACTCGCCGCACCGACACTGCGCATACTGGCACCGATTCCCGGCGAAAAGTACGTCGGTATCGAGGTACCGAACTCGAAGCGCTCTTCGGTTACGCTCGGCGATGCGTTGCCTCCTGTCGGCACCGGCGGTCCGCTGACGCTTGCTATCGGTAAGGATGTCTCCGGTGAATCGATTACCGGGGATCTCGCGCGCATGCCCCATCTGCTCGTTGGTGGTACGACCGGTTCGGGCAAGTCGGTGGCGCTCAACACGATGCTGATGAGTATCTTGATGCGCGCAACCCCGACCGACGTGCGCCTCATACTCGTCGATCCAAAGCGTGTCGAGATGTCACAGTATAACGACGTGCCACATCTCTATGTGCCGGTCGTCACCGAGGCAAAAGAGGCCGCCAGTGCACTCGCCTGGGCGTGCGCCGAGATGGATCGACGCCTCAAGATACTCCAGAAGGCCAAGGTTAAGGACATCATGGCCTACGAAAAACTGCTCGCAAGCAAAAAGGCGCCCGAGTGGGCCGAAAAGATGCCCTATCTCGTCATCGTCATCGATGAGCTCGCCGACCTCATGATGGTCGCTGCCAAGGAGGTCGAAGCCTCGATTGCGCGACTTGCCGGTCTGGCACGTGCGGCAGGCATTCATATGATTGTGGCGACGCAGCGCCCTGAGGCCAACGTTATTACCGGTCTCATCAAGGCTAATATCGCCAACCGTATCGCCTTTAGTGTGGCGACCGGCATGGACTCGCGTATCATTCTCGACCAGCCGGGCGCCGAAAAGCTGACCGGTCTCGGCGATATGCTCTTCTCGACACCGGCGTGGCCGAAGCCGAAGCGCATTCAGGGATGTTTTGTGAGCGAGAAAGAGATTATCGCGGTCACGAATTACTGGAAAGAGCAGGGTGTTCCTGAGTACCACACCGAAATTCTTAAGACCGAAATCGGCGGTACGGGTGCGGTGTCCGGGGTCGGTGGTGAGGTCGATCCGCTTATGTGGGATGCTGCCGAGATGTGCATCGGTGCCGGATTTGGCTCTACGAGTGCGGTTCAGCGGCGTTTTCAGGTGGGCTACGCACGGGCAGGGCGCATCATGGACATGATGCAGGAACGAGGGATTGTCGGTCCTCCCGATGGGTCGAAGCCGCGTGAAGTGCTTATCGACCTTGAGACACTGGCACAGATGAGGTTTACAAGCGAAAATCCTGACGACGAGCTCAATGAGGGGAGTGAGATATCATGTCGCGTGTAGGGGAGACATTGCATGAAGAACGTACTGCGCAGGGGTTAAGTATTCAACAGGTAGCGGAGCGCATTAACATTAAACCGTCGTTCGTTGAGGCAATAGAGGAAGCGGCGTACGACTCGCTCCCGCCGATAGGGTATACCAAAGGTTTCATTATTTCGTACGCCACGATTCTCGGTCTTGATAGCGCCGAGATGGTTGCCCGCTATCAGGATGAGGTAGCGCAGCACGAAGGTCGCGGTCCGCTCGAACATGCACGTGAAACAAACCGCGCCTCGACCGATACGCACGATATCCCCTGGAAAATGGTGTGGATTCTCGTTGCGATACTGGTGGTGGCCGGAGCACTGGCGTGGATTATGAGCACGTTTGTGTTTACCGATTCGCGTATTGGTGCCCCTCAGCAGACGAGCACAAGCGACGTGGTAATCGATGCTCAGATGCCCGAAGATGAAGAGGAAGAAGGAGAGTAGCATGGCAAAGGACAGCAGCTTTGATATCGTCTCACAGGTAGATCTGCAGGAAGTCGACAATGCATACAATCAGGCGACACGTGAGTTGGCACAGCGCTACGATCTAAAAGACAGTGGTTCGACGCTTGAATTCGATAAAGGAACAAAGACGCTGACGCTGACGGCGCCGAGCGATTTTGTAGCCGGGCAGATTAAGGACATCCTTGGTTCGAAGCTAGTGCGTCGTGATGTCGATTTGAAGGCGGTCCGCTGGGGCAATCCGGAAGACGCCTCGGGTATGATGGTGCGTTATCAGGGAACGATTGTTTCCGGCATCGATGATGAGACGATTAAGCGGATTAACAAAGATATCAAGGCCGAGAAGTTCAAAGCAAAGACGCAAATTGAGGGCGACAAGATACGGGTATCCTCGCCGTCGCGTGATACCTTGCAGGATATCATCGCGTTCGTCAAACAAAAAGATTACGACGTTCCACTCCAGTTCATCAACTATCGCTAGTCAAGACGGTGCACGGGAGTATCAGGAAAGGTGTGGTGACGTGAAGGCTCTCGTACAGCGGCTTGGGTATGCCAATACCGTCACGCTCGTTCGCATCGTGTGTATACCGGTTTTTCTGGTTGTATGGCTCGCCGATTGGCCGGCATGGTTCGGTATCCGTACCGTGCTCTATCAGGCGCGCCCGTGGCTCGCGCTTCTGTTATTCGTACTGCTTGCAGTGACCGATCTTCTCGATGGCTATCTTGCGCGTTCACGCGGCGAGGTGAGCCCACTCGGCGCCTTCATTGACCCACTTGCCGATAAGTTACTTGTGACAGCTGCGCTTCTTGCGCTCATCCAAATCGGCTTGTTGCCGGCATGGGTTGCCTTCGTGATTATTGCGCGTGAGTTCGTGGTAAGTGGTCTGCGTATGGTCGCTGCCGAGCAGCAGGTCGTTATTGCGGCGTCGATGTATGGCAAGGTCAAGACAGTATTACAGATAGCTGCGATCGTTCTCTTTATTCCGATGGGCTCACTCTGGTATTTGCGCTTGAGCTTGTCGCTGCAAGACCTGTACTATACGGGTGCGTGGATAGTGATGTGGGCAGCCGTGGTGATGACGATAGTGTCGATGCTCGAGTATTTTGCAAACGCTATAAAGGTGATGGAGGTGCCGTGGAAGCGTACGGCGAACTACACGCAGAAGTAAACGAACTATTGGCGATGTGTCGCGCGCAGAATCTAACACTTGCCGTAGCCGAATCGCTGACCGGAGGGCTTATCGGTGCGACGTTGAGCGCGGTTCCTGGTGCATCGGCCGTTTTTAAGGGTGGCGTTATCTGTTATTCAGCCCACATTAAGCATAAGGTTCTTGGCGTCAGTGAACATGTTCTTACGGTCGACGGAGTCGTATCCGAGGCGTGTGCATGTGAGATGGCACGTGGGGTGCGACAGCTCTGTGAAGCCGATATTGCGGTGGCGGTGACCGGCGAGGCAGGACCGATTGCAGCCGATTCTTCGGTGCCGATTGGGACTGTCTGCGTAGCCGTGGCGACCGAGGCAATGTTCGAATCTCGCACCGTTACGCTCGATGGAGACCGCGATATGGTGCGCCGAAAGACGGTTGCTGTTACTTTGGCGTTACTTTCAGAAACGTTGTTGTCTCCTCCCCGTGCTAGCGTATAAACGTAACGAAAACGGCTTGTGACAAGAATGTCCATTCCGTTGACAACGAACAGATGTTCGAATACGGTAAGGTAGTACGGAAGATCGCGTAAGATTTGAAGAGGAGATTGTCATGGATGCCAGTAAAGAAAAAATGCTCGAACTGACACGTGTTCAGATCGAGAAAAAATTTGGTAAAGGTGCCCTGATGAAGTTTGCCGATGGAGAGGCCTTCGCAGAGATGGGCGTCATCCCGACAGGGTCGCTTGCACTCGATGCAGCGCTCGGTATCGGAGGCATCCCGAAAGGACGTATCGTCGAGGTCTATGGTCCGGAGTCTTCGGGCAAGACGACGCTCGCATTGCAGATGGTCGCCGAATGTCAGGCCCAAGGTGGCGTTGCTGCCTTCATCGACGCGGAACATGCACTTGACCCGACCTATGCCGCACGTCTCGGAGTCGATATCGACGAGATACTGATCTCCCAGCCCGACACCGGTGAGCAGGGTCTTGAGATCTGTGACATGCTCGTGCGTTCCGGCGCTGTCGATATCATCGTCATTGACTCGGTTGCCGCACTTGTGCCACGTGCCGAGATTGAGGGTGAAATCGGGGATACAACGGTGGGGGTACAGGCACGTCTGATGTCGCAGGCATTGCGCAAGCTTGCAGGGTCGTTGTCGAAGTCGGACACCACCTGCATCTTCATCAATCAGCTTCGTGAGAAGATTGGTGTGATGTTTGGCAGCCCTGAAGTGACGACCGGTGGACGCGCGTTGAAGTTCTACTCGACGGTACGTATCGATGTGCGCCGTATCGACTCCATCAAGCAAGGAGCTGATATCGTCGGCAATCGCGTGCGTGCTAAGGTCGTCAAAAACAAGGTTGCACCACCGTTCCGTATTGCCGAGTTTGACCTCATGTACGGTGAAGGCATCAGCAAAGAGGGATCGATTCTTGACCTCGGTGTCGAGCAAGATATCGTCAATAAGTCGGGTTCGTGGTACACCTACGGCGACGAGCGTTTGGGGCAGGGTCGTGAGGCGGCCAAGGAGACGCTGCGCGCTAACCTGGACTTACGCAATGAGATAGAGGGCAAGGTTCGTGAATGTCTGGGGTTACCGGGGATACACAACACACCGGCTGAGCCGAACACAAAGGCAGAGAAGCCAGAGAAGCCCAAATCGGCCCCAGAATCGGTGTAACCGTTTAGCATGGGTGCGCGCATGCCGAACTCCTCGCGCTGCAAAGATGCGTATGAGCGTGCACTCGACCTCACGCTTCGTCGCGACTACACGACGTCTGAGGTTGAACGCAAACTCCTTCATGACGGCTATAGTCCCGAAGAGGCGCAGAAGGCAATCGGGCGCCTTGTCGAACGCGACCTGCTCAACGATGTGCGTTATGTCGAGCTGTATGTGCTACAACGTCTCGCAGCGTGTTACGGACCGCGCTACATTGAGGAGAAGCTTTACCTGAAAGGTATCGCGCGTCGAGTGAGCATCGAGGTGATCGAACGCTCTATCGCAGAAGAAAGCATCGATCTTGAACGTAATGCACGCCGCTGGATCGAAAAAGTGGACCTTGACAATCAAAGAGAGAGAACGAAGGCATTGCGTCGTTTGACGGCTCGTGGATACGAATATGGCCTCATACGCCGACTTCTTGAAGAGGAAATACGTGACGACGATTGCCTGTGAGTGTATCGTGCAGGAGGGATGGCGGCACAACACGCGGTAGTGGGGGATTGCTTGACGATGGGGCGACTTATCGCTACTATAAACGGTGCGTAAGTACACACCGTATGAGGGGTCAACACCCCTTCTGAACGATAGATTTGAGTGATTGATATGAACACCTTCGCACTTGTAGGCGCAATCGTGGCCGCTATTGTGGGTATCGCCATCGGGTTCGCCCTTGACCGTTACGTCATCAACACGAAAGCATCTCGCGCAGCCGACGAGGTTGCTCGTGCGCTTGACGAGGCAAAACGTCAGGCAAAGACGCTCAAAAAAGAGGCCTTGCTTGAAGCCAAAGATGAAAGTATTAAACGTCGTCAAGAAGAAGAGGCCGAGGCCAAGACACGACGCAAGGAAATCATTGCGCTTGAAAATCGCCTGGTGACCCGCGAAGAGTCGATCGATCGTCGCGCTGAGTCACTCGATAAACGCGAACACCAGATGTCCAGTGCGGCCGGGCAGATCGCTGCCCGTGAGCGTGAGGCTGAGGAGCTCATCGCTAAGCAGACCGAAGAGCTGGCGCGCATGGCGCGTATGACTCAGGAAGAGGCGCGCACCGAACTCCTGGCCCGGGTGACCGAAGATGTCGCGCAGGAGGCGGCCGCTATCATTCGTGAGAGCGAAGATAACGCGAAGCGTGAAGCCGATAAGAAGGCGCGTTCTATCGTCAGCCTCGCTATTCAGCGTGTCGCTGCTGACCACACCGCTGAGACGACCGTAAGTGTCGTGCATCTACCCAACGATGACATGAAGGGGCGCCTCATCGGTCGTGAGGGACGCAACATTCGTGCCTTCGAGCAGGCGACCGGCATCAACCTCATCGTCGATGATACGCCCGATGCCGTCACTATCTCAAGTTTTGATCCTGTGCGTCGTGAGATTGGGCGTATGACGCTGGAAGCGCTCATTCAGGACGGACGCATCCATCCTGCGCGTATCGAAGAGCTCTTCAACAAGTCAGAGCGCACCGTTTCAGAGCGCGTGCAGCAAGCCGGCGAACAGGCAAGCTATGAGGCCGATGTGCACAACCTGCACCCCGAGGCCATCAAGACGCTTGGTCGTCTCAAGTATCGCACGAGTTACGGGCAGAACGTGCTTCAGCATTCGCTTGAGGTTTCGTGGCTTGCCGGCGTGATGGCGGCCGAGCTCGGTGCCGATGTCGTGTTGGCACAGCGCGCCGGACTCCTGCATGACCTTGGTAAGGCGATCGACCACGAGGTCGAGGGACCGCATGCGGCAATCGGTGCTGATTTAGCACGCCGCCTCGGAGAGTCGCCCGCCATCGTTCACTGCATCGAGGCTCATCATGGAGATGTCGAGTGTCAGACCGTCGAGGCCGTGCTCGTCATGGCGGCCGATGCCATTAGTGCCGCGCGTCCCGGAGCACGCCGTGAGACGCTGGAGAGTTACATCAAGCGTCTCGAAAAACTTGAGGAGATCGCCAACGCACACAAAGGCGTCGAGAAGACCTACGCTATGCAGGCCGGTCGTGAAATCCGCGTCATGGTGCAGCCCGAGGTCGTCAACGACGACACGGCGGTTGTATTGGCGCGTGAAATTGCGCAAGAAATCGAATCCGAGATGGAATACCCCGGACAGGTACGCGTCATGGTGGTACGCGAAAGTCGTGCCGTCGAGTACGCGAAGTAGCCGTCACTTCGGTCTTGCAGATTCCGTGCAGCGGCCATGACGGAGACTTCACCCGGCTCGAAAGAGCACACCCTTGATTTTCTGACCCGCGTGACGGGGCGTGACGTGCGTAGTGTCGAGCGCGATTACGGCAATGGATACGTTCGTCTCTCAACGTCAGAGTCGGCGCGTCGTCAAGCAAAGCATGATATTCGCCGGGTCGAAGATGCCGTCATCGAACTCTTGCGCAATGCGCGTGATGCCGGCGCTCACACTATTCTTGTCGCCAGCTCATCGGATGCGAATCGACGCATAATCACGATGATTGACGATGGAGCCGGTATCGAACCCGAGATGTTTGACGCCATCTTCGAGCCACGTGTGACGAACAAGCTTGAGACGATGCACGTAGACGAATGGGGTGTTCATGGCCGTGGTATGGCGCTCTACTCGATTAAGGAGAACGCACAGATCGCCCATGTTACGACGAGCCGTAGCGGTTACGGAACATCGATAGGTGTCGAGTTCGACCTTGAGACAGTTCCCGAGAGAGCCGATCAGTCGACGATGCCGACCCTGCGTGATACCGATAGCGCATCGACAACCGACGCGCCTCTCCTCGGACCTCACAATATCATGCGTACCTGTGTGGAGTTTGCGCTTATGCATCCCGACGTTCGGGTTATCGTAGGCTCACCGTCCGAGATCGTCGCCACACTTGTCGATGAAGAGTTTTCCGCCGTGAGTGTCGATGATAGCGTAGAGATGCTGATTGCATATGCCGCATCGTCGGGCTTACACTTGAGTGAGCGTAACGCATATCGCATTCGTAGTGGTGACATAGGTCCATGTGCAGACGTCTTAACGGCACTGACTTCTGCAGATTCGTCAACCTCACAGAAGACCATACCTCACGATGACAGAGAGAGGCGTCGCAACACCAAAATCACGCACCAAGACCGAGAACGAGTGGCACAAGAAGCACGCACATTCTTCGAGAAAACACTTGGTGAACGTCTCTATCTGGAGCTCATTGAAGAGCCTACGGTGCGTGTGGGGCGCGGGGAAATCTCCCTCAACTTTCAGTTTAGTGAAAAATAACCGTTTACTTTCCGTTTCTTTCCCGTATAATAAACTCTGATAACAGAAGCACGTATACGCAGCAACAACGTTGATAAGTCGTAGCAAGGATGAAGGAGTAAGGCGTGCAGACGCTGAAAGTATCTTCCAAGAGCAATCCCAATTCGGTCGCCGGCGCGTTAGCCGGTATGATAAAGGCGGAGAGCGACGTCGAAATACAGACGGTCGGTGCCGGTGCGCTCAATCAGTCGGTCAAGGCGATAGCGATTGCGCGCGGGTACATTGCGCCGCTCGGCCTCGACCTTATCTGCGCCCCGTCCTTTGCCGAGATTGAGATTAACGGCGAGACGCGTACCGCCATTCGTTTTCGGGTGACGCGTCAATCATAGTGATATCAGAACCACACCTCTGTTCATGAAGACCTATCATCTCAAAACCTTCGGTTGTCAGATGAATAAGCACGACAGTGAGCGTATCGCCGGTATGCTCGATATGCATGGCTGGCAGGCAACGACCGAGCCACATGAGGCAGATGCCATCATCTTCATGACCTGCTGTGTGCGCGAGAAAGCCGAGGAGCGCCTCCAGGGGCAGGTAGCCTCACTTAAGGCGCTCAACCGGCCTCTCATCGCCGTCGGGGGTTGTATCGGGCAGCGCGACGGGGAGAAGTTGCGCGCACAGCTTCCTCACGTCGACGTCGTCTTTGGTACCCACAATGTCGCGCGTCTTCCTCTGCTTCTGGAGCGTGCACGAGAGACGGCCCGTGCGCAGGTAGAGGTTCTCGACGACACCGTTGAGGACTTTGCTGCCGACCTCCCCGCCACACCCGAACACGCCTTTCACGCATGGCTTCCCATCACCGTGGGCTGCGATAATCACTGCACCTACTGCATCGTGCCAACGGTACGCGGACGTGAAAAAAGTCGCCCTTTCGAGCGCATCATCGAACAGGCCGAGAACCTTGTTGCAGACGGCGTCTGTGAGATCACGCTCCTCGGTCAAAACGTCAACAGCTATGGACGTGATCGATATGGTGCACCTCGTTTCGCTGAGCTATTGACCGCCGTCGCCGCAACCGGTATCTCACGACTGGGATTTGCCACGAGCCACCCGAAAGACCTGAGCGATGAGACGATACAGGCAATGGCGTCCTCATCGGCTCTCCTCGACTATCTGCATCTGCCGGTACAGTCAGGCTCGACGCGTATATTGACGGCGATGAATCGTCGCTATACGAAAGACGAATATCTTGCACTCGTCGCGCGCATTCGTGAGGCGATGCCCACTATCGCGCTGACGACCGACATCATCGTGGGATTTCCGGGCGAAACCGATGCCGATTTTGCCGATACACTTAATGTTGTGCGTACCGCACAGTTTGCCGGAGCGTTCACGTTCCTCTACTCGCCACGTGAAGGGACGCCGGCTGCCGCCATGGACGGTCAGGTACCGGCCGACCTCGCACAAGAACGATTCGACCTTCTTGTTGAGGAGGTCCAGCGCAGTGCACGAGCATTTAGTGAAACGCTTGTCGGTACCCGTGCCTCGGTGCTCATCGAAGGAGCTTCGAAGCGCGATGCTGGTATTCTCGTCGGGAAGGACCGTCACTATCGCACCGTGCACGTCCCCGTGCCACCTCAGAGCACGGCCAACGTGTGGGAAGGGCGCGAGGTCGAGGTTGACGTAGATGCAGCCTCTACCTGGTATGTCTCGGGTAAGATAGTTACGAGGTAGAGATAGCATGCACCCCTACGATGTCATAGCTATTGTCGGCCCGACGGCGACCGGCAAAAGTGAACTCGCTGATATGCTTGCCAAAGAAGCCGGCTCCTGTGTCGTCTCGGCCGATTCGATGCAGATCTATCGGGGGCTCGATATCGGGACGGCCAAGGTGCCGCCCACGAAGCGAAGCGTCGAGTACTTCGGTATCGATATCGTCGACATCGACGAGCCCTACAGCGCGGCCGAATACCAGCGCTACGCGCGTCGTCACATCGATGCCGTACGTGCGCAGGGCGTGGTGCCGGTCATGTGTGGCGGCACCGGTCTTTATGTGCGCGCCGCGCTCGACGAGATGGACTTTCCTGCAGGCGAACAGCGCAACAACCCGGTGCGCGAGAAGTGGGAGCAGTTCCTGCACCAACACGGCGCTGAGGCGCTCCATGCTGAACTCGCTATCCAAGATCCGGAGAGCGCAGAACTCATCGATGTGCAGAACACCAAGCGCCTTATTCGCGCCTTTGAGATGCGTGCCGCTAGTACCAGCTATGCCGAACAGTATCGCACCTTTCGTATTCGCACCGCCCACTACGAAACGGTCTACCTCGGCCTGACGTGCGCACGCGATGAGCTCTACGCGCGTATCGAACGGCGCGTCGATGAGATGATGGCGGCCGGGCTCGTCGATGAAGTACGTGGTCTGATAGAACGCGGGCTTGCCGATACCTACACAGCGCGTCACGCCATCGGTTATCGGGAGATCATTGCGCATCTTGCCGGCGCCACGAGCCTTGAGCGTACCGTTGAGCTCATCAGGCAGCATACGCGCAACTATGCGAAACGGCAACTAACGTGGTTTCGTGGCGATCCTCGCATACAATGGATAGACGTGGACGCACGTTCTTCTTCAGAGGTGTTGGCACGCGTCCATGAGGCGTTAGACACAAAGATCGAGCAACCGCAGGCAGCCGCAGAGTAGGGCGAGGATACGAGATGGCACACGTTGCATTTACTAAGATGGAAGGCCTCGGCAACGATTTTATCGTTATCGATGACTTCGCCGACGAACACTGCTTTACTCCAGATGAAATAGTTCGTCTGTGTGATCGCCACTTCGGGATTGGTGCTGACGGAGTCATCGTGTTGCGCGCACCCGAGAGCTCCGATGCCGATGCCCGGTGGGAGTTCTTCAACGCCGATGGCTCACGTGCCGAAATGTGCGGCAACGGCATTCGGTGTGCCGCGCGCTTTCTTGCTGAAAGCGACCATCTTTCGAACGATCTTTCGAACAATCTGTCGAACGATACCAAAAAGCACCGTGCAGATGACGTCACCGAAGTCGCCATCGAAACGGCAGCTGGCGTGCGTCGTGTAGCGATTAATCGTGCTCAGGACGGGACGTTTGAGTCGGCGGCGGTCACGATGGGTGCACCCATCTTCGAGCCGGCACAGGTGCCGACGACGTTTGAGGCAAACAGCGCGCATGGTGTGCGTAACTACCCCTTAACCGAAAAGTTTACTATCTCAGCGCTCTCGATGGGCAACCCTCATGTAGTTATCGATGTGGCCGAACTGGATATGAAGCTTGAAGAGGTGCCGGTCCACAGTTTTGGCAAACTCATCGGGATGAACGTAGCCTTTCCCGAAGGCGTGAACGTCGGATTCTATGAGGTGCTGGAGAGTAGGGGAGACTGCATCGCGTTGCGCGTATGGGAGCGCGGCTGCGGTGAGACCCTTGCGTGCGGTACGGGTGCCTGTGCGGCAGCGGTCACCGCGCTGTTGAGCAAGCAGGTCTCATCTCCGGTTACGGTGATGCTACTCGGCGGTAATCTCACGATAGATATTGAGCCCGATATAAGCGAAGTCACGATGACGGGACCGGCTGAGGTCGTATATCATGGTACGATGGTTCTCTAGCATGGCTTGATAGACACGGTCGTAACGGAAGGGAAGCACTATGTCTTTTGGCGCTACACGTCTCAACAATCTACCCCCGTATCTCTTTGCTGAGATCGACCGCAAGCGCGATGAGTTGCTTGCGCAAGGCCACGATGTGATCTCGTTGGGGATTGGGGACCCCGATATGCCCACGTTCGACCATATCGTCGCGCGCATGAAAGACGCTATCGATGATCCGGCCAACCATCGCTATCCCAGCTATGCCGGTGCGCCACGTTATCGCCAGGCGTGTGCCGAGTTTATGCAGTGTCGTTTTGGTGTGACGCTCGATGCGAACAGCGAAGTGCTCGCACTCATTGGCTCAAAAGAGGGCATCGCCAACCTATTTCCGGCCTTCGTCGACCCCGGCCATTACACGCTAATCCCCGGTGTGGGCTATCCGGTCTATAGTGGTGGCGGGATCATCAATGACTCGCTCGAACACTGGATGCCAATGAACGAGGAAAATGGCTGGCTCGCCGACTTCGAAGCAACACCGCCGGCGATATTGGCCAAGGCGCAGATGATGATACTGAGCTACCCTAACAACCCGACGAGTGCGATAGCGCCGGTTGAGTACTTTGACCGCGCGATTGCCTTTGCGCGTGAGCACGGCCTGCTCCTTGTACACGATAACGCGTACGCCGATATCACCTTCGATGGTTACGTTGCGCCGAGTATCCTCGAGCGCCCCGGCGCGCGGGAATGCTGCATTGAGCTGTTCTCGACCTCGAAGAGCTACAATATGACCGGATGGCGCGCGGCCTTTGCAGCCGGAAATGCCGAAGCTATCAAGCAGCTCGGTATCGTCAAATCAAATATCGACAGCGGTATCTTTACTGCGGTGCAAGACGCAGCGATCGAAGCGTTCCTTGGCCCTCAAGATGACGTTGAGCGCATGAAAGCGATCTATCAGGAGCGGCGTGATGCTGTGCTGCAGACGCTTGAGGCGATGGGCATTAAGGCCGTTGCCTCGAAGGGAACGATATTTATCTGGGCGCAGGTGCCGGAAGGACACACGAGCGCAGAGTACGCCGAGAAGGTGCTGATGGAAGCACACGTCATCATCGCACCGGGTACGGCGTATGGACCCGATGGGGAAGGCTACTTCCGGATTTCGTTGGCGACGCCGACGGAAAGGTTGCTCGAAGCGCTCGACAGGATGAGCGCTCTCGGCTCCGCCTAAACGCGAGCTCTGCCCAACTCACAGCTTGGCGCGAATTAAACCCTTCGCAACGCCTGCGATGGAGAAGTCACCGTCGGTGATAATAATCGGCTCGTAGGCATCGTTTTCGGGTTGCAGACGTATCGTAGAACCCTCGCGGTAGTACCGCTTGACCGTTGCCTCGCCCTCGATGAGTGCAACGACGATTTCACCGTTGTCGGCCGTCTGCTGCTGGCGTACGATAATGAGATCGCCATCGAAGATGCCGGCCTCCGACATCGAGTCGCCCTTCACCTTGAGTAGAAATGAGGCGCCGCGCACGAGTGCGCTGGGGCAGGGGATTGTGTCGACGATATTTTCCTCAGCCAAAATGGGAGCACCGGCGGCAACTTGGCCGATGAGCGGAAGTTCGATAATCTCGATAGGAACCTGTGGCGCAGCGGCTTGCGACACGTTGAAGCGCTCGCGTGGGAACTCAAGAGCACGCGGCTTGTTGGGGTCACGCTTGAGATATCCTCGTGCTTCAAGTGCGTGAAGATGCGTATGGATCGTGCTCGTAGAGGTCTTATTGAGTCCGGCCATAATCTCGCGCACCGTGGGGGGATAGCCCTTCGCACGTGTCTGCGCCAAGACATAGTCGTAGACCTCTTGTTGTTTGTTGCTCAGTGGTCGGCCGGTGTCTGCCATCAGAAACTCCTTTCACGCGAGCAATCGAGATAAAACAACGATTGACCCCAGTATAGAACAAGAGTTCGTAGTGCGCAAACAGACGTTCGCAATCTGTTACGGAACCTGAGCTAGACGCTCTCGACAAAACTCGGTATAGTGGTACGTAACCGAAGGGGGTACGATGCGCTGCCCGCAGTGCGAAGCAGATGATACGAAGGTCGTCGATTCACGTACGACAGAGACGGCCGATGCCATCAGGCGGCGCAGGGAGTGCCTCACCTGTGCGGAGCGTTTTACCACGTATGAGCGGCGCGAGGACCAACCGCTCACCGTCATCAAAAAAGGCGGCGAGTACGAACCGTTTGATCGTACCAAACTCATGCGTGGGCTGAGAACTGCGTGTATCAAGCGTCCCGTGACGGCCGAACAGCTTAACTCTCTCATTACCGACATCACCAACGAACTCCAGAACGAAGGAACGTCTGAGATTGCGTCGACCGTACTTGGCGACCGGGTGCTCGTGCGCTTGCGAGAGCTCGATGCCGTTGCCTATGTGCGTTTTGCGAGCGTCTATAGAGATTTTCAGGATATCGATGGATTCACCGATGAGCTTCGAGACCTGCGATGAGCGAGGTGCTCTCGCTACCGATAACGCGCGTCGACAGCGCGTGCGACGTCGAGCTACCTGCCTACGCGCATGCCGGAGATGCCGGGCTCGATCTGCGCGCTGCACAAGCAACAACGATACCCCCTTTTGAGCGTACCCTTATCCCGACAGGCCTCTGCATGGCGATTCCGGCCGGTCACGCAGGGCTGGTGTTGCCACGTAGTGGCCTCGCTATTAAGCACGGGTTGACGCTCATCAATACGCCCGGCCTCATCGATGCCGGCTACCGAGGCGAAGTCAAGATCGCCGTCGTCAATCTCGACCCTCACACGCCGGTCAAAATACAGGTCGGAGACCGCATCGCTCAGCTGCTCGTTGTTCCATTTGCGCAGGTCAAGACGGTGCAAGTCGATGCTCTCGACGACACGCAGCGCGGTGGCGGTGGTTTTGGCTCAAGTGGAATAGGGTAGGAGGCTACCAAAATGCTCGATCGTTTTTTTCATATTACTGCGCGTGGCTCAACGATATCGACTGAGTTACTTGCGGGGCTCACCACGTTTTTAACGATGGTCTATATCGTGTTCGTGAACCCAACGATTCTCAGTAACTTTGGAGGTGCTCTGCAGGCCGAACAGGGTGCGCCCTGGGAGGGCGTCTTCATTGCGACCTGCATTATCTCGGCGGTATTCACGCTGTTGATGGGGCTTGTGGCCAACCGTCCGGTTGCGATGAGTGTGGCGCTGGGACTCAATGCGGTCGTCGCATTTGGCATCGTGCTCGGCATGGGCTATCCCTGGCAGGTGGGGATGGCCGTCTGCATGCTTGCCGGTCTGGCCTCGATTGTGCTGATGGCAACGGGGATACGCACACGCATCATGGATGCGATACCACTGACATTACGTCGCGCGATGGGTGCCGGCATTGGCCTCTTCATCGCCTTCATTGGCCTGCAAAATGGAGGTGTTGTCGTCCACGATGAGGGCACGCTCCTTGCGCTTGGCCCGCTGAGTAGTCCCGGGGTTATCGTTGCGCTCGTCAGCATTGCAGCAATCGTACTCCTGTCGGTGCTCAAGGTGCGTGGCGCGTTTTTGATCGGCATTGCGATTGCGACAGCTACCGCGTTTTTGTGTGGTATTGGGGAGCTACCGACCTCAATCGCGCAGATCCCGTCACTCGATACCGCCTTTACGACGTTTGGGGCGCCGTTTCAACTCGTTGAAGAGGGTACGCTCGCCGTCGTTGTCGTCATCACGAATCTCTCGCTTATGCTGATGGTCTTTTCGTTTCTGATGGTCGATCTCTTTGAGACGACCGGCACGCTCGTTGCGGTGGGCGAGGAAGCCGGCTTTGTCCACGAGGATGGCACGATCGAGGACGCCAAAAAGATGTTTTGGATTGACTCGATCGGTTCGTTCTCAGGTGGACTCGTCGGGTCGAGCACCCTAACCTGTTACGTTGAATCGGGCGCCGGTATCGCCGAGGGCGGCCGCACCGGACTTTCTAACATAGTGGTGAGCGTAGGCTTTGTGTTGACGATACTCTTCATGCCGATTGCCGGTATGGTGCCGGCAGAGGCGACGGCCGGTGCGCTTGTGATGGTGGGGCTTCTGATGTGTCAGTCCGTCGCATTCATCGATTGGTTCGACCTGGAGACGGCCGCACCGGCATTTCTCATGATGATTATGATTCCATTGACGAGCAGCATTGCCGTTGGTATCGGGCTTGGTGTGGTGGCACACGTGGCTATCAAGGCGTTTCGAGGCAAAGCGCGTGAGGTGCACGGGATACTCTGGTGTGTCGCCGCTGCGTACTTGTTACTGTTTATCCTGATGGGCCTCGGGCTTGTATAAATTGCTCGCGGACGCATGTCATTCCGTTAGCCTTATATAAGATAAATGTCTGATAATGTATGTTATGTGAATTTTATGACTAACGCCAAAGATAAGATCACAGAACCAACTTCTGCTTCCCGCACGTCACAACAAAAATGATGTTCCTTCGTCCTCCAGTGCCGCAACATTCACTCCAAAGTGACGTGCGGCCACCATGGTAAGCTCACGTGCCTTACTATAGTAGTTAACAAGCTTCTGCATCGACTCTGCGTCTATACATCGTGCGTCGACCTCCCACACGCCGTCGCTCTGTAGCGCTGCGTCCCGTATCGCTTCGTAGGTCATGAACTCTGCCCGACATATGCGGGCATCCTCAATACAAGCGATGAGAAGAAAACAGATATCCCCGACGGCATCACGCGCCACCTCAAGCTCGCGGACGCGTGTCATCCCGTTAACCTCAGCGAGTACCCCACGCATCTCCTCGAGCGCCTGTATCGCCATCGTTTCTTCCAGATAGCCCTCTTGGGCAGTGCACATGTCGATGTAGGACCTTACCTGCAAGAGCATTCGTGCCAGCAGCTCGGTCCGGCGCACTCCGGCAGCGGCCACTAGAGCAGCCCTTGCATGCGCTCGTGGAGTGCCTTGCTCGCAAGACGCGCTTTGAGGCTTGCCGTCAACCCGCCTATCTCGCGCAAGGCTTCGGCGAGTCGCTTTGCGGAGACCTCGGTGCGGATATGGTACGTTGGCGCCAGAATCTGATAGTAGTAGTCGGCCTCTTTGTGAGAAAAGTTCGCATAGAGCGTCTTAAGGTGACGCGGTTCAACGCCGTAACTCTTGAGCTCCCACGCTTCACGGGCAATCTGCGCGTCGTTACCATCGAGATAGTCACCGCTCCGTCCGCTCTGGACGGTGATTATCGAGTACTCGGCGAGTTCACGAATGAACGAATCGGTGATGCCGAGTTCGGTGTGGATGTTGACGAGTAACAGCCGACTCTGCATATCTTCGCGGTATTGATCGGCAAGATCGGTCTCCGCGGCCTGTGTCTCACCTGCTTCGTCGAGATCGTCGAGGCGCTCACGAATAATTGACAGCGGCAGAAAGTTCTCGCTTTGCCACAGCAGAATAGTGCGGATGCGTTCGACGTGTTCGCGTGAGTATTTGCGGTATCCGCTCGGGGTGCGATCGGGCGTGACGAGTCCCTCATCTTCAAGGTAGCGCAGCTTTGAGACGGCGAGATCGGGGTATTCGGGCGCAAGGTGTGCAACGACCTCGCTAATGGTCAGATAGGTGGCATCCGACATAGCCGCCCTACCCTTTAGCGTTACGGGAAAATGCGAGGTGAAAGGTGCCGATTTGGATTTCGTCACCGTTATGAAGTTCGGCTTCGTCGACGCAGACGCCGTTGACGTACGTACCATTGAGCGAACCGGCATCACGAATGATGACGGTGTCACCTCGATGCGCAATCGTCGCGTGCTCGCGGCTGACGGTCATGTCGTTAAGAAAGATGTCAGCATTGACATCACGGCCGAGCACAATCTCTTCAGGCTGAATCGTAAATATCTCGCCGACGCTTGGCCCCTTGGTGATAACGAGCATGAAATCATCGTGAACCGGCAGGTTAATCTGCACATTTCCCGCGCCTACATCCCCCACCGGCGTGAACGTCGTGGTCGACTGCGTGACCTCCTGCGAGCAACGCGCACAGAGCGTCGCGGCACCCTCGAAATCAGTACCGCAGGCTTTGCAGATCGCCGACACGGTTACTCCTTGCTGTCAAGCCGCATGGCACGCAGCTCTTCCTCGTACGCGCGCAAGAGATCCGGATCTTCGAGCAAGCTACTACGCTGCTCTTTAGGGAAGCGGTTACGCACATACGGGTCACAGAGAACATCGAAAAGCTGGCGCCCCTCCTGAAGCTCGCGGATAATGTAGCCGACGACACGTTCCTCGACGGCGTTATCGTTGAAAATAGGCATGAGGTTCCCTCCTCGGTGACTTGAGCGAGTTATCTACCCCTATTGTACCACTCATGAAGGGTTGGTCGCGGGCAAATCTGCCACAACAACATCGCGCGCAGCGGCCGTCTCGTCGAGCCGCCGTACGGGAAGCGTCTGTGGCGCCGCATGCAGCATCGCAGGATTGCTCGACGCTTCGGTCGCAATGGCCCGCATCGCCTCAATGAACGCATCGAGCGTCTTAAGCGGTTCGGTTTCGGTCGGCTCGATCATCATGCACTCGTCAACGATGAGCGGAAAATAGACGGTCGGTGGATGAAAACCATAGTCGAGCAGGCGTTTTGCTATATCAAGGGTGCGAACACCGGACTCCTTTTTCTGGCGTGTGCCACTTAGCACGAACTCGTGCATGCAGGGACGATCGTAAGGCATATCGAACGCGTCACGCAGCTGGGTGCGCACGTAGTTCGCCGAAATAATGGCCTGCTCGCTCACCTCACGCAATCCTTCGGCACCGAGCGCTTTAAGGTAGGCATACGCGCGCACAAGTACGCTAAAGTTACCGTACCATGAGCGTACGCGTCCAATGGTGTGCGCAGGCGTCTCAAAGACGTAGTTTTCTTCGCGCAACGCCACGACCGGCGTCGGCAGATAAGGAGCAAGCTCACTCGTCACGCAGACGGGACCTGCCCCCGGACCTCCCCCACCGTGTGGCGCCGCGAACGTCTTATGGAGGTTGATGTGCAGTGCGTCAAAGCCGGCCTCTGCGATACGCGTGATGCCCATGAGCGCGTTGAGGTTTGCGCCGTCACAGTAGGCAAACGCACCGACGTCGTGCGCCATCGCGGTGATTTTACCGATATCGGGTTCGAAGAGGCCGAGCGTATTCGGGTTCGTAAGCATGAGTGCAGCTACGTCGGTGTCGAGCACCTCGCGTAGTGCATCGAGGTCAATCGTGCCGTTTTCGTTCGAGGCGACCGTTATCGTCTTGTAGCCGCAGAGTGCGACCGTCGCCGGGTTCGTGCCGTGAGCCGTGTCGGGAATAATAACGGTTTGGCGGGCATCACCGCGTGCTTCGAGTGCTGCGCGAAACATCATGAGTGCGGTGTACTCGCCGTGTGCACCGGCCGCCGGTGCGAGCGTCGTTGCGGCAAAGCCGGTTATCTCGGCAAGATCGGCTGCAAGCTCGTACATAAGTCTCAGCGCGCCCTGAGCGGTGGCGATTGGCTGGGCTGGGTGGAGCGCGGTAAAGCCCTCAAGGCGGCAGAGATCCTCGTTAACGCGCGGGTTATACTTCATCGTGCACGATCCGAGTGGATACATGCCGGTATCGAGACCAAAATTGCGCGATGCGAGATACTGGTAGTGGCGCATGACCTCGATTTCAGATTTACCGGGCGGAAGCGGCATAGCGGTTCACCCCCTCGACAAAACGGTCAAGTTCGGCAGCGTTGCGACGCTCGGTTACGGCAACGAGCAAGACATCGTCGGCCACCACGATACCCGGCAAAATGCCCTGTACCACGAGTGTATCGTAGAGCTCCGCGAGACTGCCCGGCCCCGTATAGCGCACCGCAAACTCGTAACTGCGCACAGAAGCTTCATCGGTATCGACCGAGGAGATATTAAACGGCGCAAAAGAGTCCGTTGCAATAAGGCGCTCATAGAGACTCCGAGCACCCTCGACGCATCTCTGTGCCACGGCGGCAAGCCCGTCGGCCCCGTGAAACGTCAGGTATGCGCCGGCTGCGAGTGCATTGAGCGCATGGTTAGAGCATATATTTGAGGTCGCCTTTTCGCGTCGAATGTGCTGTTCGCGCGTCGCAAGTGTCAGGACAAATCCGTCAGCACCATCTGCATCACAGGTGCGCCCTACGATGCGTCCGGGCATCAAGCGCATCAGCCTTTCGGTCGCACAGAGATATCCGAGTCCCGGTCCCCCAAAGCTCATCGGCGAGCCAAAGCACTGCGCTTCCCCACACACGATATCGGCACCGAGCACGCCCGGACTCTCCCCGAGTGCAAGGAGCAAAGGATTAGCACACACAATCGCAAGCGCCCCTATCGCATGCGCGGATTCGACGACCTTCGCAACATTTTCGTAGATGCCATAGTAGTTCGGATAGCCTATGAGTATCGCTGCAACGGTGTCGGAATCGACGACGCCATCGGCACTGTCTGTGCCTATCGCACACATTTTCTCGATTGAGGCGACGTGCGTCTGCATCAGTCCGCTCTGCGCATAGGTTGTGAGCACCTCAAGATACTGCGGATTGAGCGTCTCGGCGGCTACCACTACCGGGCGTTTGCCACGCGCGTGACGCACGGCCATCAGTGCAGCTTCGGCGAGCGCCGTCGCACCATCGTACATCGACGCATTCGAGACGGCCATCGCGGTCAGACGACACATCGCCGTCTGATACTCATAGATTGCCTGCAGCGTCCCTTGGCTCGCTTCAGGCTGATAGGGCGTATAGGCCGTAAAGAACTCAGGACGGCGCACAATATGGTCGATAAACGCCGGAATATGGTGGTCGTAACATCCACCGCCAGCAAAGCATACAAGCTGTTTGTTTTCAGCGGCCAGCTCCCCCACGTGGCACACGAGCGCAATCTCGTCCATGCCACCTTCGATAGCGAGCGCTTCGTGCAGGCGAATCTCGGAGGGTATGTCGGCGATAAGCTCGTTACACGATGCGACACCTATCGCATTGAGCTGCACAGCGCGCTGCTCGTCGGTGATACTTCTATAGTCCAGGCGGCTCATAGGGCAAGGTTCATGTGAGAAGGTACATTCGACGCGACGACCTATGCCTCGCAAAGCTCGCAGTAGGCAGGAGTGTCGAGCAGCTCGTCGAGTGCAAGATCACTAAACTTAATGCGCGCAATCCAACCCTCGCCATAAGGATCGCTATTAATGAGATCAGGCGTCTCCTCAAGTGCCGTGTTTACCTCGACGACGACGCCGTCACCCGGCATAAAGAGCTCGCTGACGCTCTTAACGCTTTCGACCTCGCCGAACGGTTCACCCGCGCTCAAAGATGCACCCTCATCGGGTAGTTCTATGTAGACGATGTCGCCGAGCTGCTCTTGCGCAAACTCGGTGATGCCAACACGTGCAGTATCGTCCTCAATCTTAACCCACTCATGATCGCTCGTGTAGAGACGATCGTCCGGGTGCGTCGAAGTTGCCATGTGCGTCGTGCTCCCTTCGCGTGTTTCATCCTACGTGCGTCGCGCCTACGTGTATTGCGCGGTCCCTCGCTATCTAGTATACGGCGGTTTCACGACAACGCCGGTAACCGATTTTTTACGGATATCGACCGTGACCTCAGTATCGGGCTCGGCAAAGCGGGTCGGCAGATACGCCGTTGCCATACCAAAACCGTACGTCGGCGAATGTGAGCCACTCAAAACACGGCCAATCTCTGTACCGGCCCCATCTGTGACATCGTTCGCACGCACGATGCTCCCCTGTCGCGGAATGCCACCCTCGACCTTAAGGTGCACCAGTCGTTCCTCGACGGTCTCGGCGCGTGCACGGGCGACGGCCTCAGCACCGATATAACCGGTCTTGTCGGCCGGGCAAACCCACCCGAGGCCGGCTTCTATCGGATTGCGGGTTTCATCCATATCGGTACCATAAAGCGGATAGCCCATCTCCAGCCGCAGAGTATCACGCGCCCCCAGCCCAACCGGAGTGACCTCGGGAAAGGAGAGAAGGGCGCGCCATAACGTCGCTGCATCATCGGCGCGTACGATAAGCTCGACGCCGTCCTCGCCCGTATATCCTGTGCGCGCTACGAGCGCCGGTATGCGCTCATCGAGCATCGCTGCCACCAGATGAAAACGTGCCGGTGGCTCAAACTCCTCGCCGATAAGTTCACTGAGAATACGCAACGCCTCTGGCCCTTGTAGCGCAAGAAGCGCGGTACGGTCCGATTCATCGACGATCTCGACGTCATCGGGTGCGTGATTACGCAGCCACGCAAGGTCGATGACACGGTTTGCTGCATTCGCAATAATCATATACTCGGCGCCGGTATGGTAGACGATGAGGTCATCGAGGATACCGCCCTCGTCATCGAGCATCAGGGTGTACTGCGCGGCACCGACATCGGCGATACGCGCGAGATCGTTAGTAAGGAGCCGCTGCAAGAAGGCATATGCACCCTCACCGCTTATACGAAACTGCGCCATATGTGAGACATCGAAAAGCCCGGCACTCGTTCGCGTTGCATTGTGTTCCTCTATAAGTGACGTGTACTGAAGCGGCATCTCGTAGCCGGCGAATTCCACCATACGTGCGCCAAGCGCAATGTGCTCGTCATAGAGCGGTGTGCGTTGAGGTTCCGTGATGGCGTGTGCTCCCGCGTCTGTGGTAGCGCTCATCGTTACCCCTCCCCGTTTTCACCGAAGATTGAGCGATAGGTATGGACAAAAAACGCTCCGATGCGCTCGAATATGCCGGGCTTCTCGATATCTTCAAGTGACACCAGCGGAAGACGTACGAGTGCTTCACCGTTCTGGCTCAAATCGATCCACCCGACGACAGTGCCGGTCGAGACCGGCGCGCGTGCAAAGGCCGGATCGACGACAACCTCATGCTCGACCGGCCCAAGAAGATCGTTGGAGGCAACGATGACCGGTTCCTGTACCCCCGCGCGCAGTGCACGATCACGATAGTTACGAACCGGCACCTTCGTCAACTCGGTATCGGCCCCAAAGACCTCGCGTGGGGCATAGTGGGCGAAGCCGAACTCAAGGAGCGTCGCCGACTCAGCGAAACGCTCGGTGCTCGTCATCGCACCGAGCACCACGCCATAGAGTTCGATCTCACCGCGTGTTGCGCTTGACGCGAGACAGTATCCAGCCGCATCGGTTGAGCCCGTTTTAACTCCATTGGCGCCGTCAAACATAAAGAGCAGCTCGTTCGAACTTCTGAACGGGGTACCGGCTTGGTCGTTGAGATACTGAAGTGCAACAATACGACGAAATTCGTCATTTTGCATCGCATGCGTAACTAGCGTAGCCACATCACGGGCCGTCGAATGGTTGCCGCCTTCATCGAGCCCATGCGGGTTAGTGAAAAGGGTATCGTTCATACCGATCTCAGAGGCCTTGTCGTTCATCAGCTCGACGAATGCCTCTTGTGTCCCCGCAACGGCCTCAGCAACGGCGGCGGCCGCATCGTTACCCGACCACACTATCGTCATCTCGATAAGCTCGCGCAACGTGAGCTTCATGCCGGGTGTAAGCCACGCCGTTGACTCGACAGACGAGCGCGTCGTTGCCGTAGATGAAATCGTATACGTCGTGTCGAGAGTGCCACGCGCCTCCCCCACCTCGAGCGCAACGAGTGCGGTCATTACCTTCGTGATGCTTGCGATGGGTAGTTTTTCGTCGGGAAGGCGGCTCCATATGAGCGTGCCGTCGTCGGCAACAAGAATGCCGGCAACGACATCGAGGTCGGGCATTTGGCTAGCATCGAGACCTCGCTCAGCATAAGGGATGCCATCGATGGCATCGCCGGAATCGACCTGCGCAAAAGCTGCGGCCGGGATACTCGCGCATAGCAATAAGCTGGCAAGAACAATCGTCGCAAAGCGTCTAGGCATTAAAATCCTCAAGCTCCACGATACGGTAGCCTGCCGTTTCAAGCACGACGGTCGCCTCCGAATCACTCAAACGAAAGACGGTAACGGCGTCGCTGCAGCTTGGGTGCACAAAACAGTAGCAGTATGAGATATCGATAGAGGCCTCGGCAATCGTATCGAGCAGATCGCTTAAGCCCCCCGGACGGTCGGGAACGGCGACGGCGCAGACCTCGTGAACCTGCGCAGTAATGTCACGGTCACGTAATGTCTGCGCCGCGGCATCCGGGTCGTCACAGATGACACGCACCACGCCGTAGTCGGCGGTATCGGCCGTCATGAGTGCGTACATATTGTGTCCTGCTTCACCGAGCAAGCGCGTCATGCGTGCAAGATGACCGGGGGCATTCTCCAAAAAGACCGAAAGTTGCTTCATCGCTTCTCGCCCTCCTCTTCTGCGTTGCGCAGATCGACGAGGCGCTGTGCCTTGCCTTCGCTACGCGTAATAGTACCGGACTCGACGAGTTTAACACGCACACTGATAGCGAGTGCCGAGGCCAGCGCATCCTTGACGATATTTGTAATACGTTCGAGCGAACGTATCTCATCGAAATCGACCTGTGGGTCAAGTTCGACACGCACTTCAACGTCGTCAAGTGCACCTTTTTTGCTCAGCACGATCTGATAGTGTGGCGCAACCTGTGCAACATCAAGGAGTACCTGCTCAATTTGAGACGGATAGACGTTTACCCCACGAATAATGAGCATATCGTCGCTACGTCCGGTAATACGTTCGAGCCGTCGTGTCGTACGCCCACAGGCGCAGTCGCCGGCAACGATGCGACTGATATCACGCGTCCGATAGCGTAGAAGCGGAATCCCTTCTTTGGTGAGCGTGGTAAACACAACTTCGCCGTAGGTACCGTCGGCAACCGGTGCAAGCGTTTCAGTGTCGAGTATCTCGATAAGGAAATGGTCTTCGTTGATATGAAGTCCGTCGTGTTCGTGGCACTCGAACCCGACCCCGGGACCGAGTATCTCAGAGAGTCCATAGATGTCGAACGCTTCGAGCCCAAACGCTTCCTCAATCTGAGCACGCAGAGCGTTACTCCATGGTTCGGCACCGAAGATGCCAAAGCGAATGGGCAGCTCGCGTAGATCTACGCCCAGTTTTTGGGCAGTTTCGGCGATGAGCACTGCGTAGCTCGGCGTGGCCGCGATGCCGGTGACCCCAAAATCACGCAGAATCTGAATCTGGCGCTGCGTGTTACCACCCGAGACCGGGATGGCTGTCGCGCCCAGATGCTCGGTACCGTAATGGAGGCCAAGCCCCCCGGTGAACAGGCCATATCCGTACGAAATCTGCATAATATCGGCAGCCGTCGCCCCGGCAGCGTCGAGTGCGCGCGCCACGAGACGCGACCACATATCGAGATCACGCTGAGTGTAGCCAACGACGCTAACCTGCCCTGTCGTACCGCTTGAGGAATGAACGCGCACGATATCATCCATCGGTGCGGCAAACATCTTGTAGGGATATGCGGCGCGCAGATCGTCTTTTACGGTAAAGGGCAGCGATGCGATGTCACCGACCGTGTTTATGCTGGCCGGATCGATGTCAAACTCATCGAACTTCTTGCGATAGGTATCAACGTGGTCATAGACGTGCCTACAGAGTTTGTGTAAAAGATCGGCTTGCACCACGTCACGTTCTTCGCGTGACAGGCATTGCTCGCGTTCGTCCAGCATCTGCACTCCTTCATGTACGAAAAATGGTCGGGCAGACAGGATTTGAACCTGCGACCACTTGACCCCCAGTCAAGTGCGCTACCAAGCTGCGCCACTGCCCGACGCTGAGGTATTAGGATAGCACAGACTCTTTTCTTGCAAAATTTTTCTGCAACTTTTCTGCATCGCTCTCTTGTGTGTTATACTCGGACCCACAAGAGAGGACATCTCGGTCAAGGGAAGTCGGGTGTAAGTCCCGTGCGGTACCGCCACTGTGATGCGGCTCAGAACTATCAGGAGCCGCTAAGCCAGAGAACTTGTCGAGAAACGTGTTGCACAGGCAGCGAGTTACTGTAGGTGCGGCTTGGGGACCGGTGTCAAATGGTTCCCAACTTATGAAGTAGCAAAAACGGGCTGCGTATCTTTCGAGGTGCGCAGTTTTTTGTTGACACGGTCTTCTGCTTGGCGTCAGGTACCCGCTAGGGTACAACGGAAACGACAGGAGGAAGACTATGGAATTCGACTGCAGGAAAAACCGTCGCAAAAAAACTACGGCACTTATGATTATGCTGGTGTTCTGCATAAGCCTATTGCCCTATGGAGCATGGACCGAAGTGGCCGTTGCGGGTTCGGGCGATGGTGAAGCCACACTTACCATCGTATTTGGTCTCGGTCTCGACGGATCACCCGACGTAGCGGTCAACAAAACCTATAGCTTTGAGGAAGGTGCCACGATTGAGGATTTGCTCGATGCAGCGGTTGTCGCCGGCGACCTTACCGGCTACGCACTTGACAGTGGCGGGTTTCCTCACTACTTCACCAAAACAGGAGGCACTACGCTCCAAAATGCCAGTAATTTTGCTACTTATTGGGCAACCTTTATCGATGGTGGTTATTTTACCGGCTCGGGCAATCTGAGGACAATAAAACTCGTCGATGGTTCTGCTTATCAGTTTGCTTGGGATAGTTTCCCGACGGCCACCGCGCCCAGCTGGAATTTGCTCGACCCACCCGATATTGATATCTGGGATGTTGTAGGCGGTGGAGCAGCGGTAGGGCGCGCGACTGCCACAGTCGTCTACGGTATCGACAGCACCGATATGCCCATGTTTGCCGGTCCTGGCCTGCCTATCGTAATCACTAACATAAGCTACGAATTCTCTGACGGTGCAACAGTCGCCGACTTCTTTGAGCTACTCGAAGAAGACGGAGAAATCAACAGCTATACGTTTGACAGCAACGGATATCTCAGTTCGCTATCGTTTTATGGGGGCATATTCTCTGCCACCAATGCTGCTGATTTTTCGACTTATTGGTCAACGTACGTTAACGGTGATTACTTCGGCGGCGGTACCGGGGGTATTGAGGCAACAGAACTTCAGGATGGATACGTCTACCAGTTTGCCTGGGAGAGCTTCCCCACCGCCACTCCCCCTCAATGGAACACGATCCCCGCACCTACTCCTGGTGGTGGCAGCGCGCATGGTGGCACGGGTGGTTTACCGGATACGCCACCTGCCTCTCTACCTGGTAGTGCTCAAGCGACGTTCAACACCTTGCTTGCCAACATCTCGACACGTTTTGCCTATACCGGTGATGACTGGAAAGCACTGAGCATGGCGGCCATCGGCAACGCCGATGCTGTTAACCAAAACGCTATCATCGCTAACGCCGTTGCGGCCTATAATGACCCGGATGCCACCAATCTCCAACGCAGTATTCTCGCGGTCACGGCGCTCGGTATCGATGCTAGGAACGTCGTGAGTGACAACACCAGCTATAATCTCATCGAGGCACTTGCTAACTCAAGTACATCCTTCAGTGGCCCGAATGCACAAATGTTTGCGCTACTTGCCTACGCCAGCGGCCCCTATGTGCCATCGGTAACGAGCAATCCCGGAGTTGAAGAACTCATTGACAATATTCTCGCCGCCCAGAACACTGACGGTGGTTGGACGTGGTTCGGGAGCACCTCTGATGTCGATATGACTGCGATGGGAATTTTGGCTCTCGAGCCGTATCGCGCGGACGATCCACGCATAGAAGAGGCAATTCAGACGGCGCTTGTTACCCTCTATGACATGCAGGCCGAACATGGTGGTTTTGAGTCGATGTGGAATCCCGGCGAGATTGATGTGAGCTCAACAGCGATGGCCATCATCGCACTCTCGGCCATCGGTGTCGATACGCAGTCATGGGTAGTCGGTGCAGGTGCGCACCTACCCACCTGTCCTCACCGCGCTCCGGAACATTCGCTCGTCGCTGCACTCGACGCAGCCTTCGAGGCGATGCGCTCGACCATACAGATCTCGGTCGCCGGTGCGAGTACCGGCGCACAGACACCACTCAGTGCGCTGCTCTCCCAGGCAAACACCTCACTAACCGGTTTTCTCTTCAACGGTGCGACGAACGATATGGCAACCGAGCAAGGCTTTCTTGCCCTCGTTTCTTATCAGGGCTTTCTGAACACCGGTCAGCCCTTCAACATCTACACGCAGGCACGTTCGGGTGCGGCAACGTTTCCCATAAACGTCACGACCGATACGACCAATACCATCGTTGTCGAGAGCGCGGTGCTTGATGTCGACAGCTCGAACGGCGTGAACCCTGTGACGGGTGACAACCTGCTGCCTCTCATGATGGCGCTGCTCGTTCTTGCGATTGGCTCATCGTTTCTGGTAGCGGGCACGGCGCGTCGTACCGCCCTGCACCCTCTCGGACAGAGAGAACACGGAGACATCTGATGCGTGCGCCTATCGAAACCCTAAAAGCATCCTTTGCGCCCGAACGCCGAAAGTACACGCTCTTCATCTTGGGACTTGTGCTTCTTTTGGTATGCTTCGCGTTGCTCGGCGTTACGAGTACCTTTCAGCGGCGTGCCGAAGCACACAATCGAGCGCAGGAAGCCGCTGAACGTCACAAACAGGAAGTACGTAATCGCGCAAAGGAAGATATATCGGCCGTTGACTCAGACGAAGAAGGTATGCATCCCGATTCTTCGGCAGACGAGATGGCCGATAGTTCAGCCGACAGCGCACGTAGCTCGCATGTTGACGGCAGTCGTGGTGCTTCGGCCTCGGGCGGCAGTGCGCCAGATACGGCCAGCGGCACTACACCGTCCGGTGGTGGCGACTCCGCTTCGGCCTCGGGCGCTTCGTCTGCTCCCCCACCGGCACCGGCAACTATTACCGTCTCAGTGACCGTCGACGGCTCTCGTGCGGCGGGCTATTCTGCCACGATGGTCTCCCAGTCGGTTACGATACGGCAAGGGGCATCGGTCTACGATGCACTTGCCGCAACGGGTATCGCGGTCGGCTGGTCAAGTGGCTATGTACGTGCTATCGGAGGCCTTGCCGAGTTCCAGTTTGGTGCAGGCAGCGGCTGGGTATACTTCGTCAACGGTTCGCGTCCGGGTATCGGTGCGGGATCATATATCCTTCATGGAGGCGAGAGTATTCGATGGGTCTATACGCTCGACTTCGGAAACGACCTGTAGAAGCTACATCTCCATGATGCTCCTCGGCGAAAAAAAGTGTGTACCGTATCTCTTCGATGCCGTTCACCCAACGGTTCTGTTTGGCTCCTTTGCGGCGGTCATCGTCCTCACTATGGCGACGATGAACCTGCTCCTCTTGCTCGTCTCCTTTGCAGGGGCACTCGCACTGAGCGTATGGGTGCGCGGGTGGCGCGCCACCGGTACGACACTGGTCTGGCAGATTCCGCTCGTCGTACTTTGCGCTGTCATTAACCCTCTGTTCGCCTCGACCGGATCCATCGAACTCTTTCGTATTGGTACGAAGGCAATATATCTTGAAAGCGTGGTGACAGGTGCGGCGACGGGGCTTATGCTCGTCTCAATCATGCTGTGGTTCTCTCTTGCGAGCCAGATACTCACCTCAGATAAGATACTAACGATTATCGGAAAACGAATGCCTACCATGGGGCTGATAATTTCCATGACGCTGCGTCTCGTCCCCCGGCTCGTCGAGCGCGGCAGGCATATCGACAGTGCGGTGCGGGCTACCACTGTGATAACACCGCGCACCATCATCGAGCGAATCGCCGCACGGCTACGTATTGTTTCGGTCCTCATGGGATGGAGTATGGAGGACTCGCTTGAGACGGCCGACGCTATGCGCGCGCGCGGATGGGGCGCTGTACCGTACCGAACGAGCTATCGGCCCTATCGATTTCGTATATTCGATGCGGCAATCGGTATCGCCATACTGGCCATACTCATCACACTCGTTGTTCTGATAAGAGGGATATCGTGAGCACATCAAATATCTCGTATACAGCGGCGCCAATCGCACTCCGCTTTGTCGACTTCAGTTTCTCCTATCCGGAAAACGCTGCATTATTCTCTGATGTTTCGTTTACCCTCGCATCCGGCTCGTTCACCGTCCTGATTGGGGCGACCGGAAGTGGCAAGACGACGCTTCTGCGCTCGTGCAAGCCAGAACTAGCACCCGCCGGGAACCATACCGGAACAATCGAAGTCTTTGGGCGCGCCTGTGCTGATTTTGATACCGCCACATCGGCAACGTTGATTGGCTACGTCTCGCAAAGTCCTGAAAACCAAATCGTGTGCGATACCGTATGGGCTGAACTCGCCTTCGGTCTGGAGAATCTTGGTGTCGCACCCGATGCTATGCGCCGTCGCATCGCTGAAGTGGCATACTTTTTCGGTATCGAATCGTTGATGCATACACCGACGGCTCAACTTTCAGGAGGACAGAAACAGGTGCTGACGCTCGCCAGTGTGCTTGTGATGCAGCCACGGCTTTTGCTACTCGACGAGCCAACGGCGCAGCTCGATCCTATCGCCGAGAAAAACTTCCTGCATGCGCTCTTCCGCATCAATCGTGAGCTCAACATTACCATCCTTGTGGCGACTCACTCCCCCGGAGCGATGGCTGACTACGCAACCGGCATGTTACGTCTGGAAGGAGGATGCCTTGAGCATGAGCACCTTGATGTCAAATAAACGACCATCCTGTGTCGTCTCTTTGCGCGACGTCTGGGTGCGCTATGGCTCCGATGAGCCTTGGATACTGCGTGGTACCGATCTTGACGTAACACCTGCCACTATTCATGCTATCATCGGTGGAAACGGTTCGGGAAAGTCAACTCTCCTTCATGCGATTGCCGGCACACTCAAGACGCAACGAGGCAAGATTGAAAACCGCCTTGCGTCGACACAGGCACTCTTACCACAAAGTCCAAAGGCCTTGTTCGTGTGCGATACGGTCAGGGAAGAATTGCAAGAATGGCAACGGCGATGTGGTTACCATGACAGCGAAGTCGCTGACATGACGGCACGCTTTAATCTTGGAACACTAGGGGAACGTCATCCCTACGATCTGAGCGGAGGCCAGCAGCAAAAACTTGCGCTGGCAAAACTTCTCCTTACGCAACCAACCTTACTCTTGCTCGATGAGCCCACGAAAGGACTCGATGCCGCCTCCAAAGAAGACCTTGCGCGTACGTTACTGATTCTCCGGGAAGTGAAGGTGACGATGGTTCTTGTCACCCATGACCTTCCCTTCGTCTCCACCGTTGCCGACACCGCGACGATGCTCTTTGATGGACAGGCGGTCTGCACAGAGCCAACGGCGGACTTTTTTGCCCATAACATCTTCTATCGGTTCTGAGGTGTGACCGTGAAAAAACTCTTAACGCTCCTTGAGGTTCCTCTGCTCCTCGCCGTGCCGCTCACCCTGATTGTCTGTGCTTTCTTTCAGGTGACGCAGACGGCGTTGCTCACTCTGCTTGTTACGAGTATCGTGCTTGTATTGTTTTGTACGGGATTTGAGATGAGCCGCCCCCCTTTGCGTCAGATTATGCCGACGATTGTTCTGGCTGCTCTGGCCGCCGCCGGCCGCATATTGTTCGTGATGGTTCCTAATTTCAAGCCGGTCTCGGCGATATGCATCGTTGCGGGGGTCGTTTTTGGCCGACGTACAGGCTTTATGGTTGGCGCGTTGGCTGCGCTTATCTCAAACTTTTTCTTCGGACACGGACCCTGGACACCGTGGCAGATGTATGCGTGGGGCACCGTCGGTTATCTTGCGGGTCTCTTTGCCGAACACGAACTCTTTAAGCACACGGTTGTGCTCTATCTCTATGGATTCGTGTCGGCGTTCCTCTATGGATTGCTCCTAAATACCTGGTATATCGTTGGGTTCATACATCCGCTCACGTGGCAAAGCGCACTCATTGCTTACGGAGCTTCGTTGCCGTTCGACCTCTTACAAGGCATCGCAACCGTCATCTTCTTGCTGCTCATCTTTGCCCCTTGGCAACGAAAGCTCAAGCGTATCAAAACAAAATACGAGCTCATCGCATAGAACCTATTTCTTCCGAGATCTGCCTCGCAACGTGCGCAACGTCGGCGTATCGGGTGGTGGCGCCAGCATGAATCTTTTGGCGCGCGTCGCCAAGGCAGCACCAGTCGGTGTGGTCCACTCCCCGTCCGTAATGCGACTCGCTGATGCTTCCGGAAGATCGAATCTATCGACGATATACTGTGTCGCCGGAGTCGGCACCGAAAGCTTTCCGTGTGAACAGCGCACCGTGCCGCGTCCGAGCACCAGTGGAGACGCAAACCACTCTCGTGCACCAAGCTCCTCAAGTGCAGTAAATATCCCCATCACACGCGCCACATTTGCTATGCGGCCAATCTCGTGGAAGTGTATATCAACGATGTTCGTATCGTGTGCGACAGCCTCGGCATCGGCAATCGCAGAAAAGACGGCATGGGCTTCATAGCGCACGTATTCGCTGTCGGCACACTCATCTAAGATGCGTCGCACTTCACGATACGAACGGGTCATGGCGCCGGACGAGGTGTGATCAGGGTACTGCTCGATAACCGTTGCGACAAGCGTGTCGTTCACGACCTCGGGATACACCACTCGTAATGCATCGAGGAACTTCTCACTCGTCAAGCCATTCTCGCAATCAAGCCAGAAGAGTGGCTTGATGCCAACTGCCGTTTCGTCAACGTGGCCAACCATGACCGTTAGAAATCCTTACGCGCCATAAGAGCGTACGCACATACGAGCGTTATCAATGCAATGCCACAGCCAAAGGCAGTATAGCCCACGTTGAGCGAGCCATTGGCAATAACTTCGGCCGGATTGAAGTACTTGAACGGCGCAAAGATACGAATGATATCGGTGCCCTTCGTTGCGATGTCATAGAAAATACCCGCGAGATAGGTGGCGAGCAACATAATATAGGCGATAAGTCCCCCGTGCTTAGCGGTGACGGCGCCGGTCCACGCGGCGATCGCGTAGTAGATAAGCGCAACGGGAATGAGCGCAATGCTCAGAAGTAATACCTCGGTCTGGACATCGTTATGTGCGTTCGAGAGCGCAATCCCCCCGATGGTGAAGCCGTAACTTGCCGCCGCAAAAGCAACGATGTAGACAAGATGTGCAGCGGTTTTGTAGAGCAAAATCGAGGTGCGTGACTTGGGTTTAGCGTAGACGAAATCGGTGTTCTTTTCGCTGACCTCGAGCGTCGTGAGGCGTACGCCAAGACCAATCGCATAGACCGCGATGACGAGCGCCGCGTACATCCACATCATGCCAAAATAACCCGAAAGCGTGGTAATATCCAGACCGACCCCACCAAACATGGCCATTACGGCCTTCGGCCAGCTGGCAAAGAGCGCGTTGATTGCTTGAGGATCGGCTGCCATAGCACTGAACTTTTCCATGCCGGCGAACATCAAGAACCCGAGTCCAATCATCCAAAAGATGAACGCCTTCAGGCCTTGCTTGAGCTCTTCGAAGAAAATCGCCATAGTACTCTCCCCCAAGACTCTCGTTTACGTGCTCTCGACGTCTTTGCGCACATACCAGATCATCGATACCGCCAGCGGCACCACAATGACGGCGACGCACAGACCCAACCACGGCCAGTCATAACGCGAATGAGCCATGATAAAATCTGAGCTCAAATACTGAAACGGCGCGACAAAACGCACCACATCATCCTTGATAATCCCGTAGAGCATACCGGTGATAAAGAGACCGAATCCTACCCCGCTCGCAATCCCCGAGGGAACCCGTACCTTAGGTGCAAGGGTACCGATTGCCGCACCGATTGAGAACATCATAAACTGGATAATGACCAAGTTGAGAGCGAGCAAAACATAGACGGTGTAGCTCGCCCCCGTGTGATCGAGTACATGATACATGAGGAGCAGAAAGCCGACAAAGACGATGTTTATCCCCACGAGCGCCAACCATCCCGCTGCAAGTTTCTGAAGGTACATGTTCATGCGGCTCTCGGGCTTGGCGAGCAAAAAGTCGCTCGTCTTTGCGATCTTTTCGCGCGCAAAGATAGAGACTCCGAAGTAACACGCCATAATCGCCGAAGCGAGCATCACATACATCGAATAGAATGCAAAGAAGCCATTGAGCGTAAACATCGAGGCAACATCCATGTTGAGGGCTTCACGCATCTGCTCCGGAAAACTGTTAAGGAGCTGAGTGAACTGGTCGGAAGCCGACTGAAACGTAGGAAAGAGGAGCGAGAAGCACCAGAATATAGCGCAAAGCACCACCGTCCAGACGATCGACGGGATTAAGAGTCGCCGTGCTTCAAACTTGAAGACGCTCATGCTGCGACCTTCTTATGTGATGCGGGAGCCGCCGACACGTTGTCTGTAGCGTTCGGCCCGTCGCTACGGTAGTAGTGCATAAAGACCTCTTCAAGGTCGGGTTCGGCGATATGGACATCGATCGCTGCTGAGGCCGCAATCGCCGTCACGAGTAGATGAATATCGCCACGATAGATGCAGTTAAACGTATTGTCGTGTACCTCGACCCCATCGCTTCCGGCAAGCGTAAAGGCCTTCGCCTCCTCGGGCGTCTTGAAGGTAAGTATCACCTTTTTGTACGACTCTTTTTGCATCTCGGCCATCGTCTCGGTTTTGATGATGTTGCCATCCTTAATGATAGCGATACGCGAGGCCATTTTTTGTACCTCACTCAAAATATGCGAACTAAAGAGCACCGTCGCACCTGCCTGATTTTGTTCACGAATAATCTGGAAGAACGTCTGTTGCATCAAGGGGTCGAGGCCGCCGGTCGGCTCATCGAGGATAATGAGCTTGGGTGAATGAAGGAGTCCCTGGATAATACCGACCTTCTTACGATTTCCGTAGCTGAGATCATCGATCTTCTTATGGAGATCGAGGTCGAGCCTGTCGGCTAGCTCCTTAATGCGCGGCTTGGCATCAACGCGATAGAACGACGCACTGTAGGTAAGGAGGTCGATAGCACGCATGCCGTCGTAATAAAAAACCTCACTGGGGAGGTAGCCGACATCTTTAAGTATTTTGACCTTATCCTTGACGACATCGAGCCCAAAGATCATGGCCGAACCGCTCGTAGGAAAGATGAGATTGAGTAACGTGCGAATCGTGGTGGACTTGCCCGCTCCGTTCGGGCCGATGAAGCCGAATATTTCGCCTTCTTCTACCGCAAGGTTGAGGTTTTCGATACCACGCGTCTTGCCATAGTACTTGGTGAGATCCTTCGTTTCGATGACCGCCATAACGCCACCTTCCCTCTCGTAGGAATCATTCCCTATAGTACCCCTATTTCGCTCACATGGCAAAGTATCACAAAAAGATTGGTCCCTTTTGACATCATGAGACGATATCGAGAATACGGCGGGCAATAACGCGTTTGGGTGCGCGCGAAAGAGTGATGTCATCGGCAGCGTCGGTACCGGTCAGAACGGTCACTTCGTTGTCAGAGGAACCGAAGCCAATATCACTGCGTGAGACATCGTTGACGACGAGATAATCGACGTGCTTGGCATCATATTTGGTGCGCGCATTCTTAAGCACATCGTCAGTCTCAGCCGCGAAACCAACGAGCGTAGCGTCAAGGGTACCCGCAGCCCTACGCGTGCCGAGCTCGGCGAGGATATCCTGAGTCGGCTCGAGTTCGATAGTGAAAGGTGTGTTCGTCTCGGTCTTTTTACGTTTGCGTGTCGCCGGAGGTGTTACCGGTCGCCAATCGGCGACGGCCGCAGCACAGATGATGAGGTCGGGCTTCACCTCAGAATCGGCCTCAGAATCGACGGCCTTGAGCATTGCATCGTACATATCCGCGGCCGTCGTCACCGTGATGACCTGCGCATGTTCGGGCGGGCGCAATGCCGTCTGTCCACTCACGAGGGTGACCTCAGCGCCACGCGTCAACGCTTCAGACGCAAGCGCATAGCCCATCTTTCCACTCGAGTAATTCGTGAGTGCACGGACGGCATCGATGGGCTCGTATGTTGGCCCGGCCGTTATCAGCACATGCTTGCCGCTAAGCGAACCTGCTCGTGCCAGTTCGGCCTCGATTGCCTCGACAATCGTATCAATCTCAGCGAGACGACCGGTGCCCTCCGTACCACAGGCAAGGTAGCCGGTGCCGGGCTCGACGATAACAACACCACGCGCGCGCAACGTCTCAAGGTTCTCACGCACGGTCCCGTCATGCCACATCGCATCATTCATCGCAGGCGCCACCACGAGCGGCCCGCGACGCGCTCCCTGATAGGCAAGAGTGGTCGTCGTCAGAAGATCGTCGGCAACGCCGTGGGCAATCTTTGCGATGACGTTCGCCGTTGCCGGTGCGATGACGAACAGATCAGGTTCGTCGCTCAGCGAGATATGATGAATGGGCGCTGCGGGATCGACGAACAGGTCGCGTGCAACTTCGTGTCCCGTAAGAGCACGAAACGTCGCGGCCCCGACAAGCTCGGTGGCATGCTCGGTCATGACAACCTTGACATCAAGATTACGCTTTTGAAGTGCGCGTACCACATCACAGCTCTTGTATGCCGCAATCGAGCCGGTTACTCCCAGTAGTATTTTTTTCATCGATTGCATCTATAGGTCCGCTCCGTCATTGCATCGAACGCCTGCTCTACCAGTAGATCGATGTCGAGCATCGCGCACGCTTCCTCCATACGTTCGAGTGTAACACGCGTTTCAGGTTGACGGGGCATAAAGAGCGTACAGCAGTCCTCGGCTGCGCGTGACGACAGATCGAACGTGCCGATGCGCTGAGCATCGCTCACAATGTCATGCTTATCATCGCCGATGAGTGGACGAAATATCGGCAGCTCGATACCGTGGGAGGTCGCAACAATGTTTTCGAGCGTCTGTGAAGCCACCTGTCCGAGCGACTCGCCGGTCACCAATGCCGCAGCTCGTTCGCGCATCGCAAGTGCAGCCGCAACCTTCAGCATCACACGCCGATAGACGAGCACGCATAGACCAGGATAGACGGTCGAGGCGATCTCACGCTGAATATCGCCGAACGCAACGGCATAGATAGTTGCAAGCCCTCCGGTATGTTCGAGCACCTCACCAATCTCATGTACGAGGCGTATCGAGGCATCGGTGAGCACCGGTGCGCCAGAGAAGTGTAGACCAATACAAACAGCACCACGTCGCATCATGCGCCAGGTGGCAACGGGGCTGTCGATGCCGGTCGACAGAAGCGAGATGAGTCGCCCGCTTGAGCCGACGGGCAGACCGCCAGCCCCGGCAATCTTTTCAGCTGAGATGTAGGTCTTTCCCCCCACGACCGTCACGCGAATTTCTAGGTCAGGCTGGGTCAGGTTGACCTTGAGGCCGGTCTGCAGTACGACCGCGCTTCCGAGCCGCTCGTTAAGTTCCCGGCTCGTGAGCGCAAAGTCTGTATTAGAGCGCTTAGCCGTGATACGAAAAGTCTGGGCATTAGTTGCTTGAATAGCGGTTCGAGCCACGGCAACGACACGGGCCGTAATCTCATCGAAGCTGCGCCCGACAACATCTGCAACAGAGACACTCGCCACGCCCGGCACCTGCGCAATACGCTGTGCCAGTGCTGGTATGTCCACCCCTTCCGGAGCTTCACATATGAGTCGTCCCGATATCTTGCGCACCTTCGTCCGGTCATCGTCGACGACAAAACGTACGTTTTCGACGAGGCGCTGGACAAAGACCGAACGGTTTTTGCCTTTGAGCCCTAATTCATGATATGAGATGAAGCAGACGCGTGAGTACATAGTGCGCCTTAGGTGTTGTTTTTCTTGTGCGCGCATGACTCCCTACGGTCTACGCTGCACCTTCGCCTATGCTCGCCGACACGGGTACCGTCGAGGTCGTTGTCACATCACCCTTGGCGATCTCCTCCATTGCCAGAGAGAGCGGCTTAGCGCTTTGCAGCTTCGCAATCTCACTGTACGCCATCGCATCAAGCGCCTGAGAGCGAGCACCGTGAATCATATCGTTGATCTGCCGTGCGCGCTTGGCAGCCAACGTGCAGAGTGTAAATTTTGAATCGACCCGCTTCATAATCACGTCGATCTCAGGCTGTACTACTGACATCGTGTTCCTTTCACTATTGCAGTCACCCGTTCGACCGCGTTTTCGAGAGTATTATCCCGATATGACAAAAAGACGCCTCGGTGCTGGCGAAGACGATACTTATCCGAGGAGCGCGAGAAGCTCTTCGCGTTGGCGCTTGCCGAGACCTTGGATACGGCGCGTCGGAGAGATACCGACCTCGACCATAATCTTCTTTGCCTTGGCCGGCCCAATCTTCGGCAGCGACTCGAGCAGCAGGCGCACCTGCAAGCGTCCGACTATTGGGTCATCGGCGCGATTAAGCGCCTCCTTCAGCGTGACCTTGCCATTCTTGACCTCTTCACGAAATGCTGCACGCTTGACGCGCTGTTCAGCGGCCTTGCGCAGATTCGCTTGACGTTGCTCAGGCGTTAGTTCTGGAATTGCCACGTAAATCACCCCTTCTTACGCCGTACTCATCCCTCTACACACAGGTTGATTTTAGACATGTTATGTGTTTTTTGCAATCAACGTGCAACAATCAGTACACAAAGCAGTTTTGCGTGTGCTCGCTACGATGTCGGCAGCAATGACAGTGGTGAGCATATCCTCATCTGATTCCGCAATATTATCGCGTAGGCGACGCTCAAAAATAACGGTTACTATGGTGCCCTGCAGATCACCGGTGAAGTCGAGAAGATGTGCCTCAAGGGTGCGTACCGCGGTCGTTGCATTCGTCGGGATGCCAACAAAGATAGCGGCATCATAATGACGAGTGCCCACGATGACCTGCCCGGCATAGACGCCATCGTCGAGCACCGACAGCGTAGGGGTGTCGGTAACGTTAATGGTAGGACGCCCATGTGCGGCGCCGATGCCACGGCTCTTCGTCACGACACCAGAGAGTGCGAAGGGTCTGCCAAGTAACGTGGCCGCCCCCTCAACATCGCCGTCACCGAGAAGGCGACGTATACGAGTCGAGGCAATTGGTTCGGCGTCTCCGTCCGTCATCGCTTCGACAATCTGCACGCGTGTTCCACCCGCGTCATCTGCTTCATCGAGAATCTCAGCGAGTTTTGTTGGGGTTCCCTGTGCGCCGATACCAAATCGAAAGTTCTCACCGACAAAGACTCGCAGAGGGTTAACGCGTGTCAGGAGTTCTTTGCGCACAAACTCCTCGGGTTCCATCTGTGCAAGTTCTGAGGTAAACGGCACGACGAGCACCTCATCGATACCGTATTCCTTTGCGGTGGCGATGCGATCTTCGCGTGTCATAAGTGGCTGAGGCGCGCGCGTCGGGCTCATCACTACCTCAGGAAACGGGTCAAACGTCATCATAACCGCCGCACGATCGTTTGCGCGCGCGTCCTCAACACACCGTCGTAGGACTTCCTGATGTCCCCTATGACAGCCATCGAAGACGCCGATTGCAACGCTTGCCGGCATACGTCGTCTCAACGGCCCGTATGATATAAAGTAGTCGGCAAGCTCCCAGGGGCGACGTACTGTTTCCTCCAGCGCCTCAAGCGTGACAGCGTCTTCAACCGCAAACTCCCCACAGCGCATCCTCCGTAACGCACTCAGATGTGCGCCACATCCCAGCCGTGTACCGAGATCACGCGCGATGGCCCGGATATACGTTCCCTTTGAAACGGTCAGCTCGATATCCCAGCTTTGGGTAGCGGTATCGATAGCGAGAAGCGTTGCGTCTTCGATAACGATACGGCGCGGCTCGAGCTTAAGTGGGTGCCCTTTACGCGCCTCACGGTACGCCTTTTTTCCACCTTGTTTGATGGCGCTGTACGCCGGCGGCACCTGCTCGTGAGCGCCCACCAGCCCTGCGATAATTGTCCGCGCATACGCCTCATCGGAAACCTGCGCGACCCACGCATCTTCGACGGCCGGTGCCGTCTCGATGACTGCACCTTCGGCATCGTCGGTATCGGTCGTTACGCCAAACGTAATAGTTGCTCGATAGGTCTTTTGTGTCGCCGTCAACTCATCGCTGTATCCGGCAGCCTTACCGACCATCATAACGAGGAGGCCGGTCGCCATCGGGTCGAGGGTACCGGCATGTCCGATACGTTTCTCACCGGTCAGCCAGCGAAGCCGATTGACGACATCATGGCTCGTTATCCCCGCCGGCTTATCGACGAGCACGATTCCCGTAAGCCCACTCGCGCCCCGGGCATACCGCGGTGGCGACACCTTTACCCCTTAGTTTCGGCCGGTGTTCCGGGCAGTAACGGCAGTACCGCATCGAGTATGTCTGAGAGGCTGGCGTTCTTGTCAGGCCACGTAACGCCACTTGCACCGCGATGTCCTCCCCCACCGAAGCGCTCCGCTACGGCGGCTACATCAAAATCGGTCTTCGAGCGCAAAGACACGCGTGTTCCGGTATCGCCAAACGTGATAAAGACCGCAACTTCACTGCCTTTGAGCGAACGAATGAGATCGGCGATGTTTTCAACTTCATCGCGCTGCGCCTCACGTGTCGTGAAGTCGGCCTGTGTGAGCCACGAGACCGTTACACGCTCATCGTTAAGTACCATCATACGCTCAAGCACGAGCCCCTCAAGGGCAAGGGCCGCAGCGCTTTTTTGTGCATAGAGCGCAACGTTTATCGCTGCATTATCGGCGCCTGCCTCGACCATCTCGGCGGCATCGCGCAGCACAGCAGGTGTCGTATTGTCGTGCATGAAGCGTCCCGTGTCGCTCGCCAGGCCCACGTAACAGGCCGTCGCAATCTGTGCCGTGCGCTCCCAATTAAGCGTGTCGAGCAGCTGCCAGATAATCTGGCTGCACGCTGCCGCTGACTCGTCGATGTAGCGCACGTCACCGTATGGCTCAAGCGCACGATGATGATCGATAATGAGGGTGCGTGAGGCCTCCTCAAGCAGCGGGAGCGCCGCGTTCAGACGCGAAGCGACCGGTGTGTCGACGGCGATAAATGCGTCGGCCGGCCCAAAACGCGCCGCCTCTGTCGGCATCAGGTACGTATCAACGCCGGCAAGCCACGCATACGTCGACGGCTTCGGTTTATTATCAGCCAGCAGCGGGTATGCTTTGACACCACGCCCGTCCAATGCGGCGACAAGCGCAAGAACCGAGCCGATTGCGTCACCATCGGGACGCACATGCCCACACACGAAGACGGTCTGACCCGGCTCAATATTTTCAAGAAAGGTAGTTGCTTCTCGTCTATCCGCTGCGCACATCTGCGCTACTCGCACATCTCTAGCGCGTCTGTTCTTGCTCGATGACAGCATCGATACGCGCACCGGCGTCGATGGCTGGGTCTATCTTAAAGCGCAACTCGGGCATCTCGCGCCACCCAAGCGCGTGTGCCGCCAACGAGCGAATACGCCCATGTGCACTCTCAAGGCCGGCAAGTGCCGCATCGTAGCGGTCAGGATCGGTACTCACGAAGACGTCGGCGACGCTGCGGTCACTATTAAGATCGACGCTCGTGATGACGACAAACTCGATACGTGGGTCATTAATCTCTTGCATCAAGATGATTGAGAGTACTTCGCGCAACTGCTCGTCGCTCTTGCGAATGCCCTTGCTCACGTGGTTCTCTTGGTTTCTCCTCGTCATGATGTTGCGTCTCCTCTCGTTGTCACAGATGGCCCCGTAATGGCCTTCAGCGACGTGTACTATTCCGTACGAGCAACCTCATTGATACGGAATCCTTCGATAACATCGCCTTCTTTGAGGTCTTGGTAGCCCTCAATACCGACACCACATTCGTAACCGGCCTTGACCGACTTAACGTCCTCTTTGAAGCGACGCAATGAGCCAATCTTGCCTTCGAAGATAACGGTGCCGTCGCGCACAATACGTACCTGATCGTCTCGATTAATCTCCCCTTCGGTCACATACGAGCCGGCGATAACGCCCATCTTGGGTACCTTGAAGAGCTCGCGTACCTCAATGCGCGCCGTATCCTCCTCGACGAATTCAGGCGCAAGCATGCCAACACGTGCGGCGTTGATATCCTCAATCGCTTGATAGATGACACGATACATGTGCATGTCAACGCTTTCGGTCTCTGACATTTTCTTGGCACCGGGTGTCGGGCGCACATTGAATCCAATGATGACCGCGTTACTTGCAGCAGCCAGCTGTACGTCGTTTTCGGTTATCCCACCGACGGCTGCATGGATGATATTGATGCGCACTTCACTCTGATCCATCTTTTCAAGTGCGTCGCGCAGCGCTTCAATCGAGCCGACAACGTCGGCCTTAACGATAAGGTTGAGATCTTTGATTTCGCCGGCCTCTATCTGGTGGAAAAGATTGTCAAGTGAAACGTGATTGCGCGTCGCCTCATGAGCCCGTAAGCGTGCCTTCATCGAACGTTCATCGGCCAGCGTACGTGCTGCACGCTCGTCGGTAAATACCTTGAAGTCATCGCCTGCACTCGGAACGCCATTGAGACCAAGCACTTCGACAGGGTCAGATGGTCCTGCCGTCTCAACGGTGGTGCCGTGTGGCTCAATCAAAGCGCGTACGCGGCCATACGCAAGACCCGCAACGAGCGTGTCGCCCACCTTGAGAGTACCGCGACGCACCAACACCGTCGCAACAGGGCCACGACCTTTATCGAGGTGCGCTTCAACGACGGTACCGTACGCCTCAGCATGTGGGTTGCCTTTGAGTTCAAGTACATCGGCCTGTAGTAGTAGCATCTCGAGCAAATCATCGATACCGGTACGTTTCTTGGCACTTACGTTAACGAATATGTCGGTGCCGCCCCACTCCTCGGGAACGAGGCCGTGTTCGGTCAACATTTGGCGCACCGTATCGGCGTTCGCTGTGTCCTTATCGACCTTGTTGACGGCGACAACTATCGGTACGCCAGCCGCTTTTGCATGATTGATCGCTTCAATCGTCTGGGGCATAACACCATCGTCCGCTGCCACCACGAGAATAACGACATCGGTAATATTGGCGCCACGCGCACGCATTGCCGTAAAGGCTTCATGGCCAGGCGTATCGATAAACGTAATCTTACGTCCATTCTTCTCGACAACGCTCGCACCAATATGTTGTGTGATACCACCGGCTTCACTATCGGCCACGCCTGTCTCACGAATCGCATCGAGCAACGATGTCTTACCATGGTCAACGTGGCCCATTACCGTCACAACCGGCGAGCGCTCAACGAGGTCTTTCTCATCGTCTTCGTAGGTAAACGCCATCTCATCTTCGAGGCGCGCAATAACAATCTCGCGTTCAAGATCGACTGCGATAAGCTCAATCGTTTCGTTATCCATCGGTTGGTTGACGGTCAACATACTCCCCAGCATGAAGAGTCGCTTGATGATATCGTTCGTCGATACGCCAAGTAACTCGGCAAACTGGCCGACCGTGCATGCCTCAGGAATCTCAAGAACCTCACCGCCGTGTGGCAGTTCCACTTCAGCAATCGTGCGCTCGGCCTCAACCTCTTCGATACGAGCAGCCTTCCCGCCCCGTCCCTTGCGCGCCTTTTTAGTGGGCTGCGCGGTAGCGCCCCCGCGATCTTTGCGTTGTTCCTTAGCGCGCTCGATATCGGCAAGCGCCTTGCCCTTATCAAGCTTGGCGGCTTCCTGCGCCATCTGGCGATAACGCTCTTCTTCGGCACGCTTGGCCTTTTCAGCACGCGCTGCTTCACGCTGAGCCTGACGCGCCGCCTTCTTCTCAGCCGCTTCGGTCTCAAGACGTTTTGCGGCGGCTTCGATGTTGTCGGCAAGCGACGGGCGCTTAGAAGGAGTTTTCTTGGGCGTGTCCTCGTCGGTTGGTGCAGACGCCACATCTGTGTCCGTGGCTGGAGTATCGACATCGGCAGACGAGGTCACCTCACCGTCGGCAGCAGTGGCTTCAACGAGCGCCTCCTCGACAGGAGCGGCCGGCATCTCGGTGCCGACAGCGTCCTCGGCAACACGCTCTTGAGCTTCGGCTTCGAGGCGCTGGCGCTCGGCATCGCGCTCGGCACGCTCTTGTTCGCGTTTTCTGCGCTCGGCCTCTTCGGCCGCCTTACGCGCCTCGGCCTCGGCCTTGCGCCGATCAGCTTCCTCAGCCGCTACTTTTTCTTCTTCGGCGCGCTTAGCCTCTTCCTCGGCAGCAAGCACTGCCTGTCGCTCAGCAATCTCGTCACTGAGCTGCGCCTTTATAAGATCAACGTACGCCTCAACGAGCGACGTTGAATGTGATTTCGCCGGTATTCCCAGCGCAGCAAGGTGTTCCATGAGCTCCTTGCTGGACATGCCAAACTCTTTGGCAAGTTCGTGTACCTTGATTCCAGCCATCGTTTGCGCTCACCTCACTTACGCTTTCTCGTTTGTCTTGGCCTTAGCGGCCTTGTTTTTATCGTCTTTCCCTGTGGACTTTTTTGCCGCTTTCTTGGCGGATTTTTCATGGACGCCACAGTACTGCGAGCCGGGGCGTGCGTGGTTACGGCACCGGTGTCCGTCGGCGTTCTCGGCAATACACTGTGTATCAATCTCACCGAGGTCTTCCATCGCAGTCACATCGGGTGTAAGCCCTGCGGCCGAAGCCATCTCGAGCGACTTGATATCGATACGCCAACCCGTCAGTTGAGCGGCGAGTCGTGCGTTCTGCCCTTCCTTGCCGATGGCAAGCGAAAGCTGGTCAGGTGCCACGATAACGTTTGCCGTGCGCGTGTCCTCGTCGATAATAACGCGCTGCACCTTTGCCGGCGAGAGCGCCGATGCGACAAACTCGGTCGGGCTCTCCGAAAACGGGATAATATCGATTCGCTCACCGCGCAACTCATGCACGACGTTGCGCACGCGTGATCCTGCCGGACCGACACATGCCCCAACCGGATCGAGATTGTCTTGACGGCTTGAGACGGCGACCTTCGAGCGTACACCGGCCTCACGAGCGATTGAGCGAATCTCAACAATGCCGTCGGCGATCTCGGGTACTTCGATTTCGAAGAGACGCTTAACGAGTCCCGGATGTTTGCGTGAGACGATGATTGAGGCTTCGTTGGCCTTACGTGTTTGGCGTACTTCGGTGATGTAGACCTTGATACGATCATTGTGATGATAGCGTTCGTTGTTGGGGCGCTCGCGTTCAGGCAACTCAGCCTCGACGTCATCGGATAGTTTGATGATACTGAAGTTGCTGCGTGAATGCTGAACGGGGCCGGAGACCATGTCGCCCACACGATCGATATACTCGTCGAAGATTCTTTCGCGCTTAGCTTCGCGCACCATCGAATTGATGACCGACTTAGCCTGATGTGCTGCCAGACGGCTGATGCCGTCGGGCGTTACATCGCGCTCCTCGTACGTTGGTTCCTCGTCTTCGGCAGCATTAACCCAATCAAAGTCGGGATCAGGTATCAGCTCATAGACGTAGATTGCGCCGGTATCACGATCAATCGTGACGCGACAGTCATTTTCGAGACGTAATGTGCGCTCATATGCGCCGGCGAGCGACTGCTCAAGCCGATCAAGAAGCTCGTATTCGTCGATGCCGCGCTCATCTGCAATTTCTTTGAGCGCCATCATCAAGTTCATCTCAGCCACTGCCGTGCCTTCCTCGAAAAAAAGAAGCGGGAAATCCCACTTCTCAAACCTACCCTTCAGTTAACGTACGAGGCCAGTATAGCGCAACGAAAGCTATGTGTCGAGGGTGCGTTTGACGGTGGTAGCGGCCTCGGCAAGTGTTGCCGTGCTACGCTCCCCTGTTTTGCGCAGCTTGAGCTCGACCTCGCCGGCCTCAAAACCGCGTTTACCGACGATGACCTGCAGGGGTGTGCCGATAAGATCGGCGTCGGCAAACTTGACGCCGGCACGCTCGTCACGATCATCAATCAGTACTTCGATACCGCACGCAGCGAGCTCTGTGGCAAGTGTTTCGGCAAAGGCTGCGGCTTCGTCACCTTCACTCAGCATGAGAATCGCTACCTGATACGGCGCGATACTGCGCGGCCACATGATGCCATCGTCATCATGATGTTGTTCAATAACGGCCGCGAGCGAACGCGAGATACCTACGCCATAGCAGCCCATCAAGGGGTAGCAGTCGGCGCCGGATTCATCCTGATAGACAAGTCCCATCGTGCGTGAATATTTATCGCCGAGCTGGAAGACCTGCGAAACTTCGATGCCGCGTGCAATCTGCATCGGAGCGCCGCAACGCGGGCATGCCGGCAGATTATCGCGGTCGAAGTCATCGCCGTACGTCTCGGTGTTTGCCGCATAACCACACCGGCAGTAGATGAGTTCGGCCTCACCGTCGTCGGCAAGCGCCAGGAACTCGGTCGAGACGCTACCGCCAATCTGACCATTATCGGCGTCAACGGCACGATACGCCAAGCTTAGGCGATCGCAGATGCGCGCATATGCTTCGCTCTGGGCGCGATAATGTTCGTCGAGCGACTCCTGCGAAGCATGAAACGAGTACGCATCTTTCATGATGAATTCGCGCCCCCGCAGCAATCCAAAGCGTGGGCGAATTTCGTCACGAAACTTTATCTGGAGCTGATAGAGCGTAAACGGCAGATCTCGATAGCTGCGAATCTCGCCGCGTACGAGGTCGGTGATGATCTCTTCGTGGGTCGGTCCGAGGCAGAACATGCGCTCGTGTCGGTCCGCAAGACGCGCAAGTTCGGGGCCGTAATCGTCCCAGCGTCCCGACTGCTGCCATAACTCAGCTGGCTGCACGACCGGAAGAAGAACCTCCTGGCAGCCAATCGCATCCATCTCCTCGCGGACGATTCGCTCGATATTTTTGATGACGCGATATCCCAACGGGAGAAACGAGTAGATACCGCTCGCAGACCGGCGAATAAGACCGGCGCGCAAGGCAAGTTTGTGGCTGGCAAGTTCGGCATCGGCCGGAAGTTCCTTGAGTGTTGGTGCATAGAGCCTGCTCATACGCATGATAGCAGCAGGGGTATTCTGGCGAGCATTATCGGCCATGATGACCTTTCTGTGTTCCGACGGCAATTTCGGCGAATAGCTCCTTGACCATATCAGGTTCGGCCACTTTGCGCAATGGCTCTCCCTGTGCAAAGAGCATGCCGGTACCCTTGCCGCACGCGATACCGTAGTCGGCTTCGCGCGCCTCACCCGGTCCGTTAACCACACAGCCCATTACCGCGATAGTCAGATGTGCCGGTACAGCAGATGCGGGATCATTAATGCGTGCGGTAACTTCATTGGCGATTGCGATAAGATCAACCTGACAGCGCCCACACGTCGGACAGCTGACAACTGCGGCGTTTCGACGACGAATATCGAGTGCGGCAAGTATCTCGTAAGCGACCGCAACCTCTTCGACGGGGTCGGCCGTCAACGAGACGCGTAGGGTGTCACCGATGCCTTCCGCCAGCAAAATGCCGAGGCCAACCGCACTTTTTACGGTACCACCCTGTAGCGTACCGGCCTCAGTTATGCCGATATGCAAGGGGTAATCGGTCTTTGCCGCAATGAGGCGATATGCTTCGATGGTAGCCGGTACGTTCGAGGCTTTGACCGAAAGTGCAAGATCGTAAAAGTCACGATTCTCAAAGTGCTCGACGAAAGCGAGAGCGCTCCGGGCAAGCTTCACGGGAAGTGCGTCATTACCAGCGGCTATCTCGCGCTCAAGCGAACCGGCGTTAACGCCGATACGAAGGGGAATGTTGGCGGTGCGTGCCGCATCGATAATGGCGTCGAGATGCGCGGCACCGATGTTGCCCGGATTGATACGCAACTTCGCTGCTCCGCGCTTTGCCGCCTCAACGGCAAGACGATAATCGAAGTGGATATCGGCGACGACCGGCAACGGACTCCGCGCGGCCACCTGCTCAAAGCCGTCGAGCGTTTCCGTGCTCGGAATGGCACAGCGCACGATTTCGCAGCCGGCTTCGGCAAGCCGCTCGATCTGTGCGAGCGTTGCATCTGTATCGGCCGTATCGGTGTTTGTCATCGACTGCACAACCGGTAACGCGCCGCCCCCAACGACCACGTTGCCTACGAGGATATGTCGTGCTGAAGCCATCTGCTATCCCCTATCCTGCCATCAGCCGACCAACATCAACGTACATAAGGTAGATCATCAGCGAAAAGAGCAGCGCAAAACCAACGACTGAAAACCCAAGGTTCACGTTCAAGGGAAGCGGCTTGCGACGAATTTTCTCGACAAGCTCAAGGACAATCTTGCCACCATCAAGCGGTGGGATTGGCACGAGATTGATAAGTCCGAGTGAGAGCGAAATTGCGGCAATGAGCCACGCGTATTCAATCGCGCCGGTGCTTGCAGTCTGAGCAGCAATGACCGAAATTCCGATGACGCTCGACGAGTTAGCGACGGACTCGGTAAACCGCGTCGGAATAAAGAAGCCCGCAATACCTTCGACCGTCATTCCGACGTAATGAAACGACTCTCTGATAGCGTCAAGAGGCGTGAGCGGTCTTTGCTCGAATTGAGGCACGATACCAAGCATCGTCGCGCCGGTCTCAGGGTTGGTACCAAGCGTAACTTCAACCTCACTTGTCGTACGATAGATTACTCCCGGCGACGTATCGCGCTCCTCTTCATGCACATACTCGACTAAGACAACATCACCCGGCGCGTGTAGCGGTATCTGGGCAGCGAGTTCATTAAAATCTTCGACAGCGATTCCCGCAAACACCGTGATGCGCACATCGTGAGGAAGCCCCGCCTCAGCGGCCGGCCCTCCTTCCAGCGGGCTGACCATGCCGGTATCGGCATAGAGTCCAACGGTGGTAAGCACAACGAAGAAAACGAGTAATGCGGCCGCAACATTCAATACCACGCCCGCACTAAGGATGACGAGTCGTTTATAAGTTGGTAACGTGATATACGAATCACGTTGTGCCTCCTCGAGAAGCTTGGCGGGCTTAGCGGCACGCGCAGAAGGAAAGACTGCGTGTATCGTCCCGTCATCGTCTTCGGTGACGGCCTGGAAGTCTTTCAGTGCCATGAGACAGACGGCAACGGTGCGCTCATCGATATCAAAGTGCTTCTCAAGCTCTTCATAGGTCGCTGTTTGATGCTTAGTGATATGAGCCAGCATCGGTGCGAGTAGCGGGTTATGAACATCGCCCTCCATACCGACAATCTTGACGTAGCCACCAAGCGGTATCGCGGTTACCCCGTACCTGATGCCCTTACGAGTGAACGAAAGCTTTGGCCCCGGCAACCCAATCATGAACTCGCGCACCCGCACCCCAAGGGCACGCGCCGCGAAAAAGTGACCTCCTTCATGTAACACAATAAGAAGAGAGAGAGTAATAATCCCCCAGATTATCGCCGAAATGCCCAGACTCATTGCTTCTCCATTCTGCGGTACGCAGCTTCGCGCGTAATGGCACGCGCCTGTATGTCGATCTCTTCTATGTGTTCGATCGATTCAATCGCCACATGTGGTGTCATGTTGAGCACATCTTCAACGAGCTCTGCAATATCAAGCAGGCCGATATAGTTTTCCAAGAACAGATCAACGGCGACCTCGTTGGCCGCGTTGAGCGCAACCGGTGCGCTGCCCCCAACTCTACCTGCTTCGTAGGCAAGCTTGAGTGCACGGAATACCTTGGTATCGACCGGTTCGAAGGTCAGATCGCTCAGGTGAGTCAGGTCGAGGGGCTTGAGCGGTGCGCTCCAGCGACTCGGATAGCTCAGCGCGTACTGGATAGGGATACGCATGTCGGTCGGGCCGAGGTGCGCAAGTACTGTGCTATCGACAAACTCGGCCATCGAATGGACAACACTCTGTGGATGTACAACAACCTCGATATCATCGTAATTAATCTCGAACAGATGGTGTGCCTCGATGACCTCAAGTCCCTTGTTCATCATCGTGGCCGAGTCTATCGAAATCTTGCGTCCCATCGACCATGTGGGATGTGCAAGTGCCTGTTCAGGCGTGACCGTACGAAGCTCGTCACGGGTATAACCACGAAACGGCCCGCCGCTTGCCGTCAGCCAAAGACGCGAAATCTCCTGCGAACTCTCGCCTCGCAGACACTGAAAGATAGCGCTGTGTTCACTGTCGACGGGCAGTAGCTGCCCCGGTTTTGCCTGTGCCATGACGAGTTCGCCACCTGCGACGAGGCTCTCCTTATTGGCAAGCGCTAACGTAATGCCGGCCTCCAGCGTTGTCATCGTCGCACGCAGACCGGCTGCACCGACGAGCGCGTTGATAACGATGTCGGGCGCGGTCGCCTCAATGAGCTCGATCAAAGCGTCGGTGTCGGTGAGTATCTTCACGCTGTCATCTAGTGCTTGTCGTGCCTCAGCAACGGCCTCAGCGGTGCCAAGTGCAACATGCTTGACGCCAGCGAAGCGATGAGTCTGCTCGACGAGTAACTCTACGCTCGTGTGAGCAGCCAGCCCTACAACTTCAAGCTGTTCGCGTTCTTTTGCGCAAACCTCAAGTGCTTGGCGGCCAATTGAGCCGGTCGAGCCAAGGATAACGACACGCCTCACAGCTGAATCACCCCCAGAAACGTTCCGAGGACCGAGAGTAGTATGAAGAGCACAAGCGAGACAGCGAGCATCGAGTCGATGCGGTCGAGAATACCACCGTGCCCGGGTAGCATAGTACCGGAGTCTTTGACACCTGCTTCGCGCTTGATGCGTGATTCATACAGGTCACCGACGAGTGCCGCGACCGAAACAAGCACACCGATAACGATTGAGCCGAGCACCGTTGGCCCAACCTCAAAGACAAGTGGTAGTATCGCCCACACCGCAATCGCCCCAAGTGTGCCAGCGGCAAAGCCTTCCCATGTTTTCTTCGGCGAAATCGTTGGCGCAATCCTATAGCGTCCAAATAGCGAGCCGCCGAGATATGCGAAAATATCGGCCGCCCACACGCTCACCACAATCATGAGAGAGAGTACGATGCCGTGCTCCATCTCACGAATTAACACGAGTGAAGCAAGAGGAATGCCCAGATAAAGTGCACCAAACAATGCAAGTGCACTGTCTTTGACCGAGCTCGTCGGCGTAAAGGCCGACCACACCATAATGACGAACGTACCGACAACGATGGCATAAAAGAGCGCGATGAGTCCGGCGAGTCCACCCGTCCCGATGACGGGGATCTGCTTGTGATGAATCTGGGCTGCGGCAGCAATGAGCGGTAACGACATGCCCATCACCGTACCGATGACCTGTAGAATCTTGTTCATGTGAGGCGAGGTGATTCGGTAATACTCACGACAGCCAAGCATACAAAGTACGCAGCAGAAAAGCGGCAAGATGAAGAACATGTTACCGGCAACGATACTGCCAAAGACCACCGCTCCGTAGACGAGAGAGGTCAGGGCGCGTGTGACGAACGTGTTCATCACACACCGCCGTATCGGCGTGCACGCGCTTGATACTCGGCCACACAGGCAAAAAACTCATCATGGTCGAAGTCGGGCCATAGGGTATCGGTCACCACAATTTCTGTGTAGGCAATCTCATAGAGCAGGAAATTCGAAACGCGCAGCTCTCCACTCGTGCGAATCAGCAGATCAGGATCGGGAATACCGGCCGTGCTCAGATGCGCGGCAAATATTTCAGGAGAGACGTCGGCAGGTTGCAGGGCGCCGTCCTGTACCTCGTGTGCGATAGCTTGCACCGCATGAACGATATCGGCGCGTGCGCCATAGTTAACGGCAACGATAAGCGTCAGGCCTGTGTTGCAGCTCGTTTCGGAGACGCAGTTTTCAAATGCCGCGCGTGTCTTTTCGGGTAACGGTGCGAGATCACCGATAATACGTACGCGGACATTTTGTTCTTGTAGGTTTTGCAGTTCACGAGACAGCACCTCAACAAAAAGTGCCATGATACCGCTGACTTCATCCTCCGGACGAGTCCAATTTTCGGTCGAAAACGAATAAATCGTTAGGTACTTGATATCTAAATCGATGGCAGACGCGATTGTTTCGCGCACCATAGCGGCGCCGGCCTTGTGGCCAAACAGACGTGGTTTGCCTCGGGCCTTTGCCCAACGCCCGTTGCCGTCCATGATAATCGCCACATGGCGCGGAATCTGTTCGGCATCGAGGTCATGCAGCATCTCGCACTACACTTCCATAATTTCTACTTCTTTAGCCGCCAGCGAAGCATCGATTGCACCGATAGCGTCGTCGGTCATCGTCTGCACCTCTTTCTCGGCACGCGCGATGTCGTCTTCACCGACCCCACCTTCTTTTTTAAGCGCCTCAAGCTTATGATTGGCATCACGGCGCACGTTACGTACAGCAATACGCGCTTCCTCGGCAAAGTGATGGCACTGCTTTGAAAGCTCGACGCGACGTTCCTCGGTAGGTGTGGGGAAACTCACGCGCAGTACGATACCGTCGTTATTAGGCATAATGCCGAGCTCAGATGACTGGATCGCCTTGTCGATGACATCGAGCATCGATTTATCCCATGGCTCGATAACGAGCGTGTGTGCATCGAGAGATTTGATGCCGGCAAGCTGATTGATAGGCATAGGACTGCCGTATGCATCAACGGTGACACGATCAAAAACCGCACCGGTCGCACGCCCTGTGCGCACCGTGGCAAATTCGTGCATCAAAACCTCGTGCGTCTTGTGCATGTGATCCTTAGTGACCTTGAGAATATCGTTAATCATTCCTCGCTCCCCTCTACAATAGTGCCGACGCGATCGCCGTTCAAGGCGCGCGCAATATTTCCTTCTGTGTGCATATTGAATACGAGAATCGGGAGATCGTTTTCCATACAGAGAGTGACTGCCGTCGCATCCATAACCTTGATGCCTTCTTGAAGTACCTCAAGATAGGTCAACGCATCAAACTTAACGGCATCATCGTAACGCTTAGGATCCTTGTCGTAGACACCATCGACGTTCGTTGCCTTCATGACGCAGTCGGCACCAATCTCGCAGGCACGCAGCGCGGCCGTCGTGTCGGTTGTGAAGTACGGATTTCCGGTACCGCCGGCAAAGATAACGGTGCGCTTATTTGCAAGATGGTGCATGGCTCGACGCCGGATATATGGTTCGCAGACCTGACGCATCGATATCGCGCTCATTACGCGCGTTTCGATGCCGGCTCGTTCGAGACCGTCTTGGAGGGCAAGTGCATTCATCACCGTAGCGAGCATGCCCATATAGTCGCCCGTAGAGCGATCCATACCGTTGGCGCTTGCGGCTAAACCGCGAAAGATGTTACCACCACCCACAACGATGGCGAGCTCGAATCCACCATCGACGGCCTGTCTAATCTGAACAGCAAGCGAATCAATGACCCGTGGGTCGACACCGTAGCCACGATCCCCCATCAGGGCTTCGCCGGAAAGCTTAAGCAATACTCTCTTGTATGGCATTACGTCCTCCCTTGACGAACTACTCGCTTTACTCACCCAGGTCAAAACGTTCGAAGCGATCGATCGTGATTTCGTCGCCCACCTCTTTCGATACCTGTGCAGTCAAATCGGCGATAGAGATGTCCATGTCCTTGACGAACGCTTGCTCGACAAGTGCCTGCTCCTTAAAGAACTTTTGCAGGCGGCCTTCGGCCATCTTCTCCTGAATCTGTTCGGGTTTACCACTTTCGGCTGCTTGTGTCTTGTAGATAGCACGTTCACGCTCGACGACTGCGGGGTCAAAATCATCTCGACTAACGGCGATCGGACCGGCGGCCGCGACCTGCATCGCCACATCGCGTGCATATGCCTTAAAGGTGTCGTTGTCAGTAGTCGCCTCATTGGTGAATGAGAAGACCACTACGATACCGATCTTGGCCCCACTATGAACGTAGGTTGCGAGTGCGCCGGTTGTCTTAAGCGCAATGCGCTCAAAACGCGCGATTGCCATATTCTCACCGAGACGCCCAACGATCTCACCGAGCTGGTCGTTAACGGTCAAGTTGCTGTCTTTGTATGGTAACGCCATCAAGGCATCGTTGTCGGCAGGGTCATTCTCGGTGATAATCTGTGCAAGGTCGCCCACAAACTCGGTGAAGACCGCGTTCGTTGCCACAAAATCGGTCTCACAGTTGACCTCGATAAGCGCGCCGGTCTTGGAATCAGGTGTCACATATGTGGCGATTGCGCCCTCATTCGTTGCACGACCCGCCTTCTTTGCAAGCGACGCCAATCCGCGCGTACGCAAAATATCGACGGCTTCCTCGACTTTACCTTCGGCCTCACCAAGCGCCTTCTTGCACTCCATCATTCCTGCGCCGGTGATGTCGCGCAGCTCTTTTACCATAGCGGCGGTGATGTTTGACATAGTGGTTTCCTTTCTCTTGTGAGCGGTCTATTCGGTGACCGGGGTCTCTTCGATAAGCGCCTCTTTGGCCACAACTTCTTCGGCCGTTGGCGCTTCGCTATCCGTAACGGTTGGCGCAGGCGCTTCCTGCTCTGCAGGCTGCTGTCCCTTGTTGAGCGTAATTCCCCCGTTGCCTTCAAGTACACCCGATGCGATGACATCGGCTACGAGCGCGATTGCACGAATCGCATCATCGTTGGTCGGAATCGGGTACTCGACCTCATCGGGATCGGCGTTCGTATCGAGCATCCCGATAATCGGGATGTTAAGGCGACGTGCCTCATTGACGGCATTAATCTCGCGTTTGGTATCGACGACAAACAGCGCCGCCGGCTTACTGTTCATGTCACGGATGCCGTCGAGGTTCATCTGCAGCTTGGCAAGTTCCTTACCCTTAAGGATCTGTTCCTTTTTAGGAAAGGTCGCCATCGTACCGTCCTCGATCATCTGCTCAAGTCTTTGCATATGGGTAACGCGTGCGCGAATGGTATCCCAGTTGGTGAGCATACCGCCAAGCCACCGATTCGTCACGTACGGCATGCCGGCACGCGTCGCAGCACGTTCGAGTGGCTCCTGAGCCTGTTTCTTTGTGCCAACAAAGAGTATCTCACCGCCGCGCTGGCCAACGGTACAGGCAAAATTATATGCCTTTTCCAGTTCGGCAAGGGTTTGTTTGAGATCGATAATATGGATGCCGCCGCGCTGAGCAAAGATATACGGCTCCATCTTCGGGTTCCATCGACGGGTCTGATGCCCAAAGTGAACACCTGCTTCGAGCAGGTTTTGCATGGTAACAGTTGCCATTATGGCCTTCCTTTCGGTTCCGCTTCTGGGTACTTCATCCCTTCGCACCACCCGCTGTCTCGCAGGCACCAAGGCGCTCCGGTCCACACCCATGTAGATTAATGTGACCCAGCCATGATAGCACAGATTATATCTGAGTGCTCAGGCTCGAGGATGAGTTCTCTTGTGAACTTCTTTCAGATGAGCAGCGCTAATGTGAGTATATATCTGCGTTGTTGAAAGGTTTGCGTGACCGAGCAACTCCTGCACGCTACGCAGATCTGCCCCACCGGAAAGTAGGTCGGTCGCAAATGAGTGGCGAAACGTATGAGGGCTGACAGGTGTCGTAATCCCGGCAGCACGCGCATGCGTCTTTACGATACGTCGAATCGCATCTTCACTTAAGCGATTGCCACGCGTCGAGAGGAAGACTGCCTGCGATGCCTTGCCTTGCAGCACCTCACGTGCCTGCTTAAGGTAGACATCTACCGCTGCGGCCGCAGCAGGATAGAGCGGAACGAGTCGTTGCTTATTGCCCTTCCCCTCCAACAGCACCAGGTTATTTTGTAGATCGATGCGGTCAACGTTGAGTCCTGATAGCTCGGCAACGCGTGCGCCGGTCGCGTACATGAGCTCAAGCAATGCGGCATCGCGCATTCCTTTTGGCGTGCTGTCATCAGGGCTTTCCAACAGCGTAGTGATGTCATCTTGCGTTAACGTTTTCGGCAACGTCCTCCCTTGCTTAGGCGCCTGTAACAACAGCGCGGGGTTGTCCTCAATCGTTCCCTTTTCGACGAGGTAATCGTAGTAGGTGCGCAACGTCGTCATCGCACGTGCGATGGTGGCGCGCGCATAGCCGGCTGCAGTCAGCTCGCCCAAGTAGAGTCGTAACTGTCGATGAGTCGCTTCATGCGAACTAATCTCATTGCGCTCACACCAACGGGAAAATGCCGTCAGATCGTTGTGATACGCACGACACGAATGTGCTGATAGTCCTCGCACCAGTTCGAGATGACGAATGAATTCATCTACGTGCACGCCACAAACCGTCCGTCATCGAGACGCTGAACAAGACCCTTGACTTCAAGAATGTTGATAGCAACCATGCTCTCGATGAGCGGCACATCAAGACATTGTCCAACGGCCTCAATCGAAAGCGAACCGCTACGCAATGCGTGCATGATTTTGCGTGAATTGCTATCCAATGCCTGTAACTCCCAATCCTCTATTGCGAGAGGCTCACCTGTATCCTCGTAGTCAATGCTAAGGGCAAGTGCACTCATGAAGTCATCTTTTGAAGCAATGGGAACCGCACCGTTACTCAAAAGGTGGTTCGGTCCTGTTGACTCCGGCGAAAAGATTGAGCCGGGAACTGCGGCAATATCGACGTTGAGTTGATCGGCCCAGTTTACCGCCGAAAACGTACCGCTTGGCATGCGTCCTTCAACGACGACGAGCAGATACGACATCGCCACGATGAGCCGATTACGTTCGACAAAAGACTGTTTGCGTGGTTTGGCACCCCATTCCATAAGCGACGCAACACAACCCTGTTCGACGATACGATCGATGAGATCACGCGCACTTGCCGGATAGTAACGGTCAGCCCCACAGCCCAACACGGCGACGGTGTCTCCACCGGCCTCAAGTGCGCCGCGATGCGCCGCTTGGTCACAGCCCATCGCCGCACCTGAATAGACGGGAATATCGAACTCGGCACACCATGAGGCGACGATACGCGCAGCCTCCTTCCCATACGGCGTTGCCTTACGTGCGCCGATAATGCCAACGCCGCGCCGAAACGTCCGTATGTCACCACGCAGGTAGATACGCTCGGGGCACCAGGCAAAATGACGCAGATGTGGAGGAAAATCACGGTGTTCTTGCGTAAGCTCAAAACTATTCATAATCAGATGCTCCTCGGTAATTTAAGGCTTCGGCCACATGTTCGACCGTAACCTCATCGGCGTGTTCGATATCGGCAATCGTGCGCGCCAAGGCAACGGTTTTGGCGAGTGAACGTCCTGAAAGTTTGAGCGATTCGCCAGCATCCTCAAGAAAACGCGCTGCTGCACCGGAAAACTGAGAGCACGCGATACGTTCAGTCAACGCTCCCGTGACCGGGCCTTCCGCCATGCGCGCTTCACGAAACCGCATCGACTCGGCAACGGTAGCGCGTACCTCTTCCGTCGTATGGGTGCCACGATGACGTGTTAGCCGTTCGGTCGAAGGACGCGTCACCGGAATCGTTATGTCGATGCGGTCAAGCAGTGGCCCGCCGATTCGGTTGCGATAGCGTGAAATGGTCTGCATTGTGCAGCTGCATTCTTTGTGTGTGGAGCCATAAAAGCCGCACGGACATGGATTGGCGGCTGCGACGAGTTGGAAGTGTGCCGGCATCGTTGCCGTCTCTTTTGAGCGCACGATCGTTACTCTGTGGTCTTCAAGTGGTTGACGAAGCATCTGTAGAACCGAGGGGGCAAACTCAGGTAGTTCATCGAGAAAAAGTACTCCGTTGTGCGCAAGTGAAACTTCGCCGGGGCGCACGGGGGTGCCACCCCCGATGATACCGGCCGCCGTGGCGCTGTGATGCGGACTGCGGAACGGCCGGGCCGCTGTCGGCTCGTAGTGCGGATCGAGAATACTATGAATCTGTGCGACCGTGACAATCTCATCGATATCCATCGCACCCAAAATACCGGGAAGTCTTCGCGCAAGCATCGTCTTACCTGTACCGGGCTCCCCTATCATAAGGATATTATGGCGCCCCACAGCCGCGATGGTGAGCGCACGAACTGCCGCCTCCTGATCGACAATTTCGAGCAAATCTGCGTGGGCGTCGCGTGCGTCACCTGCATCGAGAACACCATCGCCATTTTGGGGTATCAACCCTGTTTCAGCGAGTTCGCGCACCTGCATCAATGATGTCAACTCCGCATAGGGAGTCATCACAAACTGGCCGAGTCTGCCCAGCGGCGCACCGGCCATGTTGAGCTTCATCTCGCGTGCACGATTGGCAATCGCAATCATGCCTGAGACGGCACGGATTTTCCCGTCGAGCGAGAGCTCACCGACGACGAGGTAGTCGTCGAAGAGTGCCTGTGGAATGGTGCCATTTGCCACCATGATTCCCAGTGCAATGGGCAGATCGAGCCCGGTACCACTCTTGCGCACATGTGCCGGTGCAAGATTAACGGTCACACGCTCGGCAGGAAGGCTCATACCGGTCGACTTGAACGCGGCACGTACACGTTCGCGCGACTCAGCGATTGCTGCATCGGGCATACCGACAATCTGAAACGACGGGAGTCCCGGCGAAATCTGTACCTGAACCTCAATGGGAATAGCATCGACGCCGCTAATCGTCGCTGATCTCGTCAGTGAAAGCATCTAGCCTTCTCCAAAGGCATCGGGGATAAAACGGAGCGTGGCATGTGCTCTGTCTCGAGAGTTTTGCGCATAGATTGCAACGACATCAAACCGCACACGCTGATACGAGACTCTCGTTTTTTTGCAAAAGGTCTGTGCACAACGGATATAGCGTTCTTGCTTCTTGCGTGTGACCTGTTCTTCAGGTAAACCGGCACGTGTTGAGCGGCGTGTCTTGACCTCAACAAACACAAGGGTATCGTCTTCCTTGGCGATGAGATCGACCTCACCGAAGGTACAGGTCCAGTTCGCCGCGACGATGTCGGCGTTGCGTGATTCGTAAAATGCACGCGCCGCAATCTCACCACGTTTTCCTATCGACAAGCTCATACAGCCACCTCCTACTCACTATCGTGACAGAAGGTTCTTACCAATCTATTACCCCACGAGGCACCCTATGATTACCTCATGGGGTACCGATTTTTTAATTTTTCATGTCTTTAGCGCAAAAAAAAGGCGTCTGTTTCCCCAGACGCCTGTGAGCAAAAGAATAACTTCTTAAAACTGTGGATTATTACGATCGACTGCGTTCCTTAAGGCGTGCGCTCTTGCCGGCCTTATCACGCAGGTAGTAGAGTTTGGCACGACGCACCTTGCCTTGACCGGTAACTTCAATCTTCTCAATTTTGGGTGAGTAAACCGGAAACGTACGCTCAACCCCGGTACCAAAGCTTATCTTGCGCACCGTGAACGTCTCACGATTCATAGCGCCATGACGGCGAATAACGCGTCCTTCAAAGACCTGCGTACGTTCGCGGTTGCCCTCAATAATACGATAATGAACCTTAACGTTGTCCCCCACCTGAAATGGAGTGACGTCGTCGTTCATCTGCTGTTTTTCAAGTGCTGCAATGACATCCATGTAAGTCGTTCCTTTCGCACGCAACGTATCAGTCTAGCAAAGAGTCGCCTCGTGTGCAAACGAGTCTGCGCCCACGTGCATTACTCAAGAGAGCCAAAACGAGCGAGTGGCCAGTACGTCCAAAACGCGCGACCACGCACCTCATCGGTAGGTATTGGGCCAAAATAACGGCTATCTGCACTGTTTGTGCGGTTGTCTCCCAGAACAAAGACCGCATCGGCGGGAACGGTAAACGGCAGCTCGACACCATTAAGCGGATAGGTCGGCTTATCGTGAACGTATGGCTCATCGAGCAGCTCGCCATTCAGATAGACCATCCCCTCGCGCAGGTCAACGGTATCACCGGCAACGGCAATAACACGCTTTATGAGCTGCGGAAATTCGTTTGTCGGATCATCAAAGACGACGATGTCGTTGTGCTGAGGTTCACGTCCTGTAAGAAAGACAAGTTTGTTGGCGAGCACACGATCGTTAATCTCAATCGACGGAATCATCGATCCGGTCGGAACGAGATACGGCTCGATAAGCGCAAACCTGATGACCTGCGCCAGCAGGAAAGCGAGCGCAATAAGGATAACGGTTTCGACGATGTGGCGCGTGAGAGATTTCTTACGCGTGCTTTCGTCGTCTATGAGATGCTCATCGCCTAGGCGAGAGTTACACTCGTCATCCACGAGGTGCTCATCGCTCACTCGTTGCCCCCTTTTCACTTCCCTCTTTTGTAAGATTCGCTGCACCGCTCGACACGAGATCAGGGCGTAACTGTGTTGTTCGCTCCCATGATTGTTCGCGGCGCCACCGCTCAATCTTTGCGTGGTCACCCGATAATAACACGTCAGGCACGCTCATGCCACGAAACTCCGCCGGACGCGTGTAGTGCGGATACTCGAGTAGCCCATCGACAAAAGATTCGTCAACGGTGCTCTCAGCGTCACCAAGCACCCCGGGGATGAGGCGCGTCACAGCGTCGACGATAACCATTGCGCCAAGCTCTCCCCCGCTCATAACGTAGTCGCCAATCGAGATGATCTCATCGGCAAGCGTCAAGACGCGCTCATCGAAGCCTTCGTAGCGCCCACAGACGAGCAAGATGCGCTCATGATGGCTCAATTCGCGTGCGGCAGCATGGGCAAACGGAGTGCCGATTGGCGCAAGAAAGATGATATGCGGTGGGACAGGCGCCATTTTGCTAATCGCTTCGATCGCCTCGAATATCGGCTCGCACTTCATGACCATGCCCGGACCTCCGCCATACGGAGCATCGTCGACGGTGCGATGGAGATCATGCGTCCAGTCGCGCAAGTCGTGGACATGGAGATCGAGAAACCCGCGTTCCTGCGCAATCCCCGTCATCGACTCACCGAGCACAGGCGCAAACATAGAGGGAAATATCGTGAGAACGTCTACGCGCATGAAGGAGGCTCCTCGTCAATGAGCCCGTTCGGGATATGGACGGTAGCCGTAGTTTCATCTTGCGCGATACAGACATCGTCGATGACCGGTATAAGTACCTCGCCATACGGACCGTCGACGACCCAGACGTCGTTAGCGCCGGTTACGATGATGTCTTGTACTGTACCAAGATCGCCGTAGCGCGCATCACGCACCTGCAGTCCGCGTATCTCGGGCGCGTCTTCGGTGAGCAGCACCCAGCTTTCATCTACGTCCTCGACGGCAACGACAAGATGTGTGCCGACAAGTTGCTTGGCTTCATCGATGCTCACAAGACCTTCGATTGTGAGCACCACGCCGTCACCTTGTTCCCGTGCATCGGTCACCACACCGCTCCGCCAGACAGATGGTGGCGGCGTGACCCATATCGTCGTTCCGATAAGATTGCAGACAGATACTCCCGCATTACAATCTGCGAGAACCTGACCATGTGTACCGATGCTCTTCTTGATGCGTCCGATGGTTACGAAACGTTGCGTAACCACGAGCGATTACCCTTCGACGCTGACGTGGTAACTACGTCCAGCCACCGCACGTACGAGCGTGCGAATCGACTTAATAGTACGCCCTCCGCGCCCAATGATCTTACCAACATCGTCGGGATGCGCATTGACCCTAACGAGCATGCCATCCGGGCCTTCCTCGGCCTCAACGACGATTTCATCGGGATTATCGACAAGCGACGTCACAAGAAAGGTAACGAGCTCAACCGGTGAGCGCTCTTCGTGATCGGTGTGTTCCTCGTGCTCCATCGGTTACTCCGCGGCTTCCTCGACAGCAGGCTCTTCGACCGGAGCTTCGTCTTCTGCAGGCGCCTCTTCTTCTGCCGGAGCTTCGTCGGGAGAAGCTTCTTCATCGGCCTCAGACGACGCGTCCTCACTCACCGCAGCTTCGTCTTCCGTAGCAGGCTCCTCCGCAGGCGCAGGCTCTTCTGCAGGTGCGGCCTTTTCTTCCTCGGCCGCGGCCTTCTTAGCCTCAGCCTCAGCGGCCTCAGCTTCTGCCTTGGCAATGGCGCGCTTCGAGGGTTTTGCTTCCTTCTTCGGAGCCTCTTTCTCGCCACGCGCAATCGCAATCAGCTTTGCGGCGGCCTCTGTCGGCTGAGCACCCTTTCCGAGCCACCTGTCGACCTTCTCAAGGTCAAGATCGATGACCGATGGATCCTTAAGCGAATCGTAGCGTCCAACGAGCTCTAGGTAGCGTCCATTACGACGCGAGCGTTCATCGACGACGACGACGCGGTAAAAGGGCACCTTTTTCGCGCCATAACGCGCAAGACGAATCTTAACTGACACAAAAACACCTCCGGCTATACAGGCCGCACCGGTGACGGTCACGACCCTGTTGTTCATACCAATCGAATATGATACGCGAAAATTACCTAATTGTGTAGCAACTGTCTAAAAAGAGGGGAAGTTTTTCGGGATGCCGGCCGGCATTTTGCCCGACTTGCCACCCGACTTCGACATGAGCTTCATCATTTTGGCCGCCTCGGCAACCTGCTTAACGAGCCGGTTAACGTCACTCACCTGCACGCCAGCACCGGCTGCAATACGCGCGCGCCGCGACCCGTTGAGAAGCTTTGGATTTTGGCGTTCCTGCGGCGTCATCGACAGCACGATAGCTTCACTACGTGCGACCGCCGACTCATCCATCGCACCGGCAGCATCCTTAAGTGCGCCACCTCCCGGCAGCATTTTGGCGACCGCACCCAACCCGCCGAGCTTGCGCATCTGTTTGATGCTCTTGAGAAAATCATCAAAAGTAAACTTGCCCGCCTTGAGACGGTCGGCGTCAGACTCCGAGAAATCGTCCTCAAACTCAAGCTCGCCAGCCTTCTCGACCAGTGAGACCACGTCACCCATACCGAGTATACGCTTAGCGATACGATCGGGATAAAATTCCTCAAGCGAATCGGGCTTCTCACCGGCAGAGGCAAAGAGGATTGGCTTGCCCGTCACCTCACGAATCGAGAGCGCTGCACCACCACGTGCATCACCGTCGAGTTTCGACATAATGAGGCCGTCGAAATCGAGTCGTTTGCTGAATGCTTCGGCGACATTGACGGCATCTTGGCCCGTCATGGCATCGACGACCATGAGGATTTGGTCAGGTCGCACCGCCTTTTTAATAGCTTCGGCCTCGCCCATCATCTCGTCGTCGATATGAAGGCGACCTGCTGTATCGATGATGACGACGTTGCAGAGTGTGTCGATTGCCTCACGGACACCGGCGCGAGCGATTGCAACCGGATCGTCGTGTGCGTCGTCAGCACCGCGAGAGACCGGTATCTGGAGCTGGCGGCCAAGTGCCTCAAGCTGGTCGGCCGCCGCCGGACGATGAACGTCACACGCGACCATCAGCGGTTTCTTGCCCTGCTTGCGCAGGAGAAATGCGAGTTTGGCGGCGGCCGTCGTCTTACCGGATCCCTGCAGACCCACAAGCATAATAACATTCGGTACGCGCGACGATAAGACGAGCTTCGTCGGCGTCGTGCCAAGCAGCTCGGTCAGCTCATCGAGAACGATCTTGACGACCATCTGGCCGGGTGTGAGCGATGAAAGCACGTCGGCGCCGAGCGCGCGCTCCTTGACCCGTGCGGTAAACTCTTTGACGACACCAAGATTAACGTCGGCCTCAAGGAGCGCACGCCGAATCTCGCGCATCGCCGTATCGATATCTTGTTCGCTCAGACGTCCTTTGGCGTTCAGCCCTCTAAAGACCGACTGCAGACGACTGCCAAGATTCTCAAACATTGCTATCCCACTTCATCGTTACCCTGTTTCGTCTCATTATCCCACCAAGGCTTCGGCAAACTCACGTGCGTCAAATGCACGCAGATCATCGATTGTCTCACCCACGCCAAGACGGACGATGGGCAGATTGAGCTCCTTGCTGATAGCGAGCGCAATGCCCCCTTTAGCCGTCCCGTCGAGCTTCGTCACAATCAACGCATCGAGGCCAAGCGTCTTATGAAACTCGCGTGCCTGAATGAGGCCGTTTTGTCCAGTCGTCGCGTCGAGTACAAGCACGGTAAAGACCGGCATCTCGGCAGCATCGGCGACACTACTCTCACCACGCTCACGCGCTACACGCTGAATCTTCTCAAGCTCGCGCATGAGATCCGGTGAAGTGTGTAGACGCCCGGCGGTATCGATGATGGCCAGATTGACCCCGGCGCTGTGAGCTTGCTCAATGGTCTCGTAAGCAACCGAGGCCGCATCGGCTCCTTGCCCTCGTTTAACGAGCGGCACATCGGCGCGCTGCGCCCACGTCTCGAGCTGCTCGGTCGCGGCCGCGCGGAAGGTATCGGCGCTGCCAAGCACCACTGTTTTGCCGACATCAACGGCCTGTTTGGCCAGTTTGCCAGCCGATGTCGTCTTACCGGTACCGTTGACACCGACCATCAAAATCGCCGCACGCGGCTGCTCAAACGGGTCAACACCGTCGGCAAACTCATCGGCAATAGTCTCGACGAGGTGCGCTTTGACTTCGGCAAGCGTCTCATGCGCGCGCGCCGGTATCTCGCGCTTCATACGCGCAACGATAGCGGTGGCGGCATCGAGGCCAAGATCGGACACAAGTAACGCGTCTTCCATGTCATCCCAAAACGCATCGTCAAACTCAATTCCGCGTCCGACAATCGTATTGAGCTGCCCGGCGAGCAGGTCACGACTCTTGCTTAAGCCATCGGTGAGGCGCTGAGTCCACGTGCTCACGACGTCACATCTCCCGCGCCACTCACACGGCCGTCCGACGTCGAACTCGTGTCGTAACCGAGCTCCTCAAGCGCCCCTTCGAGCTTCTGGCTGACGAGCTTCGAGATGCCGTCAGACTGCATCGAGACCCCGTAGAGCACATCGGCCATCTCCATCGTGCGGCGCTGGTGAGTCACTATCAAAAATTGCGTGGTGGCACGTAGCGAGTTGATGAACATAACAAAACGTCGCAGGTTCGCGTCATCGAGTGCCGCCTCGACCTCGTCAAGCACGAAAAACGGGCTTGGGCGCACGCGGTTCATCGCAAAAAGAAGCGCCAGTGCCGAAAGCGAATTCTCCCCACCGGAAAGCAGTGACATCTTGCGCAATTTTTTACCCTGTGGCTGCACGAGATACTCGATACCGCTCTCATCGAGATTTTCGGGGTCGGTCAACACAAGCTGAGCCGAGCCTCCGGGAAACAGTACGCCGAAGACGCTCTGAAAATGCATATCGACCTGCTCAAACGTCGAGATAAAGCGTTCACGCATCTTACGGTCGATGGCGCGTACGACTTTGCCGAGCGTCACGCGAGCTTCGTTGATGTCGGCAATCTGTGCCTGCATAAAATCACTGCGTTCTTTGAGCTGTTCGTATTCGCGTGCAGCGATCGGGTTGACGGCACCGAGAGCCGAAAGCTTTTGACGTAGTGCCATCGCCTCATTTTGCGCGCGTGTCCGGTCTTCGAGCGGCGGCAGTTCAAGTGCGGTTTCAAGCGGGATACCGAGTTCATCGGTGATCGTCTTCACGGCAGCGTTAACCTGGATATCGAGCTGCCCCTTCTCAACACGCACCTCCGCAAGTTTTTCACGTTGCTGTGTGAGCTGTGTGGCGAGCGCGCGTAACTTCTCCTGTGCCTGACCGATCGTATCGCGGAGACCCGTTGCATCGGTCTGCTCAAACTGGGCACGATCGTTGAGCATCGTCTGGACGTTTTGTGCATACTCGGTAAGCAGACGGCATATGTCAGCGAGCGGCGTAAAACGTGTCCGTATCGTCTCGAGTTCAACCTCGATTTCATCAGAGCCGGCGATAATCCGCTCCAACGAAGCGAGTTCGGTCGAAGCCTGTGTGCTCATGCGCTTAAGGTGTGAATCGCGCTCGGCGACCTGCGCAATCTCAACCTGACACTCGTTGAGCGTCGCTAAGAGACGTGTTTCCTCAGCGAAGCGCGATTCGCGCTGTGCCTCCAGTGTCGTTATCTTGTCATCGAAGTCGGCAAGCTCGGTTTCGAGCGTCGAGATAGCGCTTTCATGCTCATCACGCGCACTCTGTGCCTGCTCGTATTGCTTGTGCAGAGCCGCAAGACGCTCCTGAAGGGTGTCGCGCTCGATGGTGTGGGCCGACACTGCCTCTTCACTGCGCGCCACTTCGAGCGCGCACGACGCGTGCTGCCCAGAAAGCTCAGCGAGACGTTGTCCTATCTCGAACGCATCTTGCTGCGCCGACTGTAGCGCTACGTCGGCCTCGGACAGAGCCTTTTCATGCTGCTTGAGTGCCTTTTCGAGCTTCGGGAGTTCCTTGCGAAGCGCGCCGATGCGCTGTGCGCGTGCGCGTGTTCCTTCGACGTCGGCCTGACGCGCACCGACCGTTATCTTGCCGCCCGGCCACACAACAACACCCTCGCAGGTCGCGTCCTCGGAGCCGGCTCGCTCCTGTGCTCGTTCGAGTGCACGGTCGATGTCATCGACCACGTAAGCATCACCGGCCAGATACTCGAGTGCGTTGCGATACTGTTCGTCAAAGGTCAGCAGGTCGATAAGCCGGTCGGTACCGGCTGCCAAGATAGAGGTGTGTGTCGCTGCATCGATATCGGTACGAAAGATATCAGTATCGGTCGCCGGCGTAAGTAGGTACTCGGTATCGGCAAGCTCCTCGAGGTTTTTAAGCTCGGCGCGCACACCCAGCATGGCTTCACGGGCACTTTCGGTATCTCCGCGACGGCTTTCGGCGACACGTACGCGCTTGTTGATATCGGTCTGGGCGAGCGCCATCTCGCGCTGAACTTTCTCGACGTCTCGATCGAGCACCTCAAGGCGCCCACGTCCCTCACGAAGCGTCTCGGTACTTGCTTCAAGAAGCGTCGCAAGCGATGTCAGGCGCTCTTCAAGCATAGCCTGTTGCGTCTCGAACGTGCTGATCGCCTGCACGCAAGCGGTGTGAGCTGTACGCGCCTTCTCAGCACCGACCGAGGCAGCACGCTGGCCGTTCTTGAGCTTCGCCAGCTCATCATCGAGCGCGGTACGGCTTTTCTTAAGAGTTTCGGCCTCCTTGCGCAGCTCGCCTAGGCGCTCGTAGAGTATCTTTAGCTTTGACTGCGACTCTGCCTGCGATGCCCCTGATTCGGCGGCCTGCTGTTGTGCGGTAGTGATACGTGCATGCGCATCGGCGACCTGCTTTGCGAGCTCGCCGATACGCTCATCGATGTTTTTAGCCTTCTCGCCGACAAGCGTCGTGATGCCTGCAAGACGTTCGAGCACCATGGAAGTGCGGCGACGCTGTTCGGACAGGTCACCCACGAACAACCCTTTTTCCTCAAGAAGTAACTGGAGTTTGTTCAGCTCCTCCTCTTGTGTCGTGTGCTGATGCTGAGTAAGCTCGATCTGAGCATCGATCTCTTTTTCGCGCTTGAGCGTATCTTCCCAACGCGCTTGAAGCACGCGCACATCGTCGGTAGCGAGCGCGGTTTCGCTCTCACGCAGCTGCGTAACTAGCTCCTTCTGTTTCTCGGCACGCTGAGCCTGTCGCTGCATGGGACGAAGTTGTCGTTCGACCTCGCCGCGAAGATCGCGCGCGCGTTCGAGGTGCAGATCAAGTGCGCTTAGTCGACGAAGCGCGCGCTCCTTGCGCTTCTTATGCTTGAGCGTGCCGGCAACCTCTTCGATGAGTGCACGACGTTCTTCGGGGCGAGCGCGCAGTATCTCGTCGATACGACCCTGGCTAATAATACTGTGCATCTCTCGACCCATCCCACTATCGTGCAGTAGATCGAGTATGTCCATCAGGCGCGCAGGGGCCATATTGATAAAGTATTCACTCTCGCCACTGCGATACATACGACGCACAAAGCTGACTTCATCGAATTCAAGAGGGATGGTGCGATCCGCATTGTCGAGCACGAGCTCGACCTCGGCCACGCCAACCCCCTGACGCGCCGACGAGCCGGCAAATATCACATCCTCCATCGTCGAGCCACGAAGCGACTTCGCGCTCTGTTCGCCAAGCACCCACAGAATCGCATCGGTGATGTTCGACTTGCCCGACCCGTTTGGCCCGACAACACAGGTCACGCCCGGTTCAAGCGTTACCATGCTCTTGTCGGCAAACGACTTAAAACCTTTGAGGGTAAGCGACTTAAGATACATTGGTCTTCTTGCTCTTGCGCTCAGACACGCTCCGACGGGGTACGCGCGAACATCGATCGAGTTGTGTGAGAGCATCGCGCGCCGCCGCGGCCTCAGCAGCCTTCTTTGTCTCGCCCGTTCCGGTACCGGAGAGCTTCTTGTCGAGCAACACCTCTGCCGTAAAGTGGGGCGCATGGACTGGACCGGACCGCGACACGACGCGATATTTGATACGCTTGCCGGCCGCCTGCATACGTTCTTGCAGTTGCGACTTGGGGCTGGTGGCCTCGTCGGCGGCCTCACGGGTAATATTCTCGCCGAGCACCTGCAATATCCAGGCAGCCGCGATGTCGAAGCCCCCGTCGAGGTAGAGCGCCCCGACAAGTGCCTCAAAGACATCCTCAAGCGCTGAGCCCATACCACGGCTGGCGGCAGACTGCTCGCTCGAGCCCAGTACGATGAGCCGGTCGAGTCTCAGGTTCATCGACACACGACGCAGGGTCTCACCGCTTACGAGCGCGATACGAATCTTCGTCAACATGCCTTCATCGGCATCGGGAAAGCGACGATACGCTTCCTCGCCAACGACGAGTGAGAGCACAGCATCGCCGAGAAACTCAAGGCGTTCGTAGCTTTCAAGAGGCCGTCTCTCGACCGCCGAGGGGTGCGTCAAGGCACGCAAGACGAGGGTAGGCTCAGCGAAAGAGTGGTCGGTTAACTCCTCGACAATTTTAATCCGCTCTTTGTCGGTGAGCGGAGAGGTGTGAGATGTTTCCTGCAAAGCTGTCTCGCTATTCGGCAGCGTCATCCTGCGCAGCCTGCGTGACGACGAAGTCAACGGTGTCACCAATCGTCTTGATAGACTCGACGGTGTCCTCTTCAATTTCGACACCGAACGCCTCTTCAAACGCCATCACGAGCTCGATAAGATCGAGTGAGTCGGCACCTAAGTCCTCGACGTATGAAGTCGCCTCGGTGATCTCGACATCATCGCTTTCGAGCTCGGTAGCGACGACCTCGATAACTTTTTTCAATGCAGCCGTGCGATCCATCGCACACCCCCTCTATGTTCATGTGCGCGCCTCTTGTGCGCACATACACCACCTACACCCATTTTGCTCAACCGTAACGTATTATAGGGAAAAGACGCGACTAATCGAGCGCGTCTGAAATCTTATTCGTCAAGTCGTTACGAACGGCGCGCGCAGTCGCAGCGATACCACATGCAATCGCGTGAGCGCTCGATGAACCGTGGCCGATGACTACCACACCCTTGATGCCCAGCAGCGGTGCGCCGCCAAACTGGTCAGGGTCCATACTTTTCTTGAGTGTGCGCATCTTACCGGCGAGCGGCGCCACACAGATCTTCGCAAAAACACTTGATGTCAAGGTACCTTTAACCTGCGAAAGAATGACCTTGCTCGCTCCCTCAATGCACTTAAGCGCAACGTTACCGGTAAAGCCATCGGTCACCACAACCGTCGTGTCACCACGTAATATATCGGTGCCCTCGATGTTGCCGATAAAGTGCGGTTCGTGCGCGGTCAATGCGGTGAAGCACTCCTGAGCAAACTGCGAGCCTTTTGTCTCTTCTTCACCGATGTTAAGAAGCCCCACGCCTGGTTGTGAGATGCCGAGCACCGCGCGTGCGTACGCACGACCCATGCGGGCAAACTGGACGAGATACTCGGGCGTACAGTCGGCGTTTGCCCCCACATCGAGCAGCACAACCGGCCCATTCACCCCGGGGAGCACCGTTGCTATCGCCGGACGCTTGACGCCTTTGATGCGTCCGATGCCGAGCGTGGCAGCTGCCATAGCTGCACCGGTCGAGCCGGCGCTGAAGAAGCCGTCGGCCTCCCCCTCTTTGACGAGCCGACATCCCACGACAATCGACGAGTCCTTCTTGGCGCGTATGGCCTGTGTGGGATGCTCGTCCATTCCAATGACCTCGCTCGCCTCAACGCAACGTACCTGTTCGAGGCCTGCAAGAGGTTTCAGCGCCTCGCTGGTGCCAGTAGCAATAATGCGGACATCGGGATCCTGTGCACACGCACTGCGAATACCCTCGACGACGACATCGGGAGCGTTATCGCCCCCCATGACATCGACAACAACCTGTGGCTTTACTGACATCGATTTGGGTTAAGGTAGCACGGAAGAGGTCGTTTACTCGGCGGTAACGATGACCTCGTTGCCCTTGTAGTAACCGCACTCCGCGCATACCCGATGCGGAAGCTTGGGCGTGTGACACTGCGGGCACTCTTGTGTACCCTTCGCCTCTATCTTGTGCGACGAGCGGCGCGTGTTCGTAACAGCGCGGCCGACCTTTCTCTTTGGTACTGCCATAGTATCGGTAACCCTTCTTTTACATACGAGAAACGTATTGTACCACGAATAGTGCGGCTCGTTGGGGTATCATGTTTCCCGTGAGAAACATCAACGTCAACGATACCATCGACCGCGCAGGATTCAATCGGTTCTTCTTGACCGTGTTCCTGCTCCTGTTTTCTTCGCAGCTTCTGGCCGGCTACGGTATCGGCTCTTACAGCGTCACCCTTACCTCGATTCAGGCCGAGCTCGGCTTCGCCGACGCACAAGTCGGCTTTCTGGCAAGTGCGGCGCTCTTCGGCATGGTTATCGGCGCACTCGTATTGGGTTTTTCGTCGGATCGCTTGGGACGCAAGAAGCTCATCGTCGTCGGCATCACTATCCTTTCGATCTTCAACGGTCTCATTATCGTTGTCGATGGCATGACCTCGTTCTTGCTACTTCGATTCATTGCCGGCTTCGGCATCGGAGCAATGACACCGCTCTGCGTGAGCTTAATGTCCGAGTACAGCCCCGCTGCAAAACGAACGTTTCTTATCACGCTGATGATGACCGGTGTGCCGTTCGGACAGTTTCTCGCCTCGCTTTCGGGGACCTTGCTCCTTGAGAGCGTTGGGTGGCGCGCGGTCTACGTTGCTTCGTTTGCCGGTCTTGCGCTGGTGCCCTTTCTCGTGCTCTTGCTGCCCGATTCGATGAAGTCCTACGTGGAACGTGGCGATGTCACGCGCATCACATATCTGCTAGAGCGGATTGCACCGAAGTTGGCACCATCCGACGACGACCACTATGTACTCGATGCTGAAAATCGTCAAAAGGCCTTACCGCGCACGTTGTTTTCACGCACCTACGTCCGAAACACTCTCGTAATATGTCTCATGTTTTTCTGCAACCTCTATGTCTTTTACGGCGTTTCGACGTGGCTTCCCGGTCTGATGGCGATTCAAGGTCATGAGTTACGCTCAAGTCTCATGTTTTTGTCGGTGTTTCTCCTGGGCAATCTTCTTGCGGCGCCGGTGGCCGGCCTGTGTGCCGACCGGTTTGGCTACAAGAGAGTAATGGGCATCTTTTACGTAACGCTCGTCATCGCCATCGTATTGCTCAGTGTCGGTACCGGTGGATTTACTCCCTATGTGCTGGTCTTTATCGCCGGTGGCTCGGTCGGCACTGCGCACAACATGACACTCGCAATTACGCCACGCTTCTACCCCCTTTCGCTACGAGGAACCGCGATTGGGCTGGGTTCGGCGTGCTCACGCGTCGGGAGCGCGATTGCACCGACGCTCGTCGGCGTGATGCTCTCGTTTGGCACGCAGGCCAACGTCATCTTTTTGACCTTTGCCGTGCCGGCCCTGTTGGGGCTCGTCGCCGTCATGAGCACCCGTAGTCGAGGATAACGTGTGTGATCGCCGTTGTGTTTCAAGCAGAAAGGCCCTCACAAGAGGGCCTTTCGTTGTTGCGGTCGGCGACGGGGGTGTCTAGGGCGTGCGGAGGACCCAGAGGGCGGGGCGGATGCCGCGGTTGACGCCCAAAATGGATGACCCCATAGCTTGGCTCCATCCTGTGTTGGTTACTGAAGATTCTAGCGTACCCCACGAACCCCACACTTCGGCACCCCACGTTTCATCAAATATCACTATGCTCGTCCTCACGGGATTGGTTGATATCCACCCTCGTGAACGTAACCACCAATAACGTAGCGTCGTTCGAGCCGCATTGTCGTACGCGCCGAAGCCCAGCTGCGTATCATCGGTCGCGCGTCCGCCGACAAAACCGTCCCTCGCATCGTTGACGCCATCAGGGAAGTAGTTGACGACTTCAAGACCCGAGAGCGGAAACGCGATGATACCGCCGCCCGTTGCCGGATTTGTGCGCGCTTCGACCTCGGCCACCATCGTCGCACTGGGGCGCGATTGCGAGCGATTATCGTACGTCTCGAAGGTCGTGTTGGCAAACGATGCCGACACACTATTGCCGAGGCTTTGGCCAGAAGCATGCTCGACGCCAAAGAGCGAGTTTGCCGGCACTGCGGCATCGAGGATGCCGCTAAAGACGGGGGCGACAACACGCTCACGCAACTGCGGACCCGCGTTATCGTTCCACCAGGTGTCCATGTTCATCATCAAGGTCGACCTCGTCGTATTGGTGGCCCCACGCAGCCAGAAGTTGCCGTGAGCATCTTCTTGGTTAAAGCGGTTGTTTTCGGTTTCAACCGCATCGTAGTAGACGTACTGGGTCACGAGCAAGTCATAGGTGTCGCTGCCATCGGTCGTGGTTGCAATGCGCCAGAACGGTATGTTGTCGAAGACGAAGCGGTCTGCCGGTGAAGAGTTGATCTGACGTGTGGGCAATGCTCCCACCGGAGCTTGCGGTGGCAGTGAGTTGACGCGCACCGTGAGGACATCGCTTGCCGCGGTGTGACCGTCATTCTCGACCGGCGCGTCACCCGAATTCGAGACGAGCACGCGGAACTCATAGGTACCGGGCGCACGATTCATGTCGATAACGTAGGTTTGCTGCGTGTTGACGCCGGGTGCATCATCCCACGGGCTGGTAGCCTGCTGCCACAGATAGGTCAGACCATCGGTACCGCCGGCGTCAACACTAAAGGTCACCGGCTCACCATAGCCCACCGTAATCGAACGCGTATCATTTCCGTTTATCGTGAGCCCCTCGATAGCCGGCGGCATCCAGTCGATGGAATCAAGTATCGCTTTGCCTTCCGCACTTGCCGCGCGCAGATCAACGTTGCCGGCGTTGGTAATGCCACCGTCTTTCATGGTAGCGACGTCGTCGTGCGTGACGACCTCCATCTGGATGTCGATAGCATAGTAGAAGGCCGCATGCAGAGGGTTAAAGCCCGATGCCGCAGCGATCGCCGTCATAAGGGGCACGCTGCTTGCGTCGGGTCGGATAATACTCGTGTAGTAGAAGTAACCGTCATCAGCGAGCACCCACTTATGAGCACGCTCTGCCACCGAAGCGCTTTGCCACTGAGCATACGTCATCACGTGAGGCTGAGTCCAGTTCCAGTACTGGCTAAACGGGAGACCATTTGCCGCGTGACCTCTTGCGGGTGCTGCTTGGATGAGGCTCGTGGCGTTGGTAAGGCCGCGAATCGACCACATGTCGGGCGCGACATCAAACCAGACTGTCTGCGTGTCGATGAGCGTGCCGTAGGGCGCATCGAGAGCGGCGTTCATCGTCGTCTCGGCAGACGGGATGAGCGGCGCAAACGTCGTAATCTCTTCGATAATGTTTTGGCCGCTCTGCCAGTCGTTTCCTGTTATCCACTGCATGAATTCGGCCGCCGAGATACGCGCAACAAACGGCATCGTACCGACGTTATCGACGCGCACGAGCTTGTCCCAGGTGGTGTCATCTTTACGTGCGAATTCATCGACGAGCAAGGCCTGTGCCTGCGCGTTGTTCGCTATCTGGTTGATAGCGCTTTGGATAGCGCCCCACGCGAACGCACCGAGCAGAAGAAGCAGCAGCACGATAACGGCAGCGATAATGGTGTTTTGGCGCTTGCGGTTTTTAGGAGTAACCGTGTCGGCCTCCGGCGCAATGATGTTGATAGTAGCCGGCTGAGCAGTGCTTGCGGCGACCTTTGTCACCGCCTTCTCGACAGCTTTTTCGATGGCCGCTTCGATGTCAGGTGTGTCGGTTGACGTGTTGTTTGTGGTAGAGGGCTCTACCTCAGAAAGTGGGGGCCCCCCCCCCCCGCATGGCGTGGTTATCGTTCATGTGTGCCCTCATTT
>WRKU01000006.1 GCA_009777935.1 Coriobacteriia bacterium
GCAGTACTGTCGCCCACCACGGTCCCATTGCCGTCCACGCGCGCCGCCGTAGTGGCAGACGTGCCCGGAGACCGCAGCCACTGGTGTAGCCACTGAGCGGCGGAACTAGTGTTGTTGTTGATACCTGTTGCCTTACGGACCGAACCACGGTTCGACCACGTGTAGTTGCCGCCCTCATCAAACGGTGTCATATACGTCATGATTTCACCGACTGACAGCGGGAAAGCGACACCTGCTGTCGTAGCGCCGCGCAAAGTAGCGCTCGGCACAGTGAGCTCATCTGCCCAGCGAGCCTCCGGCGCTGTTACGTCAGTAAAGCTGTATACTGTAGTCGATTCTGTAGGGAACGTCGGCATTACATGTGCCTGCGCACGCAAATCTGCCAGACTAGGCATTGCTGTGCTGTTGTCGAACGCTTTTCCGTTGTTGAACCAGCTATCGACCTCAGTCTTTAACGCCGAAGCATTGTATCCTACATAGTTTCCGCTCGCAACGTATGCACTGGTGAACAGCGCATCCTTGCTCACGATAAGTTCATACTGGTTGCCGCCAACCATCTGTCGTGACGCGGGGAGGGCGATGAAATCAAGTCCTGCGAAGGAAAGCGGTGCACTCTCCCACGGATAGGCGATACTCGGGTCGAAGGTCGATGCCTCCGGAGGCCAAATGCCATTGATGATAGCCTTACCGTTGAGACCGGCGGCTTCCATCGTGAGACCGTTGACGGTCTGGCCAACGCCATCGCGCATAACGCGAACATCATCTTGTGTTACGACTTCCATGGTGATATCGATCGCGTAGTAGAACGCGCGATTTGCGAGATCGTCGTCTCCATAGGAAACGCCATTCAGGAGGAGACTTGTGCTCTGGTCCCCGTTAATTGCAGAACTATAGTAGAAGTAGCCGTCCTCAGCATAGACCCACATGTTAGGCTCACCAGCCCACACAGCAACGCCCATGACTGTTGCCATACCTGCATCGTAAGCTCTCACATTAGCAGTAAGGCCCGAGGTTGTACCGGTGCCGGTAAAGCCCCAATCCCACCAATCACGGAACATACGTGATGGCGTATGTCCGACTTCAGTCGGCAATACTACCCCAAAGGGTCTCCACCAGCTGTCTTCGACAGCAAACCACATATCGCCAACATCGCTGGGAATGTTAGGATCGGGCGTACGCGTCCCGATGAGATCGCCCCAGTTGCTCTCTTGGAGCGTGTCGAGCATCTTTTGCTCGTTGGCATCGATGAGCGGTGCGAATGGCGCTCCGTTGGTCAGCAAGTTACGACCAGCATCCCAATCCTCAGAGTCAATCCACTGCATGAACTCGCGTGCCTGGATACGTGCGATAAAGGGCACGTTACCTGTGTTTTCGACCCATACTTCCTTCTGCCAGTTCTCCTCGTCTGTGCGGCTAAACACATCGTGGAGCAGGGCATCCGGCGTCGCGTCGTTTGCAAACTGGTTGATGGCGCTCTGTATCGCGCCCCACGCAAACGCGCCCAGAAGCAGCAACAGGATTGCGATGATGATCGCAATCGTTGCGTTCTGACGCCGACGGCTTCGTGGGCCATCGTTGATATCGGAACTACCGAGCTGTTCGCTGGTTTGTCCGACCGTCGTCTCAGACATATCTGTGTCCTTTCCCTCACCATGGGCAACATAACATCTCCGACTTTTCCTAGCCCAAAAAGCCGACGCTGTAAACGCCCTTTTCTACAATAAGGCAAAACTATGAATCCATTATCGCACGGGACGAATAGTGAAGTCAAATTTTTCGCGCCTTTTATGCTGCGCGCGCGTGCTGAGATATGTGATGATTATGTGAATGTTTATGTTATACCACACCTCAGCGTGCCGTGTCGCTACTCAGCGGTATTGGCCGTGAACTAATATGTAGGGCATGTGAACTCATGCGGTAGTTGTCTGTAGCGAAAGCTGGGCGGTGCGGGTAGCGACCACCCGAGCCTGTGCATTTCCTCTTTCTTAACACGCGCTGTCTCTTTTCTTACCTATTTTGCGGATTTTTCCAACAAAAATATCGCGTCAAACTAGTGCTTTAGAACCTGCCCTCTGCTATAGTGTCTCTTGGAGTTGGTGCTTAGGCGACGTTTGCCCCACTTATCCTTCATGGGAAAGGGGGTGATACCTATGACCCTCTATGAGACTGTTTCTCTGGCATTGATGCTGGGAGCGCTCGTAGCTGCGGTCGTTGCGCTTTGTCAGCGTAAATAGGTAGCCGCCGGGATTCCGACGGCTATCACACATTCGTGGGGTAGTCGCCAATCCACAGGCGCCAACTCCACCTACAGTTTAGCAAACTGCCACCTGTACCGCAAGACATCTCAGAGCGCCGTGTCGCTTATGAACTAATATATAGGGCGTGTGGTAGTTGTAGGCTGTAGCGAAAGCTGGGCGACTCCATACGCGATGTCGCCCGAGCCTCCGCGTTCCCTTTTTCGCCGGCGCTTCGATACGGCACTACGCGAAAGGAGATGAGTTCCCTTACCTGCTCTCTGTATGCCGCTTAGCATACACTCCCTGGCAAATCCACTTCACACGGAAGGGTCTTGCGGGTAAGTCTGGACGCACGCCACGCACATTGGTGGCAGCATTGTCGCCCAACACGGTCCCATTGTTGTTCACGCGAGCCGCCGTAGTGGCAGAGTCGCCCGGAGACCGCAGCCACTGGTTTTGCCAGATAGCGGCGGAAGGCCACATGCCTGGTGCATCGTAACTCATTCCTACGGCCGCACGCGTACTCTGCAGCCGCACCGCTAGTGTAACAGAAGTGAGGTAATGCCGGTGTTGTACCCCTTATGTGCTATGATGACCGGCACGGGTTGCCGTTAGGCGGTCAATCTCGCCCCGGTTAGGTGGTGAGATACCATGGAACTTCTAACATTGATAGCCAATGTGCTAACGATTGTGGGAGCTGCCATGCCGGTGTTGAGGTCTCTGTACCAAAAACACCGCGACCGCCAGTAGTTAGCTGACGGTCGCAACCAATTCATTGGGGCAGACCGCCGCTGCCACGGCAACCCTACCTTATCTACAGTCTAACAAGTATACCAACGCCTTGCAAGGAGCAACGGGGCAAAAATTTTGGACTGATCGTGGAGCTGCTCCGCACCGTGAGCCAAGCCATCGTGCTTATCTTGCTCATTCTTGAGTTGGTAAGAACCGCGAACCGCCGCTAATCGCGGCGGCTCGCTCCGCGTTATTGGGGCAGACCGTCTGCGACCAAAGCATTGGGCTGCCTTCATCCTTATTCTAGCAAACTGCCACCGGTGCCGCAAGACATCTCAGAGCGCCTGTGATTCGCGGACTAATATATTATGAGATAGTGATGTCGGCGGCACGCATCTCTTCGATTGCGCGCTCATCGTCGCCGGGGGTGACGTTGACGGCACGCGTAGCATCGGCGATGACGGTCACTTCAAAGCCCTCAGCACGCGCATCGAGCGCGGTAAACTTCACGCAGTAGTCGAGCGCGAGACCGACGACATACACGTGCTCGACGCCCTGTTCGCGCAGATGGCGCGCAAGGCCGGTCTCGGTCACGTGGTCGTTGTCAAAAAATGCGCTGTAGCTATCGACATCGAGCGCGGTCCCTTTGCAGACAAAGTGGTCGATGGCCTCGTTGTTCAGATCCTCGTGTAATTCTGCGCCAAACGTATCCTGCACACAGTGTTCGGGCCACGGGCCGGGCGGATCGCTCGTGATAAACGAGCAGTGGCCGGGCGGGTGGAAGTCGAGTGTTGCAATAACGAGGTCGAAGCGTTCCATCAGCTCATTTATGGGCGCGATAATCTCGTCGGCACCCGGCACCGCCAATGCGCCACCGGGGCAAAAATCGTTCTGTACATCCACGACAAGCAGAGCGGTCTTACTCATGGTGTGCCTCCTCGGAACAATAATCGTCTCATCAGCATAGCATAGCCTTCTGCATCTGCTCATACAAATTATTTTGGACAGTATTGTCAAACGTATTGCATTGCGCAGCTTTATGGTGCATGATGGCCTATGGCAGCCTGATGTTGCAGGCGGTTAATCTTGCCCCGGAAAGGGGTGATAAGGATGGACGTTCACTTGATCGTGGAAATACTCCGCGCTGTGAGCCAAGCCATCGCCCTTGCGCTCCTCATTTATGAGATAGCACAAAAGATGAACCGCCGCTAATCGCGGCGGTTCGTCACACTCAGTAAGTGGGGCAACCGCCTGCGGTCAAAGCATTGGGCTGCCTTCATCCTTATTCTAGCAAACTGCCACCGGTGCCGCAAGACATCTTAGTGCGCTGTGTTGGGCGTGAACTAATATATAGGGCATGTGGTACAGATTATCCTGTGGGAAACTCGTATGACACGCCTAAACGACAAGTGATTCACCAGTTGCCAGTATCTTGGACGCAAAACCACTCGCATCATCTTGCACATCAAGGATGACGGGCTCAATTTCAAGACTTACCTCTCGGGTCAGATGCCACAAGCGCGCCGAATCCCTCCATGCATCGCCCGTATACCCATCAAATATAATCGCAACATCGATGTCACTATCCGCACATGCTGCACTTTGCACATGCGAGCCATAGAGCACTATAGCTTTGGGTTGATACTCGCGCGCAACAATCTGCGCATATTTCTGTGCTAATTCTCGAGCTTGGTTCGCAGCCATAAGACCAAATTCTCCGTATCAGCAATTAATTTTACACAGATATCGGCCGTCAAAGATGCCGCAATGCGCTTTTTATCAGAGGGGTACCGCGCTTCAATACTGAGTGGATTAAGCTGCTCCAACAAAGCCAACTGCGACTCAGACATAATATCTATCATGTCCGCGAGCTCAGCTAAGCGCAATAGATTATGAATTGGTGGCGCGGTTTGCGATTGCGCAGATACCATCGCTTTGAGCGCTTTCTCAGCCGCCAAATGACAAAAGAACCCACAGTATAAGTACATCTTTTTCTCAAGCATCGCGCGAGAGGCATCAAGATCCTCACCAGCACCGTCCAGCCAATATGTAACGTGTGGGTCCATGTAACAATTATAGCAAAGACTCAGGCGGTGCTGGTGTGCAACCACCCGAGCCTCCGCGTTCCCTTTTTCGCCGGCGCTTCGATACGGCACTACGCGAAAGGAGATGAGTTCCCTTACCTGCCTGCTACGCGCCGCTTGACACGTACCCCCTAGCATAGTCCACTTCACATGGAAGGGTTATGCGGGTAAGTCTGACGCACGCCGAACGCATTGGTGGCAGCATTGTTGCCCACCACGGTCCCATTGCCGTCCACGCGAGCCGCCCGAGCAGCAGTGTCGCCCGGAGACCGCAGCCACTGATTCGTCCAGTTAGCGGCGGACAGCCACTTCCTCTCGCGCGTCACAACTCATTCCTACAGCTGCACATGTGCTCCGCAACCGCACCGCTAGTGTAACATGGCAATCACAAATTATGAATTGGCAAGCTGAGTTGCCGCGTGTGTGCGTATCTCTTCGAGCGTGGGCAGATCATCGTACACGACTCCCCTCGTCATGACCAGCACGAGACGCGCGGACTTCGTGATTCCCGGCTTAGAGCGTTTTGCCGGGTCATCGCTTATCTTGGCGCGTGGCTGCCAGGTGACGGCACCGCTCGCGTCGACCTCCTCGATAGCGGTCATCTTGTAGACGCCGTCGAGCGCCGCTTGATCGCCGCCGGTCACCATCGCAGTACCGATCCCCCATGCGTCGATGGCAGCACCTTGCTCTTTGAGCGCGGTCACCGCGTATTCATCGAGCGCGTTGCTCGCAACGATCTGTACGTCGGGCAGGCCAGCCGCATCGAGCATCTCGCGCGCGCGACGCGAAAGTTGTGCCAGATCGCCCGAGTCGAGACGGATGCCGCGCAGCTGCTCGCCACGTGCAGCCATCTCGTGCGCCACGGTAATCGCGTTGCCCACACCGGTCAGCGTATCGTAGGTATCGACGAGCAACACGGCGTTGTGAGGACTCGTCGCCACATAGGTGCGAAATGCGTCGAGCTCGTCGGGAAACGCCATAATCCACGAGTGCGCGTGAGTACCGGCGACGGGAATCCCGTAGCGCTTGCCGGCGCGCACATTGCTCGTCGCATCAACACCGCCGATGTAAGCCGCACGCGAGGCCATCAGCGCGCCATCGGGACCCTGTGCGCGCCGCATGCCGAACTCGAGCACGCGAGCCGGGCGAGCCGCGAGCACACATCGGGCCGCCTTCGTCGCAATGAGCGTCGAGAAGTTGATGATGTTCAGAAGCGACGTCTCAACCATCTGGCAGAGCGTCAGCGGCCCGATGACCTGCACGAGCGGCTCGCCGGCAAAGACAACCGTTCCCTCAGGCACGGCTCTGACCTCGCAGGTGAAGTACAAAGTCGCAAGATGCGCGAGGAAAGACTCGGCGAACAGTGGCGAGCCACACACGGTGGTGCAGGTGCGCAGATAGGAAAGGTCATCTTCGTCGAAACGCCAGTCGCGCAAGAACGCGAGTGCCGGTTCGAGACCTGCACAGAGAGCGAAGTCGCCCCCAAAGGGATTCGTACGAAACGTGAGCTCAAAGCACGCACGTGGCTCCGATTTAGCGAGCAAAAAACGGGCCTGTGCCATCGTCAGCTGGTAGAGATCGGTATGAGTCGCGTTGCCTATGGCGTCCGCCTCCCCGGTTGCGTCCTGTCTTGCGCCTTGCCTTGCGCCTTGCCCGGCGTCTCGGACGCATCGACCTTCTTCCCGAACACAAACCGCTCGCGTGGCTTCTCGGCAAAGAGCGCCACGAGCTCGCCGCCTTCGCCGAAGAACGCGAGCGCCGTGCGCAGATGTATAAGGCGGGCTTCACTGGCGCCTTCGAGGAGCGACACCGTGTGCTGCTCGGCACGGAGCACCTTCGCATCGCCCTCACGCGCACTCGTCTGTGTCACCTGAAGTTTGCACGTCTCGCCTTCGGCCGTCCACGTACCGGTGAACGTGTTTATCGGGCATGCGAGCTCGAAGGTGCCGTCTTTGGCAAAGGTCAGCGTCGCGTGTATATAGTCGTCGAGGCACTCGGCCAGCCCGTGCTGCGAGTAGCAGCGCGTCACCTTTTCGAGCTCCCACGGACGACGTCTCAGCGCATCGGCAAGCGGCGGGCCTTCACGATCCGGCCGCGGCCGTTTCTTCATGAAGTGCGCACCCAGAAAGTAAGCGCCAACCAAGATAAAGAGTAACGTGAGGCGCGGACCCCACCCGCTATCGAGAAACTCGTAAACCGTCATGCGAGCTTCGCGGCAAGTATCTCATTAACGACCTTCGGGTTCGCTTGACCGCCCGTCTCACGCATAACCTGGCCGACGAAGAAGCCGAGCAGCCCCGTTTTGCCGGCGCGATATTCGGCGACTTTGTCCTCATGCGCCGCTATCAGCGTATCGACGATAGCTTCGAGCTCGCCGGTGTCGCTCACCTGCTTGAGCCCCCGTGCCTCGACGATGGCGGTCGGGAGCTCGCCACTCGCTGCCATCTCGGCAAAGACCTCTTTGGCCTGCTTCGAGCTAATCGTATCTTCGTTGACGAGCACGACGAGCTCGGCGATATGAGCAGGCGTTATGCGACAAGCGGCGAGCGTCACGTCCTCCGCGTTCAGATGCGCAGCGAGGTCGTTGAGCATGAGGTTGATCACGGCCTGTGCGACACCCTTCACCTCGATACCTTCCACCTCGACACCGGCCGCCGCAACGGTCTCCTCAAAGAACGCGAGCATCTCGGTATCGACTGCGAGAACACCGGCATCGTGCATCGACAGGCCAAACGTATCCGTAATGCGCTCACGACGCGCATCGGGAAGCTCCGGCAGACGCGCGGCGATAGCGTCCACGTACGCGCTCGAAAACTCAAACGGCACCGTATCGGGCTCAGGGAAGTAGCGGTAGTCGTCTGCCGTCTCCTTGGAGCGCATCGCGCTCGTCACCTTGGCTGACGCATCCCAGTGGCGCGTCTCCTGCACGACCGTGCCGCCTTCATCGAGTACGGCGGCCTGGCGGATAATCTCGTAGGCGAGCCCGTCGTGGATACCTTTGAACGAGTTCATGTTCTTCAGCTCGGTTTTGGTGCCGAACTCACGAACGCCGCGCGGACGAATCGAGATGTTAGCGTCGACGCGCATCGAACCTTCCTCCATGTTGCAGTCACTCACGCCCAGACTCAGCCAGATGAGGCGCAGCTTGCGCGCAAACGCACGCGCTTCTTCGGGCGTGCGGATATCGGGCTCGGTCACGAGCTCCATGAGCGGTGTGCCGGCACGGTTAAAGTCGACGAGCGAGTGAGTCGCGCCTGCAATGCGCCCATCGGCGCCCCCGATATGGTTCATCTTGCCGGTATCCTCTTCGAGGTGCAGGCGCGTGATGCCAATCGTGGCACGATAACCGCCCGCGCGGTCAGCCTCGTCGAGCGGCGTACAGTTTGCGGCGGTGGCTACGTCGAGACGCTCATCGGCGTTTTCAGTCAGCTCGATATCGAGGCGCCCGTCGGCACAAAACGGTGGCTCGAACTGGGATATCTGATAGTTTGCCGGCATGTCGGGATAGAAGTAGTTCTTGCGATGAAACTGGCTCCACGGTGCAATAGTGCATGCGGTCGCCAAGCCGGCGAGTACCGTCCACGCGATGGCTTCTTCGTTAGGAACCGGCAGCGCGCCCGGATGGCCAAGACACGTCGGACACGTGCGCGTATTCGGCTCGCCCCCAAAGGCCACCGGACATCCACAGAACATCTTCGTCTGCGTCACCGTGATCTCGGTGTGAATCTCCAGACCGATGACGGCCTCGTAGCGCTCCAGCGCCTCGGTAAGTCGCGTATCTGCCATCTCGCTATCTCCTATTCGTCCAGCTCGGCGGTGTATAGTAACACCGGCAGGCCAATAAATGACTCGGTACCGCCGCGCGGGAACTGCTGGCGCACGACGCCTTCGAGCACCATCGTCGGAAGGGTAACCGTCACGGGGCGAAAGCCCTGTGTGCGCAGCTCATCGTATGCTTCAAGCTGAGTCATACCCAGCACATCAGGCACTGTTGCTCGATTATCGGAGCCGTTCGAGATGAGAAGCCCGACTGACTCCCCTGCCTTGATGAGCGCATCGCGTGCGATGGGCATCTGCGCCACAACGACGCCTTGCGGTGTCTCGCTGTCCACATAGAGATACGTGACGACTTCAAACCCTGCGTTTTCAATCTCGATAGTGGCGCTTTCAACTCGCATGCCGACAACATTTGGCACGGCAACGTCGGTCGTCGACGAACCACGCGATACGAGATACTGCACGGGACTACCGGGCATGATGAGCGTACCGGTTGAGGGCGTTTGGATGACGACTTCATCGATGCGCCCAAACGGGGCCGAGCCAAAATAGACGAGCGGCGTAAAACCGGCATCGACAAGTACGGTCTCGGCATCGTTTGCCGAAAGCCCCATCACGCGCGGCATGGGCACCGGCACCGTAGGCGAGCCCTTGACCACAAGCACCGCAACTGTCGAGCCGGCCGGAACGTACGAATCACCGAGGGGAAGCTGCCCGAGAATCTCACCATCAGGAACGATAGGGTCATACGTGACAACCTCTTCGAGGACAAGACGGTTGGCCGTGAGTATCTCGCGTGCCTCCTCAGGGGTTAGGCCGGTGAGATCGGGTACCTGCGTCTCGCGCGATTCTCGCGCAACGGTAAGCGTTACCGGTGAGCCACGCGGTACCGAACGGTCAACGCGCGGATCCTGTGCCAGCACGACACCCGGCGCAACGTTGGCATTCTCCTGTTCGAGCACGCGGCCTACCGTCAGCCCCGCCTCTTCAAGCTGCTCGGTCGCCTGTGGGGTTGTCAGACCGATGAGGTCAGGTACGGTTACAAATCCCCCGCTGAAAAAGACAAAGTACGAGAATACGGCCGCAACGACAGCCAGGCCGAGCAAGGTGAACAAGATTGGTTTGACGAAGTCCTTGGGTTCGGCGGTGATGCGGCGTGTGTCCTCAAGTGTGTCAAACTGCGCGAGATGTTCATCGATAAGCTGGTCGGTATCATCGTTTTCGGTGAGAAACCAGAAGTCGTCGTCGTTGATGACATGACCGGCCGGTACTTCGTGACGAAGCTGGGTAAGATGTCGAGCAATCGACGCCTCACGCGCCGCATTCGCCGTCAGCTCAATGGGTGTCAACTCTTCCGTTGCTCCTCGCGGGGTAACGTTGCAGGTCTGCTGAGGCAACGCAAGCTGCTCGGCAGGGTCGAGTGCGGGAGCCTCGGGATCGGGCTCAATCTCGCCTATAAATCGGCGGTTTAGCACGCAGGCGCGCCTTCGGTGACGGGATGCGCAGACGCGTGGGCGGATGCGTGCGCCGGTGTACACACAAAGCCGTAGTGGTCTTCGAGCACGGCGGCGGTACGCAACAGCGTACGTTCGTCAAAGTGGTTTGCGATAAGCTGCAAGCCCATCGGTAGGCCACCCGTCGAAAGCCCCATCGGCAAGGACAGCGCGGTGTTGCCGGCGAGGTTAACCGGCACGGTAAAGATGTCGTTGCTACACATGGCAATCACATCATCGATCTTTTCATCGAGCTTAAACGCCGGCGTGGGCGCGGTCGGCGTCAGGATAATGTCGTAGCCGGCAAAGACCTGGGCAAAGTCATCGGCAACGATGGTGCGCGCCTTCTGCGCCTGCCCATAGTAAGAGTCGTAGTGCCCGGCCGAGAGCACGTAGGTACCCAGCACAATGCGGCGAATCGTCTCGGGGCCAAAGCCTTCGCTGCGACTGCGCACGTAGAGGTCGAGCACATCTTCAGGGTTCGTCGCACGCACGCCGTAACGGACACCATCGAGACGCGCAAGGTTCGAGCTCGCTTCGGCCGGCGCGATGATGTAGTAGGCACTGTGGCCGTTCCAGATGTTAGGGAGCGTGACCTCGCCGACCTCGGCACCGGCCGAAGCGAGCGCCTCGGCAGCAGCGAGCACCCCTGCCTTGACCTCAGGATCGAGCCCCTCTGCCGCCAGCCAGTCCACCGCCACGGCGACGCGCAGCCCTTCGGCTCCGCGGCCGAGCTCAGCGGTAAAGTCCTCAGCTTCGCGCGGTACACTCGTTGCGTCGCGCGCGTCGTGGCCGGCGATGGCGTTCAGCACCCGCGCCGTGTCTTCGACGGTACGCGCGAGAGGGCCGACTTGGTCGAGCGAGGACGCAAACGCCGCGCATCCATAGCGCGACACGCGCCCATAGGTGGGCTTGAGTGCGACGGTGCCGGTAAACGCGCCGGGCTGGCGAATCGAGCCGCCCGTGTCGCTCCCAAGCGCGGCGTCCACCATACCGGCCGCCACCGCCGCGGCCGAGCCACCGCTTGAGCCGCCGGGTACGCGCTCGGTATCCCACGGGTTGTGGGTCGGGCCGTATACGCTCGTCTCGGTCGAGGAGCCGAACGCAAACTCGTCCATGTTGCACTTGCCGACCGGCACCGCGCCGGCCTCGATAAGACGCTCAACGGCGGTTGCCGTATAGATCGACTCGTAGTTTTCGAGTATGCGTGACGCGCAGGTCGTCCGCGTGCCAACGAGATTGAGGTTATCCTTAAGGCCAACCGTCATGCCGGCGAGCGGCACATCCTCGCCACGGGCGACACGTTCGTCGACGCTATCGGCGATGTTGAGCGCGAGCTCCTCGGTGACCTGCGTAAAGGCGTTAATCTTCGGCTCGATAGCTGCAATGCGAGCAAGCGCGGCCTCGGTGTTGGTGCGTGCGGTGACATTCGTTTCAGCCATCATGCACCACCTTCCGTTCCCGACCCGATACGCGGCACGAGAAACGCATTGCCCTCGTGCGCCGGTGCGTTCTTAAACACGAGATTGGGAGGCAGCGAGTCACGGCGCTCGTCGGAGCGCGTGACGTTCACGAGCGCCGTAGCGTGCGTCATCGGTTCGACACCGTCGAGATCAAGCTCGCCGATGTGTTTGAGATGAACGAGCAACGCATTGATATCCTCGGTAAGCGCGGCGGTGGCGGCCTCATCAAGCTCGATACGAGCAAGAAACGCATAGTGAGCGACCTCTTTTTGAGTCAAAGACATACAGAGCTACTTTCGTCGAGTAACTTTACATGAGTATTATAGCACCCTAAAGCACCCGAGCGCTTCATATGGGGGTATCTACGATACGATGCCGGCGAGGTAGAGGGTGGCCGCCATCAACGTGGCGTTGTAGGCGGCGTGCACAAAGATTGCCGGCCAGAGCGTCTTGCGGGTATACGCAAGATAGCCCAGCACGAGTGCGAGCACGATGTTAGGCACGAGCGCCCACGTACTTGCATGGTAGAGCGCAAAGATTACCGAGGTCAGCACGATGGCGAGCCACGGTGGCATGAAGGTATCGAGCGCCGAGAGAAAGACGCCACGAAAGATAATCTCCTCGATAACCGGGGCCAGCACCACGACCGATATAACTGCAAGCCAGATCGTTATCCCTGACGTGCCAAACATCGTCAAAATATCGCCGGTTGCGGCCGGAACCCATCCAACGCGTTCGGTTAGATAGCCCCAGAGAGTGGCTACACCACGCGTCACGACAAGCGCAACTGCCACAGCACCAAGCGAAAGAGCCGTTTGAAGCGCGGTGTCGAGCCTGTTTTTCTCGCGGTTCTTTTTCTCGACGATAAGCCGATAAATAATGGCAAAGTGAGCACGATGGCGATAGGCAATGTAGGCCAATACGAGCAGCTCAATCACGTAGAACGCAAGAATAAGCGCAAGGCGCAGCGTCGCCAGACCGGTGCCGGGCAGAAGCTGAGCGAGGCCTGAGTTCATGACGTTACTTGAGACGAGAAACGCTATCGTCAAGAGCGCAATAATCAGCAGAATGTCAACCCAGTTCCACGTCACACCGGGACGCGGTGAGCGCGTTATAAGCGAGAGAAATCGGCTATCTTGAGGCGTAGCATTCGCACGACGACGACGTGGCGCGGATCGTGGCGCGGATGGTTTTTTGGGGGCGCGGCGCGGGGGTGCGGTAGGTGCCTTCTTCTTTGAGTGTTTACCCATGCGGCGACTCTGCATCTGCCACCGCGCTCACTGTTGTCGGCACCGCACCCGTCTCGAGCGTTGTCACGAGCTCGGCCTCGGTCAAGATTGGTATGCCCAGGCTGACCGCTTTGTCATACTTGGTGCCGGTCGCCTCCCCAGCAACGACGTACGAAGTGTTCTTCGACACGTTAGAGCTCACCATCGCGCCGAGTGCCTTGAGCGCATCGCTCGCCTGCGTGCGCGTCATCGTCGTAAGCGAACCGGTGAGCACAAAGGTAACGCCGACAAGCGTATGTCGTGAGGTATCAACCTCTGCCGCTTCAAGTACGACGCCGGCCTCGCGCAGGCGAGCAATCAAAGCACGGTTTTGCTCAAGTTCAAAAAAGGCATGGATATCACGAGCAACGACATCCCCGACGCGAGGGGTCGCCGCGAGCTCATCGGGCGTAGCGTCTGCCATCGCCTCAATCGAACCAAAGAGCGCCACCAGTGCCTCGGCCGTCGTCGTACCCACCTGCCGGATACCAAAACCAAAGAGAAGCCGTGCCAGCGGACGCGTCTTCGAGGCCTCAATCTGCGCAAGGGCCTTCGCCGCCCGCGTCTCGCCGAACATCCGCGGTGTGCCATCGGCCTTTTCGCGTCCCAGATCGAGTGCAGCGAGGTCGGCTTCGGCCAGCGCGTAGTAATCGGAGATGTCACAGACAAGCCCGGTCTCAACGAGACGTGCGATGGTTTCGCGGCCAAGCCCCTCAATGTCGGCAGCGCCACGGCTTACCCAGTGTTGCAGGCGCTCGGTACGCTGCGCAGGGCAGGCTGCATTCTCACAGCGTAAGATGGCCTCGCCTTCGGCACGCTCGACGGCTACGCCACAACTCGGACAGGTCGTCGGCATCGTGAACGCATGCTCGTCTCCGGTACGAAGTTCGGGCAAAGCGCTGAGCACTTCGGGTATGATATCGCCTGCTTTACGCACGATGATAGTGTCGCCGATTAATACACCTTTGCGCTCAATCTCGTCTTCGTTGTGCAGCGTCGCGCGCGATATCGTCGAGCCGGCTACGAGCACGGGGTCGAACTCGGCGACCGGGGTCAGCACACCTGTGCGCCCGACTTGAACGGTGATGCCGCGCAGAATCGTTGTTTTTTCCTCAGCCGGAAACTTGTAGGCAATCGCCCAGCGAGGTGCCTTCGCCGTGTAGCCGAGCTCCTCCTGAAGTGCGAAGTCGTTGACTTTGACGACAACACCGTCGATCTCATAGGGTAAATCAAAACGCTGTGCAAGCGCCTCGGTGCAAAACGCGTGGATTTCGTCGCGTGTCCGGCAAAGTTGCACATCGGGTACGGTCGCAAAACCGGCCTCGCGCAACGCCTCAACAAAATCGTGCTGGTTCATAAGAGGTGCAAGCGGGCCGGAGGGCTTTGCATAGATGAACGTCGCAAGCTTGCGCGACGCAGTAACGGCAACATCCTTCTGACGCAACGAGCCGGCCGCCGCGTTACGCGGATTAGCAAAGACCTTGCCACCCTCGCGCTCAGCCTCGGCATTAAGCTGCTCGAACTCGTCTTTGGGCAGGTAGACTTCGCCGCGCACCTCAAGATGGGGCAACGTGCTCAGCAGGCTACCGGCGACAAGCTTTGTGGGCACGTCGGCGATGGTGCGCACGTTGGCGGTGATATCCTCGCCTCTGATACCGTCACCGCGCGTGGCGGCCTGCATCAACACGCCGTGTTCATAGGTCAGCGCAATCGAAGAACCGTCGATCTTGCGCTCGCACAAGCAGGGTGGCAACGTTCCCAGTGCGCTCTCAACACGATCGAGCCACGTGTTGAGCTCATCGATGTCCATCGCATTATCGAGCGAATACATACGCGTGCTGTGTGTAATCTGCGCAAAGGCGCTCTGCTCGGCAATGGGAGCACCGACCCGTTGTGTAGGCGAATCTGCCATGACGAGCTCCGGATACGCGTCTTCTAAGTCCTGCAGTTCACGCATGAGCGAATCGTACGCCTCATCGCTCATCTCCGGCGCATCGAGCACATAGTAGAGCCGTGCGTGATGATGTAGCTCGTCACGTAGTTGTCGAATTCGTTCTTGTGCCGGTCCGTTTTCCATCATACCCGATATCTGTTCTATAATAGACGTACGGTATCAGTATAGGCGAGAGGGTTGCTGTGCGCAGGTTTGTTACACCGCTTATTATCATTCTGTTAGTTTTTCTCACGGCGCCACAGCTTGCCGGAGCAACACTGCGCAACGAAGACATCGTCCATCTGCATATCATCGCTATCCGTGATGAAGCAGGTGAGCGCATCGTCTACCGCTTTCATGCTCATCCGGACGTCGAGCTACCGCAACAGATCGATGTCGCCCTGCATACCGGCGCACGCGTTGCCGACGTGTACGAATCCGACGGAAATGAATGGTGGCCGATGGGGTATGCGCATCGTGGCACTACGCTCACACTCTCGTTTATTAAGGGACGTATCGCTGAGGCTCACATACGCGAAGCAAACCTTTTCCAGACACAAAATAACGGTGCTTTGCATGTGACGATTCCGCTTGAGGCGGTCGTTGGCATACAGAGCGTGCTGGTAGGTGCCACGTTACCGACCGGGTATCGATGTATAGAGCCCGAAGGCTACACCGTCGAGCGCGACGAGGCAACGAGCGCCGAGGTCGTTACGCTTCCCGTGAGCGTCACCGGCGATCGCGCAGCCGATTCGATAACGTTCGTCTTTCAAAATGAAAATCTGCCCATACGATCGGCCGAGGTCGAGAGTGGTGAGACGGAAGCGACTCCTTCTGAGCCGGGACAGTACGTGTGGTGGCCGCTTGTGCTCTTATGTGTGGCATTTGCGATAGTTGGCGCGGCTTACGCGTGGCTCTGGTACCGCGAGCAAAAAGACGCAGAGGAAGAGTTAGGCGACGAAGATGACGAGCTTGACGAGGACGAGCCCCTAGCGAACGCGTAGTTTTGCAGCGAGTAGTTGTGCGGCGTCGCGTATTGTTTCGCTTAAGGTAGGGTGTGCCACAACCGTGTCGACGAGGTCGGTGACGGTCGCGTTCAAACGCATCGCAAGCGTAATCTGTGCAATAAGCTCGACGGCCTGCGGCCCTACGATCTGCGCACCGACGATACGACCATCATCCTTGAGAGCAATAAGCTGCACAAAGCCGTCGGTGTCATTCTCGGCAAGTGCCCGCCCGTTACCCGTAAACTTTGTGATGGCGCTCACCACATCGGTACCGTCACGCTTGGCTTCGTCGAGCGTGAGGCCGACGGTCGCAATCTCTGGGTGGGTGTAGATGCACGCAGGTATAGGCGTCTGGGACAACCGAGTGCTCGGGCTTTGCGACGGCACACTTAGACGACGCCCCGTGTGCTCGCCCTCGTGTTCGGCGGCGTGGGCGAGCATCACACCCTCCGCCGCATCACCAATAACGACGGCCGGTATCGGAAGCGCCTCAAGCAACGCTGCGTCCGGCGCAATCGGGCGACGTCCGACGGCCGAGAGCAGCACATCAGCGTAAAGCTCCGTGCCGTCCGAGAGGGTGGCGCGTATGCGCTCGCCTTCCTGTCGCACCGCCTCGACCGACGTATTCGTGCGTATCTCGATGCCATCGGCGATGAGCGCCGCCGCAAGCGTACGCGCCACACGCCTGTCCATGCCCGGCAGTATCTGCGCGCCGAGCTCAACGATCGTCACCTGTGAGCCAAACGCAGCGTACATGCTCGCAAACTCAACGCCGATGACACCGCCGCCAACGATGAGCAACTTCTGAGGGATTTCGCGCAGCTCAAGAGCTTCGTTGCTCGTCCAGACGCGTTCGAGGCGATGGTCGATGTGAGGGAGCTCGAGCGGCACCGAGCCGGTCGCAATAATGAGTGAATCGGGCTTGAGCGTGAGCGACTCAACCGTCACCGTGCCGTCTGCATTGATACGCGCCTCGCCGAAGACGACCTCGACCTTCGCGCGCTTGAGCTCAGTAGCGATCTGCGTACGCAGCGTCGTAACGACCTCGTCAACCCGCGCACGCAGCACCGCGAGGTCGAGGGTGGGCGCACCTATCTGTATGCCAAGTTCATGCGCATCGCGCATCTCACGTAGGGCGCGCGCCGTGCGCAAGATAGTCTTCGTCGGGATGCAGCCGCGATTGAGGCACGTGCCGCCAAGGCCGGCCAGAGGGTCACGCTCAATGAGCGTGACCTGCGCACCGTGGCGGCGTGCCTCAAGCGCGGCTGCCACACCACCCGGCCCGGCTCCGATAACGACGAGGTTATGTGCCATCGGCGCGCGCCTTACTGCCGACTTCATCGACGAGCAATACACAGCTCGGCGCGTCGGTGCTATAGTGCGCGTGCGCCCGATGCGCCCACTCCTTCGTCACCACCGCACCACCCACGCACACCGGCATATCAGGCAGCGCGTCGTGCAGCGCCTCGATAGTCTCACGCATGGCGGGCAGCGTCGTCGTCATCAACGCGCTCAGACACACCGCGCAGGGATTTTCGGTACGCGCCGCTTTGACGACCGTGGCAGCCGGCACATCAACGCCCAGGTCAACGACACGATAGCCCTGGCTCGTCAGCAATGCAGCGCATATCTCCTTGCCAATCGAGTGGATATCACCATGCACCGTCGCAAAGACAATCGTACCCTTCGAGGACGCGGTATCGATAGCGTCAGCGTCGGCGCTCGTTCGCATGAGCTCAAGCGCACGCATAAGCTGCGGCAGAAAAATCTCGCCGGTTTTGAACTTTTCGGCGAGGGTGGTCATGTTCATCTGAGCGACTTCATCATCCGTCAGCGATGCGGTGATACGCGCGCTCGGTGACTCGTTCACGTTGATAATGGCGGCATCGAGCCCGGCCGCAACGGCATCGGCGAGAAACTTCGCGTTAACCGTCGCGCGATCTTCCATGCCATGGCTCACGTTCGAGATGCCGAGTACCGTCGCCATGCCCGCCTCGCCCACCAGCCGTAGCGCCTCAAGCGTCGTGCGCGGCGCGGTCGGGTCGGCCGCCATCGTCAACACAAGGGTGTCGGCGACGAGCCGGCTCGACGCGATACCGTACTCCTGCGCATCGCGGCGAATCGTTTCGATGACCTCGACGCGTTCCGGAGCCGTCACAGGGATACCACGCTCATCGAGCGCAAGTGCAATCGCGCAAGCGCCGTAGCGCTTCACAAGCGGCAGTATCGCCTTGCGGCTCGCCACCTCGCCACTTACGCTGTTGACGAGCGCGCGGCCGGGATAGACGCACAGTGCACGTTCGAGCGCCTCGGCATCCATCGTATCGATCGAAAGTGGGACGTCAACGGCGGCGCCGACGGCCTCGACGACGAGCGGCAGCATCGTCACCTCATCGACCCCGGCACCCCCCACGTTGATATCGAGCATGTCGGCGCCGGCCGCCTCTTGCTCAAGCGCGTAGGTCACGGCAAGCTCGGTCGAGCCGGCCTCAAGCGAGGCGCGCAGTTCGGGCTTGCCGGTAGGGTTGATGCGCTCACCGATACGCGTGAGACGGCGCTCATCATCGGGCACATCAGCGCGCCGACGATTGCCGCCACCGATAACGTGATATTCGCGTGGACTCGCAACGACCGGACGATCAAAACCACGATCTGCAACATGAACGCACGGAGCACCGGCGATCTCATCGGCGATGGCGCCGGTAAACGACGGTGTCGATCCGCAACACGATCCCACCGCAGCCACGCCAGCCTCAGAGGCAACGCGCGCAAAAGCGGCCATCTCGTCGGCGGTGCCCGGATAGCGCGTATCACCCGAAGCCGTTAGCTCAGGCAGGCCGGCGTTCGGACGCACAAAAACGGGGAGCGTCGTCGCAGCGATCATCTCAGTAACGAGCGACTCCATCTGTGCCGGTCCTAGCCCACAGTTGAGGCCGACGGCATCGGCGCCGGCCGCCTCCACTATGATGGCAGCGGTCTCCGGGTCGGTGCCGGACAGGTCGGTACGACCTGCCTCACTACAGGTAATCGAGGCAAAAACCGGCAGCTCAGGTACGGTTTCCTTGCAGGCAAGCACAGCGATGCGTAGCTCGGCGATATCGGTAAAGGTTTCCAGTATGAAGGCATCGGGGCCGCCTAAGCCCTTACCGAGGGCTGCGGCTTGTTCGGCAAAGACCTCGTAGAGTTCGTCGAACGTTGTCTCGCCGAGCGGCCGCAACAGCAGACCCGTCGGCCCAATGTCGGCGAGCACATGCTGCGCACCACTCGCACGCGCCAGCCGCACGCCCGCACGATTGATATCGGCGACTTGGTCATCAAGATGGTACTCGGCAAGCTTGGTACGTGATGCCCCGAACGTATTCGTCGTCACGCAGTCGGCACCGGCCAATACGTAGTTCGTGTGGATCTGTGTTATCGCATCGGGCTCGACGAGGTTGAGGAGCTCGTTGCAGGTACCGGCACCGTAGCCGGCGCGCTGGAGCATCGTGCCCATCGCTCCATCGATAACGAGCATCTCGCGCCCCAGGCGCATCATGATATCAGGCATTTTGTTTGGACTCTTCATCGAGCGCAATACGCCCGTTGGAATACTGTATCGCCATAAAACCCATGATAAACGTCCAGCCAAACGCCAAAACAACCATCTGAGCCAGCGGAGCAACGCCGAACTGGTACAAGAACGTACCGAGCTCACCGCTCGTGAGTGCGTAAACCGCCACCGCAATCACGGCACCAAGGAGTAAGTATGCCCAGACGACGGTGAAGCGCTTCGCTGCGCGCCCACCCTTGGTAGCACCGATGGCAAACGCCGCGATAAAACCCATCGCGCCAATCGCCACAACAAGAAAGCCCGCCAGAAGAAACGCCAGCTCTGCCATTCCCTGATATCCGTAGTTCATACGCCTTCCACCCTTTCGCCTCTGATGTCTATAGTATAATAGATGGGCTATGCTTGCATCGGAAATTATCGGTCTGTCCGTCACCACAATCGTCTTTACGGTCACGATTCTCATTTCGCTTCGGTATCCGCCGAAGCCACCGCGCGCTACCGAGCAGGCGCGTTTTCTGGTGCTGATGCCGGCGCGCAACGAGGAGGCCGTCATCGGCAACCTCATCGACTCGATTCGTGCGTGTGAGTACGACCAGTCTCGCATCGACCTTCTGCTTGTCTCGAACCAATCGACCGACCGTACCGCTGAAATCGCTGCCGCTAAAGGTGCAGAGATCTATCAGTGTGTGACGAAGATATCGAGCAAAGGCGACGCGCTCAACGAATGCTATGAGCGCCATCTCGCCACATCAGATGCGCACGACCTCTTCTGTATCTGCGACTCGGATAATCTGCTCGACCCACAGTTTTTTGCTGCCATGAACGACATGCACCAAGCCGGCCACGATATTGTACAGGGATACCGGCTCGTCAAGGACGGCGGCAATAGGTGGCTCAACATGTTCTACCAGCAGTTTTATCTGTTCGTGACGCGTTGTTCGCACCGTGCGGCCAATGCGCTCGGTGCTTCGACGCTGCTCTCGGGCTGTGGCTGCTTCATCTCAAGCAATCTACTCAAACGCATCGGTGGCTGGCACACGAAAACGCTCACCGAGGACCTTGAGCTCTCGATTCAGTCAATCTTACTGGGCGAGAAGGTCATGTTTTGCGAGGATGCCATCTTCTACGACGAGGCACCCCACTCGTGGCCGCAGGCATGGAGCCAACGTAAGCGTTGGACGATGGGGTCGTTGCAGTCGCTGCGCCTCTACGGTGCGCGGCTTGGCAAGCAGCTCTTCACGCAATTCAATATCTCCTGTGCCTTCGCGCTGGCGATGATTGGGGCGGGCGCACTTATGGTTATGGCCGTCTCGCTCGCTGCATTGCCGACGCTTTCGGCGATTATTCGCGTCGCGCTCGGCACCGACGTGTGGGGCAGTATCGCGCTGGCGCTGTTTCTCTGGGTCATACAGCTCATGATTGTACCGGCGCTGAGTGCGATGGTTATTCTTGTACTTGAGGGACAGAGCATCCGCAAGAGTATCGGTGGTATCGCCGCCTACGGCGTGTTCTTCATCAACTGGTTCTTCGTGAATATGAGCGCCATCGTTAACCCAAGCGTAAGCTGGGACGAGATACGACACGGCTAAGTGTTTAGGTGTTTAGGTCGGTATTGATGGCGTGGGCAGCTTTCTTGCCGGCCCCCATAGCCAGGATGACCGTTGCGGCACCGGTGACGATGTCACCACCGGCGTAGATGCGTGGGTGCGAAGTGCGCCCGTCCTCATCGGTCACGACGTAGCCCCACTTGTTGAGCTCCACGCCGCTCGTCGCCTCGCGCGTCAACACGTTGGCGCCGGTACCGACCGCCGTGATAATCGTATCGCACGGGATGACAAACGGCTCGCTGCCATCAGACTCAGGCCTGCGGCGGCCGCTCTCGTCGGGCTCACCGAGCTGCATACTCTGCACCTCAAGGCCGGTGCACCAGCCCTGACTGCCGACGATACGCAGCGGCGCGCAGAGTTCACGCATCGCCACGCCCTCCTCACACGCATGGTGAATCTCTTCGACGCGCGCGGGCATCTCCTCGACGGTGCGCCGGTAGACGATACTCACTCTCTCGGCACGCATACGCAGCGCACAGCGCGCGGCATCCATCGCAACGTTGCCGCCGCCGATGACGACGACCTCACGCCCCTGCCATATCGGTGTATCATACGCAGGAAAACGATGCGCGTGCATGAGATTGATGCGCGTCAGAAACTCGTTGGCGCTGTAGACGCCGTTGAAGTTCTCGCCCTCGATACCGAGGAAGGTCGGCAGGCCTGCGCCGGTACCGAAAAAGACCGCAGCAAACCCACCGGCGAGCAGCTCCTCAGCATCGGTGATACGCCCTACCAGCGCGTTGAGCTCGAACTTTACGCCGGCACGACGAAGAGAATCTATCTCATCTTCGAGGATATCGTTGGGCAAACGGAAGGCCGGGATGCCGTAGGCGAGCACTCCGCCCAGCGCGTGCATTGCCTCAAAGACGGTCACGTCGTAGCCGAGTTGTGTGAGCTCGGCGGCGCAGGTCAGACCGGCCGGCCCTGAGCCCACCACGGCAACAGCGAGCACTGCTTCTGTGGAACGAGTGCTCGAGGCGTCGTGTAAGCAGGAGTGCAAGCCGATTTGGCGCGCAGCGACCTGTTCGTGGTCGTGAGCACGAATCGTTGCGCCGCACGACGAACTTAGACGGCGTCTCGTGTGCTCGTCGCGATCCCAGTCGGCGACGTAGCGTTCAAGACGACCGATAGCGACCGGCTCGCCTTTCCGGCCGAGCACGCACTGCGCCTCGCACTGCGTCTCCTGGGGACAGACGCGCCCGCACACCGCCGGCAGCGCGTTGCGCTCCTTGAGCGCGACGGATGCGGCGGGTAGGTCGCCCTCGGCAAGCGCCGCGATAAAGTCACGAATACGCACTTCCACCGGACAGCCATTTTCGCACGGAGGCTTCTTACACTGCAGACACCGCTCGGCCTCGATGCGTGCCGTCTCGGCGCTGTAGCCGAGGGCGACCTCATCGAAGGTGCGGGCGCGCTCCTGCGCGTCACGCTCGGGCATCGGCTGACGCGGGGCGCGTTCGGCAGCGTTCTTAGCCATGGCAGCCACATCCTCGCTCGTACTCGGTAGCTGCGATCTGTTCGTAGTCGAGGTAGACGCGCTGGCGCGTGGCAAGCTCTTCCCAATCGACAAGATGTGCATCGAAGTCGGGGCCGTCAACGCAGCCAAACTTCGTCACTCCGCCTACCTGGATCCGACAGGCACCACACATGCCGGTGCCGTCGATCATAATCGGGTTGAGCGACGCGAGCGTTGGCAGCGTTGTCCCGCACTCGGCGGTCGTCGCCGCAGCAAAGCGCATCATAATCGCCGGCCCCACCACAAAGGCACGGTCAACGGCACCGGCCTCACACAGTTCGCGCAGGGGCTCGGTCACCAGCCCCGTGCGCCCTGCAGAGCCGTCGTCGGTTACAACAATCAACTCTTCGAGGTCGAGCGCGGCGAGCTCACGTTGCAAAATGAGCAGCTCAGAGGTACGTGCGCCAACGATAACGGTCACGCGCGTCCCGGCCTCCACAGCAGCGCGCGCGACGGGATAGGCTACGGCCGTGCCGACGCCTCCCCCGACGACGACGAGCCGGTCGCCCTCCGCAATCGATGTGTCGGCGCCCCACGGCTTCCCCACCGCCACCGGCGTCGGGTGCCCGAGCGGCCCGGCGATATCCTGCACGCTTTCGCCGGCCGTCATATGCGAAAGAAGGTGGGTCGTCTTGCCCACGCGCATAAAGATGAAGCGTATCCAGCCCTCGTCTGCCGACCAGTCACTAAACGTAAACGGCACACGCTCGCCGTGTTCGCAGGCACGCACGATGAAGAACTGGCCCGCATGCGCTTTGCGCGCCACGGCCGGTGCCTCAACGGTCATCTCAAAGATGCCGCTGGCCAACGCCTTATTTTCGAGAATGCGATAGCTCATTTACAGCTGGAAGTCAGGGTCAAAGAGTTCCGAGACGCTTCCTAGCTCGTGCACGTTCTTAATCGCTCGCGCAAACATCGGAGCGACCGAGAGCACCTTGATGTTATTCGCCTCAGCACGTTTCGAGTCGACCGCAATCGTGTTCGTTACGACGCACTCGACGATGGGAGCGGCACCGAGGCGCTCGAACGCCGGGTCGCTCAAGATGCCGTGTGTTGCACCGAGATAGACGGCCTTCGCACCCTTCTTCATCAGCGCCTCGGCGCCGTTGCAGATGGTGCCACCGGTATCGATCATGTCATCGACGACAACACATGTCTTACCCTCGACCTTACCGATGACGTGCGATATCTCGGCCTCGTTATGCTCAGGACGTACCTTGTGCATGATGGCGAGGTGGCAGCCCAGTAGCTCAGAGAGCTTCTTGCTCGCCTTTGCGCGGCCAACATCAGGGCTTACCACAATCATGTCTTCAATCACGCCGTCGCGCTGGAGACCCTTGAAGTAGTCAGCGAGCACGCCAAGCGCCGTCAGATGGTTGACGGGCAGGTCGAAAAAGCCTTGGATAGAGCCGGTATGCAGGTCCATCGTCATGATGGCATCGGCGCCGGCTGCCGTTAAAAGATCAGCAACAAGGCGCGCCGTTATCGGCTCACGCGAGGCGCTCTTTTTATCCTGGCGAGCATAGGCATAGTGAGGGATAACGCAGACGATGCGTGCTGCACTGGCACGTTTGGCTGCGTCAATCATAATGAGCAGCTCCATCAGCGCCTCGTTGACCGGTGCCGAAAGAGACTGCACCAGAAAGACATCGGCACCACGCACGCTCTCAAGGTAACGTACGTAAATCTCGCCGTTCGCAAACGGATGGATGTTAATCTTGCTTAGCTCTATGTCCAGCTCGTCGGCGATCTCCGAGGCAATCCACGGATTCGTCGTACCCGAAAACAGCATCAGCCGCCGCATTAGACATCCCCACCTGACATTTCGCGTAAGAATTTTGCCATACCCTCTTCATTGCGTTGATCTGAACGTTCAAGTGCCATCGCATCGGCTGGCACATCGCGCGAGATGACGCTGCCGGCGCCAACGATCGCGCCGTCACCGATTGCAACTGGCGCCACCAGCATGACATCGGACCCGACGAACGCGTTATCTCCCACCTCGGTACGCGACTTCTTAAAGCCATCGTAGTTGCAGGTAATCACGCCGGCGCCAATATTCGTGCTCTTGCCAATCGTCGCATCGCCGATGTACGACAGATGGGGCACCTTCGCTCCGGCCTTGAGGTGTGCGTTCTTGAGCTCGCAGCTCGTCCCAACCTTCGCACCTGTCTCAAGCTTGCAGCCGGGACGCAGATACGACCGTGGCCCTATCGAGCAGAAGTCACCGACCTCGCTCTCCAGCACAATCGACGAGTCGATGGTGACCTGTTCGCCCACGGTCGAGTCAACGACACGCGAGTCAGGGCCAATCGTCGAACCTTTACCGATGCGAGTATGCCCACGCAGATAGGTGTTCGGCCAAATTTCGACGTCAGAATCGATCGTCACATGCGGGCCAATCCACGTCGTCTTCGGCGAGATAAGCGTCACGCCCTCGGCCATCCAACGGCGCGTAATGCGTTTATGGAGCGCGGCTGAGACACCGGCAAGCTGCGCGCGATCGTTGACACCCTTCGTCTCGTCGGTATCCTTTACGCGCATGGCACGCACGGTCAGGCCATCGTCACAGCATACTTTGACGATATCGGTCAGGTAGTACTCGCCCTTAGCATTATCGTTCGAAATGCGCCGTAGCCGCTCAAAAAGACCGTCGAGCGCGAACGCGTACGTCCCCGTGTTCGTCTCACAGATCTTAAGCTCCTCAGGCGTCGCGTCTTTGTCTTCGACGATTCCGACGACATGGTCATCGGTATCGCGCATAATGCGCCCATAGCCGGCCGGCTTCTTAAACTTCGCCGTCAGCACGCTCATCGCCGCATTGCTGCTCACGCAATCATCGACGAGCGTGCGAATCGTCTCAGGCCGAATAAGCGGCACATCGCCGGCGAGCACAACGAGCGTACCTTTCCGCTCTTCCTCGGTCAGCATGCCTTCGATGAGCTGCACGGCGTTTGCCGTGCCACAGCGATCGGCCTGATAGACCGTCTCAACGTATTCGGCACAGCAGCATTTGTTGAGGCAGTCACACACGAGTTCGCTCTGATGTCCGGTTACCACAATAACGCGACCGGCACCGGCATTACGCGCTGCCTCAACGACAAGGTTGACCATCGGCACACCCATCACTTCATGGGTAACCTTTGGCTTCTCGCTCTTCATTCTGGTGCCGTTGCCAGCGGCAAGCACCAGGGCCGTAATCGACATTACTTCTTATCGTCTTTCTTCTCAGCGGCAGCTTTCGCCTGCTCTTTCTTGAGAGCCTCGGCCTTGCTGGCAGCGACGTGATCGCGCACCTTATCCCTGCGTTCTTGCTTCTGTTTCTCGAGATCTTGTCTCACCGTAGCGATCTCTTCCTTGTGGTCGTAGACCCAAATCGCAGGATTCTGCAGATAAAGTACCTTACGAGCAACGCTCGCATACTTCGTCCACGCACAGACCGCTACAACAGCCGCGCCCGCGATAATGAGGTAGAACGCCAGCTGCGCGAAAAACTGAATTACATTCGCATAGGTGTACAGCCATGTCATAAACGCACTCTGTTCTGGCATCATAGTAGTTCCCTTCCAATCGGTCCTCGCTGATAAGTCTTTGTCTTCAGTTCAGCCCTGCAACAGTTGCATGCAAGGTTCAACGCATATTATACACGCTTTTTGTGATACTATGCTCACGTGTTTGCGAAGACGAAAAATGAGCAACGGCGCATAGAGCCGTAAGGGGGCCGCACTATGGATATGCCAAATCGTCCCGGTGTCTTCACCGATATCCCACGCTGGATTGTGAAGAGCGGTATGACCTCCATTCTGCTCATCGCCATCGCTGCAGCCGCATCGGGTGCGCTATGGCTCTTTAACTTCACGGCATCGATTTCAATGCCGCTTGTCATCGCGTTCGTTATCGGTATCGTTGTCTATCCGCTCGTACGCATCGGTGACCGTCTGCGCTTGCCGCGTCAGCTCTCAAGTATCCTCGTCATTTTGTTCGTAGGACTCATATTCTTCGCCGCCATCCAGCTGACGATTATGGGAATTATTAACGAAGCGGGTGCCATCGGTGCTCAGCTCGCACAGAGTGTCAGCGATATTGGCGCCTGGATAGGCAACACGCTGCAGTCGTTCGGGATGTCCGATGAAGCCATCAGCAGCCTTACGTACTCCATTACGAACACGATACGCGACTTTACCCTTGGTGATATCGCAGGACAGGCCGCCGGAAACGCCTCGAGCATCGGACAGTCGCTGGTGAGCGGTATCGGATCGGTTACCGGTGCGCTGGGCGGTATCGCAAGCTTCATCTTGAGTCTTTTTATCGGTACCATGCTGTTGTATTACCTGCTCAGCGACTATGAGCGTGTCGAGGCATGGATTGGCTCGCATCTGCATATGGACCCGAAAATCGGTGTCGGTATCGTCGAAGATGCGACGCACGCCATGCGCGCCTATTTTACCGGCATGACGATTAACGGCGCTATTACTTCAGTTGCTACGGGTATTGTCCTGCTTATCTTTCAGGTACCGCTCGTCATCCCCATCGTATTGGTGACGTTCGTTACCAACTACATTCCGTTCTTCGGCGCACTGCTGGCAGTGGTTTTTGCCGTGTTGATTGCATTTGGGACGAAGGGATTTATGGTAGCACTTCTCGTGCTTGCGGGACTCCTGCTTATACAGAACCTCATCCAGCCGATTGTACTCGCACGTGTGTTGGGCACGAAGCTCAACATCCATCCCATCGTCGTGCTGGCACTGACGATTCTCGGATGGGTGCTCGGTGGGCTGCTGGGCACGACGCTTGCTCCACCGCTGGCCGGCATGGTCCTTAAGGTGAGGCGTCGCCTCAAAGCCTCGAATGTGCCTACAGAAGACAGCGCTTAAAAGGTACCTAACAACGCCTAAAAACGAGGGCAGGGGCCCCTATTGAGACCCCTACTTTTTGCACCACTAACAATACCATATGTTACTGTGGCTTGCAATGCCTTTTTGCCACACACAGCGTACTCTCCAACCAGTCGATTTCGCGCTCGACGGTCGCCTTATCCTCGGCGTCATCTTCGGGCACATCGGCAAGGCGCGCTTTCGCATTCTCAAGGCGCGCTTCAATCGTTGCGACATCCATGGACCTCATGTCCATCGCGAGATCGGCCAGAACCAGCAGATGATCCTCGGCGATTGAGAGATACCCGCCATAGACGCTGAAAACCTCTGTGTCGGCCGGGTCATCGCCGTGTTTCAGGCGTAGCTCGCCCGGGGCAAGCTCTGCCACCATCGGCGCATGCAACGGCATGATACCCAGCTCGCCGAGTTTTGTGGTGGCGATTACCATCGTGGCCTCGCCTTTGTACAGGTTCGCCTCCGGTGAGACGACCTCAACGAGAAGAGTGCGCTCCATAGCCATCAGAGCCTCCCCTACATTGCCTTGAGTTCTTCGGCGCGCTCAAGCACGCTCTCGATCGTCGAAGCATAACGAAATGCCTGCTCAGGCACGTCATCGTGCTTGCCATCGATAATCTGGCCGAAGCCCTTGATGGTGTCTTCAAGCTTCACATATACGCCTGCGGCACCGGTGAACTGTTCGGCCACGTGGAAGTTTTGCGACAGGAACTGCTCGATCTTACGCGCACGCGATACGGCGAGTTTGTCCTCTTCGGAGAGCTCATCCATACCGAGAATCGCAATGATGTCCTGCAGGTCCTTGTAGCGCTGCAAAATCTCCTGCACGCCACGCGCCACGCGATAGTGCTCTTCGCCGACGACGTCGGGAGAGAGCGCACGCGAGGTTGAGTCGAGCGGGTCGACAGCCGGATAGATACCTTTTTCCGCAATGCCACGCGACAGAACGGTCGTCGCGTCCAGGTGGATGAAGGCCGTAGCGGGTGCCGGGTCGGTCAAGTCGTCGGCGGGCACATAGATTGCCTGCACCGAGGTAATCGAGCCGGCCTTTGTCGAGGTGATGCGCTCCTGAAGCGCGCCCATCTCGGTCGCAAGCGTCGGCTGGTAACCGACTGCCGAGGGCATACGGCCTAACAGCGCCGATACCTCCGAGCCGGCCTGCGTGAAGCGGAAGATGTTGTCCACAAAGAACAACACGTCTTGGCCCTGATCACGGAAATACTCCGCCTCGGTCAAGCCTGCCAGACCGACGCGCAGACGCGCACCGGGTGGCTCGTTCATCTGGCCATAGACGAGGCAGGTCTTCTCGATGACGCCTGACTCGGTCATCTCGTTATAGAGGTCGGTACCCTCACGAGTACGCTCCCCCACGCCGGTAAAGACCGAGGTACCACCATGCGCCTGAGCAAGGTTGTTGATAAGCTCCATGATGACAACGGTCTTGCCTACGCCTGCACCGCCGAACAGACCCGTCTTGCCACCCTTAATGTAGGGCTCCAAGAGATCAATGACCTTGATGCCGGTCTCGAAGATTTCGGTCGTCGGCTCAAGATCTTGATAGTCGGGTGCCGGACGGTGGATGGGATACCAGTCGTCTATCTTGGGCATCGGCTTCTCGTCGATAGGCTCGCCCATAACGTTCCAGATGCGACCGAGCGTACCCGGCCCCACCGGCATCTTCATAGGCTCGCCGGTATCGACAGCATCGACACCACGCTGAATGCCGTCGGTCGACGACATCGCCACAGCACGCACGAGGTTACCCGGAAGGTGCTGCTGCACCTCACAGACCGTGCTGACCTGTCCGATAGGCGTCTCAACATCGACGGTAAGCGCATTGTAGATCGCCGGCATCGAATCGCCCGGAAACTCAACGTCTACGACCGGCCCCACGATACGTACGATACGTCCAACGTTCATTACTCTGTCCTTTTCTGTACCATCTAACCCTCCAATGCCGCGGCACCGCCAACGATCTCAGATATCTCGGTGGTAATCGCTGCCTGGCGAGCTCGATTGTACGAGCGAGTAAGGGTTGCAATCATCTCTGTCGCATTATCGGTCGCTGCCTTCATCGCCGTGCGACGAGCTGCGTGTTCCGATACGGCAGACTCCAGTAAGGCCCTATACACAAGGGTCTCCACATAGGTGGGCAAAAGAGACCGGAGCACGTCTTTTGCATCAGGTTCAAAGAGGTAGTCGAGATCATCGCGCCGTGACTTCGGAGCGTCTTCGACCTGCTCAACGATTTCGTCGTTGCGCGCCGGCAGAAGAACGCTCGTTTCCGGACGCTGATCTGCTACGTTGATGAACCTGTTGTAGATGGTGACTACTTCGTCGATTTCCGCGTCGCTGTACTGGCGAATCACACGATCTGCGATAAGCTTTGCATCGGTGTATTCGGGGCTGCCACTAAAGCCTTCGAGGGCAAGAGCAGGCTCGATACCACGCTGCTTGAAATAGGCGTTCAACTTCTTGCCACATGCAATGAGCTGGACCTCGACGTTCTGCTCTTCTTTTTCCTGCAGATACGCTTCGGTCAACGCAATGATGTTGCTGTTGAATGCGCCGGCCTGACCGCGATCAGACGCAATACAGACGCACACTGTTACCTTCTGTTCCTTGCGGACGGCCAACAAAGGATGCTTGACCTTCTTCGATGCCTGCGTGACTTTTGCAAGCATCGAAGCCAGTGCCAGTGCGTACGGACGCGCGTGCTCGATACGAGACTGCGCGCGACGAATCTTTGCCGTCGAGACCATCTCCATAGTGCGCGTCACCTGACGCGTAGATTGAACCGAGTTGGTTCGCCTCTTGATGTCTCGTAAGCTCGCCATATCCGCCCCTAACCGTCCACCGAAGTGTCATCGGGGGCATCGACATCGGCCTGAGCATCGGCTATCGCAGCCGCGTCATCGCCATCGTCGGCGGTAACGGACGCGACACCTATATCTGTTTCGCGTGCAGCGACATATTGAGCGTTAAAGCCCTCAATCGCACGGCCGAGCGCATCCTCGGTCGTCTCACTGATAACCTTTTCGTCAACGATTGTCCGCAGAATATCGGCATGCGTCGCACGCAGATAATCGAGAAGCGCGTCACGAACGGCCACGACCTGCTCGGGCTCGAAGTCGTCGAGATAGCCTTTGGTGCCGGCAAAGATTGCCGCTACCTGCTCCTCGACGGGCATAGGCACATAACGCGCCTGCTTCAGAAGCTCGACCAGCCGAGCACCGCGCGCAAGCGTCTGCTGTGTGGCCTTGTCAAGATCGCTTCCGAACTGCGCGAACGCAGCCATCTCACGATACTGAGCAAGGTCGAGACGCAGACTACCGGCAACCTGTTTCATCGCCTTAACCTGTGCGTCGCCACCGACACGTGATACCGAAATACCGGCGTTAATCGCAGGGCGAATACCCTGGAAGAACAGGTCAGACTGCAAGAAAATCTGTCCGTCGGTAATCGAGATAACGTTCGTCGGGATGTAGGCGGAGACGTCGCCGTCTTGCGTCTCGATGATAGGCAGCGCCGTCAAAGAGCCGGCTCCGTTCTCATCGTTGAGCTTGACTGCGCGCTCCAAGAGACGCGAGTGCAGATAAAAGACATCGCCCGGATACGCCTCGCGTCCCGGAGGACGGCGCAACGTCAGCGACATCTGGCGATAGGCCACCGCTTGCTTCGTTAGGTCATCGTAGATACACAGCACGTGACCACCGGGATTGCTCACCGAGGCAGGTTTACCATCGGCGCCATTGTAGATAAAGAACTCACCCATCGCACATCCCGCCATCGGCGCGATGTATTGCAGCGGCGCAGACTCGGAGGCCGCAGCCGATACGATGATGGTGTTTCTCATGGCGTCGTGCTCCTCAAGCGTCTGCTGCAGCGCAGCGACGGTCGAGGCTTTCTGGCCGATAGCAACGTATATACAGATAACGCCACTATCTTTCTGGTTGATAATCGTATCGACCGCAATGGCGGTCTTACCGATCTGGCGGTCACCAATGATAAGCTCACGCTGGCCACGCCCGATAGGAATCATCGAGTCAATAGCCATAATACCGGTCTGCATCGGCTCATGGACACCCTTGCGTTCGATAACGCCCGGGGCCCTGAACTCGACGGGCCTGCGGCCTTCCTCGACGATAGCACCTTTGCCATCGAGCGGATTGCCGAGCGGGTCGACAACGCGTCCCAAAAGACCACGTCCCACCGGCACGTCAACGAGGCGACCGGTCGTAAAGACCATGTCGTTCTCTTTGATGGCGTCTACATCACCCATCAAGACGGCGCCGATTTCGTTCTCTTCAAGGTTAAGAGCCAGACCCGAGATTGCCCGTCCATCGGACGAGTAGAACTCGAGCAGCTCACCTTGCATGGTGGACTCCAGGCCCTCGACGCGAGCGATACCGTCACCGACCTGGATGACCGTGCCTACCTCACGACTCGGGCCTGACGTAAAATCCTCTAGCGCTGTGTTCAGCCCTCCGGCGATAGCATCACCGTCCAACGTATCGGTCGTGGCACCACGCAAGAGCATCTGAACGTCGGCGAGCTGCTGGCGAACCATCGTGCTTTCGTCAAGTTCGGCCTGAGCACGCGCGGCGTCATCCGAAATCTTGCCCAGCGCTTCCTCTAGAAGGTGCTGAACGTCAGCGAGCTGATGAGTGTCAACACTAATCTTCTCAGCCATCATCAACCGCCAATCTTAGCAAGTTCCTCGGCACGCGCTTGGTCCTCAGCACCAAGCTTTTCGCCCAGAATCTTTGAAGCGATCGAAACGGCAAGGCTTGCCGTCTGCTTCTGGAGCGCGGCCGCAACGGCCTTCTCCTTCGCATCGGCATCGGCCTGTGCCTTCGAGGTAATAGCCGCAGCCTCGGCCTGAGCACGAGCAACGATCTCGTCTCGGGCAGTGTCGCCGGCCTTACGGCCTTCCTCGACCAGCACGGCGGCCTCTCGGCGGCCCTCATCAAGCTTCGCTTCATACTGAGCAAGAATCTCTTCGGCCTCAATCTTAGCCTCTTCAGCGCTCTTGAGCGATCCTTCGATCTTCTCTTCGCGCTCGTCGAGGGCCTTCATGATAGGCGGCCACACGAACTTGCCCAAAACAAATACGAGTACCCCGACGGCCAAAATCATCGGGATGAAGTCTCCCAATTTCGGCATAATCGGACTCGTGAGAACCGTATCAAGCGCTGAAGCCGGTTCGTCGGAGCCATAGCTATCGGCTGCAAACGCCAACGCGGGCGTCATCAGCGCAGCGACAAACGGTAGCGCAAAACGAATCTTCATACTACTTCCTCCTCCCAATCGAAGTGTTCCTTATCCTCCGATTAGACCAAGGACGAAGGCGAGCAGACACAGCGCCTCAATAAACGCAGCGCCCAGAATGAATACGGTCTGAATCGTCGCCGCAACTTCCGGCTGGCGAGCGATGTTGGTGGTAGCAAATATGCCCAAAGCCGAAATGCCGGTTGCGGCAAATCCAACGGCAATCGCATAGCTAAGCAGAGTCGTCATCGTTGAAAAACCTTTCTCTTTCGTCGTACTTTCTTAATTACCTGTCATGTGCTAGTGGTCACTCGTCGCGCCATCGATGTACACCGCAGTGAGCATCGTAAACACGTACGCCTGTATCGCCAACACGAGAAACTCAAGTACGTAAATCGCAATGAGCAATACAAACCACAGCGGTACCGTCAATCCCCAGACATATGCACCTTGGAATATACCGGTTACGAACAGCGAGGTCAGTAACGCGAAAATCCCCAAGAGGATATGTCCTGCGTATACGGCTGCAAACAAACGCAGCGCCTGAGTAATGGGGCGTAAGCAAAACGACACAACTTCGATGATGAAGATAATCGGTGCAACAAAGACGGGAACTCCGTGTGGAACGATGCCTTTGAAATACGCCAATCCTCCTTTTGCCTTGATGCCGGCGTAGTTAAAGTAAATAAATACGGTAACCGACATCGCAAGCGTACCGGAGATTACACCGTTCGGTGCCTTTGCACTAGGAAAGACGCCGACATAGTTATTGACAAGCAGCAGGAAAAATATCGTGGAGATAAACGGGAGATGCTGGCGTGCGTTATGGCTAATGATGGTCTCAACGACGCCCTTGCGGATAAACTCCCAGAGAAAATCCATCGCGTTCACAAACCTGCCGCGCGGAACAATACTGGCACGTTTCTTCCAAGCAAACATAACAAGCAAGAATATCGTGACCGAAATTATCCACCAAAACAGATGGCCGGTGATAGTGAATTCCAGCGGTGTCGTCCAATCTGCAGAGTAGGGACCAAAGATACTTACCGGACCCTGCACGTGCAGAAGTTTCGAAATCTCATACGCAAAATTACTCAGCGGATCATATGCTTCCATTCAACCCTCCTTTACTTTTTCCCTAAGTTACGTTTCAACGTGCGTACATTCTGCAAGAAGTACACCATGAGGCCTACGATGTAAGCGACACACAGCGATACTCCAAACCAGACAAAGGAGGGGTTGAACAGCCACCAATAGAGCATAAGGGCGACGACAGAAAACATCATGCTTACGAGGATGCCAATGTAGCTATACGCCATACGTTTATGAGGGGTATCTGCTTGGGGAAGTCGAGGAATGAAAACGTTGCACGCGACGGCAATGAGTCCGGCAATAATCCCTGCTATGGTCGCTAGTAGCGGTACCACCTGCGCCCCTCAATGAAAAGATACGAACGGTCTTATGCGCAGGCTACGAAGGGTCGACGGGTACGCATGCAACGATAGTACCACAAGTTAGGGTCTGTGCAAGCGGAAAAGCAAAGATTGTCGTTTAAGGGCTGTTTGGGCGGTTCGTGCGGCCTTTGACGGCTTCGGTGAGAAGGTACTCTATCTGGCCGTTGATAGAGCGAAAGTCGTCCTCGGCCCATGAGGCAATCTGGCTCCACAGGCTTGGAGCCAGCCTCAAGAGGACTTGCTTTCTCGCGTTCTCTTTGCTCTTCAGCACACGTTCCCGCTGAACCACCTCGTGCTCCAGCTGTTCCACGCGCTCAAGTCGCTTTTTTAACTGCTCTTCTCGGCGAGCTGTATCCATGGTTCTCGCACTTCCCTATCTAGAAGATTGACTAGAAGATTGACTAGTAAATTGGCTAGTAGATTGACCCGCTGTTTACGATGGGCTGTGCGTCACGATTACCGCAAAGCACGACGAGCAGGTTCGAGACCATCGCGGCCTTGCGTTCCTCGTCGAGCTCGACGATGTCATCATCGCCTAGCTGGGTGATGGCCATCTTGACCATGCCGACGGCGCCATCGACAATCTTCTTGCGCGCCGCGATGATGGCCGTCGCCTGCTGGCGCTGGAGCATTGCTGCTGCGATCTCCTCGGCATAGGCGAGATGCGTAATCCTGACCTCTTCGATAACGAGCCCGGCATCCTCAACGCGCTTCTGCAGTTCGTCTTTCATCGTCTCGGCGATCTCAAGAGAGCTGCCACGCAGGGTTCTTTCTTTGACGCTCGCGTCACTGGTATCGCACCCGTCCTCTTCAAACGTGTCGTACGGATAGAGGCGTGACGTGTTACGGATGGTGGAGTCGGTCTGGATGCCGAGGTACTCGTGATAGTTCTCGACCGCAAAGACGACCTGTGTCGGATCTTTCACGCGCCATATCACGATAGCGCCGATGATAATGGGGTTGCCGAGGATATCGTTAACCTTTTGACGCTTGTTGTCGAGCGTCTGCGTCTTGAGCGAGATAGCCTTTGACCCCAGCCCAAGAGTAAGCGCAAGATCGGTACTGCTTTGCTTGGCGGAATCTTTGGTCTTTTGGCTCGTCGCTGCGGCCTTTGCAGCCTCGTGTGTTGGGCTAAACGACACGCAGAACGGATTGACGAAATGAAACCCGGGTGTTTTTAACGTACCATGATAGGTGCCGAACAAGGTAAAGACGCGTGCCTCATTTGGGCGCACAATCTTGAGCCCGGCAGCTAACGTGCTGAAGACGAGCCAGCCCAGAACGCCCCCGATCATATGTGACGCGCCGAGCGTATAGTCCCCGCGCTCCAGAAAGATGATGCTCACCACAAACGCACCGGTCGAGATGAGCAATCCGATGATTGCGATGAACAGCATGGCGAACCCGTTAAGGGGCCGGAGTTCCTTTTCGTGGATGGTCGTTGGCTTCATAGTGTCCTCCTCAGCCTTGATCTTTGATGATAGCGTAATGATATCACTACGCTATCGTCCTGTCAAGGAGGGTGTGGGGGGCTGTGGCGGAGAGCGGGGGATTCGCATGTCTTCGCTTCGCAAATCCATGAGACCTCCGCTTCGCTTCGGCCCGCAACAGTTCTTAAGAACTGTTGCGCCCTCACGGGTCCGAATCACCGCAAGTCTTTACAGGGCTATGGCGGAGAGCGGGGGATTCGAACCCCCGGTACGCTTTTGGCGCACACACGATTTCCAATCGTGCACCTTCGGCCAGCTCGGTCAGCTCTCCGCATACCTAGACGAGTATATCATGCGTGCTTTTTGCAGATATCGCTTTCGTCGATTCTTTGCACACAGCTTCACTGTGTAGCAGTTTACGTTGGAACCCGCATATCATGAGCCGACCAACGTTGTGCCACTCGGATTTCTCGCGTTTCTGCTATCATTGTTTTCTGCGTGGAGGGATGGCAGAGTCTGGTTGATCGCACTAGTCTTGAAAACTAGCAGGCGGGTATCCCCCGTCTCGTGGGTTCGAATCCCACTCCCTCCTCCAGCATCTCGTTATATGCATTTCATTTAGAACTTGGATAAGTAAATATCGCCTCTCTTGCCGATCTTTACTACCAATATCCTGAAACACCCGTCTTGAATATCGGCAATAAGACGATATTTCCCAACTCTATAGCGCCATAAGTTTTTGTACTCGCCCTCTAGGGCCTTACCGAACAAGCGGGGATTTTCGCAACCTTGGATGTTGGAATCCAGCCACTTGAGTATCCTCTTCTGAACCGGTCTGTCGAGTTTCGAGAACTGTTTTTCAGCCTTGGTGTCAAAACTCCAGCTATATTCTCTAGGCATACTTCTTGAGCATTTCTTCTCTTGATATAGCCCTGTTGTTCTCTTTGAGCACCGTCATAGCATCATGATAGTCCTCTTCATCTTGAATCTTCTCAGACAGCAGCTCAACGATAAAAGCATTTAGCGAGAGGTCATGAAACTGTGCCTCTTCCTTTGCGCGACTGAGTAAATCTTCGCTCATTCGTATTGAGGTACTTACCGTTGGCATAGCTTCACTCCTTAGCAACGAACTCGTCTCTGAGCCAATTGTACCACACGTGTGGTACTTTGAGAAAAGTCCCTACATCACTACGTACAGCAAGATTGCAAAGAAGTGCAGGAATGTGCCCAGCAGCACCCACACATGAAAGACCGAGTGGAAGTAACGGACCCGCTTGATGACGTAAAAGATAGTGCCAACCGAATAAGAAATACCGCCTGCTAAAAGCAGCCATAGGGCAGTCGGCGGAAGCAAGCGTATCATATCGGGAATGACCCACACGGCCATCCAACCCATGACGAGGTAAATCACGACGCTCACCCACTTGGGGCGAAAGACCCACAGCGCCTCGGTCGCCATGCCGAGCACCGTCATGCCCCACAGAACACCGAAGAGAACCCAGCCGCCATCATGGCGCAAGGTCACGAGACAAAACGGCGTATAGGTCCCGGCGATGAGCAGGTAGATGCTCGCGTGGTCGAGAATTTTGAAGATACGCTTGGCGCGCTCGTTGGTGAGGCTGTGATAGAGCGTCGAGCTCAGATAGAGAGCAATCATCGCCAGACAGTAGACGATGGAAGCGGCAATCTTGTAGCCACGATCGACCTCGGAAAAGCTCGCAAATATGAGGAGTGTGGGCAGCGCCACAATGCCGAGCACCACACCAATACCGTGCGAAACGCTGTTGGCAATCTCCTCGCCCAGCGTATACTGCTTGATTTTTTCGGCAAGACGTGTCATGAGTTACTTTAGCATATTGGAAGTCGGAGTTCATCTTAATTTCATCTTACTAGTAGCGTCTATCCCAAGATTTTGTAGCGAGAGGCTCGGACGAAGCGTGTCGCAAGCACCCGAGCCTCCGCATTCCCTTTTTCGCCGACGTCTCCCGCCCATGTCGGGCATACGCTACGCGAAAGGATATGAGTTCCCTTACCTGCTCTCTGTATGCCGCTTGGCATACACTCCCTGGCATAGTCCACTTCGCTTGGAAGGGTCTTGCGGGTAAGTCTGGACGCACGCCACGCGCATCGGTGGCAGCATTGCCCCCCACGGCCCCATTGTTGTCCACGCGAGCCGCCTGAGTGGCATTCGTGCCCGGAGACCGCAGCCACTGGTGGTACCAGATAGCGGCGGAAAACCGCTCTGCTCTGGTGCGCCGTAACTCACTCCTACGACCACGCTGTTTGTCCCGTAGCCGCACCGCTAGTGTAACAGATGTAATGTGCGTGCATTTTGCTCAAGAGCGCGGAGTACTTCATCGCGCGGTTCGGGACGAACGTCGGTATCGCTACACAATCGACCTGCTCAGAGGTCGAAGTTCTTTTAGTTTTCCAAGCAATATCATAGCGATAGGTATGAGAGACATTTCGAGAAAGAAAGCCGTTCGACTTCCCGACGTAAATATCGTAGGAGAAAACGCCATCATGAATCGAGAGAGAACTCCTGCCGAAAATATAATCGCCACGAATCCGTACTCATATCTCTCCTCAAAAATTCTGTACAGAATATACAGGATGGCCCCTAGGGCAAAAAGCGTTACCGCGATACAGGCAAAATATTTGAGGCGATACAGGTTCAAGAAGGGTATTATGTCACCTCCGCTCAGGGCTTCGTAGTGCAAGAATCCGTAGTCTAAGTAAAAGAGCTGGAGCTTTGGCACCATCACGGCCAGCACTAAAAGGGCAATCGCTAAGCCTTTAGCAACGATCTCTTCTCTTTTTTGAAATATCGCCAATGCTATGAGTCCCAAGAGTACGACAAGCATCCCATTGAGTGCGCCAAACCATATTTCGCCCACCCTGTATATGCCCAGCGTCGTTTTGTCAATCAGAGACAATGAGTCGAAATCGGGAAACCGTGCGCCGATTTCCCATAACAGTCTGCGGGCGTTACCCGGTGCCTGCAGATGAAACACTAGCATGGAAACCGATACAATCAAATACAGCATGATCCCCGCATGTATTTTTTTCTTATCAATAAACTCGTAAATCGCAAGCACCACTAAAAATCCCGTTAGAATAAGAGCCATCTGCTCGCTATTTGCTGCGTACAATAGACAGGGAATGGCAAGTAGATAGTACCACCATTTTACCGGCTGTTCTTTGATGATCATCTTAATAGGTATCATGCTTGCCAGACCTAAAGCTAGCACCCAGAGATAGTTGAGCGTAGTTGCAGCCCATCCCGCCTCGCCCATCACATTAATCGGATAGAGCATCAACATGAAAGTTAAAAGATAGTTTATCTTCAAGTCATTTTTCGGGTTAAACAATCTATTGAACCCGAACCAGAGCAAAACCATCATCGCCCCATTCAGGATCTTGAATAGGAAGGAAGTAAGGAGGAGTACATTTACCAAAACGGCCTCTATAAGTACTCTACTCGTCCAGCTATTATATCGGGACATCACATATTCTATAAAGTTTCTATTATGAAGGACGGCACCGAACACCAAATCGTCGCCGAAATCTATGTGCACTCTGAAAAACTGAAGAAGTATCACATAGACGATAAAGATGAGAAGCGGAACGTACGCCAAGGTATAGCAGTATCGCGAAGAAGTGCGAAAAATGTGCTGAAGCTGTTTAGTCTTTTCGGCAAGATGTGTCATGAGTTACTTTAGCATACTATGTGCCGTGCATTTTGCTCAAGAGCGCAGAGTACTTCATCGCGCGGTTCGGGACGAACGTCGGCGATTATCTCGGCAACATAACGTACATTCGCAGGTTCATTCTTTGTGCCGCGCACAGGCTCGGGTGCAAGGAAGGGACAATCGGTTTCGGTTAAGATACGGTCGAGCGGGATACGTGCCGCAGCATCGCGTACTTCGTCGGCCTTCTTGAACGTTATCGGCCCGGCAAAGCTCACGTAACAACCCAGCTCGAGGAAGGGAGCGGCGGTTTCATAATCGCACCCGAAGCAATGCAAGATGGCACGTTCGCCCGGATAGCCGCTTTCCTGCAGAATACGTAGGCCGTCTTCGTGCGCTTCACGCAGATGAATACAGACCGGTAGGTTAAGCTCTGTAGCGAGTGCCAGCTGTTCTGCAAAGACTTTACGTTGCACATTGCGCGGCGAATGGTCGTAGTGATAATCAAGGCCCATCTCACCCAGCGCAATAACACGAGGGTCGGTAGCATACTCACGAATGCGCTCAACCACTGCTGCATTGGTTCTGGCGGCGGCATGAGGATGAGTACCAACGATAATGTAAACCTCAGGTACTTTACCAGCTTCTGCTTGCCATTGGTCAAGCCCCTCAAAGGTACGCTCTGGCTCTTCGAGCACATTCACAACCGTACAAATGAGCCCCACGCCAGCCTCACCGGCGGCACGTAACGCTGCCGCTGGATCGGCAAGCATATCAAGGTGCGCGTGCGTATCAACGTACATTGTCATAGAGACAGTCTACCAAATTTACACCAAACCGACGGGCAAAGCCCATGCGTTATCGGTGAGTGGCAGTGGTGTCCGTGAAAGACAGATTACTGCACCAGTGCCGACCGTTATGCCAGAGATGTTGTCAAGATAACGAAATGCCTTCGTTGTGTCCACACGCGGATCGCTGGTGGCCTTGATTTCTACCGGATGCAACACATCGCCGTCCGCAATAACGAGGTCGATTTCGTTTTTGTTCATGTCGCGGTAATAGTACAGAGGCGGTACCGTGATGCCATCGTTATAGTAACTCTTAAGAACTTCGGCGACCACGAAGCTCTCGAATATATGCCCCCACATAGCACCGTTCACCAGTTGCTGTGGCGTATTCCAACCCAACAGCCAGCAGGCGAGTCCGGTGTCTAAGAAATAGAGCTTCGGCATTTTAACGAGTCTCTTGCCAAAGTTGTTGTGATACGGCTCGAGCAGATATATGAGTCCGCTCGATTCCAACACTGAAAGCCACGACTTTGCCGTTTTAACATCTTTGCCGCACATCTCGGCGAGCGTCGTTAGGTTCAGCATTGAGCCGGTAAGAGATGCTGTTGCTCGTACAAACTTAATAAATGCAGACTCGTCCTGAATGTTAAGAACATCTCGAATGTCTTTTTCTATGTACGTCTGAAAATATGAACTGTAGTAATCCATCCAATCGTGCAGATCGGACTCGGTCTCATAGAGTTCGGGGAAAAAGCCTTTATGGACACACGAGAGTATCGTCTCATAGTCGAGAACAGCGTGATTACTTGATCGAAGCATGTGCTCTTTGGTAGGTAGAAACGGATCGCGGAGGGAGCTTTTGGCAATCTCGCGCATTGAAAGCCCTAGGAGTTTAATGACACCAGCGCGACCGGCAAGACTCTCGCTCACATTGCTCATTAGTTTCAAACTCTGCGAACCTGTCAGGTAGAATTGGCCTTTCTTGTTGTTTTGGTCGACGATATCCTTAACGTAATCGAGTAATTCGGCAGCTTTTTGTATTTCGTCCACAATAACCGGTGGTTTGTTTGCTTCGAAAAAAAGTGAGGGATTCTCTTTTGCGCTCTCACGCACGAGGGGGCGATCAAGACTGACGTATCGCGTAGCTGAAAGTAGCTGCTTGAGCATGGTAGACTTCCCCACCTGCCGCGCGCCGGTGAGTACGAGCACCGACTTGCGCCGAGAGATGCGTTCGACAACCGATTCAATATGCCGGGGATAGTACATTGACGTGCTCCAATCCGAATATTTGGAATTTGATTCCATTATATACTAGTTTTTCCCCGTATGCGACCTTTTATCAAAATCGACCTATACTGGTGATTTCATGCTCATGCATCGGTACTCGCTGTGAACGCGTGCGTAACGGTACCTACACTATCGGCGACAAGCGCGATAAGCACAATACCAAGAAACACGAGGTTAAAATTTGCGAACACGAGCCCGATTATCGGTGGTGCATCAGCCTCAGCGAACAGGTTCACAATATAAGCAATAAACTCCGGGTTAATGATGTCGCCGTAAGAAAATACGAATATCGCGCACGCCGCTATCACTACATTAAGCACGCAGGTATTCGCGGCGAGCCGTTTCGTATAACGGCCATCTATGAGTTTGCGCGCTTCTTTAGCAACACCAAGTACGGCCCAAATCGTGATGGGAATCCATGCAGCACGTATGAGCTCAACATTAAAGAGAGGAATCCACCCTTCGCCCTCAAACCCTGTGTCGAAAAGCCCCACACCGATAATCTGCGGAAAGCCCAGAAAAACCGTTAAAAACAACATGCTCATCACAATGCCAAATATTGGTTCCCATGGTTTAATCTCATTCGTTTTGGGCACCGGAGGCAGGTTGTTCAGCGGATCTTTAGCGAAGTCTTCAATCTGGTCAACGATACGCCCCACACCAACGACAATGTCATCCCCAACACCGATACCGGCGGCGATATCATCTCCACGCAAATCTACCTGTCTCCATTCGAGGATAGCGAATATCAGTGTGATGATGGCGAATGCTTGAAAAACACCGCTTAGCGTTCCGCCGAGCACCTGCCCAAACATCGTCGACATATAAGCATACGGGTTGGCTGAGGTTGCAGACGAATCGAAAATGAACGATAAGATAATAGCAAACGCCAGTGCCAGTGCCACAATAGGCAGCACCAACGTGAGCACGCGCTTATATAGCACAAAGTAGAGCCCACTTATCAGTGCGCGACTACTGCTAGGGTCGTACTGCTCAGCCATCTCTTGTGGTGTGCCAAGTTCAGTCAACACGACACGGACATCCTTCTCGGTTGCAGGCGTGGCCCCACAACGCGTTTCAAGCATATCTGCAATGAGGCTATCGAGCTCGCGTTTCACTTCGTCGCGATCTTTACGTGGTAGGTAACGCGTCACAGCGTAGAGGTAACGTTCAATAAGGTCGGTCTGGGAGCCGGCTGCGGTCGCTGCGCCAGACGCAGTGCCGGTAGCAGCCGTGGTGTCCGAGTCAGCCGCAGTGTTGGGGTTGCCTGTAGTGCTCATGTAGTACTCCTTGTGTCTCGTAACAGTTTGTTCATACTCTTCGACGTTACATTCCATTGTGCTTTGAGTTCGGCAAGCACTTCTTGGCCAAACGTAGTGTTCGTGTAGTACTTACGCGGCTTCGCGCCTTCGGTGTTCCACGAGCTCTCGAGTAGCCCTTGACCCTCCAGCCTACGCAAAAGGGGATAGAGCGTATTCGCCTCGATTGCGATGCCGGTATCAGCCAGCTCACCGATAAGACTATAGCCATACGTAGGGGTTTCAAGCTTCGCAAGAACGGCAAGAACAATCATTCCGCGACGCATTTCAAGCACGAAACCTGCGACGAGTTCTTGCACATTAGGGTTGCTCATAGGTATCGACTCCCAGTATTCATGATTACATCATATAGTGTGATGCACAGTATGTCAAGCGGCATTTCCTTGTATGCGACCTTTTATCAAAATCGACCTATACTGGTGATTTTGAGCCTATATATGCTGAGAAATCAGACGTCGAGGCAGAAGCTGTTTTTACTTGACAGCGAACTTATTCTGTAGCAATCCTCGGGAACAGCGAATCGCCCTTAGTAACCGTATTCCCTACCGGCAGCTGCCCCCACTGCGTTGCGGCAGCAAGGTCATCAACGGCCCAGATATCACCGAGTGAAAGCCGCTCGAATACCTGCGCACTCGTGTTTGGCATTACCGGCGCACAGTACAACGCTGCGATACGCACTGTTTCGAGTGCATTGTAAAGCACCGCGTATAGCCGTGGTAGTGTCGCATCATCTTTTGCAAGCGCCCACGGTGCAGACTCTTCGAGATAGCGATTCGTCGCCTTGATAAGTTCCCACGTCGCCTCAAGCGCACCGGCGTAGTCGAGCTTAACCATACGCTCCTCGACCATTGCACCAAGCCCGGCCGCTATTTCGCGCAGCTCGGCACCCTCAGCAGCATCGGCATAGCCGCTCGCATCGGGCACAGCACCATCGCAATATTTGCCCACCATATTGAACAGCCGCGAACACAGATTACCCCAGTCGTTGGCAAGGTCGCCGTTATACCGCTGCACCATTGCTTCGTGCGAGATTGAACCGTCGGTACCAAACTGCACGTCGCGCAGGAAGTAATAACGATAGCCATCGACGCCGAACTGTTCGACGAGCTCGGCCGGAGTCTGCGCGTTACCCTTGCTCTTGCTCATCTTTTCACCCTTCGTGAGCAAGAACCCATGAGCGAAAACACGCTGAGGCAGCTCAAGGCCGGCCGCCATCAAAAGTGCCGGCCAAATGATACAGTGAAAGCGGATGATGTCCTTGCCGACGTAGTGGAGCTGTGCCGGCCAACGATGTGCAAATTCGGCAGCGCGCGCCTCAGCGTCCGCGGCATTCTTGTCGGTGCCGTACCCGATTGCGCTGATGTAATTGATGAGCGCATCGAACCAGACGTACATCGTGTGTGATTCATCCCATGGCAGCGGGATGCCCCACTTAACGTTTGAGCGCGAGATGGAGATATCGTCGAGCCCACGCTCAACGAACGAACGTACCTCGTTCATGCGCGTCTCCGGCGCAACATGCGCGAGGCCATCGGACGTACTGTCGTACCATTCCAGCAGCTTATCGGTATATTTTGAGAGCTTAAAGAAGTAGTTTTCCTCGGTAACGAACGTGAGTGGACGTGTGCAATCCGGGCACATACGCTCGCCAGCTTCGTTGGCTGGCTCAAGGTTTGCCTCGGCCCAATAGGTCTCATCGGGCAGACAGTACCAGCCCTCGTACGTGCCGGCGTAGATGTCACCGCTCTCGTAGAGACGACGCGCCAGCTCTTGAACCGCATGCGTGTGTGTCGGGTCGGTCGTGCGAATGAACTGATCGTTGCTTATTGAGAGCATGCGCCACGTCTCTTGGAACTCACCGGCAAGCCTATCGACCCACTCGCGTGGCGTCACGCCGGCTGCCGTTGCGGCCTGCTCGACCTTCTGCCCGTGCTCGTCGAGGCCGGTTAAAAACCATACGTCGTAGCCGGTCATGCGACGATACCGCGCCATCGCGTCTGCGGCAATCGTCGTGTACGCCGTGCCCAGATGCGGCACGCTGTTCACGTAATAGATTGGCGTAGTAAGGTAAAACGACGGTTTTTCCGGCTTTGTGCTCATGACAACCCTTCGTACTTGTCGAGGTGGACGCGAGGGATGCGTTCCCGGCGCGGTGCCTCGATGATGATGACAATTTCGCCTTTTATACTATCACGAGCAGCGAACGTGGCGGCGAGTTCAGGCAGGGTGCCGCGCACGACCTCCTCGTGGAGCTTCGTCAGCTCGCGCACCACGGCGGCACGACGACGCCCGGCACCGAATACTGCCGCACAGGTCTCAAGCGTACGTACGAGGCGGTGAGGCGATTCGTAGAAGATGAGTGTGGCGTCGGCAAAAACAGCATCCGGCAAGGCAAGTGCCTCGAGTGCCTCACGCTGTGCCTTTGCCTTGCGCGACAGAAAGCCGCCAAAATAGAACGTATCGCTCGCAAGACCGCTAGCCGTTAGTGCTGCAACAAGCGCAGACGGCCCGGGAATGACCGTCACCGGTACGGACGCAGTAGTAACCGCTTCAGCCTTCGCAGCCATCAGCACGGCATCTATGAGTGTCTGGCCTGGGTCACTCACCCCCGGTGTACCGGCATCGCTTACAAGTGCAATATCCTCACCGGCAAGCACCCGCTCAACGATTACGGGAGTCTTCGCGTAAGCGGTGTGCTCATCGAATCGCTCAACACGAGGAGTGGCGCCGATATGCGCAAGAAGCTTACCGGTCACACGTGTGTCCTCGGCAAGCACCGTCTCGACCTCACCAAGCACTTCGCGTGCCCGCACACTCAGGTCGCCCAGATTACCAATAGGTGTTGAGACTACATACAGCATAGATATCAGTATAATGGTTACTGGTAGAAGCATATGAAATCAAGTGGAGTAACCAAACAACCTAAGATGCGCTCTTCTCAAAAGAAGCACAAAAAATGGCTTGTGGCCGCCATGGTCATCCTTTGTATTGCGCTCGGATTCGTACTTTACCTCGCCGCTTCCATTTGGTCATTTGGCACGTATGACGAAATTGTTGAAGCAGATGTTGTCATCGTCTTGGGTGCCGGTACCGATGGCTACCGTCCTTCTCCGGTATTCCGAGAGCGTCTTAACCATGCTATCCAGCTCTATCAAGATGGCTTCGCAGACAAGATAATCCTTACCGGCGGTATTCCGGAAGGTGCCCTCAGATCGGATGCATCAATTGCGCGAGATTACATTGTCTCAAAAGGTATACCCGAACAAGACGTCCTCATCGAAGAACAATCCATGTTCACTCATGAAAATCTGCAATACGCTAAGAAAATTATGGAAGACAATGCATTGGAAACTGCGCTCATCGTAAGCGACCCTATCCATATGAAGCGAGCAATATTGGTCGCACAAGATGTCAATATCGAAGCATACTCTTCACCGACAAGAACAACACAATACGCCACACTTAAAACACAGTTACCGTTTCTCGCACGAGAGACATTCGTCCATATTGGATATCAGATTTACCGAATATTCAATACAAGCTTACTAGCTTTTATTTAAGCGAGAGCTACGCAAACATAAGACTTAGACGAAAGCTGGTGTGCTCGCTATCCGATTTCGTGTAAGGTATAGCGACGTGTGCCGAGGCCGAACTCCTCACCATAGCTGATGACGCGCGTGCCATCGGTACCGTGGATTTTGGTAAACTTGTCGACGCCTGCACCCATGTCTTCGGCACGTGAGCCGACGTTGCCAACCGCCTGCACAATAAGATCGTAAGCTGCCTGATCGATAGCAACCATATCACGGCTTGCCATCAGTCCAATATCGGGCACAAGCGGCGCATCGGAGTAACGCCAGCAATCGCACTCGGGCGTAATGTTCGTCAAAAACGACAGGTAAATCATCTTGTTGCGCTTGGCTCGCGCGACACCAGCTGCATGTTCAACCATCTTCTCCTGCATGACGTTCGGGTCGGTCTCAAGCGAAATAGCAATCGCATCTGTGTTGCATGCCGCGACACACTCGCCGCACCCATAGCATGTGCTATAGTCGATACGCGCTGCGCCCATCGAGTCGTCAATCGTAATGGCCTGCACCGGACACCACTGTACGCAACGATTGCAGCGCGTGCATTTGGCCGCTTCAACCATAGGTTGTACATCGGAGTGCATACGCTGTTTCGCCGAACGCGAACCCAGTCCCATACCCACGTTTTTGACCGCGCCACCAAAGCCCGCGACGCCATGGCCCTTCACATGGCTGATGACAACCATCGCATCGGCCTCCACAGCAGCCGAACCTATCCGTACCGTCGGACAGTGTTTACCGTCGACGCGCACGTCGATAAAATCACGCCCGTGTAAGCCGTCGGCAACGATAAATGGTGCCTCGACGGTCGCGTAGCTAAAACCATTGTGGAGCGCACACTCGGTATGATCGACGGCGTTAGCACGCTGCCCACTGTAGAGCGTGTTTGCGTCGGTCAAAAACGGGCGTCCGCCGAGTTCCTTGACGAGTTGCACGACCTTACGCACATAGATAGGACTGACGAATGCCGTGTTGCCCGCCTCGCCACAGTGAATCTTGATAGCAACAAAATCACCCGGTGAAACAACTCCGGCGAGTCCGGCACGCTCTAACGCGGCACCGGCGCGCTCGACAAGCGAGCGTTTTTGCTCGGTGGCCATCGGCGCAAAGTACACATCGGCTCCGAGCTCGCTAGGACGTGCTTCAGGTTGCGACTGTGTTCCTACTAACGTGTGCTCCGGTGAGTGCAGCGGGTGATGTTCGTCTTCTTCGAGCTCTTCTTCGAGCATATCCTCTTCATTCAGCTTGACGACCTCTTGGTACGCTGCTGAAAGTTCGGCGTTCTCGGCAAAGAGCGTTGAGGCTTCGGTCGGGCCTGGTTCAGGCTCTGCAATCGGTGGCTCGGGAAACTCTTCGGCAAGTTCGGGAACCTCGGCTGGATGAATCGGTTCGACTGCGGTAAGCGCGGCGATGTCCTCGTCGTTGAGGTGCTCATACTCGGGGACTTCGGTCGGTGCAACGGCCGCCGCTTCACGTGCATCGAGTTCCTCGCTCAGCGTCGAGCCATAGCCCGTCAAAAAACTCGGCATCGGGTACTGCGAGAGGGTCTCCGATGTCTCGGGAGTTTCTTCGATGGTATCTTCCTCGGCGACAACTGCCGTAGCGGTAGTGCTCGGACGGACGCCTTCCAGCACGTACTCGGCCATCGAGAGAGTAATCGGTTGCTGCTTGCGGTATGCGTATGCGCTCAGATTGATGAGCGCACTCTTGAGCGCTTGGTCGGTATATCGATGCTGCGCGATATAGCCGATGACTTCGTCAGGAACGGTCAGCCCTTCGCGCGCAGCCTTGTCGCGCAGAATAATCTCGCGTTCCTCCGGAGACGGTGTCGGCCCTGCCATACGGTTCCCTCGAATTCGTGAATCGCCGGTCTTAAGGATTCTTCGTTTCGACCGTCGGTGAAGCGAGAATCGAGTTGAGCGGCTGGGCAGCACCCTGCACGAAACCGGTGCTCTCGACGAGCGAAATGATGGCCATCTCATCCGCCATACTTGCACAATAGAGCACTACAAGAATATCGAGATTCGTGTCGAGAGAAGCACTCACCAGCACAAGGTTTGAGTCACGTAGTGTTCGGAAGATACTGCGTGCTGCATACTCGGGATCGGCCATCGCCTGCTCGTTGAGCTGGAACGGAATTTCTGCACACGGATCGCCACCGCCAAACTCTTGCGAGTAGACGCCGTTAATGAACGAGATGTTGTTCGAGTACGCATACGCTGCCAGTGTAAATGCTATAACACCGATGACAACAATAACGATAACGATGATGCCTTGTGGCGAGGTGAACGAGAACTTCCCGGATGATTTCTTCGGCGTATGCTTGCCTTGCGCTGATGCCTGTTTGGGCGCATGGTGTTTCGGTGCAGGCTTCTTCGGTGGCGTGTTGGCCGAGGCGCCGGCCTTCACTGATGCACTGCCCGATGCAGCGTCACCGCCTGAGGCTCCACTGCCAGAACCACGCTGACGCGCAATGATGGCAAAAAGTGCTATCAGCAAGGCAACGAGTGCCACCGCTAACACAATGAGTATCGCCGTAAAGTTATCGGTCGACCCTTGCTGCGCAGCCGCGCGTGAAAACGTATATTGCATTGTATAGGTTTCCCCGGCGGTGGCCGGCGCAATCGTCGTGCCATAGACCATGCCGTCAATACCCAGGCCTAACGACGAGTAACCAACTTGATTTTCCATCGTCATCTCAAGCGGTGCCTCAACGCCCATCGTCAGCATATCGACATCGATGGCCGGCGTATACGAGAAACTTGCAAAACCCGTATCGGCGCCGGTCGAGGTCAGAAACGAGCCGGTTACCGAGGTTTCAAACTGCACCATGCGACTCTGCGTTAGATCCGCAAGGTAGATATCGTACTCGCCGCGCGTCTCAAGAAGCGTATAGGTCGTCGTCGTGTCGTTGCTGCCCTGCGTGTCGTCCAATTCACCGACCCAGCGTATTTCAGCGCCCGCAGGAACGGCCACCGGAATCTGCGCCGGAAGCGGCGCGTCGTCGGGAAGCACCGTTACTACATGAAAGCGTAGCACCGGACTATTGGTGCCGATAATACCGACATCAGTCCTTAATGCTCTGGTGACCGGCTGCGCACCGGCAAGCGCGGTGCCAAATAAGGTGCCGACGAGCACGAGCGTACCGATAAAAGCAGCAATGCTACCAAATCTACGAAGAGTGGGCAGTGAAACGGGCATGGGTCCTCCATCTTGTCACACGACGAACAGATACACGCATGTATAGAGTACTGATTGTAGCATAAAGCTAGAAGTTGAGGCTGGCGAGTAAGGTCTCGTTAAAAGTGTCGGAGGCCGCAAGGTTGATGACGTCGACGGTGCCCTCGATGTCGGTCGATGCACCGCATGCGACCTTGCGCAGTCCTTCGAGAACGGCATTGGCCTGCGAGCCGGCGATGGTCGGCGCGCAGAACGCCGTAAAGTGCGCGTTGGCGAGGCTGCGTGGAAAGAGGCCGATGCTCGCTGCTGCCTCAACGTTCATCTTGAGGCCGAACGTACCGGCGAGTATGACATCGGCAACGAGCGCCGGGTCGATGTCGGCGTGCGCGAGCAGCCCCTCGATACCGGCACAGACGGCCGCCTTTGCCAGCTGGAAGTCGCGGATATCTTCCTGGACGAAGGGAGCCGCCATCGCCTCGTCGACGATACGGCCTGACGCATCGATTGAGCCATAATGCAGGTACTGCGCAACATGGTTGATGACGTCGGTGCCACGCCACTTCGGGTTCGCGTGTGCGGTGACCCCCTCGAAGGTCGGGCCGGCCGGCACGCTTGTGGCGTAGAGGTGGGTGCCCGTGCGCAACATGATTTCGGCGTTTGTGCCCAAATCGATGAGGAGCTGTGCCGGCTCGTCAGGGGGTAGCACGGTCGCAAGATCGGTCGCAATGAGTGCCGCGCGCGCGTCGCCGCCGACAAAGTTTCCTATAGGCGAAAGAAGCTCCACACGCTCGTTGTGTTCGTCGGCCGGTTCGTAGAGTTGAGTCATCACCGTATTGCCGGCGGCGACCATGCGTGTGCACCGCGCGAGGAGCTTCTCCTCGTAGCCGGCTGCGGCATCGTGTATGGCGGCGGCGACGCTGCGGTGCGCGGCCTCGCGGAGCTCAGTGCGCGTCGTTTCTGCGGCAGAGTCATCGGTGCCGTCACTGGTCGCGTGAGTCAGGCGTGTGAGAATATCGCGGCCGTAAAAGACTTGCTCGTTAGGGGCGCGACCGTAGGCAACGACCTTCCCGTCGGGCGCTCCGTCGTCACTGCTTGCGGCTTGATCGCTCGTCTTGTCGCTGCTTGTACGGTCGCAATCAAGAAAGGCGACCTCGATAAAGGTCGTCCCAATGTCGATGACGAGTGCGAGCTTTTCGATCACGCCATGCCCACCATGAGCTCGCGTCCACCGAGCACATGCACGTGCAGGTGAAAGACGGTTTGCCCGGCATCGACGCCGTTGTTTTGGACGATACGATAGCCTGACTCGTCGATGCCTTTGCGACGCGCAACCTCGTGTACAGCACCGAAGATATGGCCGAGCAGCTCAGGATCGGGCTTATCGGTGAGGTTGACGACGTGCTGCTTCGGGATGATGAGCGTGTGGACCGGTGCCTGTGGGGAGATGTCGTCGAAGGCAACGACGTAGTCATCCTCGTAGACGAGCGGCACATCGAGCTCACCTGCGGCTATCTTGCAGAAGATGCAGTCGGTGTCGACAGGGGTGTCGGGGGTTGCGGCGGGGGTTGCGCTCACGAGAGCACCTCTTCGCCGGTCGCCGGTGCCGGCTCGACGTCACCAAGCAATGTCGTCACCTTTTGTTGTGCCGTTTCAAGCGTGACCTGTAGCTCCTTAATGAGTGTCACACCACGCTCGTAACGCGCAAGACTTTCTTCTAGTTCAAGCTTGCCGCCCTCGAGGTCACGCACGATCGCCTCAAGCTCTTCGATGCCACGTGCAAATGTCTGTTTCTCTGCCATCATCTTTCCTTTCGTGTTGCTGCCTGTATGTCGGTGACGTTCGCCGTTATCGCGCCGTCGGCAACCTTGACCGTAATGTCGTCGCCGACGGTAACCTTCTCAACTGAGTCGACGACGCCGTTGGTAGCCGCGTCGAAGACTGCCGCGTATCCACGCGAAAGTACTTCGAGCGGACTGAGCGCATCGAGCTGAGCAACTGCGCGCGAAAAGCGGCTGAGCGCGGGCTGTATGAGACGCGGCCCGATAGCCTGTATGCGTGCACGCGTTGCCTCAAGAAGAGCCTCGTCGCGCGCGAGCCGTGTCGGTAACGCACGGCGCATGCGTTCGGCGAGCGCGTCAAGCGTGAGACTATCGTGAGCGAGACGCCCGGGGAGCGCGCGCTCCAGCTGTTGCTGGAGCGTATCGAGCCTCAAGGTGTATTGCTCGAGCAATACATCGAGATCGATACGCATCGCAAAGCCGCGCAGTACGCCGCGCAGTTCTTCGCGGTCGGGCACGACTGCCTCGGCAGCAGCAGTCGGCGTCGAAGCGCGCACATCGGCGACCATGTCGGCGATCGAGTGGTCGGGCTCGTGCCCGATGCCGGCGACGATCGGCGTACGCGCGGCCGCGATAGCGCGCGCCACCTCCTCAGAAGAAAACGGCAGCAGGTCCTCGAAGGAACCGCCGCCGCGCACCACAAGTATGACGTCGGCGGTATCCTGCGCGCTCTGCGTGCTCTGTGCGTCGGCCGCCTCAATCGCAGCGGCGATCTGGTGCTCGACATCGGCGCCTTCGACGGCCGTGCCGTAAAACAGCACCTCGGCAACGGGATATCTGCGTGCGAGTGTGCGCAATACATCGTGAACGGCTGCACCGTTTGGACTTGTAACGAGCGCGATTCGCTCGGGGAACTCGGGCAGAGGCTTCTTGCGCTCATCGCTCATCAATCCTTCGGCCTCGAGCTTGCGTGCACGCGCGGCGACCTGCGCACGCAAATCCCCTTCGCCGGCGACCTTGATAGCACGCGGCATAAATGACATGCGTCCCTTCGCGGTGTAAACATCGAATGCGCCGTCCATCTCGACGAGCATGCCATCGCGTAGCTCGATGCCTTGGCTTGTGTAGACGTTCTTCCACAGAGTGACGTCCATCACGCTGGCGTCGTCTTTGAGCTGAAAGTAGAACGCGCTGTACGTCGAGTGTGGCTTGAAGCCCGTCACTTCACCAGCAACGCGCAGAGAAGCCGCACGCAACTTATCTTTGGCAATAGTGAGCGCAGCGGTGACACTCACGACGACAGGTTCGGTCAACTGCTGCTCCTCCCCAACCCGATGTAGTAGAGCAGGTACAGTACCGAAACGAGCGCGGCAGCGACATAGGTCAACGCAGCGGCATTGAGTACGCGGCGCGCGCCGGGAAGCTCGGCGCTCGTAAGAATGCCACTCGTCTGCAGCTGAGCAAGTGCGCGGCTGCTTGCGTTGAACTCGACAGGAAGTGTGACGATCTGAAAGACGATGGCAAAGCTGTAAAAGATGATGCCGAGCCAAAAGAGCTGGAGCATGTTAAGGATGATGCCGACGAGGATGAGTATCCACGAGAGCGACGATCCGAAGTTGACGACCGGCACAATCGCGCTGCGGATTTCGCCCCATACGTAACGCTCGGCCGTCTGCATCGCGTGGCCAACTTCGTGCGCGGCGACCGCGTTGGCGCTAATGGAGGAGACGCCGTAGACCGGTTTTGAGAGGCCGACGACGTTCTTACGTGGGTCGTAGTGGTCAGTCAAGTCGCCATCGACGGCACGCACGACCACCGAAGTGCGGCTGGTTCCCGTTGCGGAAGCGCCTGTTTCGGTCATGCTCGCCGCAATACCGTTGGCCTGCAGAATACGCTCGGCAACCTGTGCGCCGGTGAGCCCGCCGACAGGGCGCACATTGCTGTAACGCTTGAAGGTGCGCTTTATGTAGAACTGTGCTGCACCCCCAAGGGCAACGGTCACGGCAATCAGTATCAAAAAGTTTGGTGTAAACATCGTGAGCACTCCTTCTGAATTCTCTCACTTATTTTAGCACGACTTTAGCACGACGCAGGGAAGCTTTGGCCCTCGTTTGTGCCGATGGGTGCGCCGGTGCTCGTGTCGATATTCGTGTCGATATTGTCCCAGTTCCATCGGTCGCTCCGATATTTTTCGATGAGCGCAGCAGGTACGGTCAGGAGCTCATGTTCGAGCACGGCCGCAGCACGCGATGAGGACATCGTCTCGCCAAGTTCTTCGGCAAAACGAGCAAGACTGAGGCCGGGCAGATAGGGGGCAAGGTTCGTCACGCGCGCCTCGTGCGAGTCAACACCACGCGCCTGTGTGCGCACCTTTGGCTTGAGCGCATCGGCCAGGGCGCTGAGATCGCTCTCCCACAGAATCGTGCCGTGATGGAGCAGCGTGGTGCCGTAGCGATACTGCGCGTTCCCGCTAAACTTCTTGCCTTCGACGAGCAGATCGTTGCGCCCTGAGAACTCGGCCGGTACCCCATGCTCGTTGAGGAGCTCGAGAAGGGGACGCGTAAAAAAATCGAAATCGTTGTTGTGATGTGCGCCATCGCGCAAGATGACGGTGAAGTTGAGGTTACCGGCATCGTGATAGACGGCGCCGCCGCCGCTCAGACGTCGCACGACGGCGATGTTGTGCTCGTCGACGTAGGCGCGATTGAGCTGGTTGGCGGTCGCTTGGTTGCGGCCTACTATGATGGCCGGACTATTGCTCCACAACATGAGCACGCTCGGGCTCGTATGTTTTATAAGATGTTCTTCGCGGGCGAGGTTTAGATAAGGATCGGTAGTATCGGGTGTTAGGAGCAGCAGATCAGAAGGCATGGATAGTCGCCTCTCGCTTCTCGTAGGTCGCCACGCCCTCAAAACCGCACGCTTGCAGAAGCGCGGCGGCACGGTCGATACCGGCCCCCACGTTTTCAGGCGTATGCGCATCCGAGCCAATCGTCACGATACGGCCGCCGCGCGCCCGATACCGCCGCAGAATCGCCTCGTTGGGCAGACAGTCGTCAAGTGCCTGGCGCCACCCACTCGTATTGAGCTCGATGCCCCGGCCTCGCTGCACAATGACGTCAAATATCTCGTCAAATTCGGCGCGATAGTCGCGTTCGTCGAAGTCATAGTCAAGCTCGCGCTTAAAGTAGCGCCATGGATACGTCAGGTGGCCGAGTACATCGAAATCGTGGTCGCTCACCATCTCGAGGACGAGGCGCAGGTAGGCACGATAGAGCCCACACGGTTCGTGGCTGGCGACGCTCGACATACCGATGTCATAGCTAGGATCGAGGTAGTGAATCGAGCCGATGATGAAACCGGGCCGATGAAGCTCGGTGAAGCGCGCTGCTTCGGCCGAGTTGAACTGCGGCTGCCCGAACTCCACGCCACGCACGAGAGTGAGCCGTCCGGCAAAGGTCGCACGCGCCGCTTCGAGGGCGGCATAGGCAGCGTCGAAGTCGGTCTGCCAATCAAACGTGTATCCCGGCAGAAAGTCGAGGTGATCGGTGACGGCGATGGTGTCGATGCCCGCTTCGACGGCTGCCTCACCCATCGCCTCAAGCGGCGCCATGCTATCAAACGAGGCATTGGTATGTAGGTGAAAGTCGCTCTTCATGTATCTTATTGAACCATATTTTGACCCCTACAGGGGTCATATACTGACCCCCACCTCAAAATATTGTGGTATAATCGGTGCAAACGCTTTCACGAAAGGGGCTACTATCATGAAACGATTCTGGGTAATGCTTGCGCTTGTCGCAATGCTTGTGGGGGCGCTCGCAATCGTTGGATGTGCCAATGACACACCAACCGAAGAAGAGAACGCCGAAGAGATTTCTCAGAGCTCGGTTACTGCCATCATGGGTAATGGTGACGACGAAGAAGTCGATGAGGAGATCGATTCCGCCGGCGTCAACGACGAAGACACCGAATAACCACAACTTTTTATACGTCACACGAGAAGAGGAGCCCCCCGGCTCCTCTTTTTTGTCATGGTGCGCGATACAAGACTTGAACTTGTGACCCCTTGCGTGTCGAGCAAGTGCTCTACCAACTGAGCTAATCGCGCACGGTTAGCCAGTGTATCACGAACCCACTCGTTGTGCCAGATGTCGCTGCTTGATGCCGCTGCTCGAACCCGTCGCTACGTTACGTTCGTTCTCGGCGTAGAAGATCGAGAGGCTCTACGGGAAACGGCGTCGTGAGCACGTAGGTGTCGGTGGCGCGATTGGCGCATTCGACCGGCTCATCGTACTCGGTGCGGATTTCAGTTATGGAAAGTTCGCGCACGGGTCGACCCGGCGAGAGCACCTCGATGGTATCGCCAACCCCAAAACGGTTGCGCTGCTGCACCGTGACGCGCCATGTGGCACCTACTGCCTCACAACTGAGAACGCGCGCGACGAGATCATGTGTCTGCGTGTACTCGACGGCATCGTAGGTTTGGTCCGGTGCGCCGAAGAAGAACCCGGTGTGGTACGGGCGATGGCTGACGCGCTCCATCTCGGGCAGAAATGCCTGTGGATCGGCGCCGTCGAGCACGTGACGATACGCGTTGACGACCGTCGCCACATAGTACGCCCCCTTAACACGCCCCTCAATTTTGAGCGAGTCAACGCCAGCTTCGCGCAGGTCATCGAGATGTTCAAGCATCATGAGATCTTGCGAGCTCATGAGATAGGTGCCCCGAAAGTCTTGCGCAAGGGGAAGCTGTTTGTCCGGTCGCGTTTCCTCAATAAGCGCGTAGTTCCAGCGGCACGGCTGCGTGCAGTGGCCTTGGTTTGCGTCGCGGTCGTTGAGATACGCGCTGATGAGACATCGTCCCGAATACGCCACGCACATCGCCCCATGTACGAAGACCTCGAGTTCGAGATCGTGCGCGCCTGCCGCATTGAGATCGGTACGAATCGCCGCGATTTCCTTGAGGGTAAGCTCACGTGCAAGTACGATACGGCGCGCGCCCAGCTCGTACCACTGAAGCGCTGCGCCTGCATTGGTCACACTTGCCTGTGTGCTGACGTGGATGGCCGGCCGGAACTGAGACGCCGTCGCATGTGGTGCCACCTGCAAGACATCGCGTACGATACGTAGCGCTCCGAGGTCGCTGAGAATAATGGCATCAACACCGAGCTTAGTGAGCTGCTCGATGTAGGAGGCGAACGCTGCCTCATCGCCCGGATGGAGCAGGGCGTTGCAGGTCACAAAGATGCGCTTGCCGGCTTCGTGGGTCAAGGTAGTAGCTTCACGCAGGCCTTCGAGGTCAAAGTTGTCGGCACGCTGACGCAGGCCGAACCGCTCGCCACCTACGTAAACGGCATCCGCGCCAAAGTGGAGCGCGTATTCAAGCTGCTCGTATCCGCCAGCCGGCGCTAAAAGCTCCATGGGTGTTAGGCAGTGTCGAGGAGACGTATCAGTGTCGTGGTGTATTCGGTAGTCGTGGCGGTGCCGCCGAGGTCGGGTGTGAGTGTACTGCCCTCGACTATCGCGGTTGCGATAGCGCGCTCAATACGAACGGCGGCATCGGTCTCGCCGAGGTGACGCAGCATCATTGCAGCGCTCAAAATGAGTGCGGTCGGATTTGCGACACCGAGACCGGCGATGTCGGGTGCGCTGCCATGAACGGCCTCAAAGATGGCCGCATCCTTACCGATGTTGGCGCCGGGCGCTAGGCCCAGCCCCCCGACGAGTCCCGCGCAAAGATCGCTCACAATGTCGCCGTAGAGGTTCGGCATAACCATCACATCGAACTGTTGCGGATTCAATACAAGCTGCATACAGCAGGCATCGACGATGACATCGTTGACTTCGATACCGTGCTCGGCGCATGCGTCGGCGTATTCGTCAGCGACCTCGCGTGCGACGCGTAAAAACAGCCCGTCGGAGTGTTTCATAATGTTCGCCTTGTGCACCACGGTGACCTTTTTGCGTCCGTTGGCAATCGCATAATCGAACGCGGCTTCGACGATACGGCGCGACCCAAACTCGCTGATCGGTTTAATCGACTTGCCGGCGCAGTCACGAATCGTAACGCCGCTCAGCTTCTCGATGCAAGCGCGTAGCTCGGCAGCTTCGTCGGAATGCGCCTCGAACTCGATGCCGGCGTACAGATCCTCGGTGTTTTCACGAAAGATAACGATGTCCACGGGTTCGGCGGGCGGACACGAAGGGCATCTGCGCAGCGCTTCAGCACCGAAGCTGCGTATGGGACGCAGGTTCGTGTAGAGGTCGAGTTCTTTGCGCAACGCCACATTAATCGAGCGAAAGCCGGTGCCGACCGGCGTCGTCGTCGGGCCCTTAATGGCGAGTTTATTCTGTACGATAGCGTCGATGACCTTGGCAGGAAGCGGTTCACCTGCGGTTTCAAAGACGGCCTCACCGGCATGTTGTACGTCCCAGTCGAACACAATACCTGCGGCCGCAACGACGGCCTGCATCGCCTCGGTGATTTCCGGGCCGATGCCGTCACCGGGGATAAGTGTGGCGCGATACGTCATTTTTTCGCCGGCTTTTTCTTGGCGGGAGTCTTCGCGGAGGCCTTGGTGGAAGGCTTTTTCGCGGGGGTCTTCGGAACCGGAGTCGTCTTCGCGGGAGCTTTTTTCGGCGCTGGCGTGCTTCGTGGCGTGCGACGGCGTGCAGTCATCCTTACGATAGCCATCGCCTTACGCTTGAGCGGCCCATGCGCATTGGCTGCATCGAACTTAAAGTACGCGTTGACCTCTTTGCGCACGTCATCGTCGATATCTCCGACGATCATTTCCATGAACTCGTTGAGCATCGTCACGAACTCGGGGTCGCCGTGATAGCATCGCAACGCGTCGCTGATGAGCGGCCACGCACGTTTCGACCGTGTCGGCGTCGAGGCCCCGTACATCGTAAGTAAGCGAAATGCGCCGAGACGTACCTCGCCACTGTGCTCATCGTAGAGACACTCTTCGATGCCTTCCCACGCGCGATCGATAACACGCACGTCGACGTTGGCAATGAGATGCAGGATGGCGAGCGCGTTGTAGCGCGTAAGTGCTTCGGGGCGCGAAAGCGCGTCGATGAGCCGGTCGATGAACTCGATGGCCATCTCGACATGCGTATCGGCAATATCGCGCAGCACCTGACTGGCGTACTCACGCGTCAGACGCGAAGAGTCAGCAAGGGCGTTCGCAATCGTGCGGCGCACCGCTACGTAGCGAATCGCCAGCTCAGTGACCTCATCGATGGGCGCTTCGATATCGATATCGTAGCGTCTCATCTATGCCTCCTCAAGGTTGAAGCCGCCATGTTTGCGGATGTGGGCGACAAGGCCTCCATCAGCGAGCAGCTGCGCCATCACCGGCGGAAGCGGCGCGAATGTTATCTCGGTGCCTTGGGTCAGATTATGCACTATGCCGGCCTCAAGATCGACGTCAAGTTCGTCGCCATCGTTGATTTGATCGGTGTCACAGATCACGACGGGCAGTCCAGTATTGATCGCGTTGCGGTAGAAAATACGCGCAAAACTCTTTGCGAGCACCGCCTTCGTCTGCGAGTGAATGAGCACGAGCGGCGCTTGCTCACGACTCGAGCCCATGCCAAAGTTCGTACCGGCGACGAGATATCCGCCGCCTGCTTTAGCGAGCTTTTCATGATAGCGTGGGTCGAGGTCCTCCATCGCGTGAACGGCCATCGCCTCCATATCAGCGCTCTTGAACTTGTACTTGCCGCTGATGATGTAGTCGGTGTTGATGTCGTCACCGTACTTGAAAGCGGGATACGTCGTGCGACACCCACAGGTGCAGCCGGTGTTGGGGGCGCAACTCATACGATCTCTCCTGCCAGAACGGATTTCGCAACCGTCGCCGGACTTGCGAGGTAGATAAATGCGTTGCTGTTGCCCATGCGGCCCTTGAAGTTGCGATTCGCGGTGCTGATAACGTTCTCACCGTCGGACGGCACCCCATTGTGAGTGCCCACACACGGACCGCAGCCGGGAGTCACCAGACACGCGCCGGCCTCGGCGAGCGCCTGGATGTGGCCGGCCTCGATGGCGGCGAGCAGGATGTCTTTGCTGGCAGGTGCGACGATAAGCCGCACGCCGGGCGCGAGCGTCGTGCCGCGGACGATGTCGGCGGCGATAGCGAGGTCTTCAAGACGGCCGTTCGTGCAGGTGCCGAGCACCCCCTGTTGAATCGGGGTACCGACGACATCGGCCAGCGGCACGACGTTGTCAACGGCGTGCGGCTTAGCGACCTGCGGGGTTAGCTCGGTCACGTCTATCTCGATGACGCGCTCGTAGACGGCGTCGGAGTCGGGGTTCTGCGGATGTGGTGCACGTGGCGCGCGAGATGCGCGTTGTCCGCAATCGGCGCGCACAGCAGCACGTTTGGCAGCATCCTCAAGCCATGCGAGCGTTTTGTCGTCGGCAGCCATGAGGCCGGCCTTTGCTCCCAACTCGATAGCCATGTTCGATATCGTCATACGCGCATCGATCGACAGGTCGTCGATGACCGGACCCGAAAACTCGAGTGCCTGATACGTTGCGCCGTCGGCTCCGAGCATGCCGGCCAGATACAGGATGAGGTCCTTCGCGTACACATCCGGCGGCAACGTTCCGGTGAAGACGACTTTAATCGTTTCGGGCACCTTAAACCACAGCTTGCCGGTCGCCATCGCGGCGGCTCCATCGGTCGAGCCAACACCGGTCGAGAACACGTTAAGTGCGCCATAGGTGCAGGTATGGCTGTCGCAGCCAACCATCAGATCACCGGCGCTCAGGTGTCCTTGCTCGGGGATAAGCTGATGACAGACGCCGCAACCGACATCGTATACATGGCAGCCGGTCTTCTCGCCGAACGCGCGCATCATCGTATGGAGCGCGCTCACACCTTCGATGGGGCTGGGGCTGGAGTGGTCCATCACCAACGCCACCTTATCCGGGTCAAAAACGGTCTCGACCCCCATCGCTTCGAGCGCGCGAATAGCGAGCGGCGAGGTGCCGTCCTGCCCCATCACGAAGTCGATATCGGCGACAACGATGTCACCGGCGCGCGCATCGGTGCCACTATGCGCCGACATAATCTTTTCAGCTATCGTTTTACCTGCCATTGCGGTTACTCTGCCTTCTCTGCCTTCGCCGCTTTCGTTGAAGCAGCGGCTTTCGTGTCTGTCGGCAGGCCGACGGTAGGATCGACGCCAGCGGTTACGAGAAACTCATGATATAGCTCGACGAGCTCCTTGTCGAAGAGCGAACGGTTTAGACCGACCGCCTTCGAACGCACCAGTGGCAGCAGGTCGGCGGCGTGCTCGCGCGTAATGGCGATACCGAACTCGGTCAGCTTCATCTCGATAGTCTTCGAACCACTGTGCTTGCCGACGACGATCTGGCGCTCGAGGCCGACCTCGTCGGGGCTGAACACTTCGTACGTTTTGGGGTTTTTGATGACGCCATCGGCATGAATGCCCGACTCATGAGCAAACATGTTCGAGCCGACGATTGGTTTCCATGCAGAGACGGTGCGGCCGGCCGCCTGCATGACGTAATCGGCGACCTCACGAAAGCGCTTCGTATCGATATCGAGATCGACGCCCTCAAGGTACTTGAGCGCCATGACGACCTCTTCGAGCGCAGCGTTACCGGCTCGCTCGCCCAGACCACCGACGGTGACGTTTATCCAGGTCGCGCCGGCATGGAGACCGGCGAGCGCGTTGGCCACGGCCATGCCGAAATCATTGTGCGTGTGCATCTCGACCTCAAGACCGGTCTCCTCGATGAGGTGCTTGACGATCGAGTAGCAGCGAAACGGCTCCATGATACCGATAGTGTCACAAAAACGAAGGCGATCGGCGCCCTCGGCTTTGGCGGCGGCGGCGAACTCAAGCAGAAAGCCGAGCTCGGTACGAGAGGCGTCCTCGGCGTTAACCGAGACATACACGTTGTGCTCCTTAGCGAAGGCAACGGCCTTGCGAATCGAGTCGAGCACCCACGCACGATCCTTGCGCAGCTTCGTCTCGATGTGAATGTCGGAGGTCGCCAGCGAGATAGCAATAGCATCGACACCGCAGCCCAGCGAGGTCTTGATGTCGTCGAGCGAGGCGCGATTCCATGCCAAAATGCTCGCGTTGAGCCCGAGGTGCGCAATCTCCTCGATAACCTCGCACTCGTCGCCGCCCATCGTAGGAATGCCGGCCTCGATCTGGTCGACGCCGATTTCATCGAGCATACGTGCAATGTTGACCTTTTCCTCGTTAGAAAAGACAACGCCTGCCGTTTGCTCGCCATCACGCAGCGTCGTGTCGTCGAGCTTGATAGGGAGGTCGCCCATTTTCGAGGCAACGGGTAGCTCCCATACCATCTGACCTGCGGCATTCTCAGGTATGTTGTGAAGGTCCTTCATAGGTGCTCCTTGTATTGTGGTAATTCTTTATTTTACCACAATGAGCCAAGGTAGTCGTTGTTAGTCACCGCATGTCGAATTGGCCTCGCACAACATCTCACCTATCTCCGCACACGTTGCAACCACCGGCTCGACGGGCAAAGCGCTCTGGACAACGTCGGCGTAGCGGGCATTGGCGGCTCGTGAATCGGCGATAACGACAAAACCGCGATCCGATCTGCTACGAATAAGACGACCGGTCGCCTGCTTGAGTTCGATAAGCATGTCGGGAATCATGTAATGTTCCCACCATTGCGCATCGATGGTTTTGCGCGCGAGGCTGAGTGGATCGGTCGGCGGCTTGAACGGCAGACGCGGTATGACAACGCAACGTAGTGTATCGCCCACCGCATCGAAGCCCTCCCAAAACGTCTTCGTCGCCATCAAGCTCGTGTTACATTCGCCAACAAAACGATCACGAATACGTTTTTGCCCTACCCTATCACGTTGGGCGAGCAACGGGATGTCTTGCTCGGCAAGAGGACCTCTCAGATTAGTATGAAGTTTAGTTAAATCAACACGGCTGGTAAACAACGTAAGTACGCCGCCCTTGGTCGCCACATGAATGTCGTACAAAAACCGTTCGAGCGCCTCATGATAGGCAGGATCTCGTGGCTCCGGCATGTCGCGTGCGATGAAGATGCGCATCTGCTCGTCAAGATCGAAGCTTGAAGCAAGCTGAATCGTCTTCATCTGCATCGGCTCGACATCCTCAAATTTTTCGAGACCGGTTGCATGCAAAAACGGAGCAAAGTCGTTTCCGGCAGCAAGAGTCGCACTCGTAAAGATTGTTGAGTTCGTGCTCTCAAGGAGATTTTCAGCAATCAACGAACCGACCTCGATATGTGCGACGGTTAACTGAACGTGAATAGGGCGGGCCGGGTCACGCGGATGCATGACAGACGCGTAGCGGAACCGATTCGCTTCGCTGGGAGCGAGAATCTCCTCAATGCCAACAGCGAACTCTTGCCATATCATCAACGAACGAATGAAGTCTCCGACGGCTGCCGGTAGCTCGGTGTTGCTTTCCTCAAAAGCAGCAACTACACTCTGGCCCCGCACCGCCGCCGCCGTGATAGTCTTGAGCAAGCGTGATGCGGCTTCTTCGACACGCTGCCATGGGGCATTGGCGCGCGCGGGTTCGGCAATAAAGATCTCGCTTGAGGAGAAGCCGGGGCGATCAGAGGCAGCAAGCGCAGCGGTAGCGTTGATAAGTTCGGGAAGCAGTGTCTCAGCATCGGCAACCTCGGTTTCAAAGGCGGCGATAAGGTCGATGGCAGGGCTGTCGGCAGTGGAATCCTTTGGTAAACCGGTGGCGGCACGCTTAAGCTGAGCAATGAGACCTGCGTGCTCACGACGGTAGTTACGAATCTGGGTCGCTAACTCGCGCGAATCTATGCCAGCCGAAAGCTGACGACGCGCTTCGGACTCAATGCCATGCGCCTCATCGAGCACGAGATAGCGCACCGGCGGCAAAAGCGTAGCCTGAGAAGCGGCATCACGACACACAAGAGCGTGATTCGTAACAACGATGTGCGATGAACGTGCTCGTATACGAGCGCCGTGCAGATAGCAAAAGTTCGGATAGAAACGACATTTTTGTTTGGCACAATCGAGCGGACGGGCAACAAGTTCGCGGTGTGCGTCGACACGCCAATAGAAGTTCAGCATTGATAGATCGCCCCAAGTATTGCGCGCGACCCATGCGAGTGCAAAGCAAATTTCATACGGCGCAAGCGAAGAAACCATTGATTTGTCACCAAGCTGAGCATCAAGCCGACGCAGGCAGATATAGTGCTCGTAGCCCTTGAGTGCCGTATAGCGCAAACTCCCACCCAGCGCTTCATTGAGTAGCGGAAGTTCACGATGAATAAGTTGATCAGACAGGGCATTCGTTTTGGTGGCAATACCAACGGTGATGTTATTCTGCTGGGCCGCAAGCGCTGCCGGTACGAGATAGGCGAGTGATTTACCCACACCGGTACCGGCTTCAATAGCGAGATGATACGACGCCGTAAAGGCGTCATTGACCTCGACGGCCATATCGGCCTGCTCTTGACGTGCTTCAGACTTCGGATACATCTTGCCTACCAGCTCATCGGGAGAAAATGACGACGCAACGGTGGTAAACTCGGGGAAGGTCAAGGTCGGATGTTCGTAAGCATCCTCAAAATCGTGCTGCTTGTCCTCTTTAACACAACGCGCCCGAACGGTGCGAAGATTGAACGCCGAAGGTTTATCGACACCCGCGAGCCCGTTCTGATACGTGCTGATAAGCTGCAGCCACATGGCAGCCGGCCACTTTGTCGGCTCGGCGACGGTAGCCATTGCGGACAGCACATCGAGCGGATACGTCGAGATTTCAGCAAGCATCATGCGCCAGAGAAGCGCAAGCGCCTCGACATCGGCCGATGCACGATGCAGATTGTCAACGAAGTCGGGCAGATACTCGGCAACAAGTGCGTCGAGACGATGGGCGAGCAGATGTGGCCACGCGATGCGAGCAAGCTCGACGGTATCGATCCAAGGACCGGGCAGCTCGCCACATGCCGCTTCAACGAAGCCGCGATCAAACGCGGCATTGTGCGCAACGAGGGGGGTATCTTTGATGAAATCACGAATTTGAGGAGCAACGTTCTCGATGGTAGGTGCATCGACGAGATCGGCATCGGTAATCGTTGTGATCTCAGTGATGCGCTTATGGAGAGGGCGCTCGGGGTTTACGAGGGTAGTGAAGCGATCGATGATATCCGGACCTTCCATACGGGCGATGGCAATTTCGATAATAGCATCGCGCTCAGACGAAAGGCCAGTCGTCTCGACATCGAGAATGCAGACCTGTGGCTCAAACCCAAAACGGATATCGCTCGCATCAACCGCAGGCGATATGTCGGCAACGTTACCCATAACGCTAGCATAACAGGGATGGGTACCCGCATGCCATGCCTCTGATATAATGCGGTCATGGCAACTACTCGAGGGCACAGGTTTCATAGACGTAATCCCAATGCGGCGAAAGATCGTGCGCGACGACGGTTTGTGCGTCCGGCGGTGTCGAAGAAGACCGCACGCAGATCGTGGCGCAGGTCGTGGAGTCGAAAACGTAAAATTGTGTTGGCGGCCAGCATCGTCGGGGTGTTGGTGTTACTCGGTGCGCTCGTGCTCGGCGGCGTGTATCACGTGCGCCAAACCGATGCGCGTAATACCGGGCTGGTCCCGGCAGGCATCTCGCTTGAAGGGCGCAACCTTGAGGGTAAAACACGCGATGAGGTCGAGCAGGTGGTGGCCGATGTCGTAGCCGAACGAACAGAGCATACCTTCTTTGTTTCGCTCGACGCAACCGATGCACCTGAGGCGATTGCCGTAACGGCTGCCGATTACGTGACAACCGATACCGCAACGCTCGTCGAACATATCATGGATGTGCGTAAAAGTATGACGTGGCCCGAGCGCATCAAGCACGATTTTTTTAACGAACCTATCGTGAAGTCATTCGAGACAACTTATGCGCTAGATACAGCGGCGCTTGAAACGTTGGCAGCGATTATCGTGGAGACGTTTACCGCTGCACCAACCGATGCTACGCTCTCTTTCGAGGGTTACACGCCATTCATTACCGATGAGCAGCCCGGACGTGCCGTCGATATTGAGCCAACGATGACTGCGGTTATTACCGCTATTGAACAGGCAATTTCTGGGATTGCTATGACAGACAATACGGTACCGGTCGTCGTACATACCATTGAACCTGTTGTTACGCGTGCAAGCCTGATGGAGCCGGTACTCACCGCCTCGATTGGCCAGCGACGTGTCATGCTCTGGAATGGTGATGAGCTCGTTAAAACCTATACATGCGCGGTCGGCCGACCGGCTTACCCCACGATTCCCGGCGAGTATTATATCGGCTTGAAGGAGATTAACCCTTCGTGGACCAATCCCGATCCCGACGGTTGGGGAAGTGGCTCCCCGGCCTTTGTCCCCGGGCCGAACGATTACCTAGGTGTACGGGGACTGCATATCTTCACGCTCGGCGGCCGTAACACGATGATGCTGTTTCACGGCGCGCTTGCCGGCGGTGCGGCGGGCACGGCAACGACACACGGATGTTTGCGTATGTTTAACCACGATGTTATCGATCTGTTCGACCGCGTGCCGGTCGGCACCCCTGTGAGACTTGTTCCTTAGGTTCTGCCTCGTTTTCTGCTATCATTATTGCCTGTGTGGATGGGTGGCAGAGTTCGGTTGATTGCGCTGGTCTCGAAAACCAGTCTACCGGCATCCCCGGTAGCGAGGGTTCGAATCCCTCCCCATCCTCCAGCAGTATTGGGAGGATTTACGGTGATTCGAGCCCGTGAGGGCGCGACATCCTCCACACGAAATGCGCGGAGAGCTGACCGAGTTGGCTGAAGGTGCTCGCCTGCTAAGCGAGTGTGCGGCTTAGAACCGTACCCGGGGTTCGAATCCCCGGCTCTCCGCCACAATTAAATCCTATAAGCGCACCAAAACCTTATTAGTGAGGTTATAGGATTTAGACTCACTTCACTGGCCAAAGCTATCATCCAATAAGTGCCAAAGTTCATAGTAGATATATGGCAAAGTTCATAGTCTTGTGGTATCTTATTGATGGTGATGCAAATGAACAATGATTACTTGAAACGTATCTCTGACGAAAAACTAGCCCTTCTTCTCCGTGCAAAGGGAGCAGTCCTGATTGAAGGTCCAAAATGGTGTGGAAAAACACGTTCTGCTGAAGAGTTGGCGGAGAGCGTCTTGTATATGCAAGACCCCGACACATCCAAAGAGAACATCCTCACGGCTCAAGTTAAGCCCTCTTTGCTTCTTGAGGGAAAAACTCCTCGTCTGTTAGATGAGTGGCAAGTGGCTCCTGAACTCTGGAATGCAGTACGATTTGCGGTTGATAAACGCCGAGCAAAGGGGCAGTTCATTTTGACTGGCTCTGTCGTCCCGACAAAGACTGATGATATGCATACTGGGACAGGACGCATCGCAAGAATGAAAATGAGAACGATGTCTTTGTATGAAACAGGAGACTCAACGGGTGAGATTTCTTTGGGGGCACTTTTTGACGGTGCAAAAAACATAGAGGGTCAGTCCAACCTCACAATTGATGAAATCGCTTTTGTTCTCAACCGTGGCGGTTGGCCAGAGGCAGCAAAAGAGTCTGATGAGAAAGTAGCATTGACCGTTGCAGCTGACTATCTTGAAGCAGTAATAAACGAAGACATTTCCAACGTTGATGACGTCGAAAAGAACCCCGACCGAGTAAGAGCACTTATACGGTCAATATCTAGAAATATCTCCAGCGAAGCGCGAGCGACCACGATATTGAACGACATGATTGCCAACGATGAAGCTCTATCTCGTGCAACCGTTGATCAATATATAGATGCTTTGAAGAAGCTCTTTGTGATAGAAGATTTACCCGCGTGGAGTGCCAAGCTTCGGTCAAGAACTGCAATCCGCACAACCGCCAAGAGACACTTTGTTGATCCATCTATTGCTGCTGCGGCACTTAGGGCAACACCAAAGCGTCTACTTTCTGACCTAAAAACATTCGGTTTTCTATTTGAATCGCTTTGCATCAGAGATTTAAGAGTTTATGCGGAAAGCATCGATGGTAGTGTATTCCATTACCGTGATAAAAGCGGCCTAGAAGTTGATGCGATTATTCAGCTTGCAGACGGTCGCTGGGGAGCTGTGGAAGTGAAATTAGGTGCCGGAGAAATCGAGGATGCCGCTGCAAACTTGCTTAAGCTCCAGCAGATAGTCAATACAGAAAAAATGAATAAACCTTCATTTTTGATGGTGCTCACAGGCACAAAATATGCCTTCCAAATGAAAAACAGTGTATGGGTAGTTCCGCTCGCCTGCTTAAAAAACTAACCAAGGACGAATAACAGTGAACACTAAAATTTACTTGAAAAAATTCGCCTCAATATGCAAAAGAGGAACATACGCTGATTTTAACAAGCTCTGCAGACAAAAGGGCAGCTTTATTCCTGCAAAACTATACAAATATTCAACTCTCAATCCGTGGGTTATTAAAAATCTTCAACGCAAACAGATATACCTTAGTAGTCCCGAGGACTTTAATGATCCATTCGATACTTTTAACGTGGGTCATGAACTGCAAGAATCGGCGCTAAAGCGGCTAGAGATAATGACGGGCATTCCACTATCAACACTTCTAGACGATAACCGAAAAGAGCAATTCGGAGAGGTTATCAATGACGGGTACAAAGAGCATCCAGGTTTTAGGAATGCGACTGGAGTCTGTTGCTTTACAGAAAAATCACCTGACAACATTATCATGTGGAGCCATTATGCTAATCAACATAAAGGAATTTGTTTAGAATATGATTTTGCAAAGCACAATGATATTATTCGCAGCTTATATCCTGTACTCTATAGAGACAAATACATTATTAGAAAGCTCCCTGAAAAACCAAAGGAACATATTCTCTACGATAGAGACCAGGTTATGCTTCTCCTAATCCAGGCTCATCTAGTTAAGTCTACAGAATGGGAGCATGAAAAGGAATGGCGCTTTCTTAGGCATATTAATGATGGGAATCGTGAAATTAATATTGCGCTTAATCCAACTCACATATATCTCGGGCTCAATATTGATAAGCTACCAGATGAAGAGCAGTCAATTTTGAGACACCTGAAGCAATTTGCAGAAAAGAATTATATCCCTATAAGTCAAATGAAACGTTCCAAAAATGAGTACAGCCTATACCCCACCAAGTCAGAATAGACATCCTTTTCGAAATTTTTGAATTTGCACGAAACAATACAAACACCATACGGTTGATGCGGGATATGTAATAATGTTTACAGTTAATCGTGTTTGTGGGAGCCAGATCCTATAAGCGCACTAATGCCACCTTTCGTACGGTTATAGGATTTGAGCTCACTTTACTTGCCTATCCTATATTTACGCCCCTTGTTCTCTCCGACTGCTTCCAGCAGTCCCATCTGGCTGAATTTGACAAGATACTTCTTGACGCTGGCAGGCGATTTATTTGTGAGAAGTTGAGCTCGGTAATTCGTGATCTCACCGTTTCGTTCTAGATAACCAGCGATTTGTTCGAGAAAGTCCAGTTCGCTCTTAGAGAGTTTATCGGTATTTATATCGGGAAATATATCGGTAACTTTATGAACAGGCAGTTCACTTAGTGCCTGATAGATAGCATCAAGCATGAACTCGATAAATATCCCTGAATCAGCTGAGTTTCCTGAAGCAGCTAAGACATCATAGTAGCCCTGCTGATTCTCATGGACTACGGTTTCAATTGGAAGCCATGCGAAAAGTTCATTCCATTCAGACAAGATGAGTGTCTGCCATAGTCGCCCAATACGGCCATTGCCATCCATGAAGGGATGGATGAATTCAATTTCGAAATGAACTATTGAACTCTTGATAAGTGGATGGAGATCGGTAGTTTTTGCCCAAGTGAATAAATCAGCAATAAGTTTAGGTACGAACTTCTGGTTAGCACCTGCATGGATGAGAGCGTCACCATCGAAAACTCCTACACCTGCACTGCGGAAATATCCGGAAGAATCTATGAGCTGTTCTGTCATGTACTTATGCGCTTGCAAAAAGTCTCTCTTAGAATAAGGATCAAACTCCAGTAGATGCTCGTAGGCTTCATAAGCATTTTTGATTTCTTGAATTCCTGTTGGTTTTGCAAGAACCCGCTTGCCATTGATAATATCGGTCACTTGGTTAAGCGTTAAGGTATTGCCTTCAATAGCTGCTGATGACTGAATGGAGCGCAGTCGATTTGCTTTACGCAAGCGCAAATTACGGGCATACTCACCGGAGCCTTGCAGCTCGCCAACAATTTCGGCAACTTTGGCTACTAAATCCAATGCTTTGGGAGTAACCGTATAGGTTGGGGTTTCCATAGTACCCAGTATACAATATATCGGTACTTATATCGGTATTTTTCATTACTAAACTCCGCTTCAAGCAACAACGCCATGCGGTTGATGTGGGATATGTAATAACATTTACAGCTAATCGTGCTTGTGGGTTCCAGATCCTATAAGCGCACTGATGCCACAGCCCTGTAAAGACTTACCACTTCAAACTGCCATCATGCTCAAACACACTCATGGTGAGAATGCCTTCATTATCACGAAACGGCTTCATTACTTCGTACACTAAAGTTGTATATATTGCATTGTACTCCAATTAGGCATACAATAGGAGTATATTAAACAGATTGGAATGGCTATGAATGCTCCAGCAGCAAAAGCAAGATTAAATGTTAATCTCGACAGTGACCTTAAACAAGAGACCGCTCAAGCGCTCGATGAGCTCGGTCTAGACTTCACCACTGCTATTACCGTCTATTTCAAGCAGATTGTAGGTAAGAGAAGAATTCCTTTTGAGATATCTGCGCCTCGATACTATTCAATCGAAGAAGTTGCCGGCCATAATTGGCGTGATGGTCTCAGTGGAATTGATGACGAATGGGAGTAACATACAAGGTACAGTTTACTGACTTATCACGCAAAGATTTTGATAAGCTCGATGGCAGTCAGAAGAAGCAGGTTCTCAAATCGTTGGTCAAAATTGAAGAAGGTGGAATGAATGTTGGCCAATCTTTGCATGGAAAGTTGTGGGATTGCCGAAAGCTCAAGCACAAAAAACTGGGGCTCCGTGTCATTTTTCGTCAGTCCGATTATGGAATTGAATTGATTGAAATCGTGACCGTCGGTAAACGAGAAGATCATGAAGTCTACGACATTGCTGTTGCGAGATTGGGAAGGTAAACTTGCTTGAGTAAGCGCCATGCGGTTGATGTGGGATATGTTATACCGCTATACGCTTTCCTGCAAAAGGAGCTAGTATCGCGGCTACGATGCACAGGCCGGCGGCGACGTAGAAGGCCGGTTGGAAGCTCCCGGTGAGGTCAAACAGGGCACCTGCAACGAGCGAACCAAAGATGCCGCCGGCCCCATAGGCGGTGAACATCACGCCGTAGTTGGTGCCAAGCGTCGCCGTACCAAAGTGAGTTGCCGTCAGCGCTGGAAAGATGGCGAGGTTGGCACCGTAGAGCGCACCGATAAACACCGCCAGCACTACCAGTGGCGCAAGTGCGCCGACAAAACCGAGTACACACATCGCTATTGCCTGACCGATAAACGCAATGAGCATCGTCCGTGTTGCTCCAATAGTGTCGAGGAGCGCCCCGGCGATGAGTCGGCCGGCCGCATTACCGATAGCGAGCGCCGCTACCAGCAGAAAACCGAGGTTCGCGCCCGGCACCTGCACCGCCGTCACGCTCGCCATTACGCCGATAATCATTAGCCCTGCAAAGGCCGCACAAGCAAAGGCAACCCACATCTGGTAAAAGCGTACCGTTGATACCATATCTTTTAACGAATGGCCTGTGGTAAGGTTCGCCTGTGTCCCCACCCCCACCTCGGCAGGATTTTGCAGCAAAAAGCCACATAACGTCGCCACCCCCATAAAAGCGACGCCAAGAATACGAAAGGTGAGTACGATGTCATACTGCTCGATAAGGAAGGCGGTGAGTGGCGCGATATAGATACTTGCGAGCCCGAACCCGGAGACGACGACCCCTGTGATGAGCCCTTTCTTTGACGCATCGAACCACTTGACGGCCGCCGGAGTCGCCGCTGCATAGCCAAACCCAATGCCGAGACCGCCCAGCACGCCAAAGCCGACGATGGCAGGCAGCGTACTCGTCGGCGTGGCAAAGCTTGCGGCAAGTACTCCGCTGCCCGCCATCAAACCGCCCAGCATCGCAATGGGGCGCGGTCCGAACCTATCTTGCAACCGTCCGGCCACCAGCACGCCGAGCGCAAAGCAGCCAACCGCAAGGGTGTACGGCATGCTCGCCTGCGACGATGTCCACTCCCACTGCTCGATAAGCGCTTGCGAAAAGATCGACCACGCATAGAGCACGCCCAGAATGAGGTTAAGGACGATTCCCGCGAGGAGAACGACATATGCCTGCTTGGCCGGTTTAACGACGGTGGGGGCGTTCATGATGACCCTTTCTCGCTTCGAGCGCCTTCAGAGAGTCTTTCAGAGAGGTACCATCATACAACAAACCTGTGCTGAGCAGATAAGAACGGCGCTTATACCAGTGTGACACGATTCCGGTACCCCAAATTGTGCTTTATTCCGCTTAAACTGCTCAGAGCCGACCTTACGCTATAGCCACGCAGAGAGATACAAAGGGAGTTTCATTCGGCTGCCTGTTATGAACGCATTTCCAGGATGTAAAATGATTTCCTGTCCGACTTTTCCACTAAACTTCTTTTTGAACTTATCCAAAGACCCTGTTTTATATCTTGTTCCAGATTTGACTTCGACGGGAGATACTTTTGTCTTACTCGTGCCTTTTGGCACAATGAGAAAATCTATCTCCATGTTGTTCTCACGCTCGTTTCTGTCATGACGTGAGTAAAAATAGAGTTTATACCCTTGGGCATGCAGTGCTTGCGACACAGCATTTTCCACTATCATGCCTTCATTTATGGATAAGCTTCCAACGAGAATTTCACGATATAGATTATTGTCGCTTACATCAGAATCTGCAAAGGCATGCGAAACCAGTAGGCCAGTATCGGCCATATAACATTTTACGGTAGACCCGTCTTTGTGCAAGCCCAGTCCAACACTTGGGTCAGTCGAATTGAAGCAAGGATTAATTATCTTTGCATCAGCTAGCCAGAAAAATGCCTCTTCATATGTTCGCATCCTAGCCTCTTTGCCTAATGATGAAAGAGTGAATTTCTTCTCATTTTTTGCTAACTGGGACGGTAGCTCATCAAAGATAGCAGATACCTTTCCTTCATATCCCTTCGCAAAACGCGTAATATCATCCCTATATAGCTTCAAGATGTTGCGCTTGACCTTGTCGACTTTTTGAAAATCCTTACTATCAAGATATTCAACCACTGCCTGCGGCATACCACCCACTAGCATATATTCCCGATATTTCTTCATAGCTTTTTTATGAATAAGATCTGGTACTTCAGAAGGCGACAGTGCAACTTCTTTGAGCATATTCGCCAGTGGCTCTTCATTTATGGCAAGTAAGAATTCTTCAAAATCTAAAGGGTTAAGCTCTAGCGATTCTACTTCCGAAGGGATTAAGATGTCGTCTGTGTTTTGCTTAATGGAGATAAGCGACCCCGTGGCAACATAATCAAATTTGCCATGCGCAATTAACGGCTTTAATAATGCACGTGCCTTTGGATAGAACTGGACCTCGTCGAATGTCAACAACGCCCATTCTTAACCCCGCTTCAACGGAATAATTGACCCCTTACGTTAGAGTTTTATCTCCTCCTTTCGCTCTTTCATGCGATAACTCGCCCCCTTAAGGACAAAGCTCTTAGAGTGA